>CAWFUK010000032.1:0-15327 GCA_963818935.1 uncultured Acidobacteriaceae bacterium
CGGAAATTGGCCGGGTGAGCAAGTTCTGCCGAGCCGGTTCGTCGTCGGAATTTGCGAGAACGATTTGGCGCGTAGGCAGAGGCTGCGATCGTTTGGCGCTAGAGGCCGTATTCAGGCGAATTGCCGGACGAGAGGAAGCTGACAAGGTTAGGCCGTCGCTTAGCAGCGCGGCGTTCCTGCCATTCAGATTTTTTCCATTGGCATTTTCTTCACAAACCATCGAGTCGATAGGATCGCCAAATATCGATGGGGAGTGGCTGGCCTCGAGGTCTGCGTTTTCCAGCAGGTTGGCAAAGATCCACTGGTTAATCTGGTGAGCGGTGCGATCCGGAAGATCGACGAAGCGAATGCCACATTGTCCCGAGGCGCTGGCCCAGGTAACCTGGCCATAGGTTTCTACACGCAGGTGAGGGAAGCGCAATTCGAAGCGCAGGCGCACGCGTTGATGCTGGCGCAGAGCGGCGACGGCCTGCACCGCGACGCCTTCGCCGTTCAGGTTGCGGACGATTCCACCGTTCGCCTGATCCAGAGTGACATAGGTCAGAGTGCGCAGTTCGTGGCGGTAGTGGCGGCGTCCTTGGCGCGCGGCAATTGAAACTGACTGCATACTCTCCGCCACAGAACGAAAAGGCCGGATGGGGCCCGTTTCGTCGATTCTAGTTTCCGGCGACTCAGGACCGGCAGTAACTCGGCTGGTTCGAGCCTGCTAGTCGCGGCGGCCCCGCAGAGCTTCGCGCACCGGGCGCTCGGCTGCGAGCAAGACCTTCATCACTTCGAACACGATGACCGTGGCATAAGTTACTGCGATCCAAACAAAAATTTCTTCGAGGGGCAGTTGCGACCAGGCGCCGATAAAAACGCCGATCATTTGATCGTGCTGAAAATTCCACCAGTTATAGGGAACGGCCAGAGTAGCCTCCCAAAGCAGGCTGACGAGCAACATAAAGAAAACCGTGAGGCTGAGGGCGCGCCAGTTAATGAAGCGCCGGGCCACCGGGAAAAAAATCAGGGCTGGAAGCATGCCTCCGATGACGAGAACCGTGAAGTAGCCGGGAAATCCGGCCTGATCTTCGGGAAGACCGAAATGCTTCTTATAGAACCAGGCGGCGCCGATCAGAAGCATGGCAAGAATGAGCGACGTGGGATGAAATTGCAGAAGGCGTTTTACCTTGGTGGCTTCGCCGGGATAGTCGGGAACGTTGTAGGCGGCAAGCCAAAATTCGCCGAGCCACACGTAGAGCAAAAGATCCAGGAGAAATCCAGTCAGATAGAAGACATACTCTTCGACGGGAACCCAGGGTCCGAATGCGGGCGCGAGGATGTGAAGAGTCGCGCCATGATTGGGATAGGTGAAGAACCATTGGGCGAAAATAACGTCGAGCAAACAGCCCAGCGGGGCCAGAATCGCCAGCGACCTCCAGAAGGATTTGCGCGGGATGTGTAGCCCTTCGCTGGGCAGGAACCAGAGTGCAATGACGACGATGGGCAGGATGAATAACAAAAGGCTCACGGTATAGCCATAGGGCGTGGAGTTTTGGTCAACCTTGAGGAGCGGAGCGGGGATGTGAACCGTCCGCAGCGTGATGGCCGCGGGAAAAACAATCATCGCCAGCATGGCGACGACGATCAGGATGCAAACCGTGGGGCTGGGAAGTCCGTGAGAGCGTGGCGCGGGCATGAGCGGCCTCCGTGTCAGATCGGTAAGTGCAGGGCGCGTATTGAACGCGGAGAATTCTACACTGGTTAGGCGAGAGCCCACGAAGGATGAGCGGCGGGTTCGGAAAGTGGAAATTAAGCACGGTGTTTCTGGGAGCGAGCGCTTACGAAAGTCCATGCCCGAAGGAGCGGCTGGTGTCATTGCAACGACGGTAAAACCCGGCTAACTTACAGTCAGGCGCGGCAAAAACCGGGGCAAAGCAGAATCCGGCGCTGATTGAGGCTGCTTAGTTATCCAAAGTGGCAATTGACAGGAGTTCGTGGCGTGGCCACACTCGGCTTAGGCCCACCGTTAGCGCGTTGCAGACAATATTGATCGGCCAATGAAGATCGGCCAATAAAGAAAGAATGACGACGACTCCCACTCCACCGGCAATCGACGCAGGCACCGGCTTGGCCAGAGTGCGGATGCCGGCTTGGCCGCGCGATCGGAGTGAAGCGGCACCGTCGCAAGGCGCTTATAAAGCCGCGTCCGCTGGAGAGGAGTTGGGGAGTTCGGGTGTGTCGCGGCGCGATGCACTCCAGGCGCTGTTGGCATTTTCGGCGCTGCATCAACAAATACGGCAGAGGCGAGCTTTAGCGGCGCCGGGCAAGGGGTTTGAGGCGGTCGAGCTTCCGCGAGAATTCGAACCCGGAGAACAGTTTGTTCTCGATGACGTGCTGCAACTGGTGGCGGAGCGGGCGATTGCTATCACCGGAGCGGACGGATTGGGCATCGCGCTGGCGGAGAATAACGAGATCGTTCTGCGGGCCTCCGCAGGTTCGATTAAGCCGGATGTGGGTGCGCGCATCCAGCGGGATTCGGCTTTCTCAGGCGCATGCTTTCGCACCGCGCAGATTATCCGCTGTGACGATACCGAAACCGACGAGCGGGTGAATCTGTATGCTTGTCGGCAACTGGGCGCGCGTTCGATGGTCGCGGTGCCACTGTGCGGGCGGCGGCGCGTGATCGGATTGCTGGAAGCGTTCTCGACCGAGCCTTTCGGCTTCAATGAGAGCGACGTGGTTAGCCTCGAACTGCTGGCTGAGCTGATTCTTGGAGCGCTCAAGCCGGAGGATGAAGACCGGTTCGCGGAATCGGCGAAAGTGGCCGAGGCGGAGCTGGTCGCTGTTTCGGTTGTGCCGCCGGTGGTGGTTGAGCCTGCAACTTCGCCTGTGGTTGCTGTGTCCACGCCTGAGCTCGCGATCGCGGCACCTGTACTGGCGCCGGACGTTCAGCCGGCTAAAGATACTTCCCCGGAGATTGTTTCTTCTGCGGTCGCAGCGGTGCCAGTTGAAGTCCTGCAGGAGATTGAGAAAGAAGAAGCTGAGATCGCGGCTGAGGAAAAGACAGTTGTTGAGGAAGCGGCGCTGAATCCAGCGGTCGCGGATGTTGTGGTGGAGGATATTGCCGCCGAAGATGCTCCGGCGGCTGCGGCTGCGGCAGGGCACCATCCCGGAATGGTGTTGGCTTTGGTGCTGGTGGTGGTTTTAGTTCTGCTGGCTGGCGGAATCTGGTGGAAGCTGAAGAATGCGCAGCTCGGGGAGATGGTGGTGCGGCCTGAGCCGAAGGTGAGCCGGTCCGCGGGCGCGGTTAAACCAGCCGAGGTTGCGATCACGCCGCTGGCGAATTCAGCAGTCAACTCTCCTTCTGTTACGCCTCCGGGGACAGTTGCGAGCAGCCCATCCAATATCGGTGCAGATGGGCAGATGAATTCGGCGATCAATGCAGGGCCCAATCCTGGGGCGGCAGTGGGTATGACGTCCGAACTCGGGGCTGGAGCAGCCACGCCGCAGGAACCATCGAAGCTGGCGCGGGTTACTGGCATTCGTCACTGGTCGTCGGCTGATTCCAGCACGGTGGTGATTGATCTTGAAGATCAAGTGCAATATGAGGCGCACCGGCTGAGCGGACCAGACCGGATTT
This sequence comes from uncultured Acidobacteriaceae bacterium, assembly GCA_963818935.1. GTDB lineage: Bacteria > Acidobacteriota > Terriglobia > Terriglobales > Acidobacteriaceae > Sulfotelmatobacter. Next base: position 3,623 of record CAWFUK010000032.1, read on the forward strand.
ATTTCGACTTGCACGACACTTTGCTGGCCCCGGAATTGGCGGGAAAGACGATTGACGTCGGCGATGCGATGCTGGCGCGGATCCGGGTATCGCAGCTGGTTTCGAACCTGACGCGGGTTGTACTGGAAACGAAGGGCAATGCGAATTTTTCTGTGAGCCTGGAATCGAATCCGTACCGGCTGGTCGTGCAGGTAAGAAAGCTGGGCGCGAAGTCCGCGGCGGAAGTAAATCTGTTTCCTGGGAGGGCGCAGGAACGGGAGAAGATGGCGATCGTTGTACCTCCGCCCACGGCTGAGGATTTACAGTTGCGCGCGCGCGCACCCAAGATGCGCATTGTGGTGGATGCGGGCCACGGCGGCTGGGACCTGGGGACTGTGGGCAAAAAAGGTTTGCTGGAGAAGGATCTAGTTCTCGAAATCGCACAGCGTCTGAGTAAACTGCTGGAAAGCCGGCTGGGAGCAGAAGTGATTCTTACGCGCAAGGACGACGTATACATTCCACTCGACGAACGGGCGGGGATGGCGAATCAAGCGCAGGCCGATTTGTTTATCTCAGTGCACGCGAATTACAGCGACTTGCCCTCGGCGCGGGGCGTGGAAACTTACTACACGAATTTCTTTACGACGCCCAATGCCAAAGACCGCGAAAGCCGCGACCCGAGCGGCGATCGGAACATGAGTGCGGCGGCGCTGTCGCCGGCGGATCTGCATGAGAAGATCGAACAGTCGCGGCGGTTGGCGGCGAGCGTGCAGCGTTCGTTGTATGGAACTTTGTCGGCGCAGAATGCCGGGCTGCGCGACCGGGGCGTGAAAGAGGCCTCCTATGTGGTGCTTACGGAGACCACGATGCCGGGCATCCTGGCGGAAGTTTCGTTTGTGAGCAGTCCGACCGACGAGCAGAAATTGCGCAGCGACGGCTATCGCGAGCAGATTGCCGAGGCACTTTACAAGGGTGTGGCGCGCTATGTGGTAAATTCGCGCGGCGTGAAAATGGCCAGCGCGGCGAAGTAAACTTCCCAAACCATCAAACGGCGTTATCCCGTCAGCGACCTTCGCTGGTTGCCAGGTACGTTCCCAATCCAATCATGATTGCTCCGGTTAGTGTTCGCTGCCTGCGGCGAAATACCGCCGAGGAGCGGATCATTTTCCCCAAGGGCTCCGCCAGCAAAATAACGATCAAGTCCGCGGATGTGTTTAGAAAAACCGAAACAGAACCCAGCGCGACGAATTGAAAGAACACGTGTCCGGCTTCCCGGTTGACGAACTGGGGGATGAAGGAGAGAAAAAACAGCGCGGTTTTGGGATTCAGTGCTTCCGTCGCGACGCCCTGCCACAGGGGCTTTCGAGGCGCTGCCGCGGAAGGGAAGAGATTCGCGGATGCAGCTTGCGTTTTTCGAGCTTCAATCATCATTCTGACGCCCAGAAAGCAGAGGTATGCGGCTCCGGCATACTTCACCGTGGCGAACGCGACAGCCGAGCGGGCGAGAATGATGGAGAGTCCCAAAGCCGCGGCGAAAACGTGGACCATGCCTCCCAGAAAAGTGCCCAGCGCCGAGAGCACGCCTTCGCGCTTGCCTCCGGCCAAACTTCTGGCCAGCACGTAAAGCATTCCGGGGCCCGGCGCCACGGCAAGTAAGAGCGCGGCCGTCAAGAACAAAAGTAACTTTGGGGATGAGAACATAATGCGGGAATTGTATATCGGAGGTTAGTTGAGGATTACCGGGTTAGCCAGATTTCCAGTTCTTGCAGCGAATCGACGCGGGGTACATCACGCTCGCGATAGGCGCCGGAAACGTCCATCAGGACTGCTTTCATGCCAGCGTTGCGGGCGCCCGCGTAATCGACCGAGTATACATCTCCGACGTACAGACTCTCGTCGGGATGTGCATCCATGGATTTGAGGGCGACCTCAAAGATTTCCCGCCGCGGTTTTTCTACGCCTACGATTCCTGAATCGGTGATGGTCTCGAAGCAATCGGCAATACCGCAGCGAGAGAGGATGCGTTCGATGCCACCATCGGCATTGGAGATTACGGCGATACGAGATTTCTGGGCGATGCGATCTAGCGCGTCGCGGGTGCCGGGCAGGATTTGGTCCCAGTTGGCGGAGTTCTGCATGTTGGCCACTAATGAATCTCGAACTGCGATTTTTTCCTCGAGGCCGTTTTCTGCAAGATTTTCGAGCAGGGAAGTGTGAAAGATCCACCAGAAGCCGTGATCGATTCTGCCGCCTTGCATGCCCTGATCAAATACCGTCTTAGTCTTGCGCTCGAGCGCTTGCCACTGCTCGAGGGTAGGATGGTTTTCGCCGGAGATAGGCGCCAACATTTTCGCGCGGTTTGGAAAGAGAAGGGTATTGCCGACATCGAAAAAAATGACTCGCCGTTGGGGCATGGTTTTATCTTACAGAATCTGGCTTCCCTGTTTCGTGAAGCACGAAGGCAGCGAAGGTCTATGAGGGCGTTGCGGGGGACTTTGTTCGTGTGTTTGTGTGCTTGGTGGCATTTAGAACTCCGCCCGTGACCGGCGACGCGAAAAGAATGTAATATCCAAGTACTTGGGGATTTGAGCAGCTTCTGGTCCTGTGCACGCTATGGCTTTGGCTTCGACACCCTGGTTGATCGCGCGCTGTGCGAAGACACTGCTATCGCCTTATTTGCGGCTGCGATCGCAATCCGTTGTGATCGCCTCGCTGGTGCTGCTGGACCGGCATTCCAGGGGACGGACCAATGTCTACAACATTCTGTGGGCAGTGGTGTTTGGATTTGCGACTTTGAACATTCTGAGCCTGGCAGCGCGGCGCTTCGAGCCGAATCGACGCGGCTTGAACTTCGGAGAGTTGATGGCCGTGCTCATCGTTCTGCTTTCGATTTTTCTTTTGGGCAGTGAGCTGTTAGGGGTATTTCATATTTTTCCCATCAAAATTCAGCGGTGATCTCGCGCGAAGCGCGCAAGCCGCCCGGCACTCGAATGGCGGGGCTGCTTTGAGGTATCATGCGCACAGTATTACTAGACCCATGGCAACGTCGAAGAGTCCGGCCACAATCGAAGTCACTTGTCCCTGTTGCAACGCTGTGCTGAAGATCGATACCGCAACCGCGTCTGTAATTGCGCACACGGCCGCGGTGAAGCCGCGAATGTTTAACGATATGGAAGATGCGGCCCGAGCTATGAAGGAGCAAGACAGCCGTCGTGAATCCATCTTTCGGCAATCAGTAGAGGCGCAGAAGCACGCCTCGGAAGTGCTGGAGAAGAAATTCCAGGAGGCGGTAAAAAAGGCGAAGGAAACGCCAGACACTGGGAAGCCCATTCGCGACTTCGATCTGGACTAACGCATGTTCGTGCGCTTTCGCTTTTGCGCAGAGCCGAATAAGCGGGAGATGCCTTCGATGTAGCTGAGCGCAGGCTCTTCTGTTCAGGATGACACCACGAGAGCCCCTTAGACCTGCAGAATTGAAGCGATGAAGACGCGTCCGCTGCTTCTCGGCCACCGCGGTGTGCGGGGCGTAAAGGCTCTCACCGAGAATACTCTGGCCGCATTTGATTACGCCCTGGCTGAGGGTTGCGACGGATTTGAATTTGATGTGCGGATGACGGCCGACGCTCAGGCGGTAATCTGTCACGATGAAACGCTGGCCATAAGGCGCGGCCTGATTATCGCCGATGCGTCTGCAGCAGAATTAGATTTGCCCTCGCTTCAAGAAGTTTTGCGTCGATATCAAAAGTCGGCCTTCCTGGATATCGAACTGAAGGTTCCCGGACTGGAGGAGATGACGGTGAATTTGGTTCGGGAACTGCCCCCATCCCGCGGTTTTGTAGTTTCTTCATTTCTTCCTGAGGTGCTTGAAACGCTCCATGATTTGAATGCAACTGTCCCGCTTGGGCTGATCTGCGAGACGCGGGCGCAATTGAGCCGCTGGAGCGAGTTGCCGGTTGACTACGTGTTTCCGAATTACAAGCTGGTTCGGCGGGACCTGGTCTCGGAGTTTAAAGCTGCAGGCAAAAAAACTTTCGTCTGGACTGCGAATTTGCCTGCTCAAATGAAGCGGTTTGCTGATTGGGGTGTGGAGGGTATTATTTCGGACCACCCTAGAAGGCTTGTCCACGCCTTTACCCGATTGGTTGCGGCCAGAAAAAAAGTTAGGGGCGGAAATCCGATTGACTGAGTGCTGCGTACATCTTCCAGAGCGGTTCTCTACCCGCCTCCGGAGGAAAACATGAAGTTCTCGGCAATCCGGCCCGCAATGCTTGCGGCCGTGACCCTAGTCGCGGCAACTGCGTCCGCGCAGACCCTAAAACCAGCCCAAACTCTTGGCTTTGGTGCCAACCAATTACTTACCTTCACCTACACGCAGAACTTTGATTGCGTCGATCAGCCCAACGACGACCTTAATTTCAACGGCATTAAAGCGGCGAACGATCCTGCGGAACTGCAAACACCGATCTGCCAGGCCGGCTTTAATCCCTGGATTAACCCACCGGGACAAGTCGGCAACCCAAGCGTTACTACGGAACCTATTTTTGTTCTGGTGCCGATGTTTTCGGTGAATGACGATCAGAACCCCGAGGACGCGATCTCTTGCGATAACGTGGTGCAGGGAACCATTTGCGGTACGACTCTCGGGAGCACGTTGATTTCGTTGTTCGGGGCGGTTCCGGAGGCATTCAAGGCTACGCCGTTGGTTTACACGCAGTGTCCGGAGCTTGGTTCGGCACCTGGGACATGCACCATGCATGCTTCCAGAATCGATTTGTCGCTGGTACTGGCCGATCTCGGCTTAACCGGACCGGCCACCGCGAATGTTTTCCTTCCTACTCCAAATCACAGCCACGTTCTGCTCGACCAGGATATTAACCTGCCGGCAGTGTGGTGGCAGGTGGTTCCGGTGCTGGTGTTGACGCAGAATGATTGGCCGACGAAGAATGGGAGCAGCGGTATCACCTCGGTGAAGGCGCTGGATGAGGCCGAGAAGGCCGGCGATGCCATCGCCGTGCAGTCAAATTTCTTCCTTTATTTCGCTTCCAAGGCGGACGGATCAACCAAGGGTCATGACATGAAGCATATGTCTGGCAAGTAAGATGATGGAAGTTTGAGGGCTCGAGCGGATCGAGCCCTTTTTGTTTTGAGGATACCCGTTAGAGCGCGTACTGGCCATCAATCTGCGGCGGCTCTAAGCGCTTCTGAGTTACGTGCTACCGGGCGCAGGAAGGCACGGCGCTCGGCCTCAAAGTTTTCGAGGTTCGTTTCCAGCGCGCGATCATTCCATCCCAAGACCGCGCCAATGCGCCTTGCCGCTTCGTGGCTGCAGGATTCGGACCAGCACGCGCCCAAAGCTACGGGAACCCGGCGAAGCAGCACATCGCCCAAAGTAACGGCGTACTCTTTGCGGTACGCCTCAACGGCTTCGGCGATGACGTGCGAGGTGTGCGGACAGATCGGCGCACGCATATCCACACTAACCAGCGCCATGCGGGCGATGTCAGCGGCATGCTTGCCATGCCACTCCAGCATGGCGCGAGCCGATTCTTCGCGGACGCCGCCGACGCGCGCAATTTCGAGGACGGCCTCATCCAACAAAGGATCGAGGGCTGGATCGGGCGCGATCGCGATTGCGGCTGGCTCGAGGGCATTCAGTCCGATCTTGCGGGCGCACTCGCGGGCCAGCGATGCCGCAGTCGTCAACTTACCCCCGATCACGGAGATGATGCGCGAGACTCCGTCATCGGCATGGTCGTGGAGGATATGCCGCCGGGTTATGGCGGAGGGCCGGTTATTCGGAGAGTACGGCAGGGGGCGAATGCCGGCGAAAGAATGTTTGACGCTGGCGTGTGTGATCTTTGCCTTGGGAAAAAGTTGCGCCACAGAGCGCACGAGATAGGTGATTTCGTCGGCTGAGGGAGCGGTTTCCTCCGGGTCTCCGTTATCGGCAACTTCGGTAGTGCCAACCAGAATTTGATCGTTCCAGGGTAAAACAAAGATGGGGCGTCCATCGATCGCTTCGGCGTAGATGGCAGAGGTGGGTGATCCTGGAAATCGGGGCAGAACAATATGCGAGCCACGCAGGCCGCCCAGCATCGGCTTGGCCATGCGCACGGCCGAACGTTGGCACATGCGGTCGGCCCAGGGGCCGGTGCAATTGATGATCCAGGAAGCATCTACGCGTTGCTCTTTGCCGGTAATCTTGTCGCGCAGCAGCACGCCGGCAGCGCGTCCATTACGCACATCGATGGCAAGAGCCTCCATGTGATTGCGGACGATCGCGCCGGCATCCACTGCCTCGAGCAGCCATTCCGCGACCAGCCGCTCGGGAAATTCGCACTGCGCGTCTTCGTAGTTGAAGAACGACCAGCGATGTCCTGCGTCGAGAGAGCGCTCGAACTGTCGCAACTCCATAGAATGGGATTCCTGCATGGGTAGCTTTCCGGCCATGCGCTGGTAGAGCCATAATCCGGCACGGATTTTCAGAGCGCTACGCTGACTGGTCTCGTTTAACACCAGCAGGAAGTGCATGGGATGTACCAGGTGGGATCGTTCGTGCAACAAGGCTTCACGTTCGCGCAAGGATTCGCGCACCAGGCCCAACTCGCCATGCTCGAGGTAGCGCAGTCCGCCATGAATGATGCGCGTCGATCGGCTGGTGACACCGGAAGCGAAATCGTTCTGTTCCACGAGCAGTGTGTGTTTTCCGGCGCGGGCGCACTGTCGTGTCAGGGCGACGCCATTAATGCCTCCGCCAATCACAACTATGTGAAAGTGCTGGCTCTCGAGGGATGGTCGTGGATTGGCGGCTAGAACCATGCGTTTGATTGGTTAGAGACTTTCCCCAAAAATTATATGGCCGCGATCTGGCTCGCAGTATGTCTCTTCAGAGTTTGCACTGGGCTGGTTCGACAGAGAAAGTTACCTTCGTACTTAAATGGATGGGGTGCGGCGCACGGCAGCGAGAATCCCGGACTGCGGAATGCGCAGTCCGGTACTGATTGGCCTGCTGATTGAACGCAAGAGACTTTTCTAAGCCACTTTCTGGACTGATTTCGAACTCTTGGCCGCGCCTTTGGAGAAAAGTGAAATCATCTCGCGATTGAAAGCGGGGATGTCGTCGGGCTTTCGGCTGGTGACGACGCCATCACTTGTCACTACTTCTTCATCGACCCAGGTTCCGCCAGCGTTGCGGATGTCGGTCTTCAAAGATGGCCAGGAGGTGATGGTGCGGCCGCGGGCTGCGCCAGTTTCCACCAGCATCCAGGGGCCGTGACAAATGGCCGCAACTGGTTTTCCCTGATCGAAGAAACTCTTCACAAAACGCACGGCGTCAGGGTTCATCCGAAGTTTGTCAGGATTCTGAACTCCGCCGGGCAAGAGCAGGGCGTCATACTGCGAGGGATCGGCAGATTTTAGCGGCACGTCGACTTTGACTTCGTTGCCCCAGTCCGTCGTGTTCCAGCCTTTAATTTTGCCATCTTTGGGAGATACGACTTGCGTCTGCGCGCCAGCCTCTTCCAAAGCCTGCTTCGGTTTTTCGAGTTCGGATTGCTCGAAGCCTTCGGTAGCTAAGATTGCAATTTTCTTTCCCGAGAGAGTATTCGGCATGATTTTCCTCCATAGGATTAATGTTCACAGTTTTGATGCCATTTTGAGCAGCGCGGTTGATTGATAATCGGCCCTCGTCGCGGGCGCATTGCCCCGGTAGCGATGGCTCATTTAGAGTGGATGCCAATGTCCACTACTGGCGAACGATTTGAACGTGCAGTTGGAATCATGGAACGGCTGCGGGCTCCGGGAGGATGTCCCTGGGACCGCGAGCAGACCTTTGATTCCATCAAGCCCTACACGCTGGAAGAAACTTACGAAGTGCTCGAAGCCATCGACAAGCGCGACTGGGAGGAGCTTCCCGGAGAACTCGGCGATCTTTTGTTGCAGGTGCTTTTTTATTCGGAGATGGCGAAGGAGCAAGGGTCGTTTTCCATTGATGATGTGCTCGACCGGCTTTCTGGGAAACTTGTCGACCGGCATCCGCATGTTTTTGGAGATGTGAAGGCAGACACTGCAGCGGATGTGAAACGCAATTGGGAGGCGCTGAAAGTCGAAGAACGAAAAAAAAGATTGGGCGAGACGCCGGAGGCGGAAGCTGCCAACTCGGGGAAGAGCGAGATTTCGATTCTTGCCGGAGTTTCTTCGTCGATGCCGGCTTTAATCGAGGCGCAAAAGCTGAGCTCGCGCGCTGCGCAGGTTGGCTTTGACTGGCCTGACATGGAAAGTTTGTTCGACAAACTCAGCGAGGAGACCGCCGAATTGCGCGAGCATTTGCGCGAATTTCCCGCTCCCGGCCCAAGGCCGGAAGGACGCGGCGTTGCTGGTTCGGGGCGACAGATCATTGGGGAAGAGCTGCGCGCGCGCCTGGAAGGCGAAGTGGGAGATCTGTTCTTCGTGCTGGTGAATATTGCGCGCTATCTTTCGCTCGATCCGGAGTCGGCGCTGCGCAAGACGAATCGCAAGTTCCGGCATCGCTTTCAGTGGATGGAGCAACGGCTACACGAAAAGGGAGCTAGGGCCGCTAAGACTTCCATGGAGGAGCTGGAATCGTTGTGGCAAGAGGCAAAGCGACAGGAATCCAAAACGGAAGAGAAGCAAGCGTGAGCACGGACTCCATTGTCATTCGCCGATGCCAAGGATTGGAGGAGTTGCGTGCGTGCGTGGCTCTGCAAAAGGAGGTGTGGAACTTCAGCGATGCGGAACTGGTTCCGCTGCGCCTGTTTGTGGTGGCCGAAAAAGTTGGCGGGCAGGTGATGGGGGCATTCGAGGGCGCGGCGATGGTGGGATTTGCCCTGTCGGTGCCGGGCACGCGGTCGGGCCATATTTATTTGCACTCTCACATGTTGGCGGTGCGCAGCGATCACCGCAATGGCGGATTGGGGCGCCGGCTCAAGCTATTGCAGCGGGAAGATGCGCTGGCGCGGGGAATTGAACTCATCGAGTGGACCTTTGATCCGCTCGAGATCAAAAATGCATATCTGAATATTGAAAAGCTGGGAGCGATTGCCCGGCGCTACAACATTAATCAGTATGGAATCACGTCGTCGCCTTTGCAGGGTGGGCTTCCCAGTGATCGGTTGATCGCGGAGTGGTGGTTGAAGTCAAAGCGAGTAGAAACGCTGCTGGCCACGGAAACAAATCCAACCTTCGCGCCGCAAGGGGCAATCGAAGTTCCAGCAGAAATTTATGCGTGGAAAGCCGCGGTAGAGACCAGAGTGAAAGCGAAGCAGGTGCAGGAACGCAACCGTGAGCAATTCCTCAAAGCATTCGAGGCCGGGCTTGCCGTACTGGGCTATGAGCGCGATTCCGCGGGCAATGGCAAGTTTCTGCTGGGCGGCTGGGATGAGACGTGGTCGTATGCGTCGCGAGAATGATTTGAAAAACGTTTTCCACGCGGAGTTACGGAGGAAGCTTTAACACGGGTTTTTCCCCCAATTATGAAGATTGAAGCAATCACATTGCGCGAGATTCAGATGCCGCTCGTCCACTTTTTCGAGACTAGCTTTGGTCGGACTTATAGCCGGCGCATTCTGCTGCTGACCGCGCATTGCGATGGAGTCGAGGGCTGGGGCGAATGCGTGGCCGGCGAAGAACCGTTCTACAGCAGCGAGTGGGTCGAGAGCGCATGGTTGACCATCGCGCGGCATCTGGCGCCTATGCTGCTGGGACGCAGCCTTGATTCTGCGCGCGATTGCGCCGCTCTGATGTCGCGCGTGCGAGGACATCGCATGGCCAAAGGAGCGCTGGAAAACGCGCTGTGGGATGCCGAGGCGAAACAGAAAAATCTGCCGTTATGGAAATTGCTAGGCGGCACGCGGAGTGAAATCCCGTGCGGGGTTTCGATTGGCATTCAGGATGCGGTTGAACAGTTACTGGAAAAAATTCAGGTCGAACTAGCAGCGGGTTACCGGCGAATTAAGGTGAAGGTGAAGCCGGGATGGGATGTGAATGTACTGGAGCGAATCCGCGCACGCTGGGCGGAGATCACGCTGAGCTGCGATGCCAACTCGGCGTATACGCTGGATCAAGTTGAACATTTGCGCGGCTTCGATCAGTTCAACTTGCTGATGATCGAACAGCCGCTTTGGGATGACGACATCTTTTATCACGCGCGGCTGCAAAAAGAATTGCGCACCGCAATTTGCCTGGATGAGTCGATTGTCAGCGGACGCACGGCGGCGATTGCGCTCGAAACCGGGGCCTGCCGGATTATTAACATCAAAGTCGGGCGTGTCGGCGGGTTCAGCGAAGCCAGGAAAATTCACGACATCTGTCTGGATAAGAAAATTCCGGTGTGGTGCGGCGGCATGCTGGAGTCGGGCATTGGACGCGCGCACAATATTGCGCTCTCCACGCTAGAGAATTTTGGTTTGCCGGGGGACGTTTCAGCTTCCAAGCGTTACTGGAAAGAAGACATCATCGATCCGGAGGTGCGGGTTTCGCCGCAGGGAATGATTGCCATCAGCGACCAGGCGGGAACCGGCTATCGCGTCAAGAAAGATCTGATCGAGAAGTTGACGGTGAGGAAGGAAACGGTGCGCGCATAGCGCTGGCAGGTGAAGCAAACCGATGGATAGCAAGACAATCGTCAGAGTCGTCGCTAGTATCGTGCTGGTTTTTCTCTCGGTCGGAGCGATTTCTCTGATTGACAAGCTGCCTTATAGCCACGCGCGTGATGTCTTAAGCGATTCCCTTAGACTCCGCGCTTACCTGATTACGACCTCTGAGATTGTGTGCACATCAGGGGCGGTAGTAAAGGAGTTGGCGGCGGAGATGGATCGGAGAAAGCCGGGTACTGTCTGAAAAAGACAATACCGAAAGCCGCATCTGGCTTGACAATCACTTCTTTATGTGTCAACATCCCCGCCGTTCGGTCGTGCCTCTTTGCTATCTCTCCCTACCCGACTGAATGTTTCCGGGGCCAATCAACACCTATCGAAACGGAGCTCTTTGTGACGATTGTCGCAAAGCGACGATTCGGCTTTGCATAACGTTGAGTCCTGCCGTTTTTGAGCACAACGAGGAGTCCTGAACATGAAGACCACAACGCTTGCTTTTGGGGCCCTGATCGTCAGCATCGGTCTCGTCTTGGCAATAGTGGCGATCCAGCAGCCAGTAGAAAGCGCCTCGAGCAAGAATATCGCGCTGCTGCCAGTACCAGCCTCCAGCCCGGCCGTCAGCCGGGAACCGAGCGGCGGCTCGGGGCGATTGAATAGCAGCACTCAGGATGGCGGCATTGCGGTTGTGGTGCATCCCCGGTCAGCGCCGATCACCTCGATGGTGAAGCAGCAATTCGCGGCTACGGTCACAGGTACGACGAACCCGGCGGTGACCTGGTATGTCGATGCAGTCTTGGGCGGCAATCAAACGGTGGGACGAATCGACGCAGACGGTCTCTATACTCCGCCCGCAAACTTTGTGGTCGGCAAGCATACGGTCGTGGCAGTCAGCCAGGCGGACAAGACCAAATCCGGGTCCGCCACAGGTGACCTGGTAGGTTATCCGGGACTGTACACGAACAAGAACGACAACTCCCGCACCGGGCAGAACTTGCAAGAAACGGTATTGACTCCGCAAAACGCAAAGGTAGCGACCTTTGGAAAACTGTTTTCCTATGCCATCGACGCATCAGTCACGGCCCAACCGCTCTATGTGGCAAATGTGTACATTCC
>CAWFUK010000033.1:0-27198 GCA_963818935.1 uncultured Acidobacteriaceae bacterium
CGGGAACGGGTTGTTGGGCAGCGGGTTGCGATTGTTTTTGCGCGACCGGCGGCGGAGGCGCGTATTTCTTCATCATCGCCTGGAAGAGGAGGAAGCCGAGGAAAGTGACGGCGAGGACGATGAGGAGGCGCTGGTCGGCGCCGGGCTCCTGTTGCGGGTTCTTATATTGGGCCAAGTTTTCCTTACGGGTGGCGTCGCTGACGCGACTGGTTCCACGTTTCCCACATCTACCCGGCACTCACGTGCCAGGCTTTCACATGCCGCCCCTACGGCTGGCATTCGACGGTGTTTTAAATCTCTCTCCGGTGCACCGCTTTGATCTTTTTCCTAATAATCTTTTTTCCTAAAAAGCTTTGCCATTAAATCTTGCCTTGAAACTGCTTCACCACCGGGTCGTAGCCGGAGTGGGCGAAGGGATGGCAGCGAAGGATGCGGGTGAAGGCCATCCATCCGCCGCGGAGGGCGCCGTAACGCTCGACGGCCTCCATCGCGTATTCCGAGCACGTTGGAACGTAGCGGCAAGCTGGAGCGAACATGGGCGAGATGGCCCACTTGTAGGCTCGCAGCAGTTGCAGCGTTAGCGATTTCAAGATCGGCTTCCGGCTTCCGGCTTCCGGCTCACGGGGTTCCTGTTTCTCGGTTCGGAAGCCTGCAATAGTTTTTGTTCGATTACGGCGAAGGCCCGGGTTACTTCGTTCAAGATTGCTGGGAAGTCGGCCGTGAGGAGCGACTTCTTGGGATTAATTACCACGTCGGCCGAAATATTGATCGGCGGATGGGATAAGCGGACGGCTTCGCGCAGGCGGCGTTTCATGCGATTGCGGTCGACGGCCCCGCCCAAGGCACGACTTACGGTGAAGCCTACGCGCAGACCTTGGGGTGGGGCTGAAGGGAAAATTTGTGGGGCTGGATCGCGGGCGGGGGCGCCCGCGCCACATGGCCGGTAAAAATAGAAAGCGGTCAGGGACGCGGAGAAGTGGCGGCGTCCTTGTTGGTAGACGCGTTCGAAATCCGCGTGGCGGAGAAGGCGAATTGAGCGGGGAAATGGGGCTTTCTTCGGCATGGCGGAATGCGGCGCGGCTTCCATCATGGCACACGGCATCATGTTATCCGCCAGCATGGCGTTGGCGATACCTGGGAGCGGCGAAGGGCTCAGGGTTTCGATTATGGAAGTGAGCGGCACGGGAAAAGCTACTCGCGGAAGCCGGGTTTTACGGAGACCCGCTTGCGTCCCTTGGCGCGGCGGCGGGAAAGCACCTTTTGGCCGCCCTGGGTCTTCATGCGCGTGCGAAAACCATGCTTCTTCACTCGCTTGCGCCGGTTGGGTTGGAATGTACGCTTGGGCATGAAAGATACGTGCTCCTGATTCGTTCGACAGTGTTAGGGCAAACTGTGAGTATAAATGACAGAGAGGGTGGAGGGCAAAGGCTGCGGGGGGTGGTGGGGCCTACCCAATCCGATTTTGACCTTGGCCGGGCGAAGGGAAACCTGCGTTAGCTGCGGAAATTGAAGAGGGTGGCGCGAGCGAGAACGAAGTGCGTAGGCGAGGAGTTTTGAGTGTAATGGCCTGATTTCGGAAGATGTATTTAGGTCGCTTTGGGCGTGATGAAGAGAGCCGCCCAAACATCTGGCTGCATTGGTGTTTTGGTTGCGATTCGGGACAATCTCAATGGAATCGAAAACTTACCGCTGCAGGGTAGCGGTGACAACCGTGTCTGCGTCCGTCTCAATAGCAAGCATCTCTTTCCCACCATCGACAATCACGAAGCTGAAATTCAATGCGGACTCGCCTTTCGGCGTTATTGTAAGTTTGCCCTTGCAGTTCTCATCGACCGAGTAAGACCCCGCGACGGGTTCCTCAGCGAACGTGAGAATCGTGCCGTTCTCGCTACCCGCTATGTGTCCGCTTATCGCTCCCTCTCCAGAAGCGTTGACACGTAACGCTAACTCGCGGATGAGGATCACTGGGCCTGGTTTCAACACTTGCCACTGCAAGCCGCAGGATTCTCACCCGCACTGGTTGCGCCCAGCTGGGAAAAAATTGAGGTGGGAGTCACGTCGAAGCGTCGAACCCTCTCCGGACCGGGACATTCCGAATCTCCCTTGCCTGCTCCTAAACATCCCTCACTTCAGGCCGAAAGCGTAAACCACGCCCGTCTGTGAGCCGAAGTACAATGTCCCATTCACGACTGCGGGCCCCGATTGCGCGAAATAGTTGGTGTCGAAGCTCCACAGCAGTTCTCCGGTACTGGCGTTGAGCGCGTACTCGTTGTAATCGTTGGAACCGATATAGACCACCCCATTTGCCACGGCGGGCGCGCAGTACATGAAGCCGCCCGTGGTGTAGCTCCACAGCTTGGCGCCAGTGCTGGCATTGAACGCGTACGCATTGTCGTCGTTGGAACCGATGTAGACCACGCCATCCGCTACTGCTGGCGCAATCCACACCCCGCCGCCGGTGGTGTAGCTCCACAACTTTGCGCCGGTAGCGGCGTCCAGGGCATACACGTTGTAGTCGACCGAGCCGAAATAAACTACCCCATTCGCTATCACGGGCGAACCATACACCCAGTTGCTGGTGGCATAGCTCCATAGCTTGGCGCCGGTGTGGGCGTTCAACGCATACAGGCTGCCGTCATCCGAGCCGATGTAAACGATCCCATTCACCACGGCGGGCGAGGAGTCGACCTGGCCGCCGGTGGCGTAGCTCCACAGCAGTGCGCCGGTGTGGGCGTTCAGCGCGTACACGTTGTTGTTCTCGGAGCCGATGTAAACCACTCCGTTCGCCACCGCGGGCGAGGAAGAATGAGCGCCAGTGGTGGCGTAGGTCCACTCTAGCCGGCCGGTGCTGGCGTTCAACGCGTACACGTTGCCGCAACCGAAATAAACCATCCCATTTGCCACTGCGGGCGATGACTGCAAAGGCGAGCAGACGGACTGCTCCCACAGCACGGCTCCGGTGCTGGCGTTCAGCGCGTACACGTAGCCAGGGTAGTCGCAGGCATAAACCACCTCATCTACCACTGCAGGTGAGCAAATTGCATAAGCGCCGATGTCGGTGCTCCACTTCATTTGGAGCTTCCCAACGTTGTGGATGTTGAGCACATTCTCATACGGGTTCCAGCGCTGCATGTCCTGATTGTGGAACTGATTCCAGTTGACGACGACCCCGCCCGCAGGCTGCTGACCCCAAGCCGCGGACGCCAAGCATGCACACAAAATCAAAGCCAGGAGACGGATGTGTTTCATGATAAACCTGCAGAATATCAACTTGGCCGATTGAAATAGGTTCCCTTGTTATCCGGGTCATTCGCCTCAGGGAGTATCGCGTCGCAACTGGCGGGAACTGCTCTTCGGGGCGAGCTGTACCAATGAGATACGAGTGCTCGGGTTATTGTCGATGATTTGGGTCACATCATGACGTGCGGTGATTGGCCTCCGCCACAACTGTTGCAAAATCGCCATAACGCTCATCATCGCCCTTGGGCTGGGTCTTTGGAGTGTAATCCCGAACAGTATGTTCTCTCGTTCCTGCAAGAGGTCCGAACTGAGCTTACCCAGATCGTATCCCCCGGTGAGGTCGAAGTAAGAAACGGCGGCGAGGGCAATCTGCCGTCATTTTGGGGCGAGGATTGCGTCCAGGAAATCGGATTGCGAATCGGTTCGCTCCAAGTGCGGATAGCGTAGGCCAGCGTGATAATCGAGAGTGACGGTTACGAAGTCGTCTCCTCGCTTCAGCAACAGCTTAATCGGATCTTTCCCCTGCTCGGCGGCTACGATTGCCTCACGCAAGACTGACGCAGTGTATTTTTGATCGTTCACCGCTTGCAGATTCATGTCAGGCGTGATGCCGGCTTTGTAGGCCAGACTGTCCCACACGACACCTTGGAGGCTGCCATCTGGCTTGGCGGAGAAGCCGAGGGAGGTCGCGAAACTGGTAGGCGAGGTGGGATCGACCTTTTTCATCCAGTCGGGTTCGTGATCGTTGTACACGAGTCGATATCCGCCCCGCGTGAATCCATCTTCCGGAACACCCGCGTTCACCTCATAAACGCGGGTGCGGAAAAATTCCGCCCAGTCGTAGGGCTGTACCGTGTTCATCGCTTTGGCGATGTCTTCGAGGGTGTAGCCGACGGTGATGTAGCTGCCGTTGTCGATGCCGTAAAAAAGCTTGGCGAAGTCGTCGAGAGATTTCTTGCCGGCGCTGAGTTCGCGAATTTTGGTGTCGGCGTCGAGCCAGATTAAATCAGATTCCGGATAGTAGTCGTATCCTCGCTGCCAACTTTGCCAGGGAGCGCGGTTGTTGCCGTGAGACGAGATGATGGGTTCGTTGGTGGTGTCTTCGAGAGAGCGCCAGGTGCGGCCGGGGCTGATTTCGAAGCTGGCGGCGATTTGCGCCCAGATGTCGCGACCCTGTTCGGCGGTGCGCATGCCAGAACGCGCGGCGAGGACGTTGCCGTAGTAATCGGTGAGTCCTTCGTAGACCCAGAGCAGGTCGTTGCGCATGGGGACGTTGAAGTTGGGAGTCCAGAGATCGGCGGGGCGACGGAATTTGCCGTTCCAGGAGTGCGTGTATTCATGCGGCAGGAGAGCGCGGCGGGCGACGCCAGCGGCCCAGTCGGTGAAGTAATTGGCGGCCGATCCGTCTTCGCTGGATTGGTGATGCTCGAGACCTTTGCCGCTGACGACGTCGCTGAGGGAGAAAAGAAAATCGTAGTGGTCGTAGTGATGCGACTGGAAAAGTTTTTGCGCTTCGATAACCAGATTTTTGTGGGCCTGGAGTTCGTCGGGGGTGATCTCGAGGTCGGAGGGTTTGTCGGCGAAGACGTCGAGGTAGACGAGATTGTCAGGGCCGCTGGAGATGTCGAGGCGCTTGAAGTTTACGCCGGCGTAGAGGGGCGAGTCGATGAGCGTATTGAGCGTGGTTTCCTGAAAGGTGACCGTGTCGCCATTCTGCGAATTAATACCGAGGGCGCAGGCGAATTTCCATCCGGCGGGGAGACGGAGCGTGGTTTCAAATTTGATGTCGCCGGAAAAATATCCGGCGGGATAGAGGACGACGTTATTCCATGTGACGTCAGCGAACTTGGAAGAGATGCGGCCTTGTTTGGGATCCATAGGGCCGAGGTGCTGGAAGGTGACATCGAGCGTGGTGACATTTTGCGGCGCGTTTTGTGGAAGCTCGACGTGGAAGGCGTACATGTTGACGCGATCGCGCAGCCACGGGATGCGTTTGCCATTCGCGGTGACGACGAGTCCGGCAAGTTCTTCGACTGGATTCGACGGGGAGTGCGTGCCGGGAAGCCACTCGGGATAGAGCAGCGTGAGGTCTTTCATGTTGCCTTTGACGGGGATGGTCTCATGCACGGTCTGGATGCGGCGGTCGATGTCAGTGATATCGACTTGCAGAGAGATCGTGCCGGGATAGGGCGTGTCGGCGGGCGCGAGGATGGGCGGAGTCATGGGGACGGGTTGGGGTCCGGATGATTGTTGGGCAGCGACGGTGGTGATAAGAGCGATGCAGGCGAACGCGGTTCGACAGAATTGATTTGGCATGTGCGCTTCCTCTGGAAAGTGGCGGGAGATAGTTTAGCAGTTTCGGGTTGGGCAGTCCTCAGTTCTCAGAAAAGTCAAAACGCGAACACGGGGCAGCAGCAAGAGTAGTGTGGGCGCGAAATAACCTGCACACAATTTAGTTTTGCCGAGAAATTAAAGAGTTGCGCGCCGAAGTTCGGCACAAGTGCACTACGCTCGCGGCAGTTACATTCGTGACACTTGACAGGCGAGTGCGATGGGTTCAGATTCGGCTCTGCAAGCGAATCTTGGCGCGAAGATTTTCGCTGCGCCGAAAAAAATTTGTGCTAAGATTTCGCACGGTTCATTTGAAACTCTCGATCACAATTCGAATGTCAACAGCGCACATTACAAGAGGCGCATTCCGCAGTACACTGAACGGGTCCATCAGCAGATAGTGAACCGAAATTTTGAACAGGCGCCCTCAGCCAGCCGCCGGGACGCCGCGGCGGGTATTTCATAAATTATGTCAGCACAAGGTACAACGCTCTCCCCCAATCCATGGTCGCGCATTCTGGATGCGCTCGAAAAGAAAATCAATCGCCACTCCTATGACACGTGGTTGAAGCCGACGCGCTACAGTCACGCGAACGGCGGAATTCTGTTCGTGCGGGTACCGACGGCGGAGTTCCGGCATGCGGGCGACAAGTATGCGGATCTGATCCAGGAGGCGATCGACAACCTGGGACTTGAGTTCAGCGATGTGAAGTTCGTGACGCCGGAGGACGATCCGGCAGCGACGGCGGTGCGGCATAACGGCGGACTGTCGGCCGCTCCGGCGCCGACCAACGGCGGCGCTCCTTCGCAGGCGCGGTTCGATTGGGATGGCGCGGCGCAACTGAATCCGCGCTACACATTCGACGCGTTTGTGATCGGCAGCGGAAACCAGTTTGCGCATGCGGCGTGCCAGGCGGTGGCGGAGCGTCCTTCGAAGGCCTATAACCCGCTGTTCCTGTACGGCGGCGTGGGCATGGGCAAGACGCACCTGATGCAGGCGATTGGACACGAGGTGAAGCGGCGGCAGCCGCAGGCGGCGATCTGCTACGTGTCGAGCGAGAAGTTCACCAACGACATGATCAACTCGCTGCGCTACGACAAGATGACGTCGTTTCGCGACAAGTTTCGTGGCGTGGATGTGCTGCTGATCGATGACATTCAATTTCTCGCCGGAAAGGAACGTACGCAGGAAGAATTTTTCCACACGTTTAATGCGCTGCACGACACGATGAAGCAGATCGTGATCGCGAGCGACCGTTCCCCGAAAGAACTGGCGGAGATTGAAGACCGGTTGCGCAGCCGGTTTGAGTGGGGATTGATCGCCGACATCCAGCCGCCGGATCTAGAGACGAAGGTGGCGATCCTGCAAAAGAAGGCGGAGCAGGAAAAAGTGACGCTGCCGACGGATGTGGCGTTGTATGTGGCGCAGAATATCCGATCGAATGTGCGCGAGCTGGAAGGGGCGCTGATCCGGCTGGTGGCGCATTCGTCGCTGATTGGGGCGGAGATTACGCTGCCTTATGCACAGCAGGTGTTGAAGAATTTTATCGATTCGCAGGCGCGGCGAGTCACGATTGAATCGATTCAGAAAATGGTGGCGGAGCAATTTGGGCTGCGGCTGGTGGAGATCAAGGCCAAGGATAATTCGCGGGCGATTGTTTATCCGCGGCAGATTGCCATGTATTTGTCGAAGCATATGACGGAGGCTTCGCTGCCGGAGATTGGGCGGCAGTTTGGCGGAAAGCATCACACGACTGTGTTGCATTCGGTGGAGAAGATTGAAGAGGTTCGCAAGAACGACAAGGATTTGAACCGGCTGCTCAACAAGTTGACGGAGCAGTTGGGCGGGTAGCGGGGCGGCTCTCGGCTTCGGCGGTTATGCATCGCTTGGACAGGTAGTTTGTCTGAGTAGGGATCCGTCGACTGCGCGTCTGCGGCGCTTCGCTTGCAGGCGCTTCGCTCAGGATGACAGTGCGAAGGGGTAAGGACGAGATTGGGCCTTGTGGCGATGGGCGGCTTCCGCAATCGGCATCCGGCGATTGATGTCTTTGCTTCGCTTCGGGGTCGCGATCCCGGCATATTCCATACCCTGTTGGAACCAGTTTTCCGAAGTTTGTTTTTGTGATGTTGTGAATGGGATGTGGAAACTGTGCAAGGGGCGGGGGAATTGGCAGGGGCGGAAAAGTTATGCTGTCAGGCGCGCCGAGTTGGGGACGGATTTCTCACACGAAGAGTCAGGGGGCAACTCGGTGAGAATAGGCAGGATCCAAAAGTTTTCCACTTCTGCGAAGCGCCTACTGTTACTGCTGGTTTTATAGGTTTTGTATTTGATATAAGGAAGTATTAAAAGTCGCACGCGGCAGGGGAGAGGAAGTTTATGCCGGTGGAAGCAGCAGTGGCAACGGGAACGGCGGTGGGCACGATGGAGATCACGGTCAGTAAGGGCGAGTTGTTGCGGGAGTTGACGGCCACGCAGGGTGTGGTTGAACGCAAGACTACCATTCCAATTCTTTCCAATTATTTGTTTGAGGCGGCGGATGGCAAACTGTCGCTGACGGCGACGGACCTGGATCTGAGCTTGCGGACCTCGTGTGACGCGCGGGTGAAGAAAGAAGGGTCGTGCACGATTCCGGCGCGCAAACTGCATGATTATGTGAAGCTGCTGCCGGATGCGGACATCACGATCAAGTTGCTGGAAAATCATTGGGTGAGCATTCGCTGCGGGCGTTCGAACACGAAGATGGTGGGGATGGCGAAATCGAATTTCCCCAGCCTGCCGGCGTTTCCGACGGCGGGGGTGGTGAAAATTCCGGGGCAGGTTCTGCGCGGGTTGATTGCGCGCACGGGATTTGCGATTTCGAGTGAAGAGTCGCGCTACACGCTGAATGGAGCGCTGATGCTGCTGAAGCCGGAGTCGATCACGATGGTAGCGACGGATGGTCATCGGCTGGCGCATTGCGAGCGGAATGGAGAAAAGTTTGAGGGTGTCTCGGGCGAGATGAAGACGCTGGTGCCGAAGAAGGCGATGGACGAGTTGAAGTCGTTGCTGGATTCTTCGGATGCGGACACGATTGAGTTTGCGAAGGACGATTCGACGCTGTTCTTCAAGATTGGATCGCGGCTGCTGACTTCGCGGCAGCTTACGGGACAGTTTCCGAACTTTGAGGCGGTGCTGCCGAAGGACAATAACAAGAGCATTACGCTAAATAATTCGGATTTAAATTCGGCGATTTTACGCGTGGCGCAGTTTGCCGATGAGCGCTCGCGGGCGGTGCGGTTGAAGCTGGAAAAAGGCGAAGTGAAGCTTTCGGCATCGTCGACGGAAGCGGGCGAGTCGGAGGATTCGATTGAGGCTCCTTATGATGGCGACACCATGACCATCGGCTTCAACGCGCAGTACCTGGTGGATTTTCTGAAGGCTTCCGGCACCGGCGAGGTGCGGCTGGAGTTGAAAGATGCGCAATCGGCAGGGCAGTTGCGGCCGGCTGAGGGCGATGATTATAAGTACCGGTACATTGTGATGCCGATGCGGATCTGAGCCGTTCAAAAAGGCTCACCCAGCGGCTGAAGCTGCGCGCCGTTTCCAGGCGTCTTTAAAGCACGAATGAACCTCGTGCCCTTCCCGATCTCAATGTAAGCGGAGATGTTTCTTCGCGGCCCACTAGCACTTGACCTGCGCTTGTTCCTGCCGTACATTGGCGGCGAATCTTTGTTTGGAGGAAGTATATGCTTGACGGATTTAAAAAGTTCATCCTGCGCGGAAATGTTGTGGATATGGCGGTGGGCGTGGTGATTGGCGCGGCGTTTGGCGGCGTGGTGGCGGCGCTGACCAAAGACCTGCTGACTCCGTTGATCGCGGCGCTGGTGGGAAAGCCGGATTTTTCCAACGTTGCTTTCACCCTGCACGGAACGTTATTTCCGGTCGGTGATTTTATTAATGCCTGCATTTCGTTTCTGCTGATTGCGGCGGCGATTTATTTCTTTGTGGTGACGCCGGTGAACGCGCTGGTGGCGCGGATGCATCGCGGCGACAAGCCGGCGGATCCGACGACGAAGAAATGTCCCGAGTGTTTGAGCGAGATTCCGCTCGAAGCGCGGCGATGTTCGCACTGCACGCAGCCAGTGATGGGGCGAGCGGCGTAACATGACCGGCGCAAGGAAATTTGGGTTGACGCTCGTTCTTGTCATCGCATCCGGCGCGTGGACCGGGCTGGCGGCTGGTCCGCAAGAGCCGGCTAACCCGCCCGCAGTGCAGGGCGAGGCCTCGCAGCAACCGGAGTTGCCACGGCGGGTGAGGGTTTCGCAGGGCGTCTCGCAAGGGCTGCTCGTGAAGAGGGTGCAGCCGAAATATCCAGAGAAAGCGCGCCGGGAGCGGATTCAGGGGACAGTGAAGCTGCGCGCCATGATCAGCAAAGAAGGCGACGTCGTAGATCTTACCCTGGTTTCGGGAGACCCTTTGCTGGCCAAGGCTGCGTTGAAAGCGGTGAAGCAGTGGAAGTACCGGCCCTACCTGCTCGAAGGGAGACCCGTTGTCGTCGATACGGAGATCGCCGTGAACTTCAGCCTTTCTGGTTAGGCTGGGTTGTTTCGGTATCGTCCTCAGGTAACATGGCGATATGAGTTTCCGCCGTACCCGCCTGACTTGTATTCACCTTCTGATCGTGCTGGCGATGGCTGCGCTCCCTGCGCACTCGCCAGCGCAGAGTTCCTCCTCATCCAAGCCGGCTAAGAAAAGTTCCTCTGGCAAAACTTCTCCGCTGGATTCTGGTTCGGTCAGCAACGGCGTCTATCGCAATCCTGGCTTTGGATTTTCCTGCAAGATTCCTCCTGGCTGGGTCTTGCGCACGGAGGAGATGAATGAGGGAGCGAGTGGGGAGGGTCGAGTGGGAGCCGGGACGGTGTTGCTGGCAGCCTTTTCGCGGCCCCCGCTGGCGCGCGGCGAGGATGTGAATTCTTCGATTGTGATTGCGGCCGAGAGCGTCTCGTCCTATCCGGGATTGAAGGAACCGGTGCAATATCTCGGCGTGCTCGAGGAATTTCCGAAGTCGCAGGGCTTCACCGCGGACGCCGAACCGGAAGAGATTGCGATCGACGCGAAGACGCTGGTGCGGGAAGATTTTCATAAAGACGTTGGATCGCGGGTGATGCAGCAGGCGATGCTGGCGATGCTCGCGCGCGGGTATGCGGTGTCGTTCACGTTTATCGGCGGGACCGAAGACGAAGTCGAGGAGTTGATCGACGGCTTAAGCTTTAGCGGCGGGGCTAAGACGGGCGTGCGTTGAGCTTCTCCGTGGCGCTCTTTTGGCTGCCGAGCTTCGCTCGGCTGGACCGCCGAGGGCGGCTGTCCCCACACGAAACAAAATCCTCTCTAATGCGCGGCACCGACCGGCTGGGCGACTTCAATCTCGATTTTTGGCGGATGCAGCAGCGTGTTGTGAATCAGGCAATGGTGGACGGCGTTTTCTACACCGGCGCGTTGTTGATCGGTTAATGCGATGGGACTTTCTACGGCGATGCGAAAGTTGCCGAGGCGCGCGGGATCTTTCAGTTTTTCTGCGGTGACGGTGACGCACGTGCCTTCGGCGGCCAGTTTGAATTTGCGGAGATATTGGGCGGCGTAGAAACCGGCGCAGGAGCCGAGCGAAGCGAGGAAGAGTTCGGGCGGGGTCATGCCTTCGTCGTGGCCGGCGTTCTTGAGGGGTTGATCAGAGAGCAATGAATGTTGACGGGCTTTGATTACAAATTGTTGGGCTCCGAGATGTTCGATTGTGACTTCCATAATGCCTCCGAATAAGTAATTACCTGGGGGTAAAAGCCCTCGTGTTGGTTGATCCTTAACGGCGCGGCTGAAGTTGCGCCTCTTCAAAAGTAGATTGTGGCATTGCGGGGCGGTGGTTGGCTGTGCGCAAGGTCACGGTTCGTGGGCGGTCCGTTTTTGTGGTTGAGATTCCCTATCGTGCCAGTGGTGATGGACGCCTAAAGGGATCCTTCGACTGCGGAAGACCTTCCTTCGTCGGTCTTGCTGCGCTCAGGATGAAACAAGCTAATGCACTCACTGCTGCTCCGGTGGCAGACTTGAAAGAGGATCGTTCTGGACGAGGGATTAGTCGAGGGGTTCGGGTTCGAGGGCGATGTTGGTTTCGCCGGCGGCTTTTTTCTGAGCGTATTTTTTCATCCAGGCCTCCCAGCTCTTGCCGGCGGCGGTGTCGCGTCCGGTGAAGGCGAGGGCGGCGATGTCGGCGTAGGAGATGGAAATTTTTTCGTTGGAAGTTTTTGGGTAGAGGCGGACGATGGAATCTTGCAGAGTGGCGGCGGTGCGGCGGTCGAAGAGGTAGCCTTCGATTCTTGAGCCGTCTTTGCGCGTGATGGTGACGTCGCCGCGGTAGTCGAAGGCCTTCTTGAGGGCCTGGCGGATTTCTTCATCGGTGGCGAGTTGGGGGATCCAGCCTTCGAGATTTTCGTGGGAGGTGCCGGGTGCGACTTCCAGAGCGTCGGGGTTGATGTGGGGGACGCTGTGGGCTGCGGCGTGGTCGATGTGTCCGGATTCTTTGCCTGTCATACGTTGGTTCTCCAGAGTTCGGCGCCTTCGCAAACGTCATCCTTTGCGACGTTTGGTGAGAGCAAAAGCGCTATGCGACATTCTTTCCCGAAGGATTGCTTCGCGAACTCGACTCCTGTAACGAGGGTCTCCATAATTCGGCCATCGGAGCCACGTATCTGGAGTTGGTCTCCGACGCGAACGTGGAAGTCGTAAATGAGGGTGGGCACTATTACGGTTCCACGCCCAGAAATCCAGAAAACAGATTCGACTTTCCCAAGAAGTGTCACAAGACCGAGAGTCCTAAGCGCGAGTTTCTTGCAATTTATGGGATGAATCGGTACTCGGGCTGATCTGGACCAGCGGGTGAACCGGAGCTTGCGGTTCATCCAGCAAACGAAGCGCTTCTTCATCGCGATAGCCTGTGAACAGAGTGGCTTTCACGGTGGCCAGAAATCCGCCTAGCGAATTGAAAGTGGCGTGGACGGCGCTGGCTTCGTAGCCGCTGTGGACCATGCAATTGGCGCAGGCGGGGTTGCCGGATTCGGTGCCGTAGTTGCTCCAGTGGGTGGTGGAGAGAAGTTCGGCGAAGGTTTCGGCGTAGCCGTCTTGCAGCAGATAGCAGGGCTTCTGCCATCCGAAGATGTTGTAGGTGGGCATGCCCCATGGAGTGCAGGGGTAGGTGCGCTTGCCCATGAGAAATTCGAGGAAGAGCGGCGAGAGATTGAACTTCCACTTCTTGTTGCGGTTCGACAGGATGGCGCGGAACATGCGGCGAGTGCGGGCGCGGCCGAGAAAATGTTTTTGATCCGGCGCTTTGTCGTAAGAGTAGCCGGGCGAGAGCATCATGCCTTCCAGGCCGAGATCCATCATGCTGTCGAAGAAGGCGCGAACGGATTTGGGATCGGCTCCATCGAAGAGCGTGGTGTTGGTGGTGACGCGGAAGCCGAGGGCCAGGGCTTCTTTGATGGCGTCGACGGCGATGTCGTATCCGCCCTCGCGGCAGACGGCGAGATCGTGCTCTTCGCGGCCGCCATCGAGGTGCACGCTGAAAGTCAGATATTTGCTGGGCTGGAAGAGATGAATTTTTTCTTTGAGCAGCAGGGCGTTGGTGCAGAGATAAATATATTTCTTGCGCGCGACCAGGCCTTCAACGATCTCGGCGATCTGCGGGTGCATGAGGGGTTCGCCGCCGGGGATGGAGACCATGGGTGCTCCGCATTCGTCGACGGCGCGGAAGCATTCCTCGGGCGAAAGATCCTTTTTCAGGATGTGGGCGGGGTATTGGATCTTGCCGCATCCGGCGCAAGCCAGGTTGCAGCGGAACAGAGGCTCGAGCATGAGCACGAGCGGGTACTGCTTGCGGCCGGCGAGCTTCTGGCGAAGCACGTAGGTGGAGACGGTCCACATTTGTGAAACGGGTACGGACATTTATCGTGGGAACCCCTGTCGCATTATTTTAGCAGGATGAGGGGTTCGATGCGGCGGGGCGAGGGAGGGTGCCGGGAATGAAACTCGGAGATCAGATCGGATTCTTTACCTCTGCGTTGGCGTTTCGCTGGACAGGAGATCAAAATCCCCGCCCTGTCGCAAAAGGCGCGACAAGGACGGGGCAGCCGCCAAGACTCTTTGGATCAGCTTTCCCGAGAATTCTGAACAAAGCGGAGGGCGACGGACTCTTTTCATGGGGCTCAAAACGGGAGGTTTACTGGGGCGATTCGGGTTTGGGTGGGGTCGAAAAAATGGGGCTTTCGTGGTATACTTACAACAGTCGCAAAACGGACCTAAGTATGAGAAATATCAATAACTTGAAGTCGGTTCGTGGGGCGAGCGAAAGCCGGGTTTAACGGTTCCTCCAAAAGAGATTTCAACGCTTTATTTCTGGGCACGATCAAGACCGGCTTGAGAGAGAATTCGGGGCAATTTCCCGCGGAGCGGAATGGCTACCAAAGAGATCAACACTCCCATCGCAGAAACTAAAACCAAAAACGGAGTCGTGACGCCGATCGCCGGAAATAATGGCGGCGGCAAGAGCGACTACACGGCTGATTCGATTAAAGTGCTCGGCGGCATGGAGGCGGTGCGCAAGCGTCCGGCGATGTATATCGGCTCGACGGGCGACCTGGGATTGCATCACCTGGTGTATGAAGTTGTCGACAACTCGGTCGATGAGGCGCTGGCGGGATTCGCGACCAAGATTGAAGTCACGATCCACATCGACAACTCCATCACCGTCACCGACGATGGGCGCGGAATTCCAGTCGATGATATGGACATCGACGGCGAAAAGGTTTCGGCGGCGCAGGTGGTGATGACAACGCTGCACGCCGGCGGGAAGTTTGATTCGTCCACGTATAAGGTGTCGGGAGGATTGCACGGCGTAGGGGTTTCTTGCGTGAATGCGTTGAGCGAAGAGCTGGAGCTGGAAATCTGGCGCGATGGCGCGACCTGGGAGCAGACGTACTCGAAGGGCGAGCCGACCAGCAAGATGAAGAAGGTGGGCGCGGCCAAGCGGCGCGGGACGAAAGTTCACTTTCTGCCGGATCGCAGCATTTTTACCGAGATCGTTTACAACTACGACACGCTGGCGCAACGGCTGCGCGAACTGGCGTTTCTGAATAAAGGGTTGCTGATCACGCTGACCGACGAGCGCACCAGCGATGCGAAGACGGGCGAGGCGAAGCACACGGAGTTCAAGTACAACGGCGGGATCGCGGAGTTCATCAAGCATTTGAACCGCGGCAAGCAGACGCTGCACGACAAGCCGATCTACATGGAAGCGGAGCGCAGCGGCGTGGCCATGGAGATTGGGCTGCAATACAACGATGGGTATTCGGAGACGATTTTCAGTTTCGCGAACAACATCAATACGATTGATGGCGGGACGCATCTTTCCGGTTTTCGCATGGCGCTGACGCGCACCATTAATTATGCCGGCCAGCAGATGGGGCTGTTCAAAGACGTGAAAGAGAATCTGACCGGCGACGATGTGCGCGAAGGCTTGGTCGCCGTCATCAGCGTGAAGCTGTCGCAGCCGCAGTTCGAAGGGCAGACCAAGGGCAAGTTGAATTCTGATATCGCCGGCGTGGTGCAGGCGTTTGTGAATGAGCGGCTGGGCGCGTTCTTCGAGCAGAATTCGGCGGTCGCGAAAAAGATTATTAACAAAGCCGTGGATGCAGCGCGGGCGCGTGAGGCGGCGCGCAAGGCGCGGGATTTGACGCGGCGTAAAGGTGCGCTCGACTCCGGCGGGCTGCCGGGGAAATTGGCGGATTGTTCGGAGAAAGATCCGAACCGGTGTGAATTGTTTTTGGTGGAAGGCGAGTCGGCAGGCGGGACGGCGAAGCAGGGGCGCGACCGGCGCTTCCAGGCAATTCTGCCGTTGAAGGGGAAAATTCTCAACGTCGAAAAAGCGCGCTACGACAAGATGCTGGCGCACGAAGAAATTCGCGCCATGATTACGGCGCTGGGCACGGGGATTGCGAAGGATGACTTCGATCCGGCGAAGGTGCGCTACGCCAAGATCATTCTGATGACCGATGCGGATGTGGATGGATCGCACATCCGGACGCTGCTGCTGACGTTCTTTTTCCGGCACATGCAGGAGTTGATCAAGCGGGGCAATGTTTTTATTGCGCAGCCGCCGCTGTATTCGATCAAAAAGGGCAAGTCGATGCAGTACATCAAAGACGACGATGCCTTTGACAAGGTGATGCTGAAGCGGGCGGCGGACGGGCTGATCGTGCGCTACGGCGAGGGCGCGGCGAAGCTGGAAGGCACGGCGCTGACCAAGTTCATGAGCGTGCTGAAGGAATATTTAAATTTCTTCGATAAGGTGAACAAGCGTTTGCGCGATGAACAAGTCGCCGAGTTGCTGCCGCGGCTCGATCTTTCGAAGCATGCGGATTTTGAGGGAGACAAGAACAATCCTCCGAAGAAGATTGAAAAGCTGGAACGGGAGTTGAAGCGGCTGCAAAAAGAAAAGAAGTTCAAGAGCGTGGAAGCGGCGTTTGACGAAGAGCACAATCTTTGGGAAGTGCGCTTCGTGAATTCTCAGGGATCGGAGCACGTGATCAGCTGGGAGCTGGCGTCGACTCCGGAGTGCCGGCAGTTGATTTCGAAGTTCAAGCAAATTGAACCGTACATGGAGCCTCCGTTTATTGTGGAGGCGAAACCCAGAGAGACTAACTCTGGCACAGTTACCGTCAAGGATCTCAGGGAGGCTACGGAAGAAGCCGTCGAGGGCATGAGCGAAGAAGAACGGGAAGCGCTCGGAATAACGGCGCCGAATTCGGTGCCCAAGCGCAGAACAGCTCTTGAGCCGGTGGAGATGGCTACGGCGCGGGATTTGTTTGAATATGTTCGGAAAGAGGGCAGCCGCGGTTACGATGTGCAGCGGTATAAAGGACTGGGTGAGATGACGGCTCCGCAGTTGTGGGAGACGACGATGGATCCGGAGCGGCGGACTTTGCTTTCGGTGAAGCTGGAAGATATTGCCGAGTGCGAAACCATCTTCACGACACTGATGGGCGAGGATGTGGAGGCGCGGAGAAAGTTTATTGAAGAGAATGCGCTGGATGTGAAGAATCTGGACATCTGACGCCTCGGGTGACAGAAAAGGCGCGGCCTATTGGTCGCGCCTTTTCTATTGGGATTTCTGCGGCGGTGGCCGCGAGGAATCAACCAGAGCGGTTTGGTGGAAAGAAAAAGCAGGTTCCTCCACTCCGCTGTCCCCTTCGACTTCGCTCGGGGTCCGGCTCCGGTCGGAATGACAGGGTATTGGAGGGTGAATGACGATGAAGCCCCCGTGACGGGCGCCACGGTCCGGTTTTTACTTCAGGCCTTCGACTAGGTACAAGTCGGCCAGATTGCGGTGGTAGCCGAAGACGCAGGTTTTGGCGTCGGGGGTCAGGAGGATGGGGCCGATGTTTTCTACGCCGGCGGGATCGGTGGGCATCAGGTCTTTCCACAAAGTGCGCTGGCCGGAAGTTACGTCCACTTTGTAGACATGGGCGGGCAATTCTCCCGGCTGATAGACGTAAAGAAAATGGCCGTCGGCGCTCCAGTTGATGGGCTGCTCGCCGGGATTGACGCCGGGGATCAGATGCGGTTCGGCGTCACCATTCACGGGGTACAAATAGCCTTTCTGGTCGGGGCCAACGGCAGCGACCACTTGAGAATCGGGAGAGATGGCAAAAGAATCTCCGTTCACTCCCTGCGGAGTAATGGGGCGGCTCTTGGCGGTGTCGAGATCGTGGACGTAGAGCCTTTCACCCTTCCCGGGCTCGTTGCCGGAGAACAGAATGCGTTTGCCGTCGCTGAACCAGTGGGCCCAGTTGTGATTGATGGTGTCGTTGGTGAGGTCTTTGGCTTGACCGGCGCCGGTGGGTAAGAGCTTGAGCTGGGCCGGCGAAACCTGGCTTTGGGTGATGGCCCACTTGCCGTCGGGAGAAAGCGCCAGCGCGCTGCCCTCTCCCAACAAGACGGCAGGGGAGCCATCGGTGGAGCGAATATAAACCCCGTAGGTATAGCCGCCTGATTTCGAATAGGCGAGCGATCCGCCGCCGCCTTCTTCGTCGAACAATAAAGTTTTTCCGTCGGCGGAAAGCTCTGCGGGATAGCTGTAATCCAGCCAGCTTAGTTCGCGCTGCTTACCGTCGGCGCCGAAGCCGATTAATTCGCGCCGCCAACTGGCGCGCACCAGGAGCACGCGGCCGTCGCGGGCGATGTCGTACAGCATGAGCGCGCCGGGGAGACGGGCGATGGTGCGCATTTTACCGTCGAGCGTGGTGGCGTAGAGGGTACGATCGGTTCCGGACTTGCTGGCCGTGAACCAGATCTCTTTCGCGTCGGGAGACCAAGCCAGCCCTTGAATGGTGAACCACTGGTCGGAAAGAACCTTCTTGTGGCCGCTTAAATCGACAACGGAAAGACCGCCGCTGTCGTCCCCCTGCAAAGGGTGATCGGCAAAGGCGATGAGATCACCTTTGGGCGAGACCCTGGGATGTCCAATCCAACCTCCGCTTTCGTAGAGCGACTTGCCGATGGGATATTCGAGGCGGTTCATGCCGCCAAAGTCGCGGACCACGGCGAAATTCGAACCGTCGGGAGACCAATCGGCCCACTGCACATTTTCCAGAACCTCGCGCGGCGCGCCGCCGGCAAGGGGCGCGCGGGCCAGAGTGCCCATCGTCACCCAGGCCCCGATGGCCTTGCTATTGAGCAACACGGCCATCTCGGCGGTGGAAGAAACCGACATTAACTGAGTATGGCTGAGACCCATCGAACGCGACTCGGGAGCTTCGGGTCTGGCGGTAAAGACATCCGTGGGATTTCCCTGCCATGCCGCGCTATAGAGAATCGTCTGCCCGTCGGGGGCGAAGCGGGCGGAGCGGATGCTGCCGCGGCGGAAGGTGAGCTGACGATAAAGCGGTGGTTCCGGCGGCGCGGTAGCAAAGAATAACCTTCCGGCGTAGAGACCGGCAGCGGCAGCGATGAGAAGTCCGATAGCGAAGAGAAGCCAGGCGGGTGACTTCTTGCTGGGCGGGGTCTGGGAAGAAGATGGGGCTGCCGCAGCGGACGATGACGAGGGGGAAGTGTCTGTGACCACCGAGGTGCGCGAAGAATCGAGCGAGCGCTTCAGGCGCTTGAGGTCAGCACGCAGTTCAGCGGCGGTCTGGCAACGCATGTCGGGGTCTTTTTCCAGAGCTTTGTTGATGATCTCGTCGAGCTTGGCAGGAATTTCCGGAACCACGCGGTTAGCCGCAGTGGGTTGACGATTGAGAATTGCATCGGTAATGACGGCGGAAGTTTCTCCGCGGAAAGGAAGGATGCCGGTGGCCATTTCGTAGAGCACGACGCCGAAGGAGAACAGGTCGGTGCGTCCGTCGAGCTCCTTGCCGCGCAACTGCTCGGGCGACATGTAGGCCATGGTGCCGACCGCGGTGCCGGGGCTGGTGAGATCAAGGCTGGCGGCGTCGGCCATGGTTTGCGAGTCACCGCTCGAGGACTTGGGGGCGCGGGCGATTTTCGCCAGGCCGAAATCCAGAATCTTGGCGTGGCCCCGGTCAGTAACGAAGATGTTTGCCGGTTTGATGTCGCGGTGGACGATTCCTTTGCTGTGTGCCGCCTCAAGGGCATCCGCAACTTCGATGGCCAGGGTGAGCAGGCGATCGAGTTCCATCGGCTTGCCTTGAACGAGGTGCTTCAAGGTCTGGCCGTTGAGGCACTCCATCACAATGAATAGATGCCCGTCATGCTGCCCAATCTCGTGAACCGTGCAGATGTTGGGATGGTTCAGGGAAGAAGCGGCGCGGGCTTCGCGGCGGAAGCGTTCGAGGGCCTGGGGATCCTGGGAAGAATCGTCGGGGAGAAACTTGAGGGCGACGAAGCGGCCGAGTTGAGTGTCTTCGGCTTTGTAGACCACACCCATGCCACCGCCGCCGAGCAGTTCGAGGATGCGGTAGTGGGAGACGGTCTGGCCGATCATAGACGGTCGATTGTGAAAGAGTCGCGCTTTCGGTGGGGGCAGAACCGGAAGCGGAGTTATCTTAGGCGAACGGGGCGGGTTCGTCAATGCGAGTTTGGGGACGGGAAGGCGGTATTAAATTTGCCGCAAGGCGTGGTTTACCATGCGTTCCTTTTCCGGGGGGAACGATATGGCTAACCTGGCTGCGGGATTCAGCCCACGGATGAATACGTGGTGTATTGGAGGGGCTGGAATTGCCGCCCTGATTATTGTGGCTATGGTTTCGCCGGTGCTGCATCGGAGCCGGATGATTGTAGACGAGGCTCGGGAGAGCAGGGCGGAACTTTCGCCTATGCCTTATGCGGATAAGGTGCGGGGTGGGGCGATGGCGTCCATGACGGCTGCGCTTGTGCCGGAGGGGAGGGGTTCGAATGATGCGGGGATAGATCGGAAGATGGTTCGCACCAGTGCAGTGGATCTGGTGGTGGCGAAGCCGGCGGAGGCGGCGGAGAAGATTCGCGCGCTGGCGGAGGGGATGGGCGGTTATCTGGTGAGCTCCGAGGTGAGCGGCGGGACGGCTGCTTCGGGTACGGTGACGATTCGCGTGCCGGCGGCGCGGTTTGAGGAGGCGCGGGCGGAGATTCGCAGGCTGGGGCTGCGCGTGGAGAGTGAGAAGGTCGAGGCGCAGGATGTTACGCGGCAGTATGTGGATCAGGATACCGGCCTGCGCAATCTGCGGAGTGAAGAGGCGCAATATTTGACGATACTGAAACAGGCGCGCACGGTGAAGGACACGCTGGAAGTGAGCGAGAGGCTGGGCGAAGTGCGCGGGCAGATTGACGCGCAGCAGGCGGAGTTCGATGCGCTGTCGAAACAGATCGAGACGGTGGCGATCACGGTTTCGCTACGGGCGGAGTCGGAGGCGCAGGTATGGGGGTTGCAGTGGCGTCCGCTGTATCAGGTAAAGCTGGCGCTGCGAGATGGATTGGAGGCTTTGGCTGGGTACGGCGCGGCGATGGTGGCGATTTTGTTTTATCTTCCGGCGGTGATTTTGTGGGCGGGGACGATTTTGGTGTTTGGAGCGGTGGGGTGGAAGGCGTTGCGGTGGGTAGGGAGGGTGTGGTTTGGATGGGGTGGGCAGGTTGAGGCGGCGAAGGGTTGAGGGTGGGCGAACTAAACCGGCTTTCGTTCCGACATTCAGGCAGAACTTTCGGAAGTTGTCCGGAGCGGCTAAACAGGCTGCTGAAGAACTCTTTTCGAGAGGCAGAACGTGCCTCAGCGGCTAAAGCCGCAGTTCAATGCGGGCCACTTAATCGCAGCGCTGAAGCGCTGCGCCACCCAAAATCGGAGGCCGAGTTTTTCAGCAGTGTAAAGCCGATATCCATTTTTTGCATTTCTGGCGGCATGGCTGAAGCCGTACCCTGATACGAGTCCTACTCGCTTTGCTCACTGGACGGCCGTGGCGGCTGTCCCCACATGAGTCTTCTTGCTGCTCACGACCAGTTCAACTTCATCAAGCTGCTTCTCGTGGTTTGCGGAAGAGCGTTGCTACTGTCGTTCCTATGACTAGCAGCGTGATCAAGGAGATGTCTGCCAGGGAGATCACGCAATAGATGCACCAGACGCCGAGGATGTCCTTTTCTACGTGGGCGAGATAAAGAGAAAATCCTAAACCGATGAGCACGACTGCGAGCAACAGGCGCCAGGCGCGACGCCAGGCAAGTGCGGCCATAAGTATGTATCCGGCGATGCCCAGGATGGCTACGGGAATGCCGGCGAGTGTGGCGTATGGGCTGTGATTGACGATGCCGCAGTCCCAGCGTTCGTTGATGCTGCAGGGGGAGTCGCCTTCGGTGCGGTAGTGTTCGCGGAGGGCGAGGGCGGAAACAACGATTCCGAAAATGGCCAGAAGGATGAGGACGTATTTCATTTGCGCTCCTTGCAATGGATGATTGATGATTCGTAATTTGCTGATGGAAGACGCAGGCATCGAATGCGCCCCGCAATCAACCATAGAGAATCAGCCATCAACAATTTTTTCTCAGCTTGCGTGGGCGGCGGCGACGTCGTGCAACAAATCTGACGCGAGCCAGTCGGCGCCATGGTACCAAGCTTGAATTTTTCCGTCAGGGGCGATCACGGTAGTACTAAGCGAATGCGTGATCAGCCCGCCCTCTTCTTTGTAGGACAGAGCGAAGTAATTGGCAAATTCCGGCAACTCTTTTTCTGGAATCGCGGCGAATTCCCAGTGGCTGAAGAGGGCGGAGTCTTTTTCTTTGGCGCAATCGAAGCCGTAGGCGCGCAGGACTTTGGGCGTATCGTGTGCGGGATCGAAGCTGATGCTAAGCAGGTGAGTCTTGCCGTAGCGCGCGGGGTCGGCGCGGAGTTGCCGATCGATCTCGGCGAATTCACGGCTCACGCGCGGGCAGTAATCGGGGAACGGGCAACGCGTGTAGATCAACGTAACCAGCAGCGTTTGGCCGCGATATTGGCGCAACGAAATATTTTTTCCATCCTGATTGACCAGCTTGAAGTCAGGAACTTCCTCGCCTGCCGATGGAAGGTGGAGCGTCGAAGTCGGCTGAGTTGCAGGTGTCGAGTGCCCGGTGACGACTACGTTTTCGAGCCAGTATTTATCTGGCTCGACCACGACTTCAGCGGTGATGGTGTCGCCGGGCTTCAGTTGATCAAGCATCGACGCGGGCTTGATGGTGTAGGGCATCATCATGGCTTCCATGAAGCCGGGGATGGTTTCGGTGTCGATGTTGACCATTGCAGCGCGCTGGTCGATGGAGATTACCTTTCCCTTCATGGGATAGCGTTTGACGGTTGGGTGATGGCATGCGGCGAGCAGAGTGCATAAGCAGAGGACGGCGATGCTCGGGGAGAAGGACTTGAGTGAACGAATCATATTCATATTGATTATCTACCTGTTGTTGTCTTGATGCTGGTTGTGTGAAGGGGGGTCCCTCGGGGGCTAAAGCCCCGCGTGCTGGCGTGTGTTGGCGGCGCGGCTGAAGCCGCGCCCTTTCAAAGCTCTGGCCTTAAAGCTCTGCCCTTTCAAAACTCTGCCTCCTTAAAAACTCTCTCCTTTAGAATCTTGTTCCCGCCAGGCTTGTTAATGGGCAGTAGAAAAACTCGTGCTGTGCCAAAAGCGGCCCGCAGGCGCTAAAGCGCGGTTGGCATAACGGCACCGCTTGGAGACGACAGCAGGTCCCTCCGCTGCGCCCCCCTCCCTTCGGTCAGGAAGCTTCGGTCGGGATGACAAAGTCCTCATTGCCTCAGTAGTGGAAGCGGTAGCGGATTTCGGCATAGACCTGGCGGGGGTCGTTCCAGTGAAATCCGCCGAAGGTGAGGCTATTGTCGAGTTGGACGCGGCGGTTCGCGAGATTTATCGCCGTGAGGGAGACGGTGAATTTCTCGGCGAAACTTTTGCCGAGTGCGAGGTCAAGCGTGGTGTGGCTGGGGAGATAGTTTCCGGGATACTGCACGCCGGGCAGGCCGTTGGTGAATCCGGAGCCGTAGTAGACGTTGGTGGAGGCGTAGGTGTGCCAAGGCAGGCTGGTGTTGTAGCCGAGGTTCAAGGTGTTGCGCTGATCGTGATCGACCGGTGAGAGTCCCGGGGGAATATCGAGTCCGCAGGTTTCCGGCGTGGAGTTGGCAGGACAGATGAGGCCTCCGGTGATGGGCGAGGTTGCCTGGGCGATCTGATTGGCATAGGCGAGATGGAATTGGCCGTGATGCCAGAGTTGCGGCGACCGGAGAGTGAGCTCCCAGCCTTGAATCATGGCGTAATCCCAAGTGATGGGCCAAAAGATATTCGACTCGCCGATATTGTTGTGATCGAGCCAATTGTGAGCGCGGGTTTGGTAGTTGTCGGCGCTGAGGGTCCAGCCCTGAATTGGAATGGTAACGCCGACCTGCCATTCGATATCGCGCTCACCGTGGAGAGTGGCGAAGGCAAATCCCTGATTGGTGCCCAGTGCTTGCAATGGGCCTGTGGCGGTGGAGAGCGGCGGAGCCTGGTAATAGTAGCCGTAGAAGCCGCGGAAGACCCACTTGAGGTGAGGAATTCTAACGGCGGCGCCGAGGCGAGGGTCGGTGTAGTGCTCGGAGATGGAGGAGTCGAATTCGGTTTCGCGAAGGCCGGCGATCAGGGTGAGCCACGGGGTGACTTTGAATTTGTCGTTGATGAAGATGGCGCTGACGCCTCCGTTGACGCCGATGGAAGAGGAATTGGGAGCGCCGATGGTGGGTTGGGTGAACTGGTTATAGAAGTAGTTGTACTGGTGCTGGAAGAATCCGTAGACGCCGGCCTGGAGGTCGTTTTTCGCGAGAGTGGCGTTTAAGTTGACCTGCGCGCCGGCGTAATTGGCGGTCTGGGTGACGGTAGAGATCACGGGAAGATCGTTGGGCCCGCCGTTGTAGTCCGCGCCATTGTAGTGATAGAAGGGCGAGATGGTGAGCAGCGTATTTGGGTTAAACGTATGGACCCAGGAAAAAGCGAGGTAGCCATCGGGCTCGCGCTCACTGTCGTGCAGGCCGTAGCTGGGATAAACGCTGTTGCCGACTGAGTTGGGATCGGGGTCGATGGGGATCTGATAGTAATTCTGACCTAAGGAGCCGACGAGGCGGAGCTGATTTTTGGGATCGGGATTGAAGATGAGGGAACCGAATCCGGCGTAGCCGTTGGCGGCATCGTTGACCACCTGCGGGATGGGAGTTTGGAGGCCGTAATTGCTGCGATTTCCGTTCAGGCTGAGGTAGTAGGCGGCGCGCTCGGAGTGACTTCCGCAACTGATTTGATCGTCGGTTTGATAGAAGTTCCCGGCGGTGAGGACGAGATCGCATTCGCGATCGCGTTCGAAGCCGGTGCGGGGAACGACGTTGAAAACTCCATAGGTGCGATCGCCGTAGTCGGCGTCGTAGCTGCCGCGCTGCACTTCGAGATAATCGATGTCCTTGGGATTGATTTGCGGGCCGACGTTGTTGGCGATGTTGGTGTTGGGAATGGGGACGCCATCGACCAGCCACTCGACCTGATGGCCTCCGCGCATGTGGAGCATGTCGTGGGTGACGTAAGCGGCGGGGACGTAATCAGTGATCATTTCCATGCCGTTGGTGCGGTCGGCGCCGGGAGTGAGCTGGATGTCGTCGCGGCTGAGCATGGTGGTGGGAGTAACGGTCTCGGTGGTTGCTTCGACGGTGGTCTCGGGGACCACGATGGTTTCTTTCTGGCTTGCAACCGCTAACTGGAAGTGCGTCACGGGACTGGTATCGGAACGGACGATCACAACCTGCTGAGTCTGTTGGAAGTCCTGGGAGGAGACGGTGACGATGTAATTGCCGATGGGGACGGAGGTGAATTCGAATTCTCCGTTATCGTTGGAAGGCTTGGATTGGGTCCAATCGGAATTCTGGGCTTTGAGAGTGACGAGGGCGCCCTTGATGGGGCGGTGCTGAGGATCGTGAATGATGCCGCGCACCGATCCAAAAATGGTGGCGAGGGCCGCAAGAGGTAACAGCAGTAGGACCGCGAATAAAGTGATGCGGACGGCACGCATAAGTTCTCCTTGCAATCGAGTTCGAGAAAGGCTTCAGAATGAGGTGCACATGCGAGAAGGCGAATTGCGCTTAGTGGCAAGCAAGCGAATGCTTGCGTGAAACGGGCGCAGAGGCGCTATCCCTGGCATGTGGACTGAGAGCTATCGCTTACACGATCGAGGGAGGTGCGCGCGGAGAATGGAGCGGGATGGCTTGCGAATGGGAGGCTGCGGGAGAAAGCTCGCGTGCTAGTGGTTCTGCGCCACGCTGGAAAAATTGTGCTGTGCGCGGCTGGGGGCGGGCCCACTTTGCGGTGGTGACGGCGCGGAAGGCATCGTGGTTGCAGCAACTGGTGTCGCGGATGGAAAGTTCGGTATCCGGATCGATGGAGTCGTGGCAACGGTGAGCCTTGCGGACGCAGCAGGAGTGTGGGGGCGTGGCCAGGGCTAACAGCGCTGATGGGGCGAAGGTGCCCAGCAGTGCGACGAGCAACAGTAGTCTGGCAGTCAGGCGATGCATGGCGAACCCACAGGTTGGTTGGAGCTTAGCAAGGATGGATGGGGGAACGCAACCGAGTGGCGAGTTCAATTTCGGCGGGGGCTCGCGGCGCTGGCAGGATCCTT
Organism: uncultured Acidobacteriaceae bacterium; assembly: GCA_963818935.1. Classification (GTDB taxonomy): domain Bacteria; phylum Acidobacteriota; class Terriglobia; order Terriglobales; family Acidobacteriaceae; genus Sulfotelmatobacter. The sequence continues at coordinate 25,742 of CAWFUK010000033.1, forward strand.
CGGCTCCGCTCAGGGCAGGCTTGCGAAGGCGCCCGTTCCTACGGGGATTGTGGCAGTTTCCGCATCAGCCGTGGCTGTGCCTGGATGAACTGTGGACTCGGGCGCTGTTCTTACGCGGACGGTATTTACAGCAACTCGGGGTGCGGGGGGCGCATCTGAGGAGATTCGGGCTGGCGAAGCTGGCCGTTGAACGAATGCAGGCATGCGTCGCAAGAGCTTATGGAAAGCAGATGTGGCACGTGGGCTGGCGGGGGGTGCTGTTACTGGTGTTGGCGGTGGGGGCACGGGCGCAGCTGGCGGTGCAGCCTCCGCAATCGGTTTATGACGGGCAGAATGTCGGCGCGATCGATTTAATTGCCAATCCGCATCGAGACGTCGATCCGCTGCGGCCTCTGATCGAGCAAAAAGCGGGCGAGCCTTACTCGCAGCCGAAAGTGGAAGCCAGCATCGCCGCGCTGGAGCGCACGGGAAAATTTCCAAAAGTTGAAGTGAACGTGGTGCCCGATGTTACCGGACTGCGGCTGAATTTTCTGCTGGAGCCGGCCTACTACATGGGGATGGTAACTTTCCCGGGAGCCATCAAAGAATTCAGCTACACTCGGCTGCTGCAGACGGCCAATCTGCAAGACCAGGATCCATACGACAAAGCGCAGGTGGAGGTGGCGGAAAAGACGCTGCAGAAGTTTCTGCGGCGCAACGGATATTTTCAGGCGACCGTCGACGCGGAAGCGCAGATCGATGACGCGCACCAATTGGTGAATGTGGCGTTCACTGCAAAGTTAGACAAGCGTGCGAGAGTTGCGCAGGTAAGCGTGGAGGGAGTGGATGCGAGCGAAACGGCCCGACTGCTGCACGCGATGCGTTCATTGCGCGCGCGACTGACTGGCGGACTGCTCAAGCCGGGGAAGGCCTATTCACCGGAGCGGATGAAAGCGGCGATCGCGGAGATCAAGCGAACGCTGGCGAAGGAGCACCGCTTGGCGGCGAAGGTGAAGGAGAATCCTCCGGAGTATGACGCGGAAACCAACCGGGCGAAGTAGAAGTCCAGGAAGGCCATGGCCTTTCCCGTCAAGTTGAAGGTGCCATGGAGGGAGCGGTCAATCGCGAACACTAGGAATCGGGCTACATCTTCACATCCACCATCTCAATGGGGTCGCTGCCGTCGCCGGGGGCGATGCGGCCTCCATTTTGCGCGCGGGTCAACCAGGTGAACAAGTCCGGAGTCGTATCGCGATTTCCTTTGATCGGGCCTGGCCGCACGATGGTTAATTTCTCACCGAGAATTGCGTGCAGCCGTCTTTCGCTTTCCGCTTTACCGCGGTTGTATTTCCGTACCGGACCGTTCCAAGGTTCTAAAGGAGCATTCTCCTCGATGCCTGCCCTGTTGAACTCTTTCCCGTCGTACGCGGCAACCGAGGAGACATACACATAGTGCGGAACGAGGTCACAATATCGTT
>CAWFUK010000034.1:0-502320 GCA_963818935.1 uncultured Acidobacteriaceae bacterium
CTCCCGCCATTGCCACTTTTCCCAGACCAAAGGCCAGGATCAGCGCAATCAACAGCAGAAGCATGATCAGGTGAAAAATGCGCGCGATCCGCAGAGCGCGCGGGATCCCAGCAAAGCGTGGAATGGAATGAAGACCGGTATCGCGGTCGACTTGAAAATCCTGGCAAGCATAGAGGATGTCGAAGCCGGCCACCCAGAATGCTACCGCCGCCGTCAGCAGAAGAATGCGCGGGTCCAGGCCGCCGCGCACGGCGATCCACGCCGCCGAAGGCGCAATGCCAAGTGCGAATCCCAGCACCAGATGCGACCAGCGCGTAAAGCGTTTCGTATACGAATAAAGAAGCAGAACCGCAAGCGCGACCGGCGAGAGCCACAACGTCAGCCGATTGAGTTGCGCGGCGGCCAAAATGAAGATCACGCAGCTCACAATGACAAACGTGGCAACGAATGCCGGGGACAGATGCCCCGCCGGCAAAGCTCGAGTGCGAGTGCGCGGATTGGCGGCATCGATCGCAGCGTCAGCCAGCCGATTAAACGCCATCGCTGCCGAGCGCGCGGCCAGCATGGCCACGATGATCCACAGAAGTTGATGAGCCGTGGGCAGGCCGGAGGCGGCCAGCATAGCTCCGCAGAGAGCGAATGGGAGGGCGAAAACCGAGTGCTCCCATTTGATCATTTCCAGCGTGACGCGAAGATTATGAAGAACGGGCACGAAGAAGATTGTAAAGCAGTGGGCAGTGGTAAGTGGCTTGGGGCAGTGGTTTCACGGTTCGAGAGTACTTCCCGAAGTCCGCGCGCACCGGCGATTTCAGTTTTATGCGATCCCGTCTTAGCTTATCGATCCAATGAAATTTCCACATTTGACAAGGACTGCCGCGTGGGGCATCATGGGGGACATCGAATTGAAGCTTCCCTCTTGTGGGGAATGGATTTTCAGAACGGAGGGAATGATGTCCGAATTTATCCGTAGGATTTGGCGAGAGGATGAGGGCCAGGACATTGCCGAATACGCGGTTATGCTGGCTGTAATCTTAGTCCTCGTCGTGGGCACGATACGATTGATCGGATCCAACGCGAACAATGCATTCTCCAACGTAGCCAGTTCACTCAACCAGTAGTAAAGCTGGCGCTGCCCGAAGTTCGATTGCAGAACTGCCGGCAAGTTTCTATAAAACCGCGACTCAGGTCGCGGTTTTTGCTTTGGCGCAGTGAATTTCCTGGATTACGCCCACGGGCAGATTAGTTTGGGGTTGGGGCTTGCGTGTCGGTTCTGTGAAATAAAATTTCCAGGATCAGCAAGCCCGCTCCCACCACAATCGCGCTATCCGCCAGATTGAAGACTGGCCACTGATACCGCTTCACATAAAACAATAAAAAATCGACGACCCTCCCTCGCGCCACCCGATCCCAAAGATTTCCGATCGCCCCACCCATTATCAGCGACAAGCCAACGCCCGTGACGACGTGGGTGCGGTCATTCTTCCAAAGCAAGATGGAAACCACAACTAGCGCAATCCCGGAAAACGCAATCAGCATGCCGGACTTCCACGGCGAGGTTGAATCCGCAAACAAACTGAAAGCTGCCCCGGTATTCTCTGTGTGGGTGAGCCGGAAAAATCCCGGAATGACCTGAATGTGCGAGTAAAGAGCAATGCGACCGGCTACGATGCGCTTTGTCCACCGGTCCAACAGGACGACGATGACAGCAATCACAAGATAAGTAATGCGCGCGGAATTCTTGGTCATCCGAAAAGTTAATGGAACTGAAAATATCTTAACAGCTTGGGGTTCGGAACAACTTTCTGGAATCGGTGCGAATTCAGGGACATCGCTGATCGACTCACAGCTCCGGCCGAACCGCCTGGCCCTGTTCCACCCCCAAATGTTTTTCAACATTTCTTGATTTTGATCTATGCCAGCCCTGCGCAGCCCATGTATTCTGGTTCGTCCTCGAGGCAGACTGCGCCTCGCTAAACGGCGGCCGGCAAGCTTGTCGGAAGCGGTTGAAGTATCTATGTTTCTGAAAAGTGCGCATGAAACCGAAACGCTGGAAGAGCCGGATATTTTTGTTCCTCGCCGTAGTGGGCCCGGGGATCATCACCGCCAATGTCGACAACGACGCTGGCGGCATCCTCACCTACTCGCAAGCCGGCGCGCAGTACGGGCTGCTCTTGTTGTGGACCATGATCCCGATCACCCTCGCCCTGATCGTGGTGCAGGAAATGAGCGCCCGCATGGGCGCTGTCACCGGCAAAGGTCTCAGCGACTTGATCCGCGAAGAGTTCGGACTGCGCATCACGTTTCTCATGATGCTCGGAATTCTGATCACGAACTTCGGCAACGTAGTCACCGAATTTATCGGCATCGCCACCAGCCTTGAACTCTTTGGACTTTCCCGTTACATCACCGTCCCGGTTTGTGCCTTAATTGTCTGGCTCATCGTGGTCAAGGGCCAGTACAAGAGTGTGGAAAAGGTTTTTCTCGCCGCGTCGTTTTTCTATATCACCTACATCTTCGCCGGATCCCTTGCCCATCCTGCGTGGAAAGACGCCGCGATTGCAACCATTAAGCCGCCCGCTCTCCATGCCTTCCGCCAGCAGGCCTATCTATTTATGGTGATCGGCGTGGTCGGGACCACGATTGCGCCCTGGATGCAGTTCTATCTGCAAGCCTCCGTCGTAGAAAAGGGAGTGACACGCCGCGGCCTGCAAGCCTCGCGCTGGGACGTGATCAGCGGCTGCATTTTCACCGATGTGGTGGCCTGGTTCATCATCGTGGCGTGCGCCGCCACCTTGTACGTGCATGGCTACCGCGACATCAAATACGCTGCCGATGCGGCCCAGGCCCTGAAACCCCTGGCCGGACAATACGCCTATATCTTGTTTGCCGTGGGCCTGTTCAACGCCTCTCTGTTTGCGGCGTCGATTCTGCCGCTCTCTACTGCCTACACGGTGTGTGAAGGCCTCGGCTTTGAATCCGGCGTGGATAAGAAATTCAGCGAGGCTCCATTCTTTTATTGGCTCTACACGTTGCTCATCGTCGCCGGAGGCGCAGTCCTTCTTATTCCTGGCTTACCGCTAGTCAAGATTGCGGTTCTATCGCAGGTCGTGAATGGAGTCGTCCTTCCCTTCGTCCTGATTTTCATGCTGCTGCTGATCAACAAAAAAGAGCTGATGGGCGAGTACGTAAACTCGCGCACGTTCAATGCTGTTGCGTGGCTCACCACGATCGTAATGATCGGATTAACGGTTGCCTGGTTCTGGACGCTGCGTTCTGGCGCCTAATCGTGCGATTTTGGGCGGAAATTGAGGGTGAATTTGCGGTTTGCAGCGTGTGGAAATCTGCGAAGTCTTTTGTTTTCAGCGTTGGTTTATCATTTTGTCACCCCTGCCCCCACCCCCTCGGTTGTTTAGAATCAGCGGGTTGTATATACAGGAGGTAAAATCTTGAGCCCAAAGGAGTTACATACTAAGCCCCGTGAAACAAAGGGGTTAGGTGGGTCATGTTGTATGGGGGCTGGTTATCGCGGGAGCATTCCAGGTGCGGCAAGGCTAGGAGCCTCAATCGGAATAGTACCAACAAAATGGGCCGGACCACCGTCGCCCAGCCGTGAAAGTGCCACGGCTGGGGCATCCTTTGTCGTGGTAGAGTACGGCTGGGCCAGCCCCCGATTCTTGAGACGTGAAAATGGAGGAAGGGATTGTTGAGAGGCAAGAAAGTCCGGGACCGGCACCTTAGGACGCCCCCCTTACGGTTCTTGGTCACGAACGTATCCTTTACTCATGCTCTGAGGTATGGAAGCGGGCCACTTACACGGGTCCAGCGGATCGCACTATTGTTGTTTGGCATCATTTGCACGATAGGCGGCATTGTAGCCTTGGATTCCGCTTTTCTTATGCCAGCGAGCATGCGAGATGCCAATGTTTCGTCGGGTGTCTTGTATTACGTATTCACCTTTGTTCCCTTCCTTTGGGCGACGCTTGTCGGTTGCGGAGCACTCGCCCTGGGCCTGCGAACTCTAAGGCACGTCATTTGGAGAGCACGCTGAAGGAGCGCCAGGCTTGAAGAGAGCGTTGCGGATTCCGAACTGGGTATTTTATTTGGCCGAAGTATTTGTCTCCACCTACGGGTCAATGATGGCAGCGTCTTTGCTTGTTTACCTCATGTACCCAGTGGTACGTGTGTTTTACTTGGAACAGGGCCTAACGTTTAGAAATTTTAACAGGATACTATCTGTGCCTTACTTTCCCTTGCAAATTGCGATGGGTGCGGCAGCGGGCTGGTACACCCGTCACAACTGGCGCAAAACTTTTGCTCCGCTTGTGTGGATTCTTCCACTGTTGCATTTTTGCGTTTGCATCGGTACTTTCCAGACGAGCGTCTTTCTAGATCGTCCGTGGCATATGCTACTTGATCACTTCTTGGGGAGCGGATGTCGACCGCCGCAATGCTGGGATCAAATGCTGTGCGTGGCTCCGCTCTATTCATCGGTGGCGTATGTATTCGGTTCATACTCGAACCGGATAGCATCCCGAAAAGAGGCGGAGAGGACCTCCCGAGCGGAATGACGATTCTGTGTTTTCACCTTGAACTGATCATCGACTTCTGGTTTTCGGAGGATGAAAAGGAAAAAAGACCTGTTCACTTGACTATAAACCATCACGTAATGTGTGAAACGCCAGGCGGGTGGCCCACCTTCAATAATCCTTGCGTGCACTATTCGCACCGAGGGTGCCCCATCCTTGCGCTTTCTGCAAGGGTGGGTGGCGATGCTGCGTGCACTATGAGATTTTGTCGTGGGCACGTCATCAAACCCGTTTGCCACCGGCATGTCTCACTCCGTTCGCCAACAACCCGAAGAACGGCGCACCCCTGTGTTGGAAATATCCGCAAGATCTAAAGCCTTAAGAAATGGCTGCAGAACCTCCTTTTTCGAATTTCCGGTTCTAATATCACTGGGAACAGCGAGGCCTTAAAGTTTTCCACTTCTTCTACTGCACTACTGTTACTGCTGGTTTTATAGGATTTGTATTTGATATAGGTAGATCAAAGAGCCAGCGACGGTGCGGACGGCCGATAACGGCCACAGCTACAGCGGAATGTGATGAAAGAGTTTTCGGCAATTTGCGAGACTGTAGAATTCGTAGCATTCAAGCTGTTTTTATTGTTCAGCTTTTTGCTCACCCTATGGTGGTTCGCGCGCCGCGAGTGGAAGCATCTACGCCTCCGAAAAACTCGTCCGCGCCCTGTTCCTCCGCAAGGTCATAGATGATTGTTGTTGGTTGCCCACCCTGTCGAAACAATGTCTGAGTTGCTGACTCCGCCCCGCCCGCGAAAGATTTCCACACCCCCATTGTGACATCTGACCTTGTTACTATAAGCTAACTGTGCGACGCTAATTATATCTATGTGGATCGGGGCAGCACATCCCCGCCGGGACCTAAGTCCTTTGTTTCACGGATTTTGATATCTAAGCCCTTTAGAAAGCAGATTTTGCCGACGAATGTTTGATAACTCCTATGTTTTCAAGATCACGCCGAGGGGGGGAGGGGGGCCCCCGAAATCTGTAACAGACACCACCCGAAACAGCATCGACGAAACCAGCAGCTAAATTCAGTACCCGTTACCGGGTACTAAGGATATGGGGAAAAGAAAAAATGGGTCTGGCGGGTGGCCCACCCTTGCGCGCTTTGCAAGGGTGGGATTCGGGAATACCGTCAGCAGCGAAGCTATGCTGCGGGTCGTTGCCTCAACTTTATCTTGGGCCACAGATTAATCTTCACCATGCCTGCCTCCTCATAAGCATAGCTGCGATAGCTGCTCCAAGACCGCTGCTCGGGCTGCTGGACCCGTCCCTTGCTTCGCCGATGGGCATTCTTTGGTCTTGTGGAAGGCCGGCTCAGCGGGATGGAAAGATCAAAAACAAAATCCTGTGATGTTCGCATTGGAGGAATCCCACCCTTGCACAAAACGCAAGGATGGGCCACCCGCGCGGCAAGGATGGGGCACCCTTTTTCGTGGTGGTGCGCACTGAAGGATGGGCCAGCCCCCCGGTCGAATTTAAAACGTTAGTGATGACTTCCGCCGCCCCCACCGCCGGATGAGTGGCCTCCGCTGCTAGCACCAGAATGGCCTCCGCCTGAGGAATGGCCGCCGCTGCCGGGGGCGCCGTGGGAAGCTCCACCGTAAGATCCGGAGGAGCGGGGTTGCACGATGGGCTGGCGCATGTTGAGCTGCGGACGGGAGGCGGAAACGCTGCGCGAGGCTGATCCGCGGGAGTAGCTGGAAGTGGGCGCGGTGCGATTCCAGTAGCTTGCGCTGCGCGCCGTGTTCCCGGCAGCACTCTCGCTTCGACCTGTGGTCTCGCTCTCTTTGGCCGGGGTGAAAGACTTCCAGTCATCGCTATTGCTATTGGCTTCGATGCGGTTCTGAGAGGTCGAGTCGGTACGGCTCTCCGCCGATGCGGGAGTTGCGGCTGGCTCGGCTTGCCCGGCGGAAGTTCCGGGCGAAGTTGCGCGTGAGTCAGAAGCACGCGATTCCGCATACGTCGTGGTGCCTCGGCTTCCCGCCGATACGGGTGAAAAGTGATTCTGCTGCATCGACTGCTGCAGTTGGGCCTTCTGCTGCTGGAAGGACTCGGGATGCGAAGTGGTCTGCGTGCCGAAGAAATGCTGGGCCGCGCCGTTGTGAATCGTGGAGGCAGACGCGGGGCGTCCGCTGGCCGACAAGCTGGCGCGAGTGGGGACCACGGGCATGTTGCCGGTCATCATGCGAGCGCTGGTTAATTGATCGTGAGTGGCGGATAAAGCGGTGACGCGGCCGGCGCCGAATTTGCCGGCGGGGACGGTGGAGAGTGCTCCGCCGATGTGCGGATCATTGATGTGCGCGACGTTGGAAAATTCCGTGCCGGCGTGCAGTGGCGCGATGCCGCCGTGGGAGAGCGCATTCAAGTGATTGACTCCAGCCACGCCGAAGTGACCCCGATATCCGCCCCACCAGGGATAGAAGCGATCACAGGGACCGATGGGCAGCCAGCCAAAGCCGCCCCATCCGCCCCAGCCGAAGCCGAGGCCCCACCAGCCTCCGAAGCCGAAGAATGAAACGTAGGCGGGAGCCCAGAAGGGACGATAGAACCCGGGTCCCCATACCGGACCCGGCCACCAAGCCCACCCGCCGCCATACCACATCCAGCGGCCGTAGTGATAAGGAGCCCATCCCCAAGGCTCGAAGCCAACCCAGGTCCAACCGTAGTCGGGCTCCCAGGTCCAATCGCCATCGCGATACGGAGCCCAACCGTCGGGCTCATCTGGCACCCACACCTGGCCGTAGTCGGGCGCATCTTCCCAGTGCCCGTTGGCATCGAGATCTTCCGATCCGACGTAATATTTGTTGGTGTGACGCCAGGCGTCGGCCTCATGAATCATGTGATCGCGCTCGCTATTCCAGCGATCCCAATCGTCGCGCTCGGGAGCGGGGCCGATTTTGTATTTGGCGTCGGCGCCAGAGCCGCGGATGGTTGCCATTTCACCCTGCTTCAATTCGGCGATGCCATGCGGCGTTGAAATCTGCGCATTACCTTTGCGCGCGATGACGATGGAATCGCCATCGGGGCGGACTTCGATGCGGAAGACGCCATCCACGTGGGCGGGATGCACGGCAACGTTTGGGGTGTCGATCTCAGGCTCGGCTTCGCTTTCGCCGAAGACGGAGTAATTGGCCAGTCCCTGGCCAACCTGAATTTGGATATAGCTCTTGGTGAAGCTGGCGACGGTAGCTTGGGCGTTGGCTCCTAGACGCAGGATGTTGGCGTAGTCGAGTTGCACTTCGGCGCGAGCATCCGCTGCGGTAGAAACTTTGTCTCCATTGACGACCGGCTGATTCAAGATGGCGGCCGACCAGGTGGCCGAGTCTCCGCGCCGGGTGGAGACATCGCCGTGAATCATGCTGATGCGACCGACGCCTTTGTCAGTGCTGGCAGGGCCTTCGCCGGATGGGCCGGAGTCGTCGTCGGGGCCCATTGGCGGTTGGCCGGCTTGGGGCTGACCGGGCTGGCTGGGCCATTGAGGTGGTCGAGCGGATTGAGGAGGGCCGGGCTGCTGCTGGCCGATTTCCATAGGCGCGCTGGGCTGTTCGGAGGGACCGGGACCCTCGTCGGTGGTTTGCGCCGCAGAGATGGAAAGTCCGCCGGCTAAGGCGAAAATGAAAACTGCAAAGTTTGCTAACAGCCTGTTCTTCATAGACTGCCTCGTATCAGAAACCTATTCAACAGCTGAAGCTGGCGGAAAAATGCCGTTAAATATGAAGCAAATGCGAGGCCAAACGCGGCGAGGAGATGATTCATTAAACTCATTGTTTTCAGCAACAAGAGGCGAAGTACTCAATGAACGTCTCAGTGCGAGCGGAACACTGGTGGCCAGCTTCAGCCGATCTGGTGGATTTGAGCCACCGGATCGAAATAAACCTTTCGCGCGGGACAGAGAAAAAAGCCCGGACCTTTTTAGGTCCGGGCTTCTGCTTGGCTCACGCGTTATGGCGGGTTAGCGGGAGATCCCTCGCTGCGCCTGAAAAACGGCTGCGCTCGGGATGACGCCGTTGCACTCGATATCAAACTGCGCTACTACCAACCCGATTCACAGGTTCCTAGTTAATAACGTCGAGAGTGACGGTTGTGGTCAGCGAAAGTCCTCCACCCGTCGCGGTGACGGTGATCTTCTTGTTGCCGGTGGTGGCGGTGCTGCCTACTTTAATGGTCATGGTTGAGGTTCCCGAACCCGGTGCTGGGATTGGGTTGGGGCTGAAGGTTACAGTTTGTTTGCCTCCCTGGCCGGTGGCAGTCAGGGTGATGGCGGAATCGAAGCCACCGGAGACGGTGGTGGTGATCGTAACCGTGCCGGAAGCTCCCCTGGCAATGGTGATCTTGGTCGGTGAAGCGCTGACGGTGAAGCTCGGTGATGACGTCGTAGTCGCCAGGGCGTTGATCAGGTTGTCACCATTGGGGCTGCCCCAGCCGCCGCACAAATTGTAGCCGGCCACACAGGTAAAGCCGTTGCTGCCGTTGGAGCTGCTGGTGATGTCGTGGAAGTCGGTGGAATAGCTGGAGCTTCCACCGATGGCATAGAGGGCGGTGTTAATGAAACCGAGAGTGGTCTTCGATCCATTCTCGAGATACTGCTGGTTGGTAAGAGCCAGATAGCCGGCCCACATGGGAGCGGCGAAGCTGGTTCCGCCGTATTCGTTGGCGCTGCAGGCCTCTTGATCGGCGCAGACGTAGAAGGTGAAGTTGGCATTGGCGGCGACGTCGGGCACGTCGCGATAGGTTTTGGAACAGTCGCCACCAAGGGAATTACAGGTGTCGGCCGCGGTTACCTGCCATGATGGGATATCAATGTTAGTCCCCCAGCCGCCGCCACCGTCGGACCAAACCGTTTCCGACGCCCATGGACCGCCGGCGCTTTCAGTGGTCAAATCCGTACCACCAACGGCGGTGACGTACACAGAATTTGTCGGCCACGGAGAACTGCCTTTATAGCCGCCGCTGTCTCCCGAGGCTTGAAACAGGTTTTGGCCTTGCGCCGCGAACTCCTCGAAATAGGGGTCATCGGTTTTGGGGTCGGCGGGGGTCCAAGTCCACGAAGAGCTCAATTGCGCGTTCAAAGGGCTGGCAGTCGCCATCGAGTTGAAGATGGCGGAATCAGAGGAGCCGACATACATCACGAGGCTGGACATTCCCGGAGCCATGCCGAGGGCCTGAGTCATATCGATGGTCTGTTCGGTATCGTCGCAGGAGGGATAGACGCACTTGGTGCTGGTTCCGTCCGTCGACAGAAGCGTGATTGGAACAAGATTGGTTTGACCGGCATTCGAGTAATAGGTATCGAGGTCGGTCAAGTCGGTTCCGTAATATTCCAACAAACCGAGCGACTGTCCGCTGCCGGTGAGAGCGGTGCCCTCGTAGTATGCGGCGCGCATATCGCTACCGCAAAACGACTTCGAAGGACACGAACCGGTAGTGGCGTTGGAGTGCACCGCGGCCGTGTTGGCGGGGCGGCGAATGAGAGCGGGCTTGGGAATCGAATAGTTATCCAAACCAGAAATGTGCCAGAGCTGAACCGACATGTCGGTGGTGGGCTCGCGATCGGGGGCGTAGAAAGTGCGGGCTTCGGTGGGGCGCTGATAAACGCCCATGGTGATGTGGAAAGCGTTTTCAATCGCGGCCACGGAGCCGACCACATCCAGATTCAACCGGTTGCGCGAGGTAGCAACAATCCGGAAGCCGTTGTCTTTGGCGAACTGCTTTACGGTCTCGTAGTCCGCTTGCGTGGGACCGAACCTCTCGGTGAACTGCTCGACGGTGAGGAAGGTGTGGAAGGAAGTACTGGAAGGATCGTAGACATCCTTCAAGAAATTATCGAGGCCAGCCTGATCGCGCACTGGCAGAACGAGAACGATGCGCATGGATTGCGACGCCGGAAGATGCCCGACCATGGGAGCTTGCCCGTTGAGGGTCACTTCGCGGGTATGGCGGGTCAAAAGGCTTTGCGATTCGGCTTGGCAGACAACATTCACGGCTGCCACGAGCGCGAGGACTGCCAACAGATGGCTGCTGAATCTTCGGATCATAGTGTCTCCCTGATTAGATCTGGATTGAGTGTTCAGTGGTGGTCGACCTGGGGTGGCCAGAATCCCTGGTGCAAGAGCGGATAAAATTGTACCCCGATTTTGCCGGATTGCGACAGGAGAATTATTGAGGCGGAGGGCGTTGTAGAGTGTGCAGGAATTTGCAGTCTGGCTGACGCAGTATAGCGGGTGAGCGGGAGATTCTCCGGTGCGCCTGAAAGGCGGCTTGGCCCGGAATGACGCCATAGTGGGGCTAGGCGTCTTTTTCGCCCTCGTCGGCAATGCCAATTTTGGAGAGGCGGTAGCGGAGGGCGTTGCGCGACAAGCCGAGCAAGCGGGCGGCCTGGCTTTTGTTGCCGTGGGCGCGGCGCAGCGACTCGCGAATCATCTCGTCTTCCCAGTGCTCCAGGGTCATGCCTTCGGGGAGAAATGCATTGGCGCCGTTGGCCGCCTTGGCCGGGCGCAGGTCGAGATGAATGTCGGTTGCTTCGAGCACAGTTCCCTTGGCCAGGGTGCAGGCGCGCTCGACGATATTTTGCAGCTCGCGCACATTTCCAGGCCAGTAATAGTTCACCAGGATCTGCATCGCCTCGGGGGTTATGGCTTCTAGAGGCTTGCCCGAGTCGGCGGCGAAGCGCGACATAAAAAGCTTCACCAGATCGGGGATATCTTCTTTGCGCTGGCGCAGCGGCGCGATGTCGATGGGGACAACGTTCAGGCGATAATAAAGATCCTCGCGGAAGGTTCCCTGCTCGAGCGCCTCGCGCAGATCACGATTGGTGGCCGCGATCAGGCGGACATCGACCTTGATGGTTCGGGTGCCACCGAGTCGTTCGAATTCTCGCTCCTGGAGCACGCGCAGCAACTTTACTTGAGTGACTGGGGGAACGTCGCCGATTTCGTCGAGGAATAGTGTTCCCTTGTTGGCCAATTCAAATTTGCCGGGCTTGCTGGCGTTGGCGCCGGTGAAGGCGCCTCGCTCGTAACCAAACAATTCGCTTTCCAAAAGATTTTCTGGAATCGCCGTGCTGTTGATTTTGATGAACGGGCCCGAAGCCCGCTTCGACTTTTCATGAATGGCGCGAGCGATCAGATCTTTTCCGACGCCGCTTTCGCCGCCAAGAAGGACGGTGGAGTTGGTTGGTGCGACGCGGTCCACGGTGGCCAGTACCTCCTGCATCTTCGGGCTGCGGGCGACCACATTCGGATGCTCATAACGCTTACCCAGGGCCTCACGCAGGGAGCGGTTCTCTTCGCGCAGAGCGTGGACATCTAATTCCTTGCGGATGACCATGCGCATTTCGGTCAGGGAGAACGGCTTGAGGACGTAGTCGCTGGCGCCGGACTTCATGGCCTCGACCGCGGTTTCGACTGTGCCAAACGCGGTCATGACGACTACCGGTAATGCGGCATTCTGGCGCTTGATGGTTTGCAGGAATTCGAGGCCGTCCATGCCGGGCAACTTCAAATCGGTGACCACGAGATCGACGGTATTTTCGCGCAGCAGTTTCAGACCGGTTTCGGCGTCTCCGGCGGAGAGCGTGGTAAAGCCGTCTTCTCCGAGATTCAACTCGAGGAGGCGGCGCATTTTGGCTTCATCTTCGATGATCAGGATGGTTGGCATGTTTATTTACGACACTAAAATCCACGGTTACAGCCACTTCGGTTTTTCCTTCTTGATCTTCGCTCTCCTCACCAGAAGGATCGTGCCCGCGATCGCAGACAAGACGCCGATCCAAAAGCTCGGCCAAAGAGCGCCGAGTGAGGCCTGCGCTTCGCCCGCCCAGTGATGATTCGCCCACGGGACGGTTACGAACAACGAGAGGAAGAACCCTGGAAAAAAGCAGGCAACTCCTCCAGCGACGGCCTTCAGAAAAAGCCAAAGGAGCGAAGCCTTGCCTGTCGGATACTCTCGCATGTCCCAAGTCACTCAGATGCGGTCTTTTCGTCATCAGCCTCTTCGGCTGCGGGGAAAAACATAACGAAGCGGGCTCCCGCGTGATCGCCCGGCTGTGCGCCCTCGACGCGAATGGTTCCGTGATGCCCATCGATAATTCTGGAAACAATCGATAGGCCGAGGCCTACTCCCGTTTTTTTCGTGGTGACAAAAGGATTGAAAATCTGCTCGCGCAATTCAGGTGGAACTCCGGGCCCGGTATCTTCGATGCGCACCTCGACTCCTTCGCGGTTCGCCGAGTGGGCTTTCGCCGCCGAAAGTCGAAGCGTTCCGCCATCGCCCATGGCGTCGTAAGCGTTCTGAATCAAATTCACGAATGCCTGTTCGCACAGACTATCGTCGAGCGGAACCAGCGGCAAGTTGGCCTCATATTGTTTTTCAATTTGCACCGGCGAATCTTTCATCGATAAGGATACCGAATGGAGGGCGCGCTCCAAAACCTCGGTGACATCGCGCGGATCCAGCTCGACGTGCAAGGGACGAGCGAAATCGAGAAACCGCGTGACCAGCGCGCTTAGACGATTGGTCTCACTTGAGATGTAGCCCGCCAATTCGGTTGCCAGGGGATTCGACTCCCCCAGTTTCTGATGCAGCATCTCAGCCGAACCCTTGATGACTCCCAGGGGATTGCGAATCTCGTGGGCCAGACCGGCTGACATTTGTCCGAGGGCGGCCAGGCGCTCGGAGCGACGCGCTTCTTCTTGCGCCTGCTGCAACCTGCGATTGGTTTCGGCCAGCGTCTCAGCGAGATCCTGATAGCGCTTGGTTTGCCGGCGATTTTCTACCACGAAACGGTTGACCACCATTGCGGCCAGAAAGAAGAAAAGGATGCGAAGGGCGAGGAACTCCTTGCCTTCGGTCGTGATCTCATATTCCTGAAGCGCGGGATAAAGATAAGAACAGTAGGCAGCCGAGGCCAAGGCCGTCCATAGCAGTGTGCCCCACGGTCCGAAATATTCGGCGGCGGTGACGATGGGCACGTAGAAAATGGGATAGTAGCTGCTATTGATTCCGATCTCGCCGGTGTGATCGATAAGCAGGGTTGCCAAGCCAATCTTGAGGAGGACGATATAGGCGCCGCCGCGCCGTGGAAAGCGCAGCAGGAGCCACGATTCGCTGACCTGCACGAGCCCGATGGCAAGCAGGATGAGTTGCTTGTGGATCTCGGCTCGGGGCGGAAGTACTGCCAGTCCGGCCAGAAACAGCAGCCAGAGAACGTCCATCCAGTTCAGCGCTGGGCGCTTGGGTTCGGGTTTGGCTAGCTCGGTCATGAGGCCGCTACCAAAGAGGCGCCCTGGAAAAACAATTGCGCCGGGAGCGGATTGTCTTCGCTAGCTCCTGGCGTAATATTTCTGTTTCGACTTCGATTTCGGTTGGCTCGCGAATCGCAGGGCATGCGGTCTTATCAGAGCGCAGGCGGCGGACTCGCGTCAATGTTATTTCTTAGCAGCGCCTGCTTCGTGCGGCGACGGCGGCGAGCTCTGCTTGCGTTGCGGCTGCGGCTGCGCGAGTTTCGGCTGCTGCGAGTGGCTGGTCCTCTGATCTTCGTCTTTGTCTTTGTCCTTGTCCTTATGCAGCTGTTCATCCCGCCGCACCGGGGAGACTGGCTTAGCCGCAGATCGTGCCGGCTGCTGCTGCGTGGAACGCGAGTTCCGCGGAGGTTGCGCGTTTCGTCCTTGCGACTGAGGTTGCGTGCTCTTCTCCGGCTCTGGAGTGCCTTCCGCCTCCCACACTATGCGTGGCTTCGGTTTGGCCTCGCCGGTGCTGGCCTCTCCGAATGTACGGGAAGCGTCCTGCGACGGCGCAGGAGAGGTGGTGGGAGTGGATGCAACCGGACGTCCCGGGAGTGCTTGCCGGATGAGCGGTTGAGGATTCGAATGGGTTCCAGCCTGCTGATCGAAGGGGCGCGGCATGGCTGGCGGAGTTCTCAGCGCCACCACTGGGCGGTTGATAAGCACCGCGGGCGGATGGTTCGCGGCGGGTAAGCCCGCGCCAACCACGCTGGTTCTGAGTGGTTCAACCGCAACCATGTGTGACACCGGCGCCGCTGCCAATTCTTTGACTGGAACCGATACCAGGTTGCCTGCCACCGGCCGCGCATTTATGAACGTGTCATGCGAGACTACCGTGACGCCACCGTTGATCCCACGATTCGCATAGGTGAGGTTGTCGAAGGATGTGCCATGGCTGAGAATTGCGGCGTTATAGACATTGGTCACCGTCATTCTTTCCAGTCGCGTATTGCTGAGATTAACGTTATTCACGTAAGTGCGACTCACGCGGTAGCCGGGGACAAAAACCTCGCCCGGAGCTAGCGGGAACCATCCGACTCCGGGTCCGAAGGAAAATGCGAAGTTGGAGCCCGGACCGCCGCCCACCCAAGCCACCAAATGGGGCGCGTAAGCCGGCCGCGCGCCGCTCGGCCCCGGAACCCACACCCAGCGGGTTCCGGCGTAGGCCCAACGTCCATAGTGAAAGGGCGCGAAGCCCCAAGGCTCGTTTTCCACCCAGGTCCAGCCCCACGGGCCAATCCAAGCCCAGTGGCCGAAGCGGTAAGGGGCCCATCCGACGGCGAGATCGGTGGGCTGCCAGACCATGCCGTAGCCGTCGACGTTGCTCCAGGAGCCGTAGGCGTCGAGGTCTTCGTATCCGGTCATGTCGCGGGAAACGTAATTTGCGGAATCGGACTGATCCTCGGCTTGATCGCGACTGGACGCCCAAGTGTCAAATCCGTCGTTCCCGGGAAGCTGGCCGCGCTCGTAGTTCAACCGATCGGAGCCGGTGAAGGTCGCATGCTGACCGGCAGACACCGTGTGAGAAGACCCAACCCCTGTGGCGACGCCGCTACCGCTCCATACGACTACTTCGGTTCGATTGCCGTCGGGGTCCACATCGATGCGGTAATCTCCCGGCTGCATGACGGTGAATGCCATGTTGGGGGTGTCGACTTCATAGGAGTCTTGATCATCGACGTGACGCACACGGACGATCAACGAGCCTTGAGTCAGGCTCACCTGCGCTGCCTGATCGCTGACTTCGAGCAGGGTAATCGAAGTGCTTGCGCCGAGGCGGAGCGCGGTCGATCCGAGGTGAATTTCGGCGCGCGAATCTTCATCGGCCCAGAGGCTGTCACCGGTCACGAGAGGACGATTGCGTTCTGCGGTAACCCAGTCATTCTCGCCGCCGGGCTGAAAGGAGACTGAACCCTCGATGAAACTTAGCCGGGCAACTCGGCCCGGAGGATCCTGAAAGCTCGCGGTCTGCGGTTGCGCGGACGGAACAACTGGCTGCGCATCCTGTGCGTTTATCGCCAGCGGCGCCTGCAGTGCGAATGCTACGGCCACGACGATTATTGCGCAGCTCCAAGACTGCTGTGCTCGCATGAGGTTTTCCTCGATGGATAAGATCGGTGTTGCTCCAACGATCTTATCCACGCCGGGGTGACCCCGATAGATGACCTTGGTGACTACGGCTTTCAGGGGTGGAGATGGAAGTTCCTAGCAGGCGCTGAAGCGCGGTTGGGGTTGAAGGGACTTAACGGCGCGACTAGAGACCACGGCAGGTCTCTCCCCGGCACGCTCACAGCAGGTCCCTCCACTGCGCTTCCCTCCCTTCGGTCAGGAAGCTTCGGTCGGGATGACAGGGGCTGTGGAGGGCTGATCGACTGATTGTTTTCAGCGGGCGGCGGGCTTGGCCGAAATCTCGTCCAACGTAAGATTCAATTGCAGCACATTGACGCGGGGTTCGCCAAGGAATCCGAACTGACGCGCCTCGGTGTGCTGACGAATTGCGTCGCGCACCCGATCCTGGCTGATACCGCGCTGTTGGGCAATTCGCGGAACTTGAAATTCCGCCGCAGCGGGAGTGATGTCGGGGTCGAGGCCGGAGGCCGAGGATGTTACCAGATCGATGGGGACGGGCACGCCGGGATTTTCTGCTTGCAGCGTGGCCACATCGGCTTTTACACGGTCGATGAGCTGGTGATTGGTCGGTCCCAAAAACGACGCGTTGGAATTGCTCGCATCGTAGCCATTGCCTGCGAGCGAGAGTCGAGAGTGGAAATAGGCGGGGCTGGAAAATGCCTGCCCGATCAGCCGCGAGCCAACCAGCTTGCCATTGGCCTCGATCAGCTCTCCATTGGCTTTCTTTGGGAAGATGAGTTGCGCAAGTCCGGTTACGACGAGGGGATAGATAATCCCCAGCAGGATAGTGGTTGCAATGGTCATCAAAATTGCAGTGATCAGATTTTTCTTCATAGCGAATCTCCTTAGGCCAATCCGGCTCGGGTAATCAGCATGTCGATAAGCTTGATTCCGAGGAAGGGGATGATGATGCCGCCGAAGCCATAAATCCAAAGGTTGTTGCGCAAGAGGGCAGCGGCTCCCATGGGTTTGTATTTGACGCCGCGCAGCGCGAGCGGAATCAGCGCGATGATAATCACGGCGTTGAAAATTACGGCCGAAAGCACGGCTGACTCTGGGGTTCGCAAGTGCATGATGTTCAGCGCATTGAGCACGGGGAAGGTGCCTGCGAACATCGCCGGAATAATGGCGAAGTACTTGGCCACATCGTTGGCAATGGAAAATGTGGTCAGGGAGCCGCGGGTCATGAGCAACTGCTTGCCGATTTCTACGATCTCGATGAGCTTGGTGGGATTGGAATCGAGGTCGACCATATTGCCGGCTTCTTTGGCGGCTTGGGTACCGGTATTCATGGCGACGCCAACGTCGGCCTGGGCGAGGGCGGGAGCGTCGTTGGTGCCATCGCCGGTCATGGCAACGAGTTTGCCTTCAGCCTGCTCTTTGCGAATCAAGTCCATCTTTTCCTTTGGCGTCGCCTGAGCCAGAAAGTCATCGACCCCGGCTTCGCGCGCGATGGCCGCCGCGGTCAGGGGATTATCGCCGGTAATCATGACGGTCTTGATGCCCATGGCGCGGAGCTGATCGAAGCGCTGCCGCATGCCTCCTTTGACAATGTCCTTGAGTTGAATAACGCCGAGGGCGCGGCCGTTTTCCGCGACCACCAAAGGAGTTCCACCGGAGCGCGAAACGGCGTCGACAGTTTCGCGCACTTCTTTGGGCAGAGAGCTTCCCTGCTGCTCAAGATATCCAGCAATGGCATCGGCGGCGCCCTTGCGGATGGAGCGGCCATCCAGGTTGACGCCCGACATGCGGGTGGTGGCGCTGAAGGGAATGAACTCAGCGTTGTGGGTCTCGCGCCCGCGGAGTCCATATTTTTCTTTGGCCAGCACAACGATGGAGCGGCCTTCGGGAGTTTCATCGGCGAGAGAGGAAAGCTGGGCGGCGTCGGCGAGCGTAGATTCGCTGACGCCGGGGGCGGTAACAAATTCGGTGGCCTGGCGATTGCCAAGAGTGATGGTACCGGTTTTGTCGAGCAGGAGAGTGTTGACGTCGCCGGCAGCTTCGACGGCGCGACCCGACATGGCGAGCACGTTGTGCTGGACGAGGCGATCCATGCCGGCAATACCGATGGCGGAGAGAAGGCCGCCGATGGTGGTTGGAATCAGGCAGACCAATAATGAAACCAGCACAAAGACAGTCTGCGGCGCGCCGGAATAGATTGCGAACGGCTGCAGCGTGACCACGGCCAGCAGGAAGATGATGGTCAACCCTGACAGAAGAATATTCAGGGCAATCTCGTTGGGGGTTTTCTGACGCTCGGCACCTTCCACGAGCGCAATCATGCGATCGAGAAACGTTTCTCCGGGATTGGAGGTGATCTTAACTTTCACCCAATCGGAAAGCACACGCGTGCCGCCAGTGACCGCGGAGCGGTCGCCGCCAGACTCACGAATCACGGGCGCAGACTCGCCGGTAATCGCCGACTCATCCACCGACGCTACTCCTTCTACGATCTCGCCGTCGCCGGGGACAAACTCGCCGGCCTCGACCAGACACATGTCTCCGGCGCGCAGCTTGGAACCGGGAACGGTTTCGGTTTTTCCATCCGGAAGCAGGCGGTTGGCCATGGTTTCGGCTTTGGCGCGGCGCAGCGCGTCGGCCTGGGCTTTGCCGCGTCCCTCGGCCATGGCTTCGGCGAAGTTGGCGAACAAGACCGTGAACCACAGCCACAGAGTGATCTGCAAGTTGAATTTGAACTGCGTACTGGCGCGGAACAGCAGCGCAGTGGTGATTACGCTGCCGATCTCCACGACAAACATGACGGGATTGCCCATCATCTTGCGCGGGTTCAGCTTTAATATCGCGTCCCAAACGGCGCGGCGGACAATCTTCCACTCAAAAATAGCTTTCTTTCTGGGCTTCATGGGCGAGTGGCCGAGGCGAACGGATTCGACATTCGAGATTTGCGGTGTTTGAGTCGTCATTGCCATAAGAAATCCTTTAGAAAGTCTTGCCGGCAGCCAGGAGCAAATGCTCCAGGATGGGGCCCAGGCTCAAGGCCGGGAAAAATGTAAGCGCGCCGACGATGAGGATCACGCCGATCAGGAGCACGGTGAAGAGCGGCGTGGTCACGGGAAACGTTCCCGAGGAAGGCGGAACATATTTTTTCTGCGCGAGATTTCCAGCGATGGCGAGCATGGGAATCATCATGAAGAAGCGGCCGAAGAGCATGTCGAAGCCGATCGCGGCGTCATACCAGAGGGTATTGGCGGTGAGTCCCGCAAAGGCTGAGCCGTTGTTGCCAGCGCCAGAGACGAAGGCGTAAAGGATTTGGCTGAAGCCGTGGGGGCCGGGATTGGAAATTCCGGCCGTGCCGAAGGGCTTGACCGCGGAAATTGCGGTGAAGGTCAAGATCACCAGCGGGAAGACGAGGACGAACAGCATCGCCATTTTTACGTCATAGGCTTCGATCTTCTTGCCCAGATATTCAGGGGTGCGGCCAACCATCAGGCCGGCGATGAATACGGCGAGGATCACGTCGACCAACATTCCGTACAAACCGGAACCGACGCCGCCGAAGATGACTTCGCTCATCATGATGTTGGCGAGGGGAACCAGGCCGCCGAGCGGAGTCATGGAATCATGCTGGCTGGTGATTGCGCCGCAGCTGGCATCGGTGGTGATGGTGGTGAACAACGCGCTGTTGGCGATGCCAAAGCGGACTTCTTTGCCTTCCATGTTTCCGCCGGGTTGCAGGGCGGTAACGTGCTGGTCGGCGCCGACGGCGGATAAAAGTGGATTGCCGCGAGCCTCTGCCCAATAAGCAACGACGCATCCCGACATAAATAGAATGGCCATCGCAGCCCAGACGGCCCAGCCATGCCGCGGTG
Organism: uncultured Acidobacteriaceae bacterium; assembly: GCA_963818935.1. GTDB lineage: Bacteria > Acidobacteriota > Terriglobia > Terriglobales > Acidobacteriaceae > Sulfotelmatobacter. The sequence goes on from CAWFUK010000034.1 coordinate 19,827, forward strand.
AACCGGTCATGCGGCCGAGGGTGTAAGTCAATCCCGCGCCAATGGCAAAGATCGCAAGCATCTCGATGAGATTGGTGAGGGGCGTGGGATTCTCAAAAGGATGCGCGCTGTTGGCGTTGAAGAATCCGCCACCATTGGTGCCGAACTCTTTAATGATTTCCTGCGAAGCAACCGGGCCTTGGGCGATGGTCTGCTGGGTGACGGTATCCATGACGGGCTTGCCATCGGGAGCGACCATGGGTTTGCCATCGGGGCCAGTTTTCTGGATCTGCATCGGCTCGACCAGAGTGGCTTTGTCGTAGGGATGGAGATTCTGCACTACGCCTTGGGAAACCAGGACCAATGCGCCGATGATGCAAAAAGGCAGCAGAACCCACAGGCAACTGCGCACCATGTCGACCCAGAAGTTGCCGATGGTCTGCATCTGGCGGCGGGCAATACCGCGAATAAAAGCGATAGCCAGCGCGATGCCAGTGGCGGCAGAAATAAAGTTGTGATACGCGAGGCCGGCCATCTGCGTGAAGTAGCTCATGGTCGCTTCGCCGGCATACACCTGCCAATTGGTATTGGTGGTAAAGGAGGCAGCCGTGTTGAAGGCGAGATGCGTGGGCGTGACCCCGGCAAACTTCTGCGGGTTGAAGGGCAGATATGCCTGGAGGCGCTGAATCAGATACAACACGATCATCGATACGGTGCTGAACAGCAGCATCGAGATGCAATATTCAGTCCATGGCATTTCATGATTTTCGTCGACTGCAGTGACGCGATAGATGCCGCGTTCGATGGGGCGCAGGACGACATCGAGCCAGGTCTTTTCACGATTGAAGACGCGGGCCATGTAGATGCCCAGGGGCTTGGTGATCAGGAACACCAGCGCGAGAAACAACAGAATTTGTAACCACCCATTGACTGTCATATCAGAACTTCTCCGGGCGCAGCAGGGCGTAGATCAGGTAGACCATGGTGGCTGCGCAAATAATCAGCATGATGATGGATTCGAGGCTCATAGCATCCTCCAAAACTTTTTTGTCGTTGTTATTTCACGCGCTCGCAGAAGCGAACGTACGCGATCGAGATTGCGAAAAAGGCAATCGTGACGACGATCCAAATAACGTCTTCCATGTTTTTCTCCTCAAAATCGTGGGAAGGACCTCCCCAGGGGCTAAAGCCCCGATCATTTTGGCGTTGGACGGCACGACTGAAGTCGTGCCCTTCCCAAGGCTTGTGCGGTGCGCTTGCGAAAGTTGGTCAACGAAAAACTTTTTCCTATCTGTTTGCATAGTTCGCGACTTTACCAGGCGCCCTCTTTGCGGCCCCACCACCAGACCAAGCCGACGCCGGCGGTGGTCTGACTTTTCTTGAAAACTCCCTGCATGTCAGACAAAAAGGTTGGGTCGTTGGAGTAATCGCGACGCCATTCGTAGCGCATAAGCAATCCGTTACTGAGCTTGTAATCGAAGGTGACGGTATTTTCTTTCAGGTCCTGTGAGATGCCGCTGAACAGACCCTGAGGATCGGCCATATACTCAGCGCGGGTAGCGATGGCGAGTTTGGGCGAGAGTTGATATTGAATGTAAGCTACTCCGCCGTCGACGTGTGAAGGCGCCGATGATTCGCCCGGCGCAGTCTGGGCCCACAAGCGTTGAATGAAATAGTCGCCTTCAAGGGCGAGAGTCAGCTTGGACGTGGGATTCCACGTTGCATAGCTGTCGAAGATATCCGTCTTGCCGTCAGGAGCGGGAGTGATGGCGACGAAACACAATCCGGGCTGAACCGGCACGGGACCGCAACTAGCGGCGGGAGTGCGATCAGGATGGTCCTGTCCGAGATAGTAGTTGAAGGTCCAAGTCAGACTGTTGACCGGCTTGGCGGTGAAGCCGAAGAGTTCGTCTTTGAAGCCGTTGGTCGCCTCGACCTGATTGGTGCCGTTGACCACCCAATAATTCAGGCTGAAGCGGTCACTGAGTGGATAACTGACGCGAGCGCCCATGTGATAGAAGGGCAGAAAATTAAACCAGAACGAGCGCGAATAATTGATCTGATCTTTGGTGTAATTGCCCTCGATGCCGAGCGAACTGCTCCACTTGCCGAAGTCAACGGTCAAACCTTTGCCGAGGGGCACGACGTAGGTGCCGTAGGCCTGAAAGATGTTGCGGTAGATATCTGGCCGGGGCTCGTTGGAAGGATTGCCCTGCGAAGTATCGGTGGCCTGCCCGAATTGCAGGTCGAGACGTCCACCCCAGCGGCTGCCTTCCGCGACATTGGGAGCGTGCTCAAGAATCAGACTGGCCTGGTTCAAGCTGAATTCGTTGCTCAACACATCGTAGGCGCGGAGCAGGTTCACGCGTCCGACGGGATTGTCGAAATTGTATTCGTAGTAAGTATCCAGGCCGAGATTGACGGTAGTACCGCGCAGAAAATTCAGGGTGCTGCGATCTTCTGCGCTGAGCGGGGCCTCGGCTTGCACAGCCGGAAGCGCGGGAGAGATCGAGGGCGCAGCCGCAGTTGAAACCTCGGTGACAACCGCGGGTTGAATGACCGGCTGGGGAGTTGTATCAATCAGGGCTGCAGGGCGAAGGACGGGCTCGGGAGTTCCGGCTCGCGCCTGCAACTGAATCACGATTTGTTGGAGTTGGTTCACTTCTGTTTCGAGCTTTTCGATTCTCTGGGTTAAGTCTTCCCGCGACGGTTCAGCAGATTGTTGAGCGATAGCGACGCTCGATAAAAGCGCTGTTGAAGTTATGAAAGCCAATAAATACCTCATAGACCACACCCTTCTTCGACGTCATCGACCCGATCATCGCCATGAGATCTTCAGCACAGTTTCTGTTCTCTTCTCAGCATGAAAACGATGAACGGCACGATTGAGGTTGTGCCCTTCCTAAAACCTGACCAAGCGGAGCTATTCAGCAGCCTTCTAGAACTTCACCATGATGTCGAGATCGATGAACTGCTCGTCTCTCCTCAGATCCGGAAACCATACTGTGCTGCCCTGTGCCCCGCAGGCTGCCTGGGCCGCGCCCAGGCTTTCCTGCATCGACGAATTTCCGTCATTACAGGCAAAAAATTGGGGATAGCCATTATTTGTATAGGGCACACCGCCCGAACCCGGGGGCGTGATTCCTCCCGCGCCCGACCAGTAGGGCACGCTGGCGTGGCGGTAATCGTATTCCCAGCGGAAGGTAATGTACTGACTGGGCATGTAGTCGAAGGTGATCGAGCTATCCCAAGCTTTGAACGGGTCGCTGGGATTGCCCGTAAAGTAGGGGGCGTTGATCCCGGCCGACTCTGCGGTCTCTCCATTGATGGGAGGGTCTAAGACCAGGTAACGCCCGGGGTTATTGATCTTGCCGCCTCCGATGGTCAGGCCGTAGCGGTCTCGGTGGAACCACATGCGGTTGTACAACATGAAGCCGATGAAACTTTGCTTGGGATTAATTCCCGGTCCAAAGTTATCGCCGCCGATCGACTTCGGATCTCGCGTGTTGCCGTGGCAGCCCACGCCTTGCAGATATACGCCTGCCGATGTTGTCTTGCTGGCGCCAAATTCACAACCTAGGTCACCGGTGAACGAGAAGGCCATCTTATCGAGGGACCTTTCTGGCCGGTCGTAATATTTGATCTCAACGCTATCGTCGGTGTGAATGCGCCCCCGATTCGGTATGTACAAGTCGTCGTGGCCGAGCCCGTAGTTATTCGAAATCACGTTCACCCACGGTCTTGGAGTCCACTTGATTTGTCCGCCTAAACCCTTTCTTGAGTTGGCTGAACCATAGGACTGCCATCCATTGATGAGCCAGGGCTCGATCTTCAAGTGGGGATTGGGAAAAATCTGCACCCGCAAACCCTCGAAAAACCAGGGCGTGTTGGAGGAAACATAGGAGGGTTGGTAGGCCCAATTATCGAAGTTGTAATAGCTGAACAAGCCGATGTAAGAGAGAAAGATGCCGGCGTCGATATTGATTCCGTTCAAGGCGTTAATGTGGTAGCCGCCATAGGCCTCCGCCAGGTATCGGTAGGCGGTGTCGAGATCCCACTGTCCTTTGGCCGGACTGGGATCGTTGCGTGGTGTAGTGGCGGAATACATACCGTACTGCGTGAGGAATCGAGCACGCACGTTGTCATAGTGGAAGTCGCCGCCGACGCCGAGTTGCTCTAACTGAACTTCGTTGGAACGAAATATCTCACTCGATCCGCTAATCGTGTTGTCCACTGGCTTATTAAAATCGTAGGTGTAGGTAACGTCCGCACGGATCTCGGGGGTAAAGAATTTGGAATCGAAGGCGGCATCTTTGGTGCGGGGGTTGCCATTGAGCCAGGTCCAATCCCAATCGGAAAAAGGAGCGATTTTGGCCGGCTTTGCCGATGCGGTATTCAAGGTCGCAGATTGCTCGAGTGAGCCGGGCGCTGGGGTATTGGCCGGAGCGGTGCTCGGCGGCGGGCTGGCGAGGGTGGCGGCGGTTACGGTTTTCAGGTTCGCGGGGGATGTGGCGCTGGACGGTGTGGCTGCGGCGTCGGTCGATTCAGTGAGCGGGACGCTGCTTTTTTGTGCTTCAACTTTTTTCTGTCCCTCAACCTCGGCGCGGAGTTTTTCCACTTCGGCGCGCAGGGCTCGCAATTCGTCTCGCATCTCCTGCTGGACGGATTGATCCTGGGAGACGGGCTGCGAGGATATTTCGCCAGAGGCTGGGCCCGACTTCGTCGCCGATGAGGCTGCGGCGGGCTGGGATTGAGCGCCGCTCGATAACGTCACTAACAGGATGAAGCTCGAGAGAAATAAGACCTGACGCGAACAATTTCGTATGAATTGTATTTTCACGAATTCCCTTCCCCAATAACTCAACGTAATGATTCCCGGCTGCGGACGACAAAGCGTGATCATCTGCAACATGGCCGTGATTCCACTCTTCAGGCAGAGTTCTTGTGTTTGCGGGTCGGCTGGGGACGACCCAGTAGCAGGTCGAAGGTGCGCGCTCCCGCAGCAACGCCAGTAGGAACCCCAGCAAGAAGGCGATTCCTATGGCTACGATGGCTACGAAAGCGACTGTCAGCCACATTGGTTCCGCTCCAGTCCGGCGCGGGGCGAAAACATTCCAGTAAACGCCTGCCCGCGTAAGAGTTGTTTAAGGAATTCCTAAAGATTTCGTAAAGACGCACGCCCGCCGGGAAATTTCCGCCTGCACATCGACCAACTCTGAAGAAGCGAAGCTAGCAGCCCCACTCGGCTTCGCCGGGCTGGGCAAAATACTGGCGGGAGTTGCGAGGGCTGGGGTTCGTGGACGCTAAATCCATCGCTTCCAACTCAAGCAGCGCTAGACGTGCGGCGGCTACCATGCGATTTTTCTCCGGTTGCGGAATTTCCTTCCAAGTACCGCGTCCTTCGCTGCCTTTTCCTGAGATGTCGGGTGTAAGCGCCTGATGATAGTGATGGAAAATTTCTGCCAGACGTTCAGGCGCCACTTCATTGACCCACATATCTTGTCCTCCGTAGGGCTGTCTTTTAGGAGCTGCCACTCAGCTCCACAACCATTGGACACGGAAAGACAAAAGGCCTGAATAAAGGGTCCATAAAATGTTTGTAAAGACACATGGGAAAAGGAACGGAGGCGAGGAGCTGCGAAAAAGCACAAGAGGAACGGAAAGGGCAGCTAGAAGCCGCCCTCGAAGCGGTACCCGACCCAGGGTTCGGTAAGTAGATACTTGGGGGTGGAAGGATCGGACTCAATTTTCTTTCGTAGCTGGCCCACGAAGACGCGCAGGTATTCGGGCTGCTCGGTACTGTTTGGCCCCCAGACGGCGGCGAGCAGAGCGCGGTGAGTCACGACTTTACCGGGACGCTGGGCCAGAAAAACCAGCAAGTCAAATTCTTTGGGGGTGAGGTGAACTTCGCGTCCTGCAACCTTGACCGAGCGCGCCTCCAGGTCGATGCAAAAATCTCCCGCGGTAATCGCGGAGAGCTTCTCCTCAACCTCTGGCACGCGGCGGAGTTGCGCCCGAATCCGCGCCAAGAGTTCGTTCATGCTGAATGGCTTGGTGACGTAATCGTCGGCGCCGGCATCGAGCGCTTCCACCTTTGACCGATCCTGCCCTCGCACCGAGAGGACGATGATTGGAACGTGCGAAACTTTTCGCAGCTGGCGGCAAAGTTCCACTCCATCCAGGTTCGGCATGGCAAGGTCCGTGACGACGACGTGCGGAGTCCAGTTCTTCATCAACTCCAGCGCCATCTCACCGTCGTTGGCGACGCGGATGTCATACCCCTGGGCGGAAAGCGTGGTACGCAGCACGCGCGTGATCTGCGGCTCGTCATCCACTACCAGAATTCGCCGGTGATCGTTGGTCATTTTCGCTTACACTTTTTTCCAGTCACCCGATATTCCCGCTCAGCGCAATTCCTGGGTCACGATATGAACATCGACAGCGGGGGCCTCGCGGAGAAATTTGTGGATGGCCGAAAGATAAAAATATCTTTTCCATCCTTTGGTGGCGGAGCGGCCGAAAACCACCTGCGTAATGTGGTTCTGGTGCACGAACTCGGCGACCTTTTCCGCGACCACCTTGCCCTCGGTCTTCACCACTTTCGCGCCCACACTTTCGGCGAAACGCACATTATCGGCCAGCGTGCGCTGGTTCTCATCACTTTGATCGGCGCCTGTATCGACATAAAACACGTAAAAATCGCCATCCAAGGCCTGGGCCATACGCGCGCCACGAGCGATCAGATACTGCGCCGCGGGATTCGAACTGATGCAGACGGCGATGCGCTCGCGCACTTGCAGGAGTTGACCGTCTTCCGTTTTCAGTTCGGATAGGGTACGGTCGACAGCCTGCGTGACCTGGCGCAGAGCCAATTCGCGCAACGCGACCAGATTTGTATTTCGAAAAAAGTTGGCCAGGGCGCGCTCGACGCGTTCGAGCGGATAAATGTCGCCGCGCTTCATGCGGGTTTGCAGCGCCTGCGGCGTGAGGTCGGCCATCACGATCTCGCCGGCGCGGCGGATCACCCAGTCTGGAACCGTCTCCCGCACCTGCACTCCGGTCAAGCTACGGATCGTGGGCGCCAGACTTTCGATGTGTTGGACATTGAGCGTGGAAAGAACATCGATGCCGGCATCCAGCAACTCAAACACGTCCTCATAGCGCTTGGCATGCTTGCTGCCTTCAATGTTGGTGTGGGCCAGTTCATCGACCAGCACGACGTGGGGCTTGCGGGCGAGAATGGCGTCGACGTCCATCTCTTCGAAGATGGTCGATTTGTATTGCAACTTTTTTCGCGGGACGGTTTCGAGGCGGGAGGAAAGGTCGACAATCGGCCGACGACCATGACTCTCCACGACACCGATGACTACTTCTTCGCCGCGGCTGGCACGGCGGACGCCTTCGCTCAGCATGGCGTAAGTCTTGCCCACGCCGGGAGCGTAGCCCAGAAACAGTTTGAAGACCGCGGGCTTTTTTTCGGCGTCTACTTCTTTAAGCCATTCATCGGGACTCTTGGGCATCGTGGTTATTGTCCACGGCGGAGGGACAAATGTCGAATTGCAGGAGGAACGCTTGCAGGGATCCTTCGATTGCGGTCACTCAGGATGACAGATGGCTGGATGCGGATTGACGCCGCCGTCGTCCATTCCGAGTTACAATCGTGGCCGTGAAGGGGCATTGGCCGCAACATGTGTTCCGCTACGCCGCCTGCGTCGTGGCGGCTGAAGGAGTGGCGCAGGCGTACCGTCATGTCGTCCACGTAAATCCGACCACCGTGGCATTGACCTTCCTGCTGATGGTGCTGTGGGTGGCAGCTTATTGGGGATTCCGCTTCTCGGTGTTCCTGGCAGTGCTCGCGACCCTAGCCTTCAATTATTATTTTCTGCCGCCCATCGGAACTTTCACCGTTTCCGATCCGCAGAACTGGGTGGCATTGTTTGCTTTCCTGGTGACCGCGGGGATCGCGAGCGAACTGGCGGACCGCGCCCGCCGACAGACGGCGGACGCGAACCAGCGCCGCCGCGACGTCGAACGGCTTTATGCTTTCAGCCAGCGGCTGCTCGCCACCGATAACGTGAGTGAATTATTGAATGCGATTCCGTTGTATGTCTGCGAAGGATTTGGGGCCAAGGCCGCCGCTATCTACTTGCTCAGCTCACAACAGGTCTACCGCACCGACCCCAAAGCAATATTCTTTCCAGTACACGATCTGCAGATGGTGAGTTCTCGCGGAGAGCCGGTCATCGACACGGAGCGCGGGATCTCGCTGACTCCTCTGCATCTCGGCACGCGCAGCACGGGCGCGGTCGGGATCGCGGGCGCGGTTCTTTCGCGGGGTACGCTCGAAGCTCTGGGCAGCATGATCGGGATTGCCATTGAACGTGCCGGGGCCATGGAAAAACTTTCCCAGACCGAGGCTGCGCATCAGAATGAAAATCTCCGCGCGGTGCTGCTCGATTCCGTGACACATGAGCTTCGCACTCCGCTCACCGGGATCAAGGCCGCGGTCACCGGTTTGCTTTCCGACTACCACCTTGACGAGGTACAGCGGCGGGAGTTACTCACCGTGATCAACGAAGAAACCGATCGCCTCGACCGGCTGGTGGGCGAGGCCACCGAGATGGCTCAACTCGATGCCCACAAGGTCGAACTCCACATCGCTCCCGTGGAGATCGCGACGGTAATCGAATCGGCGGTCGAAGAATCCGGAAGCGTTGTCGCGCAGCATCCGCTGGAAGTGCACGTGCCTCCGGCTCTGCCCAAGGTGCGTGCGGATCCTGAGCGGATCGCCGAAGTGCTCAAACATCTGCTGGAGAATGCGGCCAAATATTCTCCACCGGCGTCGCCCATCGCGATTACGGCGGAGCTCAAGGGAGATCGCGTAATCACCAGCGTTACCGATCATGGTTTCGGCATTGATGACTTTGAGCAGTCGCTGGTCTTCGACAAGTTCTACCGCGGGCGCGACCAGCGCTATAGTGTGCAAGGCACCGGCATGGGGCTGGCGATTGTGAAGGCCATTGTCGAAGCCCACAACGGCGTAGTCGGCGTCACCAGCCAACTGGGGCGCGGATCGGTATTCTCGTTCGAGTTGCCAGTAGCGTGAGAGAGTGTGTGGGGACGAAACCTCGCTTCGCTCGGTGGACGGGCGAAGGCGCCCGTCCCCACATGATTTTTTTAGTGATTCAGCTTTGGACGCTCGCAAGTGTCGACGATCTTCGTGGGATCAATTGCGTCCTGATCGACCTGCTCTTCCAGTATTTTTCCGTCTTTTCCGATCAGGAAATTAACCCGCCGCGGGGCCTGGTATTTATCGACGTAGATTCCGTACTTGCGCGTAATCTCTCCGCCCCAATCGCTTAACAGGGGAAACGTCACGCCAATCTGGTCGGCAAAGGCTTTGTCGGCGAAGGCACTATCCATGCTCACACCCAGGACCTGGGTGTCGGTCGCATCCAGCCGCTTCAGATCGTGCTGGAGCGCCTGCATCTGCTTGGTTCAACCCCCGGTGAAGGCGAAGATGAAGAATGCGAGGACGACATTTTTCTTGCCGCGGTACTGATCGAGCGAAATGCTTTTCAAGTCGTTGCCGTCGAAATAATGCAAGGTGAAATCCGGCGCCATATCGCCCACCTTGGGCATGGACGCGGACGCCGCCTGCTTGCTCTGCGCCGCAGCCGGAGCACTCATCGCCAACGCCATTACCAGCGAAAGCAATGGCATTCCCCACCACGTCGATAGTCTTTTGGACATCGCAACCCCTCCTGGGCAGAATCATATCGCACAAGGCCCTGGGAGTTTGTCATTTCGATGTAACAACGGCGACGCAGGCGGGATGCGAATCGGTGCCCTCTTGCCGCGCCTTTCAGATTGCGATCGTGCGCGCAAAGCAGTAAATTCATTCCAGACACGCATCGACGCTCTGACGACTAATGAGCCTCACAACCCTGAACGATGTGTTTTTCACCGCCATCGAGCGCAATCTCGACCGCGTCATGCTTTACCGGGAAGCGGGAAAGTGGCAGCCGATCTCGTCTTCCGACCTGTGCCACAGCGTCGTCGGCACCGCCCAGGCATTGCAGCAATGGGGCATTCATCAAGGGGAGCGCATCGCCATCCTCAGCGAGAATCGGCCGGAGTGGTCGATCGCCGACTTCGCAATCTTGCTGCTGGGAGCGGTTACGGTTCCGGTTTACGCGACGCTTACGCCCGAACAAACTGCCTTCACGCTGAGTGATTCCGGGGCTAGCGTAGTGTTTGTGTCGACCGAACATCAACTGCGCAAGATCCAGGCGATTCTGTCGCAAACGCAAATCAAGCGAATTGTAGTGATGGATCGCATCCACATTCCCGGCGACATCGCCGCCACCTGCACCCTCATGGATCAGTTCATGACTCAGGCCCCGGCAATGCTCGATCCGCACATCGAAGCGGTCGCGCGGTCAATTCAGCCCGACGATCTGGCGACCATTATTTATACCTCGGGGACAACGGGCACATCTAAAGGCGCGATGCTGACGCACGGCAACATGGCGTCGAATATTAATTATTCGCTGCTCGGCTTCGAGATGCATCCCGGGTTGAGCAGCATTTCGTTTCTACCGCTCTCGCATGTAACCGCGCGCCACGTGGATTTCGCCATGCTTTATCACGGTGTGACGCTGGCCTACTGCCCGTTCATCGAGAATCTTCCGGAGACGATGCTGGAAATTCGGCCGAGCGTGTGTGTATCAGTGCCGAGGGTGTACGAAAAAATACACGCGAAAACCGAGGCCTCGACGCGTGGATTCCCGAAGCACGCAATTTACCGCTGGGCGCTCTCAGTAGGCCGAACCAACAAGGCGGCGATTCTCGCGGGAAAAACGCCAGCATCGGCGAGTTGGAAGCTGGCCAACAAATTGGTTTTCTCGAAAATTCGCGAACGCTTGGGCGGCCGGGTCGAAACTTTCATCTCGGGAGGCGCGCCGCTGGGCCGCGAACTTGCCGAATGGTTTGCCACGGTCGGCATCCGCATTCATGAGGGGTATGGGCTCACGGAAACTTCTCCGGTGATCGCGGTCAACTCGCCGGTGAATCATCGCATCGGAACGGTGGGAAAGATTCTGCCGAATTTGGAAGTGCGCATCGCGGAAGATGGCGAGATTCTGGTGCGGGGGCCCTCTGTATTTAAGGGATATTGGAATCGTCCAGAGGAAACGCGAAACGCTTTTCAGGATGGCTGGTTCAAGACGGGAGACATCGGCAACGTCGACGCCGATGGATATCTCTCGGTCACCGACCGAAAAAAAGAGTTGATCAAGACATCGGGGGGGAAGTTTATCGCGCCGCAGCCGATTGAGAATTCGCTGAAGTTGAATCCGCTGGTGGGCATTCCGGTGGTGGTCGGGGACAAGCGGAAGTTTGCGTGCGCGCTGATTTCTCCGAATTTTGCGGTGCTCGAAGACTGGGCGAAAGAGAACGGAATCTCCTTTACTTCACGGGCCGAACTGGTTGCGCACCCTAAGGTCGAGGCGCTTTACGAAGGAATTGTGGAAGAAGTAAACCAGAATCTAGCGCGTTTTGAAAAGCTGAAGCGCATGATTGTTGTGCCCGACGAATTCACCGCAGAAAACGGAGCATTGACTCCTACGCTGAAGTTGCGACGCCGCGTGGTCGAGGAACGCTATCGCAAACAGATCGATGAGCTCTACGCGCAAGCGGAGGTGGCCGTTGCTCCCTAACGAAGCGGTTCCCCACTTCTATTGATACTCCGAAAAATCTTCCCGAGAGCGAGACCCGCGCGACCTGAGCCGTTTGTAATAACCCATTGTGCTTTAGCAGGCTGCTGAAGAACCGGTGGCGAAATTCTCCTAAACAATGTCGTATTTCACTACAATGATTCTATGAAAGACGCACTCATAATTGCAGGACGTTCCTTCCGCTCGCGCCTGATCGTGGGCACGGGAAAATATAAATCTTTTCAGGAAACTGCACGCGCCCTTGAGGCTAGCGGCGCTGACATGGTGACGGTGGCGGTTCGCCGCGTCAACCTCGACCGCAGCAAAGAATCGCTGCTGGACTACATCGATCCAAATAAATATTTTCTGCTGCCCAATACGGCAGGTTGTTACACGGCCGATGAAGCGGTGCGCGCGGCGCGACTGGGGCGCGAAGTGGGATTATCGGATTGGGTGAAACTGGAAGTAATTGGCGACCAGGCTACGCTTTATCCGGATGTGCAAGCCACGCTCGAAGCGACGCGCACGCTGGTGAGCGAAGGGTTCACGGTGCTGCCATATACCTCGGATGATATTGTCTTTGCGAAGCGGCTAGTCGATGCCGGGGCGGCCGCGGTGATGCCGCTGGGCGCGCCGATTGGCAGCGGGATGGGAATTCAGAACCGGGCGCATATCCAGATTTTGCGGGAGATGATTACCGGCGTGCCGGTGATCGTTGACGCGGGCGTAGGCACTGCCTCCGATGCCGCAATTGCCATGGAACTCGGCGCTGATGCCGTTCTCATGAATACCGGCATCGCCAACGCGCAGGATCCGGTGATGATGGCGGAAGCCATGCAGCACGGCGTGCTGGCTGGACGTCAAGCTTATCTGGCTGGACGCATGGCGAAGAAGTTATATGCCACGGCGAGTTCGCCGCTGCAAGGGGTAGTGAGGTAGCCGGAGAAAGCGTCGAGCTTCGCTCGACCGGACAGCCGAGGGCGGCTGTCCCTACCTGGATTTTTTCCACGCGAAAAAGGGCGGCCAAGGCCGCCCTTTATCACTTCCTGACCTCCCTTACATCATCTTGACGCTTTTGACGTGAATCGATCCGCTGGCGATGGTTCCGCTGACGGTTACGTGATGTCCCTCATGTCCCTGGAGGGCATCGGGATTGTCGACGATCAGAACCTGCTGGTCGTTATCGGTCACGACCACCATCTTGGCGCCTTTGGCGATGCATTTTTTGGCGCATGCTTCGTGGCTGGCATTGGCGCCTTTTACGCCACATTGGCTATCGCTGACCCACCCATTCACAGTGGCCGTCTTCCCCATATCGTCGAGCGCCAATGCAGTCAGGGCAAATACAAAACAAATCGCAAGACATAGCACGAGCAGTTTTCTCATGGCCGTTATTCTCCTTGTTTTAATCGCGACCCCACGCCGCGAGTTATGGAAAGAATTTCGATTGCCCTTCCGGAGACCGCATCAAGGCTCCGGGCGGTCGCCGCATAACTCTCGAAATATACCACACGCCAAGTTTGGCGGGTGTCACGGGGCAACAGGCGCGGCGCAGCCGGCGGGTAATGTTGTTTGGCTTTCGCGGCGATCTGCTCGGGATAAGGCCAGCGGGGTGGAGATTCAAACTGCGTTACTACGAACCAGCAGGAGCCGTTATTTTTTCGCAGAATTACTTGTGGGAGGAGGCGGCGGCGAAGTCGCGGGCGCCGAGGGTACATATTCGTACTCCCCCGGACGCAAGTAATGCAATTGTTCGCGGGCTTCTTTTTCGATCGCTTTCTGGTCGGTTTTCATGCCGTGAATGCGCTGGGTATAAAGATCGTTCTCCTGCTGTTCCTTAAGCACTTTGGCGTGGAGCGATTGATACTCGGCCTTTTTCTTTTTGTAAACGATCATGCCGTTTTCGCCAAACATAACGTGCACGAAGAGCAATCCGGCAAGCAACGCCACAGCCGCGGTCGCGATCCGGCGGCGCAAGCCATAGACGCGTGTGGCGAAAGGCTGCAGGCGTTGAATCCAGGATGCGGCGAGCGCTTCCGCCTGCGGAGCTCGATCCGCCATGGAGCGCAGGCCCGCTTGCGGGCTGGGAAATCGACGGATTTTGGGAAAATCTCTCACTCCCACCCTTGCAGCAAACCGGCTTACTCGAAGATCCACTCTTTCGCAGCCTGGCTCAGCAGCTCCAAACCTTGCTGGTTGCGCGCCTCGGAGTAAACACGCACCACCGGCTCGGTACCGGACAGGCGGTAGCAAACCCAGGAACCATCCTCGAGAACCAGCTTCAGTCCGTCGGTACGAACCACTTCACTGACACTACGACCGGAGAACTGCTGAGGATCGGACTTCAACTTTCCAGTGAACTTCTCTTTGACCTCCGGCGTCAATCGGAAATTCTCCCGGCGCGGAAAATAGGAACCAACTTGGTTACGCAGTGCGGCCAATTGCTCGCCCAATGGCTTGCCGCGCCGCGCCACCATCTCGCAACAGAGCAAGCCGGCGAGCAAGCCATCTTTTTCAGGGACATGATGGCGAATGGAAAGCCCTGCGCTCTCTTCCCCGCCAATGGCGATCTTATCCTGCATGATCAACTCGCCGATGTATTTGAAGCCCACCGGCGTCTCATACAATTGCACGCCGCGGGCTTTGGCGATTGCGTTAATCATATTTGTGGTTGCCACCGACTTGGCCACGCCGTTGTTCCAGCCGCGGCTCTCCACCAGATAATCGAAGAGCAGGGCAATCACGTAGTTGGGCTGCAGGAAAGTTCCGTCGGCATCGACAATTCCGAAGCGGTCGGCATCGCCGTCGGTGGCAATGCCGATGTGAGCGGAAGTCTCGCGCATTTTTTCCCGCAGGGTTTCGAGCAGATGATCGTCCGGCTCGGGGGCGTGGCCGCCAAATAGCACGTCGCGGTAATCGTGAACTGTGGCAACATTTACGCCCGCATCGCGCAAAAGCTCGTCGGAATATCCGCGAGCGGCGCCCCACATGGGATCGACACATACGTTCAGATTCGCTTTGCGGATTACTTCCAAGTCCACGATCTCGCGCAGCCGCTTCAAATAGGCAGGCTTTACATCGAGCGATTCGCTGGCAGGGCCGGCGTGCCTGGTTGGTGGGCTGGGGGCAGCGTCGCCAGCCTGAATCGCGGCCTCGATCTTTTTCGTTACCTCGGGCAGCGCGGGGCAGCCATCGGGCGTGGAGAATTTGATGCCGTTATATTCCGGCGGATTGTGCGACGCGGTGAAGTTAATGACTCCATCGGCCTTGGTGAGGGTTACTGCGTAGGCGAATGCCGGGGTGGGCGCGGGCTCTGCGACCACTACGGGCGTGATCCCATGAGCCGAGAGGATCTCGGCTGCCATGGCGCAAAAAGTCTCGCCCAGAAAGCGGGGATCGCGCCCAACGATGACCCGCGCTCCCTGCGGCTTCTGCGCCGCTACGTAACGCGCGATGCCGCCGACTGCGCGCTGCACATTGGCGAAGGTAAATTCCTCCGCCATCACGGCCCGCCACCCGGACGTGCCAAACTTGATCTGCGTTAGCATGGAGAAGCCTCTTAGAAGAAATTGCTTTGGTGCTCACAGCAGTCGGCCAGGTTGCTGCCGGCTGCGAGCCGAAAGCTGACAGGCGATTTTATATGACTGACAAACGGATCGTCCTCACCACCGCCGGTTCGGAAGAAGAAGCCAAGAAAATCGCCCGCCATCTCGTCGAATGTCGACTGGCGGCATGTGTCAACATCATTCCGCAGATCCAGTCGATCTACCGCTGGCAAGAGGAAATCGAAGAAGCATCGGAGTGGTTGCTGCTCGTGAAGACGACGGCCGCAGCTTTCGATCGAGTACGCGCGGCGATTGCGGAGGCGCATTCCTATAATCTGCCAGAATGCGTCTGCCTGGCGGTAGAGGATGGATCGGCGGAGTATTTGCAGTGGATCGGCGAATCAGTCTCCGATGGAAGATCGGACGATTGAGTTCTTGAATTACGCGCGCACATCCGCAGCCCACAGTTTCTAAATCGCACCCACCCCGGACTCCAGGTCGTCCAGGATATCCACAACATCTTCAATCCCGACGGAGATACGAACCATGCCATCGGTGATGCCGATGGCTTTGCGACCTTTTTCCCCCAGGCCCGCATGGGTCATGGTTGCGGGATGAGAGATCAGGGTCTCCACTCCTCCGAGCGATTCGCCCAGGGAACACACCCGCAATTTCTTCAACATCCGGTTGGCATTTTTCAGGGAACCCGTCTCGAATGTAATCATCGATCCGAAGCCGGTCATCTGCCGCTTCGCCAGTTCGTGCTGAGGATGATCGGCCAATCCTGGATAAAACACTTTTTTGATTTTGCGGTGGTTGGCCAGGAAATCAGCCACGACGCGCCCATTGCGATCGTGAATCTGCATGCGCGCGGCGAGTGTCTTCACGCCGCGCAGCAGAAGCCAGCACTCAAATGGAGACAAGATGGCTCCTGCAGCTTTCTGCAAAAACGCCAGCTTCTCTGCCTGCTCTTTGTCGCGGCAAACGACGACACCGCCCAAGCCATCACTGTGGCCGTTCAGGAATTTCGTAGTCGAGTGCACGACCATATCCGCGCCCAGTGCCAGGGGTTGCTGAAAGTACGGAGACATGAACGTGTTGTCTACCACCAGCTGCAACTTCTTGCTGCGGCAAATTCTGCTGATGTCGGCCAGATCGCTGAGGCGCATTAAAGGATTGGTCGGAGTCTCGACATAAACCATTCGCGTGTTTTTGCGGATCGCGCGATCGACATTTTGAGCGTCGGTCGTATCGACGTAGGAAAACTCCAAGCCCCACCCGGTCAGCACCTGGTTGAAGAGTCGCGGCGTGCCACCATACAAATCGTTGCCGCAGACGACGTGGTCGCCGGACTTCAGCAGGCTGGCTACCGCATTGATCGCCGCCATGCCGCTGGCGAATACGGGCGCAGCCACTCCACCCTCGAGCGACGCGAGGTTCTGCTCCAGCCGCGCCCGGGTGGGATTGGATACGCGGGAATACTCGTAGCCTTTGTTCTCGCCGATGCCCTGTTGCACATAAGTCGAGCTGAGGTAAATGGGGACGTTGACCGCACCGGTTAAGGGATCGGGCTCCTGCCCATCGTGGATAGCGCGCGTAGCAAAACCTGCTGGTTTCCTGGTTGGAGTCTTCATATTTAGCAAACCAACTTCATCCTGGGGACACATCTTTACGAAAAGGCGAGAAGTGGGTTGGACGCACACAGTTTACAACGGAGCAGAAAAAGCAGGTTCCTCCACTCCACCGTCCCCTTCGACGTCGCTCAGGGTCCGGCTCCGGTCGGAATGACAGGTTTCCGGGTCCAGAACAAGCAGAGTGCGCCTTAAATTCCGCCCTCAAAAATCTTTTTGGACAAATAGCGCTCGGCGGAGTCGGGAATGATCGTGGCTACGCGCTTGCCTGTACCCAGCTCGCGCGCCACGCGAAGGGCAGCGAACACAGCCGCGCCTCCGCTGGAACCTGCAAGCACGCCCTCTTGAGCCGCCAGCTGTTTCACCGTGGCAAAGGCGTCCTCGTCGTTCACCATAATCACTTCATCGCACACCGATGGATCAAACGTTGCCGGAATAAAGCTCGCGCCAATGCCTTCCACCTTGTGCGGGCCCGATTCGCCTCCGCCCAGCACGGAGCCCTGGGTTTCGACTGCGAATGCCCTCACTCCCGGCACGTGCTCTTTCAGGTAACGCGCCACGCCGGTGAAGGTTCCACAAGTACCGCAGCCTAAAACCACGGCGTCGATCTTGCCGCCCAATTGCTCGAATATTTCAACGGCGGTGGTCTCGTAGTGATAATCGGGATTCGCGGGATTTTCGAACTGCGCCGCCATGAAAGCCTTGGGATCGTTGGCAACTAATTCTTTGGCGCGACGAATCGCTCCCGCCATGCCTTCGCTGTCAGGAGTGCGCTCGACTTCGGCTCCCAGGGCGCGCATGATCAGCACTTTTTCCTGCGAGAAATTCTCCGGGACAAAAAGCTTCACCTTGTATCCGCGATTCACGCCGATGAGCGCCAGCCCGATTCCGGTATTGCCCGCCGTGGCTTCGACAATCGTGCCGCCGGGCGCGAGCTTCCCTTCGAATTCGGCCTTGCGGATGATTCCAATGGCGGCGCGATCTTTCACGCTGCCGCCCGGATTCAAGTATTCGAGTTTGGCGAAAATATCGGCTGAGCCCGCGGGAACGAGCCGTGTCAGGCGAAGCATAGGAGTGCCGCCGACCAAGTCGGTTATATCGTCGGAAACTCCGAGATGAGAGACTTCAGAGGTTTTTGTGTGCACGTTACAGGGTAAGGGGCAAAGTTGATTATCGTCAATCGGCGGTCTTACAGAACCGACAGCAGTGAAAGTAAAAGGCGGCAGGAGTCGCTCAAGGGAGCGACTCCCCGCGCTGGTTATTGCGGACCGGAGACCATGGGAGTGCCATCCGGATTGAGGAAGCGGATTTCGCCCAGGCCCACTTCGCGAATGCCGGCTTCAATCTTGGCACGGTCGCCGACGACTACCCACACCATGTGATCGGGATGAACCACCTCTTTGGCTGCTTGGTTCAAATCGTTGGTTTTGAGGGTCATGATTTTTCCGGAAAGGGTCTGATAGTAGTCGTCCGGCCAGCCGAACTGAATGAGGTTCATCACGGAGTCTTCGACTTCGTCCAACGTCTCGCGCGAGCCCGGCAGTTTGAGAGTTTCGTTGGCTTCGATGCGCACCAATTCATCCTGAGTGACGGGGCGATCGCCCACAATGCCACGAAACTCTTTATTCATCTCAATGAGGGATTCTTTGGTTTTGTCGGTCTGGACGGGAGCGAAGGCGATAAAAGGCCTTTGCGCGCGCGCCGCCCAAAGCAGGCTCTGGGCGCCGTAAGACCAATGTTTGTCCTCGCGTAAGTTCATATTTAAGCGGGCGCCAAACATACCGCCCAAAGCATCGTTCATGGCGTTGATGGCGATCTCATCGGGAGCGGAAGGAGGAGCGGCGACCAGTCCGGCGATGATTACCGATTGCAGCGCGCCCGGCTTGTCCATGAGATAAACCGTCGACTTTGCGGGAAGATCAACTTGGCCAACATTCTTCTTCGGGACATCGGCGGGCTTCCAGGTAGCGAAGAGCTTTTCGAGCTTGGGCCTGACTTCGGCGAGGGTGGTATCACCGACCACAATCAGCGTGGCATTGTTGGGACGGAACCATACGTCGTGGAACTTGATGAGGTTTTCACGAGTCATTTTGGATACGCTGTCAATATTTCCCGAACCGGTGAGCGGATTGCCGTAGGCGTGGTCTTTGCCATAGAGGAGTCCGGGAAAAACGCGAAGGGCCATTTGCACCGGAGTATTTTCCTCGCGCTGAATGGCGGCAATCTGCAGTTTTTGTTGACGTTTGAAATCAGATTCGGGGAAGGAGGGGTTCAGCACGACGTCGGCAAACAAATCCAGCGACGGGTCCATTTTCGCTTTGAGCGCCGAGAAGCGAACGGTGGTGAGATCGAGATTGGAATTGGCGCGCAGCTCGGCTCCTAACATTTCCAACTGATCGCTGATTTGCAAGGCGGTGCGGGTCTTGGTGCCGCCATCGAGTAGGGCGGTGGTCATGCTCGCGGTTCCCGGGGTGGAGAATTGGTCGGCCGCGTAACCGGCATCGAGGGTCATCCAGAAATCGACTAATGGGACTTCATGGCGCTCGGCGAGAATCACTTTCATTCCGTTGGAAAGGGTTGCCCGCTGGAGTTTGGGAAGTTTTAATTCCGGCGGAGTTCCAGTGTCAGGCGCCTTGGAGCGGTCGACGCCCGCGCTCGCCGTCTTGTAATCAGGGAAGGGATGGACCTCGAGAACGTACTGGCCATCGGCCAGCCAGCGATTCGCAGCGGCTTTCAAATCTTCTGTGGTGGCGTTCTGCACGCGCTTGAGGGAAAGCTTATAGGCGGAGGGATCTCCCTCATAGACCTGGCTCTCGGCCAATACATCGGACTTGCCGCCGAATCCGCCGATACGCTCGATGCCGCGAATAAAGCCAGCGGCGTACTCGGTCTTGACGCGCTGCAGCTCCTCAGGAGTGGGACCTTCTTTGAGAAAGCGCGCCAACTCTTCGTCCAATTCTTTTTCGACCTTGGCCAGATCCTGACCGGGCTTAGCGGTGGCCTGCACGCGAAACTGGCCGCCAATTTCCTTGAGATCGGTGAAGGCGCGGGCGTCGGTGGCGATCTGATCGTCGTAGACCAGGCGTTTGTAGAAGCGGGAGGTTTTGCCTTCGCTCAAACAATTGCTTACGAGATCGAGATAATCGGCATCGGGGCTGCCGTACGCGGGAATGTTCCACACCTTATAGACACGCGCCTGGGGAACGCGGTCCTGCACGATTTCACGGTGGGTGCCCGTCATCTTGGCAACCCAAACTTCCTGGTGGGCTACGGGAGGGCCAGCGGGAATGTCGGCAAAATATTTTTCGACTTTTTCTTTGGCAGTTTTGCTGTCAATGTCGCCAGCGATCACCAGCACGACGTTGGAGGGGCCGTAGTAAGTTTTGAACCACTCCTGCACGTCGGTCATGGAGGCGGCATCCAGGTCCGCCATATCGCCGATGGTGGTCCAGGAGTAAGGGTGACCGACAGGATAGGTGTTGTGGGTGATCAATTCGCGAGTGACGCCGTAGGGCTGGTTTTCGCCTTGCCGCTTTTCGTTCTGCACGACGCCGCGTTGCAGATCGAGCACTTTCTGATCGACGTATCCCAATAAATGGCCCATGCGATCGGATTCCATCCACAGGGTGTAATCGAGGGCGGAGGTGGGGACGTCTTCAAAGAAATTGGTGCGGTCGGGATTGGTGGTGCCATTCAGATCGGTGGCTCCGATGCGCTCCATGGCATCGATGTAGCGGCCCTGAGCGTGCTCACTTCCGCCGAACATCAAGTGCTCGAACAAGTGAGCAAAGCCGGTCTTGCCGGGCTTCTCGTTCTTGGAACCCACGTGATACCAGAGATTGACCGCGACGATGGGAGCCTTGTGATCTTCATGCACAATCAGGGTGAGGCCATTGTCGAGAACGAATTTCTGATATGGAATGTCGACGGTGGTCACCTGGGAGAAAGCACTCATCGAGAGAATGGCAATGACTGCGAGCAAAGCGAATCTGATCCGCATCCCACGCCTCCTTAATCCAATGTCGCTGATATGCGCTCGCGAAGATGATACGCGAGTCTGGTCCCTGGGGTCTTGTTGCGGTTGTGCAGTTAGGGCTGATTGACGCCGGGCGCCGCGCCGGCATAATAGCCGCTCTTGGTGCGCACGGTTAATTTGCCGTGACCTTTCTCTTTGGCTTCGACGCGGATCGCGCGGAAGCCACCATTCGAGCGCGGATTCGTGGATTTGTAGCCGATGGTGTATTGATTGCGAATGTCATGCGCTACTTGCCGGCTGATCTCATCGACCTCATCGAGAGTTTTTGGGAAAAAGGCCAAGCCGCCGGTTCGCTGGGTGATGATTTCCAATGCCCGCTTCGCGCGCTTGGGATGCTCTTCATCCCCCAGGATGCCGATCGCATAGACCGAGGGACCATTTTCCTCCTGCAACTGCTTCACGGCCTGTTCTAAGCTTTCGCGGCTGGCGTTGTCTTCGCCATCGGTCACGACGAATATAATTTTGCGCTCGCGCCGGGCATTTCTTTTCAAATGTTCGGCCGACGCCACCAGGGCTTCATATAAAGCAGTGCCACCTTTGGCGTCGATCTTCTCCAGGGCATCTTTCAACTTCAGAAGGTCATTGGTAAAGTCCTGGTCGAGATAATATTCGTCGTTGAAGTTGACCACAAACACTTCGTCCTCGGGATTGCTCGAGCGCACGAGATTCAACGCCGCCTGGTTGACCTTGGCGCGCTTCTCGCGCATGGATCCGGAGTTGTCGATCACGATGCCCATGGCCACTGGAATGTCTTCGTGATGAAACGAAATGATGGTCTGCGGTTTGCCGTCTTCGAATACGGTGAAGGCGCTCTTGTCGAGGTCGGTGACGATGTGACCCTTGTCGTCGGCCACGGTGGCATGCAACAGGACTTCATCGACGTCCTTGCGGATGACCAGCGTTCCGTTCCGAGTAGAAACCTGGGGCTGGCTCGAACTGGGAGGCGGTGTCGAAGGCGATTGCGATTGCGAGGCTTGGAGTGGAATCCAGCTGAGGGCAACCGCCGATGAGGAAAAAATCGGGGCCGATTGAAGCTGCGCCGGCACACCCAGGCACAGCAGGCAAATGAGAAGAAGAACTAGATTGGTGACCCGTTTAGTCGCCGGGCGCGTAGTATCCGGTCCTGGCATACACTCGGAGTGGTGGCAGTCCTTTCGGCGGAAGTAGTTTCACTTTGATCTTACGCCATTTGCCGTCGCGCACCGCCTTGCTGGGACGATAACCCAGCACATACTGGTTGCGCAGTTCGACTCCGATTTTGGTAGCGACGTCGGCGAGGTCGTTGGGATTCTCGACGGTAAAAGCGCGACCGCCGGACAACTCTGAAATCTGGCCCAGCAACTCGGGCCCTAAACGTTCTTCTTCGCTGCCGAAAGAGCGGTCGTAAATACCGATGGCATATATCATTACGTCGGCTTCTTTCACTAAAGCCTTGATCTCATTTTCGGTGTAGCGGCTGTGATTGTCGCCGCCGTCGGAGATGATGAGCAGGGCCTTCTTGGCGTATTTGGCCTGCCTCATTTTGCTGATGCCCATATAAATGGCATCCAGCAGCGCAGTTTGCCGTCGCGGCACCGTGTAGAGCAGTTTGCCTTGGATGTCTTCCACCGAGCTGGTGAAATCATTCACCATCTCGGGTTCGTCGGAGAAGGTGATCATGAAGAATTCGTCCTGTGGGTTGGCCGTCTTGAAAAATTCCATGACAGCGTCTTTCGCCCGGTCCATTTTGCTGCTCATGCTGCCACTGGAATCAAAAATTACCCCCAGGGAAACGGGAGCGTCCTCCGACGAGAACGACTTAATCTCTTCCTTGGAATTCCCTTCGTAAATCTCAAAATTCTCTTTTTCCAAGCCCGTAACCAGGCGGTTCATGGGGTCTGTTATGGTGACCGGGACAAGCACGAGATCCACCGAAACCTTCATCGGACGCACATGGGCGCTCAAGCTCGTGTTGTCTACATTATCTTTCGCGACTTCTTCCGTTTTATCCTCGTCGACGGTGCGGGGCTGGACGTGTACATCGTCTACGGTGGTCTGCGCCCCGAGGGGAGCAGTCAAAGCACATGCCAGCCCGAGCGCAAAGATTGCGAGCCAACCGAATGCCTGGTTTTTCTGTGATCGAACGCAGGTTGGAGTCCAAAATCGAACCGGGGAGGAATTCCGAGCTAGGGCCCTGGGACCGGGTGGCCGGCTCCCATACAGGAGGTCCATAAGCACCTCAATTGGCCGCGATATTATCACAGCTTTCCTGAAAAGGCTGCTGCTTTTTTGTCAAATCTCGGTGACAAACCCGAATCCGCGGCCGGTTTCGGGGTTCTTGTCGTCGTCCTCGTCCTGGCTTGGGCCGGCTGAGGATCTGGTTTGGTTCGTGCTTCATGCCGGACGAGCGGGAGATCCCTTCGGCCCCGCTCAGGGCAGGCTCCTCGCTACGCCTGAAACTGACTACGGGATGACGCCATCCGGATGACCCTAGAGGGCGGGACATTATTGGAGTCCTCCTCTTGCTACAATCAAAGGTCCCCATGGCCGACATCCAGCCCTTTCGCGCGCTGCGCTACGATTCCCGGCAAGTGAACCTTGCCCAGGTGGTGACCCAACCTTACGACAAGATCACTCCCGCAATGCAGGAGCGCTACTACGCGGGCAGCCGGCATAACCTCGTCCAAATCATCCTTGGCCGCCGCGAAGAAAATGACAATCCGGCGAACAATGTATACACGCGGGCCGCCGGCTACTTCCGCGAGTGGCGCGCACAAGGGGTTCTGCGGCAGGATTCCACGCCTTCTATCTATTCCTATTCTCAACGTTTCACGCGCCCAGGCTCGGGTAAGGAAGGCTCTCAGCAGGAACTGGAGCGACGCGGTTTCATTGCTCTCGGCCATATCGAAGACTATTCCGCGGGCGTGGTCTACCGTCACGAACAAACGCTCTCTAAGCCGAAGGCCGACCGCCTGGACCTACTCCGCGCCGCCCGCGCCCATTTCGGCCAGATCTTTATGCTGTATGAAGATTCCGGGGGGATCGAATCCGCGCTCGATACCTCGGCAGACCCCGATGTCTCGGTAAGGGACGACTACGGGGTAGTTCATAGTCTCTGGCAGATTTCCGATCCGCAGATAATCGGCGCCGTCCAGGCAGCCATGCGGGACAAGAGACTCATCATTGCCGACGGGCACCACCGCTACGAAACTGCGCTCAATTATCGCAACGAATGCCGCGCCGCCGGTTCGCGGGCGCAGTCCTCGGACGCTGCGCATGAATTTGTCATGATGACCTTCGTGAACATGAACAGCCCTGCGCTTCTGATTCTGCCCACGCACCGGGTGGTTCATAGCTTGCCTGGGTTCGATGCAGAAGAGTTTCGCAAGTCGGCTCGCAGGTTTTTCGATGTCGACGAGATCGATCCCAACCTCGACGCACCGCGCGCCGCTGCCATGCTCCGGGAGTGTGGCCGCGCTGGGACCACCATTCTCGCCGTCACGCCCACGCGGGCGTTCTTTCTGCACCATCCCAATCCCAATGCTGCGAGTGTGTTTGCCGGTCAATCGCTGCGCCAGCAGGCGCTCGATGTAGTTCAATTGCACAAGGGATTATTGGAAAATGTGTTGAACCTCTCGGAAGAATCGATCCGGAACCAGCAGAACATCTCCTACGTGCGCGACGCGGCTGAAGCGTTGGCACAAGTGCGCGGGGAGAGCCCCAATCGCGCCAACCTCGCTTTTCTGATGAACCCCTGCCGCATGTCGCAAGTCCGGGACGTTGCCTTTGGGGGCGAAGTGATGCCCCAGAAGTCGACGGACTTTTATCCCAAACTGCTCAGCGGACTAACGATTTATGCGCTGGATTAGGAAGGGTAGGGCCGCCGTGTCGGCAGCAGTCGCAACGCTCGTACTCGCTGCCGTTCTGCTGCTCGCGGGGTCCGCTCCCGAAAAGCATCTCTCCGTCTACTCCACCGCGGCGAACTATTCTCTGCCCGTGGTGCAACGCGCGGGACGTGACTATGTTGGCCTGCTGGAATTGCTCGATCCGCTGGGCACGGTTAGCGCAAAATCTGATTCGAAAAGCTGGCGCCTGCGTTATAACAACATTCTGGCGGAATTCACGGTGGGAAAGACCCACGCTCGTGTGCAGGGACGCGATGCCGATCTCACCGGAAAATTCCTCATGGAAGATGGGCGCGGGCTGGTTCCGCTCTCCTCTCTCAGTTCCCTGCTTCCGCGCTTTCTGGGAGGGCCCGCGACTTTGCATGCGGAGTCTGGGCGTCTCTTTATCGGCAGCGTGGGCACTCATTTTACCGCCTCTGTTGCTGCGGACGATCCATCCCGCCTGGTGTTTCACTTCACTGCACCGGTCAATCCTTCGGTCGCAACGGAAGCCGGCAAATTGCGGATGACCTTCAACCGCGATCCGCTGACTGCACCGGCATCCCCGACGCTGACTTTCAGTAGCAAGACGATTCCCGAAGCCACGTACTCGGAAGGCAACGGCGCGGCTGAAATCACGGTAAGCACGACGGTTCCGCTTCTCGCCAGCTTCAGCCCGGATGGCCGAACTATCACGCTGGCACCGACCAAAGCGCAGCCCGTGCCGAGCGTGGCAACGGCTGCATCGGCGCCGGCTATGCCTCAGACCTTGCCGGCAGCGGCGCCGGTCATGCCACGCCGGTACTTTGCGGTGGTCGACGCCAGCCATGGTGGGAGCGATCGCGGCGAAGCGCTCAGCCCCACGCTCGCCGAGAAGGACGTGACCCTGGCCTTCGCCCGCCGGCTGCGACAGGAGCTGGAAAATCGCGGAATCCCGACATTGCTTCTGCGCGACTCCGACGCCACCGTCGCGCTCGATGACCGCGCGTCTTCCGCCAACAACACCCACGCTGCCGTATATATAGCTTTGCACGCCGCATCGAATGGTCACGGCGTTCGCGTCTACACCTCGTTGCTGCCTTATAGCAGCGAGGAAGACCGGGGGCCATTTCGCTCGTGGTCGACGGCGCAGCAATCGTCGATGCCCATGAGCCAGGCTGCGGCCGCGAGCGTGTCCGCGGAGTTGAAAAAGCATGCGGTCGGAGTGCGGACTCTTACCGCGCCGTTACGCCCTTTGAACAACGTAGTCGCAGCCGCCATTGCGGTTGAAGTAGCCCCTGCGGCAACCGATCTCTCGGAGCTGACCTCGCCGGACTATGAACAACTCATCGCCAGCTCTGTAGCCACGGGAATCGCGAATATTCGCGCGCAACTGGGAGCTGCACCATGATTCCCCGCTACTTCTACATCGCGGTTTCGATCCTGCTTGTGGCGGTTCTCGGTATGAGCCTTTACGCGTGGCACATGCGGGGACGGGCCGCGGCTGTGCCTGTAGCGGCGACCGACACTCGGCCAGTGGTGGCTCCGGTTGCGGGGCCAACGGAACGCGTCACATTGTTTGTGGCCTACGACGACCTGGGCATACTTCGAGCTCAGGCTGCCCAGATTCCGCTGCCTTCGGTTCGGCAGCAACGCGCCGAAGAGCTGCTCCGCGCCTTACTCGCGCTTTATCTGGATAAATCTTCGCCGCACGCGATTCCGCAAGGCTCGGACGTGCGCAGCGTCTACCTCGTTGATCCCGGACTCGCAGTCATCGATCTCAACGGCGCCTTCGCCGACGGTCACCGCTCCGGCGTGCTCGAGGAGGAGTTAACGGTTGCATCTCTGATTCAAACCCTGTCGGCGAATCTGCCGGGTATTCTGAGAGTGAAAATTCTGGTGGAAGGAAAAGAGCGCGAAACCTTGGCTGGCCACTCCGATCTTAGCGGATTCTTCGACGTCGGGGCGGTGAATCAGATGAGCGCGCAACTGCAATCGAGCCAGTAGCAACCAGGTACAAATTAAGCAAGACTAGACTGTATTCCACGTAAACTCATTCCACGATGCGCAACGCCCTTCCGAGACTCGCTCCCGACCAGATTGCCGAAGTAGCCGCGCTCGTAGCCAAATACATCGCTGCCCAGCGCAATAAGTACGCACTCCGCGCAGTTCCCTTATCGGCCCAACAAAAAACTGCCATGGCGGACTTCTTTTCCGGGAGACTGCTGGAGAGCGCACGCGTCCTCGTACTGCGGGACGAACGCGTTGGCAATCCGGATTTCTATCCCGCGCTGAGGGGCCTGGGCTTCAAAAACCTGCCTGATCAGTCGAAGATGGCGGCCATCACGTTTTCCGACGTAGTGGTCTCGCACGAGCCATTTTCGAGCGGCCTGTTATTCCACGAACTGGTCCACGTAGAACAGTACCGCCAACTTGGGGTCCAGAGGTTTGCGGAGCTCTACGTTACAGGATTTCTGAGCGGCGGAAGTTACGAAGCGATTCCCCTCGAGATCAATGCCTACAGCCTCGAAGGCTCCTTCGAACGCAATCCGTCTAAGAAGTTTCTCGTTGAAAACGAAGTGAGAAAATGGGTTGATGAAGGCCGATTATAAAAACCTGTTAATTCTCAATCCTCGAAGCTCCGCACACCGCCCTTGGCTTGTTCTTGACCACATTCAGGTCCGGCCCCGGGCATGGTTTCGACCTGCCCGGTCAGGAAAACGTCGGTGCGGTTGAGAACATTGCAAAATAAAAGCGCGGGCATCTTCGCCCGCGCCGTGGAGTTCTGAAATTAAATCAAAATCTAAGCACCGGCCAGCACCGGCTCGACACCGTAAATCGAGTACCAACTGGTCGCGGCCTTCAGCTTGTCGTTGACATTGTTAATATTCTTGACGCCTTCGGTCTCTAGCCATTTGCGGAACGCGGCCGCGCCCTGCTTGGCATAGATTGGAATCCCGTCCTTCCAGGTCGCGCGCCCGCAGAGAACGCCGTTGAACTTGACGCCCGACTCGCCGGCTAATTCCAGGGTCTCGCTGAACTCCGCATTGCTGACGCCCGCCGAAAGATAAATGAACGGCTTCGTGGCAACACTTGCGGCCTTATGGAAGAAATCGATGGCTTCTTTCTTGCTGTAAGCTTTCTGCCCGGCGAAGCACTTCACGCCTTCGACGAACTTCATGTTCACCGGCACTTCGACCTTGAGCACATCTACGCCGTAGCGATCTTTACTGAACTCGCGCATGCTTTCGGTGACGATCTGAGGCTTCTTCTTGGCGTAGTCCAGACCTTTTTCGTCGGCGCCCTCTTCATAGCCGACAAACTCGAGGAAGTAGGGGATGTCATTGGCGCGGCACTCATCGCCAATACGCTCTACCCAGGCATGCTTTTTGTCGTTCACGTCCTTGGGATCGAAAGGAGTGTAGTACAGGAGAATCTTGACGCAGTCTGCGCCAGCTTCTTTCAAGCGCCGCGCTGACCAGTGGTCGAGCAGATCGCCCAAGCGCCCCGGGCCGGTCTTGTCGTAGCCTGTCTTCTCATAGGCCAATAGCAGACCGGCATTTTTCGCCCGCTTTTTGGAAGCCGGCAATCCCCACTCGGGATCGAGCAGAATGGCGCTGGCATGCGGAGTTAAGACTTCGGTGACGAGAATTTTGAACTCCTCCATCATCTGGTCGCTGACTTCTCCACCTTTTTCTTTGGCCAGGGATTTTTGCAGCGATCCGCGTTGATCCATCGCCGCCGCGGCGATCACTCCATGATCGTTCGAGACTTTTCGGAGACCCGCAAGTTTGCCGGGGGTGATCTTCATAAGTTCCTCCAGTACTGCGTATTTAGATGAGTGCCTGAAACAAGTAATTGTAAACCACTGGGTTCGGAAATGAAGCCTTAGGGCGAATCGCTGATCGCGATGAAGGCTTGCGAATCCGGTCACCCGCTCGGCCTGAAAAAACTCGCTGCTTATGCCGAAAGCAGCCCGCAGGCGCTGAAGGCGGGGTTAGTGTTGAAGGACTTAGCGGCACGACTGAAGTCGTGCCCTTCCCAAACCTGACCCAATCGGAGTTTTTCAGTAAGCTGCCAGATCTTCCGGAATTGGCACAGCGATCCCGCATAAGCGGCGGTATGATGGTATGGACGATTTCAGGAACGACCCTTATGCCTATTGCAACCATTAATCCCGCCAGCAACGAAGTGGTCAAAACTTTTGAAGCTCTTTCGCCCGCCCAGATCGAGCAAAAACTTCAGCTCGCGGTCAAAACTTTTCATGCTGAGCGCAAGACGCCTTTCGCCGAGCGCGCGCGCCGCATAAACAAAGCCGCCGAAATTCTCGAACGCGACAAGGAGAAGTTTGCCCATCTGATGACGCTGGAAATGGGCAAGCCTTACAAGGCGGCGCTGGCCGAGGCCGGGAAGTCGGCGTCGGGCTGCCGCTACTATGCCGAGAATGCTGAGAAATTTCTGGCCGACGAAATCATCGACACAGGAAAGCAGAAGAGTTTCGTCCGCTACCTGCCGATCGGGCCCATTCTCGCCGTGATGCCGTGGAATTTTCCGTTCTGGCAGGTATTCCGCTTCGCGGCACCCGCGCTCATGGCGGGCAATGTGGGATTGCTGAAGCACGCATCGAACGTTCCGCAATGCGCACTGGCGATTGAAGCAATTTTTCTCGAAGCCGGATTCCCTGCTGGCGCATTCCAGACTCTGCTGATTGGATCGCAGCAAGTCGATGCCATCTTGAATGACCCGCGCGTGGTGGCCGCTACGCTGACCGGAAGCGAGCAAGCGGGCATTCAGGTGGGAATGGCCGCGGCCAAGCGCATCAAGAAAGTTGTGCTCGAATTGGGCGGGAGCGATCCGTTCATCGTGATGCCGAGCGCGAATCTCGACGCCGCCGTTGCCACGGCCGTGGAAGCGCGAGTGCTCAATAACGGACAATCGTGTATCGCTGCCAAACGTTTTATCGTGGCTGAGCCTATTGCCGCGGAGTTCGAAAAGAAGTTCGTCGAGCGCATGAAGAGTTTGCGCATCGGGGACCCGTTCGACGAGCAGACGCAACTTGGGCCGCTAGCTACCGCCGACGCAGTGAAGTCTCTCGATGCCGATGTGCAAAAAACGATTCAGGCGGGAGCGAAACTGTTAACCGGAGGCCATCCTCTCAAACAGCCGGGCAATTACTACGCGCCGACGGTGCTGACGAATATTCCGAAGGAGTCGCCTGCGTATCGGGAAGAATTTTTCGGGCCGGTGGCTTCGTTGTTCCGGGTGAAGGATATCGATGAAGCCATCTGCCTGGCGAATGACAGCCGCTTCGGACTCGGCGCCAGCGCCTGGACTACGGATGACCGCGAGCGCGATCGCTTCATCAACGAACTGGAAGCGGGGATGGTTTTCATCAATAAGATGGTTGCGTCGGATCCGCGTATTCCGTTTGGCGGGGTGAAGAGTTCCGGGCACGGGCGGGAACTCGCCGCGAATGGCATCCGGGAGTTTATGAATATCAAGACGGTGTCGATCGCGTAGGAAATCGGCGCTTTAGTCTTGGCTCTAGTGGGATGCTGAAAAACTCTTTGGGAGATTGTGATTTACCCCGGCGGCTTGCGGCCGGCTAAAGCCGCGCCATTTCAAGAATCAAACCAAAAGGGAGTTTAGGCGGCTGGCAGGGGTGGTGCTGCGGTCTGGCTTACGCGCGATACCGGATGAGCGGGAGATCCCTCGCTACGCCTGAAAAACGGCTACGCTCGGGATGACTCAGCAATGTGGCTCGTCTCGGGTTCTACTGCCTCAGCGTGACCCCACTCAGGATCGTCTGCTGCTTGGCGATCAGGGCTTTCACACCTTCGCGCGCGAAGGTCATCATTTTCGCGAACTGGGCTTCATCGAAGACCTGATGCTCGGCTGTGGCCTGCACTTCCACCATCTTGTTTCCGGCGGTCATGACAAAATTCATATCCACGTCGGCACGCGAGTCTTCTTCGTAGGCCAGATCGAGGAGAACTTCTCCATCGACGATTCCCACGCTAACTGCGGCGACAAAATCTTTCAGCGGGACCGCAGGCAGCGTTTCCGCCTCCACTAATTTTTCCAGGGCTAG
Organism: uncultured Acidobacteriaceae bacterium; assembly: GCA_963818935.1. Taxonomy (GTDB): domain Bacteria; phylum Acidobacteriota; class Terriglobia; order Terriglobales; family Acidobacteriaceae; genus Sulfotelmatobacter. Next base: position 50,668 of record CAWFUK010000034.1, read on the forward strand.
CCCAAGCGCTACAAAGGCACCTGTAATTGAGGCTGTGCGTGTGCCGCCATCGGCCTGAATCACGTCGCAATCGATCCAGATGGTGCGCTCGCCGAGGCGTGTAAGGTCTGTGACGGCGCGCAATGAACGTCCGATCAAACGCTGGATCTCATGGGTGCGGCCGCTCGCGCGTCCCTTGGCCACTTCGCGCGGCGTGCGCGTCAGCGTGGCGCGCGGGATCATGGCGTACTCGCTGGAAATCCATCCCCTGCCGGAGTTCCTCATGAAGGCGGGAACGGTTTCGTCGATGGACGCAGTGCAGATGACGCGCGTGTTGCCCACTTCTATGAGAGCCGAGCCCTCCGCCGTACTAATAAAATCGGGAACAATTGAGACTGGCCGCAATTGATCGATGGCACGATTATCCGAACGAAAGAACATTCGAGGATTGTAAACGATACTCCCGGGACCCACACTCTCGTCCAAAATTCCGACCGGTCGAGAATTCTCGCGGTATTCGACGCCACTATTGCAACTGGCAACAACGGACCTGCTTTACAAAGCCTATGCAATTCTTCACCAATCTCTATGCAACTTCCTAATTGCTCTCAGGTTTACTAAAGCAGAGAGCGGATTTCAGCTCTCACGCGCCGTTGAAGAAGGCCGTAAGCCTTCAGGAGGTATCATCGATGTCTCCGAACATTCGTCGCATTCCGTCGCTCACTTTTCTGAATCTTGCCCAAACAAAATTCTTTCCAGTTCTGCCCCTCTGGGTAACGTTGTTCGCAGCAATGAGCATTGCGGCCCAAAATCCGCCGCCGCAAACAAATCCTAGTACTGACCCGCAGACCACGGCTTCGGCCGCGCCGGCGTCAACCGTAACCATACCGGCGGGAGCGCGAATCGCTCTGGTGCTGACGCAGCCGGTGCAGACACGCTACCTGCATCGTGGCGACGACATCTACGCGCAAACGGTAGCCCCGGTCACGAACGGCAGCGATGTGGTAATTCCTGCCGGAACATTTGTGCAAGGGAAAATCGACAAACTGGAGCGGCACGGGGGACGGGGGGAGCTGCGTTTGCAGTCGCTGTCGATCACGTTCCCGGACGGATACACGACCAGTGCGGCAGGCCCATTAATGCTCGAAAGCGATGATGGGTACGCCCTTAAAGATCCGGGGAAAGGCCGAGCGGCGGGCGCATTCGCCATGCCAGCCGCAGGCCTGGGAATTGGTGCGTTGATCGGGCATGCCGCGGCTAACTCTGAGCCTCAGACCATCACTAATACTCTGCCGCCGGGGTGCACGGGTCCACCGCCGGGCTGTCTTTCGTCCAGTGTGACTGCCCCGGGCAGCACGGCGAAAGGCACGGTCATCGGCGCCATGGTTGGCGGAGCGATAGGCGGAGTAGGCGCTCTGGTGCTATTGGTCAGCTCTCATGATTTCTTTCTCGATGTAGGCACACCGGTGCAGATGGTTCTGCAAAACCCGCTTACTCTGCAAGAGGACGAAGTCGAAGCTGCCATCCGGGACGCAGAAAAAGAGCCTGCGGCGCAACAACCGGTGGCGCAGAAGCCACAATCCGCTCCGGCCCCGAAGACCAATCCCGGCATCTGCTATACGCCGGGGACCCCCGGAACTCCTGATGTCGATATCCCTGGCACGCCTGCTATTGGCGATTCACCGGGTACGCCGAGCATTCACATCCCCGGAACGCCGGGCACGCCGCCCATTGCGCACGCGTGCCCTTAATTCAGAAATATGCCGGGCTGGAATGTGGCTGCCGCAGGAGTGGCAGCCACGCTCGGATAGATTTTCTGACCAGTTTTGATCACGAAATTGAATGATTTCCGAGTCACTCGGATGCGTGATTTAATAGGATCGAATTGCGATGCCGACTCTAATTGCTCAACCTACTCGCATCCAATCCGCCGGGAATAAACCGAAGCTCATCGACGAGTACATCGGACGGGTTAATTCGCAGACGACTTCCGCCAGCGTCGCCCATATGCGCAGTCCGGGGGGATGGATCGAACCGGGGCAGACACCGAGCTTCGACGAATTCACCATGGTGCTGAAAGGCATGCTACACGTCGAACACAAAGACGCAGACGGACGAACGGTTGCGCTCGATGTGGGGGCCGGACAAGCCTTGATCGCGCATGCCGGCGAATGGATTCGTTATTCAACTCCACGCGACGGCGGTGCCGAGTATATTGCCGTATGCGTGCCTGCGTTCTCGATGGAAAGTGTGCATAGGGACGAATAGGCTTTTCATGGGGAAAGGAAATAGGTGAAGACAACCGCTCCCGGCCATCTCGCCACGCTCCCGCGTCTACAAATCCGATTCGATAGAATGTTTCCATGCCCAACCGCTCCATCGCAGTCTTCGATCTAGGCGGAGTCCTGATCGATTGGAACCCACGCTACCTCTACCGCAAACTTTTCGCCGAAGATGAAGAGGCCATGGAGCATTTTCTGGCGAACGTTTGCACGACTGCGTGGAACTCACAACAAGATGCGGGACGGACCTTTGCCGAAGCCTGCGCTGTCCTCAGGCGGGATCATCCCAGCCACGCCGGATATATTGACGCCTGGTACGCGCGCCACGAAGAGATGCTGGGGGGAGCGATCGACGGAACGGTCGAGATCCTCGGCGAACTGCGGGATCGGGGAGTGCCGGTCTACGCGCTGAGCAACTGGTCGGCGGAAACTTTTCCAACGGCAGAGAGAAAATTCCGATTTCTGCAATGGTTCGAGGGGACTTTGCTCTCTGGAAGAGTTGGTCTCATCAAGCCTGATCCTCGCATCTTCCAACTTTTTTGCGAGACCTTCTCGGTCGATCCTGCCGAGATCGTGTACATCGATGATCTGCCGCGGAACGTAGCCGCCGCCACCAGGCACGGGATGCACGGCATACTCTTCACGGATCCGCCGGCCCTGAGGAACGACTTGGTAAAGCTGGGCATGCTGGATGGGACGCCGCGGATCGAGCACGCCGCGGCATGGGTTTCGGACCTCGAACGCGCCCGCGGCTTTTACGAACGCTGGTTCAACGCGAAGCCGGGGCCGGCATATTCCAGTTCCAGCCGTGATTTCGAATCTTACTTCCTATCGCTGGACTCGGGCGCGCGCCTTGAACTGATGAAATCCGCTGGCGAATCCGCGCGCCCCGCGCACCTCGCCATTTCTTTGGGTTCGCGGGAAGCGGTCGACCGGATGATCGGGGAGATGGAAGCTGCCGGCGTTCGCATCGTGAGTCGTCCGAGACAAACCGGTGACGGCTACTACGAAGCCGTTATCGCCGACTCCGAAGGCAACCTGCTGGAAATCACGGCCTGAACATTTTCCAGTTTGAGACGCGCGAATGACCCTGCGGTGACGTTTGCAGGGGCGCCATTCCGCTGAGATGCCGGTGTGATCCATATCACGAAGCGAAGTGACCTTCCGCATATTAGGCTTGGCGCGATCACTCTACGATGTGGGTAAGACAAGCCTCTGAGGGCCGCTTCACAAACTGGACGGCCTCGTACGAACCAAGGCACCGGGAAAATTTGATGTCTGACCCTAATTCCGCCGCCATCTTTCACTGCAACCGTTATACCGCGCAGTCGGCCTGCGAGCACTGCGGCGGAATTGTTCGCCACGAAAACTGGTGCATTACGGTCGATCACACCATTTACTATGCGTATGAGATTGTCACCGATCCCAGCAAGCTGTCGGAAGGGGATGCCATCATCCTGCATGCCTTGGGAGTAGCGTGGAGCGGAAACAAATGCGCGTGCGCGGGGCAGAAGGCTGAGCGCACTCCGGCCTTGGTATAGCCTACATTCGCCCAGAAGGCGTGCTAGACTTCCCTCTTGGCGACCGCTTTCCAAGATGTAAAACGGCGCGTCTTCTGGATCATCGCGCGGATTTGTTTTACAGCTTACCGGCATTTTCCCCTCTTCGGCACCCTTCGCGCCTCCATCGGAATCATCCAGCGGGAGGGAAAATTTCTCATCATCCATCGTAACGACGGGCGTGGGCTCTGCCTGCCTGGGGGAATCTCCAATCGAAACGAAGCCGAAATTGCGACTCTGCGCCGGGAGATTCTCGAGGAGACGGGACTCTCGGTCGTGGCGCAGGAATTCAAGCTGAAGTATTTCAGCGATGCCGACGTGCCTTGCAACATTTCAGTTTTCGAAGTGCAAGCCACGGGAGAGGTGAGGAACTCCTGGGAAGGTTCGGCGCAATGGAATACGGTGGCGGAAGTTGAGGCCCGGCTGATGCCCAGCCAGAGACCAGTTCTGGAATTGCTGAAGGCGATGGAAGCGGGAGAGCAAATGCGGCCGGGGAAAGAATGAGAAAGAAAAAAGGCCCGCCAGGAGAGTGGCGGACCTTCAAACAGCGAGCCGAATTTTAGAATTAGACGATAGCTCTTCCCGGAAGGGTTTCTACGGTTTAACTCGAGCCTCATTCGCGGCAGACTTGCTGGCTGCGCTCTTAGCGGCAGCGGCACCCGTTCCGGACAAACTCACGGTTTGCGGCGAAGATCCGGCACCATAGTTCACCGTGAGCGCACCGGTGATCGGTCCAGTGTAGCCGGGAGTGAACTCGACTCCCAGAGTGCAGCTGCTGTTGGCCGGGACGCTGGCGCCGCATTGCGGGCTGCCTCCGGGAACGGAAACAAAGTCGCCGCTGGCCACCACGCTGTTGATTGGAACCGCAGTGCTCATGTTGTTGACTACCGTGACGACGCTGACAGCGCTAGTGGAACCGACCGTCACCGAGCCAAAGGCGATGCTGCTGGGTGAAAGCGTGACGTCGAGCACGCCGGTTCCGGTAGCATCCTGAATTTGAGGGCTCACGGATGAGTTATCAACGACTGTCAAGCCGCCGAGCGTCGAACCAGCCACCAACGGAGTAAACGTCGATGTAACGGTGCAGGACTTACCTGCGGCCAGCGTCGTTCCACAGGGTGTCGTGCCGCTGGGCACAACCGTGAAATAGCCGCTGCCCGTGATGCTGGTCAGGGTGAGCGAAGTCGAACCAATATTCTTGATGGTCACGGTCTTGGAGAGTGAAGTAGTCAGCGGAACATTTCCGAAACTCAGGCTGGCAGGAGTGAAGGTTAAGGGTCCGGTAGCGCCATTCTGTCCAGTTCCGGTCATGCCTGCGGCGACAATATTGCCGACGGTCGGAGTGACTGTGAGGTTTCCCTTAATCGTTCCATCCATGGTCGGTGTGAAGGTTACACCGAAGGTGCACTTGGAACTCGCCGCCAACGTGCCATTGCAGGGGGAGGATCCATTGCCCACGGCCGAGTAATCGCCGCTGGTGGAATAGGTGTAGGTGACGCTGGTCTTCTGGTTGTTGGTGAGTGTCATGTTCTGGGTAGGAGCGGAGCTGCCTACGTTGGTGGCCGCATAGGTAAGGTTCGCTGAGAAGGTAAGCGGCAACAGTCCCGTGCCAGTTAAGGTGACGACTTGGGGCGTGCCGCCGGCCGTGTCATTGAGCGTGATCGCGCCCGGGATGGAGCCGGTAACCGTGGGGTCGAAGGTGACGCTGATGCTGCAGGTGTTTCCCGCAGCAAGGATGACACCGCTACAGTTATCGGTCTCGGTGTAACTGCCGCTGGCGGCGACAGAGTTGATGGTGATATTCACGGAGCCGGGGTTATCCACTGTAATGTTCTGCGCGGAGCTGGCGGTATTGATGATCTGGCTACCGAAGGCCAAAGTTGCAGGCGTCAGAGTGATGCTGCCAGTAGCCCCGGTGCCGGTTAGCGAGACGGTTTGCGGGCTGTTGCTGGCATTGTCGGTGATGGTAAGGGTTCCGGTGAACGTGATGGCCGAGGTCGGGGTGAAATAGACGCTGATGGAGCAAGTGCCGCCATTGGCGCCAACGGGTTGTTGACAAGTATTGGTTTGGGTGAAGACGCCGCCACCGGTGCTGATGTTGGTGATGTTCAAGGCAACGGTCTGGTTATTGGTCACGGTGACAGTCAACGGCGGGCTCTGCACTCCGACGGCTACGTTGCCGAAGTTCAGGCTGTTGGTGGAGAGCGTGACCGGAGCCCCGGAGCATGTGAGCATCGGTGGAAGCTTGGCGATCTCGGTGTACCAGTACGGCTCGGTGGTGCGGTTGGCTGGAAGATACTCTCCTGCCACCCAGACCGTGCAGGAATCGCTGGGATCGAGGACGGCAGAGTACCAGTCTCCCCAGCGATAGTTCAGATTATCGGTATCTTCGGCATCGCCATCGGTATTGGGATTGGCGACGTATCCCCAAGTGCCCTCAGTCAGTGAGCTGGGAATGAAAGTCACACTATCAAGACCGGGATGCTCGTTCGACCCAGGGCCGGAGATCCCGAGGATGCCTTGCAGATTGCCAACTTTATCGCGGGCGATGCTGGGCAAAACCACCCATGCGTTGGGGTCGACGGGATCGAGCGTGGGATAATCCCCGGCGACGTAGACTGAATTGGGGTACGCGGTATTTCGTTGCAGGATTCGGATATCGGCTTCGGTCTGGGTATTTTCGGTGCCACTAGGAACAATCTGGATGGCATGGGCAGAGGTCCAGGTACTTGCCGTTCCGCCGTTCGAAGTGTAGTGGAAAAATTGCTGCATCCGGTCGGCGACGGAATCGATGAAGATGCCGGTGGTTGCCGTGGAAGGTTGGGGAACGCAAACCGTATCGTAGTAATTGCTGGGATTGAAACAGCCCAGTTGATCGCCGGCGGTCTGGGTTGAGGGAAGGTTCCAGGTATTCAGTAAGGCTGGCGTCGGAGTCGTTGCGGTCCAATTAATCGTCCACTGCTGGACGCCCTGCGTGGCAGAGGGACTCGTGAGCCACCCCTCCCCTTTAGCGGGCTCGATCATGTAGGTGAACATCTCTCCGTCGGCATCGATGGGAGGGGTGGTATCGGAATTATTCGCCGGGACCCAACTGCGGGTTTGGATGTAGGTGGTAAATGAGGGAAAAGCCAAGGCACAGGCAGGGGTGTGGGAATTGTTGACGTAGGGATTTGATGTGCTAGCGCGAAGTCCGGCCAAATCGACTGCGCACACGAGGACGTTTTCGATATTGTCGCCGTCGTTGACATTCTGTAAATCGTAGGTGATCCACATGGCCTGGTCGGTAGCGGCGGTATAGGGCGGAGTTGTGCTGGTCGAACTTTGCCACAAGCCGGATTGAGGATAGTCGGGATAATAATAATTACCCTTGGAATTCTTTGGAATGACCAGATCGAGGTTGTATTCAAAGGCGAACCAACTAAACGAGGGATTGGAAACATCCTCAACGTTGCTGATCGCGACACACATGAAATTGTCGCCATTGGTGGCTCCGGCGAGTTTCGAGGTGATTCGCTTCTCCATGATCCACAGGTTGTAAACGTTGTCGTGGAGCATCTGGGAGTTCGGCGAGAACGCGGTGGGGCAATTCGGCGTGGCGCCACCGTTGTTGTTGTTCTGGCTCCAGGGGCCGCCATCGGATTTGGGGCTGGTGCTGCCGAGAAAATTGATTGGCTGGTTCGTGCTTTTGTACCAGCACTGGTAGGCACTATTGACGTGCTCGCAATAATCCAGTGTTCCGACGGCGATGGTGGGATCGGGGGTCGCGGTCGCATTCTCCATTTTCACGGTCGTATTCAGACCGGCGTAGGTGCTCAGAGTGCTCTGGGCGAACCCATGGCCGCAGAAACAAAACGCCACGCAAGCCAGCGCCGCCGATTGGATCGAGCGAAGCAAAGGACCAAATTGCTTCTTAGACAGCACGTTGTCAGCTTTTATTGAATTTTGCATATTGATTTCCCATTGTGCCGAACTTCATCCTGGTCCGGCTGCCCTTGAAGCTGTTTAGAATTCGTTTGTCATCCCTCAAAATTGAAACTGAATGGCTTACTTCGGTGACTTCAGGCAGCTCGCTGGTAGCGGGACTTCGTTCGCCGATACCTTTGCCAGACCGCAGTTGGAACGAGGGAGTACAAGGGGGGAACGATCAAATCGAAACTTCGAAATAGTCTGTGCCGAACGCGATCACGGCTACGCTCGAACCAACCGGCGCACGGGGTTCCGTCAGATACGGCTGCATTGACGGGCCAAGTGCCATTGTACTGCTTGCGCCAAAATGAAACATAGCGTTCTACTTTTTCCTTAAACTTAGGTGAAAGCACTTCCGGGCGCTCACGTTTGGAGACAATTTCCGAGCTTTTTACTCCGGCGTGATGCTCGGCATCGTAAATGGCCGAACGGTCGGCGCCTTCGAGGGAAGTCATGTTGGGATCGAACTGGATACCGATGAAATCACAAATCGCAGCAAGAGCGACGGAAGGTTGGTTCACCAGTTCGTCATATTGCAACTGGTGAATGGCCGCACCGCGGCGCACCAGTTGATCCGCTTCTTGTTTCATACGCCGGCAACCGAGGAGAGCGCGCAGATCCATGCCGGGGCGGGCGAACCACGGAGACTTCTGCGCCGCGCGCACGATGCTGCGGACCACGTCTGCGGGATCGCGCCAGATCACGATGAACTTCGCATTGGGAAACCAGTCGGCAAGCTGATTCATGCAATCGTAATAGTTCGGCGACTTGCATCCCCAAATGGTGGCACCTTTTTGTTTCGCGTATTGCTGGGCGACGGCGCGAAAGGCATCGGGCAAACCGTTTACGTTTGGCGGCAGGCTCGTCATATCGATCTTGTGGCGAGCTAAAGCGCCATTCCAAGAATCGACTTTTGTGATCCAGGTAGAATTGCGCCGCGGGAGCACAAAAAGGGACGACAGCAAGGCCAAGTCGGACTCATACATCAATCCGATCTGCGGATGCTGGTTGAGCAATGCGTAAAGAAGCGAGGTTCCGGATCGCCACATGCCGACCACAAAGAGCGGGCCGGGGCTCATGGGAGCGGGTTTTACTGCAGAGCTGGCAGAGGAGCTGGCAGCGGCGCTCTGGCTTTGAATTTTGACTTCGACGGCCGTACTCATGCGGTTGCCTGCACCTGGGAAAAGATGTTCATCAGATTGCTATAGCCTTGTTCAGGGCCATATTTCGTCTCGCTTAAGTTTCGTCCGCGCGCGCCCATGGTGGCAGCAGCTGCGGGATCATCGGACAGATGCTGAATTTTCTGGGCTAGCTGGTTCACGTTTCCTGATTCGAAGAGGAGACCGGTTTTGCCGTCCTCGACGATGTAGGGCAATCCACCCATGCGCGAGGCGATGACGGGCTTGGCGGCCATGTAGCCTTCGAGCACGGTGACGGGGAAATTCTCGTACCACTCCGAAGGCAGCACGAGGCAAAACGCGTCGCGGAGCAATTGCCACTTTTCGTCGCCGCTCTTGAAGCCGAGGAAATGAATGTTGTTCAGGCCTTTATTGCGGACGTAATCTTTCAGTTCCTGCTCTTGGGGCCCGGTGCCGATGATCTTGAGCGTAAGGTGCGGGGTTTGTTCGAAGGCATGGATCAGAGTCCAGCAGCCCTTCTCGGGAGACAATCGTCCCAGGTAAAGGGCATATTTGCCTGGGCCATTCGAGTCTGACTTTAAGGGCGGCGCATAAACAAAATTGGGCCGGACAAAGAGCTTGGAATCGGGAACGCCGGCCTCTTGCATTTTGATCTTGAAAAATTCCGTGAGGCAGATGAAGCCAGCGATGTTGTCGACCATTCCGGCGAGGCGGTTCGAGCCCAGCGCGAAGCCGTAGAGACCGCTCAGCAGGTAGCTGTCTTTATAGCAGCGCTTGCGCACCGCGCTGAGATAGTTGCCGCCCTTGCAATCCTCGCAAATCTGGCCCTGGGTGTAATAAAAACCGTTGGGACAAAATGGGCGAAAGTTATGCAGCACCTGCACCGCCGGGACGCCCAGCGAATTCAGCTTGTAATACACCGACGGAGAGATCAGCGGGTAGATGTTGTGAACGAAGGCGACGTCCGGCTTGAAGCCGCGGACCACGTCGGCGATTTCACTGCTGCTCTTCCAGGAATAAACGGTTTGGGAGAAAAAGAACGCTTTGTCGGCGACGTTGAAAGTTTTGGTTTCGTCGTTGTGGCGGGAATAAACGAGCACCTCGTCGCCGTGGCGCTCGAGCAATTCCCTTTCGGCGCGGACCACGGAATCTTCTCCGCCAAACTGCTGGTACGCGCCATGTACGATCAAAATTCTCATGAATTATTGCCACGGCAAAACAAGAACTAACATTTATCCGTGAACGGCGGGGCGACTCAGGGACGACATCAGGTCCCTACACTACGCTTCCTTCCCTTCGGTCAGGAAGCTTCGGTCGGGATGACAGTTTTTATGCCGTCTCCTGCTTCCCAATCCCCAGCAGCTCCAACGTGATCTGGTAGACGAATTTTGGGTTATTCACCAGATAGCGCTTCCACAGGCGCTTGGGATCCTGATAAATGCGATGCATCCACTGCACGCCGGTCAACTTCATCCAGTAGGGCGCATCTTTGATACGCCCGGTGTGGATGTCGAAGGCAGCGCCGACGCCAAACATGAGTTTGGCGTCGAGCTTCGAGACGTACTGATCCATGAAGCGCTCTTGCTTCGGCGTGCTCAATCCCACCCAGAAGAAATCCGGTTTGGTTTCGGCGACCATGCGGATGAGTTCGGCCTCCTCCTCCGCGTTTAGGGGACGAAAAGGAGGAGTGTAAGTGCCAACCACTTTCATTCCCGGAAACCGCTGGGTGAGCGACTGCTTGAGTTCCTGGGCGACGCCATCATTCCCTCCAAAGAAGAAATGGGTGTAGCCCTTCTCCGCCGATAGCGCGCAAAGGCGAAGCATCATGGTGGGACCCGTCACCTGGCGCATTTTCAAGAAGCCGCGCAGCCAACCCACCCAGACGGTTGGACGTCCGTCCGGAATGGTCAGCAGCGCTTGATTGATAATGCGCTTGAGGTTGGAGTCCGATTGCGCTTCCATGACGCCCTGTACGCCGGTGACACAGACGTAGCCTTTGTCACCGGTGGCCAGCGCCGATTCGACGCGCGCCAGTGCTCGATCCATGTCAGTGGCATGGACCTTCACCCCGAGGATGCTGACGCTATCCTCTGGCGCAAGAGCGGACATCGCTTGCATCGTGGCCAAGTTAGTCTCCTGCAACCTCAGCCAGCTCGCCGACTTCCTTTTTCTTCTTCAGCTCGCTCGCGATCCAGTTGTAGGTGATGGCGAGACCCTTTTCGAGGGGCATGTTGGGCTCCCAGCCCAGGGTCTTGCGCAGCAGAGTGTTATCGCTATTGCGACCGCGAACACCTTGCGGCTTGGTCAGATCGTGAACTTTCTTAAGTTTCTTGCCGGCGATCTTGCAGACCATGTCGACCAGGTGGTTGATGCTGACCATCTCGTCGGTGCCGAGGTTGAGAGCTTCGCGGTGATTGGAGGCCATCAGGCGAATCAGGCCTTCGACGCAATCATCCACGTACATATAAGAACGCGTCTGGTCGCCGTCGCCCCAGATGTCGATCTCGCCGCCGTCTTGCGCCTTGGCAACTTTGCGGGAGATGGCCGCGGGAGACTTCTCTTTGCCGCCATCGTAGGTGCCGAGCGGACCATAGACGTTATGGAAGCGCACGATGCGGGTTTCCATTTTGTAGTCGTGATAGTAGTAGCGGCAGAGCTCTTCGGCGAAGAGCTTTTCCCATCCATAACCCGGCTCGGGTTCGGCAGGATAGGCATCTTCTTCCTTCAGCGGCACGACTTCCGCGCTCTTCTGCTTGGACTGCGCGTAGACACAAGCCGAGGACGAGAAGAGGAAACGCTTCACGTCGTTAGCCTTGGCGGCCTCGAGCATGTGGGCGTTGATGAGGATGTTGTTCTTCGAGATCTCGGCCAAGAATGCGGTGATGTAGCCGATCCCGCCCATGTCGGCGGCCAAGTTGTAGACCTGATCGATGTCACGCGTGGCTTCATGGCAGCTTTCTTTCAAGCGCAGGTCGAGAATTCTGAAGTCGTCGGCGGCCGAGGGTTCGTACTCGGGGTGCTTTAAATCCACGCCGCGAACCCAGTTGCCTTCCGCTTTGAGCCGTTTGACGAGGTGATGGCCGATGAAGCCACCCGCGCCGGTTACGAGAATGCGATTCTTGTTTGCCATTTCGATTCACTCCCTCTAAGAGTTTTGTTGTTTTGTTGTGAAATGTGAATAGCCCAAGTGCGCCATTCACTGGTTGCGGTAACAGTTACTGCCGGGTGGTTACTGATTGGATCAAGAAACTGGATCGAGTTGCCAAACGCGCGGCTCTACACGATTTAAAGGCGCAGAGACGGGCTGGGCTTTGCGGTGAACGCGTATCCATTCGGCATAGCCGAGGATGGCGAAATAGAGTAGCGGACAGTGCCAGCTGAGTTCATCGTTAAAGAACGAATGCAGGGTAAGAACGCCGAGCAGGGCAAAGCATTCGAGGGCGAGCTGGCGCTGCTCGGGAGAGAAGGCGTTGCTGCGGATACAGACAACTAACATCCACCAGGCGGCGAGGAGCGCGGCAGCAAAGGGAATGATGCCCCAGAAACTGGTGCCGATGAGAATCTCGATCCAGTCGCTATGCATCATGGCGGCCGAGCCGACGCCCAACTTTCCGAGAACGGCGAAACGGCCGGCGGCGTACGCGCCCAGTCCGGTAAAGGGATGCTGGCTCAACTGCTCCATGCCGTAGGCCCACCAAGCGGTACGTCCGCTGAGAGAATCGATGGCGCCGGCGGACTGATCGCGCGTGGCAAAGCTCATTAATAAATCGCCGGCTTTGACCCACATGCTGTGGCTCAGCAAAACAGATGCGATCACAAACGGAGTGAGAAAGGCTGTGCCGAAAATGACAATCCTTCGCAGTTGGCGCTGAAAGATGACAATCAAGACGACAGCGGCAGCGAATGCGCCTTCGGCGGCTCTGGTCTGGGAGAGAACCATGGAAACCAGGCCGAAGATAAACAGCAAGACATACCAGGCACGACTGCGGGCTTTTCCCTGGAGAGGAAAGAGACGGCAAATCGCGATCAGGCACAGGACCGCGCCCGAGGTTCCGACGCTGTTCGAAGCTTCGACCGGAATCACACCAGTGAGGCGGCCGCCGTCCATTGCTTCCGTAGGCCAGATGGGAAGATTAAGCCAGACGCCGACGAGCGAAAGTCCGTAGAAAGTGAGCGTCCAATCGATGAGATTTTGGTAGGTCAGCGAGGATTCAGCAGTGGCGACGATGGAGGCGATTAAGGAAACGTCAGCTAGAAATTCGAGAGATTTGTATGCCGTCCAGGATGCGTTGACGGACCATGCGGCGGTGGTGAGGCAGATCAGGCAGTAGATCGCCATCAAACCGGGGATGCCGGTGAAAAGTGCACGCATCCAGTTCGGTTTTTTCAGCAGCAGGCGGATTATCAAACTCAGGGAAACGAAAGCTTCGGGCAGGACGCGGGTCATGGCCCAGGCATCCAAAGGATTCGCTTTGGCCGCCCCTACGTCACGGATGCGGAAGACCAGCATGCTGAAGAAAATCAGGAACCAGAGCGGGTGCCACCAGGTCCAGTTCTGGCGCAGCATTTGCAGCTTGGCCCAGCCTTGGGGCAGCGCTTGAGCCGCCAGCACCATCATGGGAATTGCAACCAGGATGGCTCCGGCAAAGATCAGGACTCCGTATTGCGAAGAACCAGCCAGCAATTCGACTGTGACCGTGACCGAGAAACCAACGACGGCGAACAGCAGGATCAGCCAGATCGCATTGCGGCGACGCAGATCGAGACCGGCCGATTGTTCTGTGGGATTGAATGCGCCGAAACTCATCGTCCCTCTTTTAATGCCTGCAGAACGCCGTAGTAGGCAGGCTTCTTCTTGAAATCGTCGTCAAATAAAACGGGCTTGGCGTTAGGAAAGTTTTTCCAATCCGATGTGCGCAGCCAGGTGTAGCGGTCGGCAATGCCCCAAGTCATGAAGCCGATGCAATTCGAATCTTGTAAGCAGGTGTGCACTACGTTATAGAAAATTTCCTTCTGCTTGGCGAAAACCGCAGGAGAATCGGTGTCGCCCTGATAAACATCCATCTCGGTGATGTTGACTTTCACGCCGGCTTTGCGCGCATTGTCGAGGAATTCCTTGAATTCGTCGAGATAGGTGGGGCGCAGTTGCGGCATCTCCCAGTGCATTTCGGTTCCAACCGCATCGATCGGTACACCGGCAGCTTTGAGGCGCTTGACCAACGCCCAGAAGTTTTCGGCACGCTCTTTGTCGATTCCGCCCTGGCCGAAGGTGTCGTTCAAGATCAACATCGCATTAGGATTGGCTTCGCGGGCGTAACGAAAGGCCCTGGCGATGTATTCGTCATCGCCCAGAATCCGCGACCAGCAGCCGTTGTGATGGGGCTCGGTGGGCTCGTTCACGACTTCCCAGGCGTAATACGAATCGCCCCCGTGATGAACCACGTTCGTAATCTGGTCTTTCAAAATCTCGTCCAGGTCTTTCGGCGACCATCTGCCACAAGCGCCGTTATTGAATCTGAGCCATGGAGCGGCGACTGCATTCTTGTAAACCAGACAATGGCCCATGAGCTTAACGTTATTCTGCTTGGCGAATCTCATGGCCTCATCCATCGGGTCCCAATTGAAACGGCCGCGCTCCGGTTGCGTGATGCCTTGAAAAACGATGGAAACCGCAGCGTTGAACTCGCGGCCCAGCACGGGTTTGTACTCAGGATCGCGATTCCACATTCTGCCCTGGATGGTGGTGCCCACCCAGAAATTCGATTTCTGCGCCGCCTGGCGCAGAGTTTCGCTGTCATCTTTCGTCTGGGGAGAAGCGAATGGAACGAGCACCATCATCGCCAGAAGGAGACCGAATTGCTTGAGTACGAAAGGCATGAGGTGAGGGTTACGTTTGATATCTAGTTCTGAGTTCGTGCGGAGGATCTACGCCCGCACTCCTCCAACCATCTCTTCGCGTTGCGCCGGCTCGGGCAAGCCCGCGGGATAACCAACCCGCACCAGTGGCTCGCCGGCATAACGCGTGACCATTTCGATTTGCGCGTCACTCAGCTTCGCGGTCCATCCACCCACCGATCCGGTGCGAACAAAGCGCGCGTCTTCTTTATCGAGATTATGCTTGCGCAGCAGGGTGCCCTTGCCCAGCGTGGCTCCGGAGGTCTTTGCCTTCTCTTCCTTCTCGCGCATGTTGCGCAAGGAGTTATTTTCGATGGCGGCGCGAACGCGGTCGGGATCGCCTGGGATGCCGAGGAAATCGAGCATGGACATTAGTCCGGGCAAAGTATCTTTGCGCAGATCTTCGTAACGTACGACCAGCAGATTTCCATTTTTGGCGAGCGGACAATCGAGCCAGGAGGCGACGTGGGCCTGCCAGGATCCGAAGCGGGTCACCTTGCCTTTAAGAAAAGTTTCGATGTAGCCATCCATCCCACGGCCCTGATCGAAATACTGTGAGAAACCCATTTCCTTGTCACGCGCCCAGTTCGAGAGCATGACATCGCGCAGATCGCGCATCAGGTAAATCGCGCGCTTGTAGACCGGTCGATACATGTAATGGGTCTTGATGAGGCGGCCGCCGTTGGGCAGCGCGGGCTTCATATCCATGTGGGTGCCGAGCTCGGGCAAAATCTGGTTGACGTTGAGAAATCCGGCATCGCCCTTGGTCAGAATTTCCATGAGGACGAAGCGCAGCCAGGTATTGCCAGAACGCTCGAAGGAGGCGAGATATACATCTTTATGATTGAGGCCGCGATGCTCCCACCAGCCTTTGGGAGCGCGGAGTTTGGTACGGGACGCTTTGAAACGAAGTTCCTTGAGCTTGTTCATTGGAATTAACCTTCACCCTGTAAAACTGGATTCAATACCGGGACGGTCGCAGATTTGCGTTGCAAAATATACATCGAGATGAGGAACGCTGCGATATTGGCAACGATGAGGCTGACGACGACGCCCCACAACCCGAACCATTTTGTCGCGGGAACACCGACGAGAAGAGAAAGGATGCTGGCGGCCAGACGCGCCCAGAAAATGGAATCGGGGCACTCGATGGCGCGCAATAAGATTGCCGGTCCGAAGGCCGCGCTCCACAGCGTGGTGCCAATCGCCACGTAGGGAATAAAGTGGGCGACCTCCATATATTTTCCGCCGTACAGCAGATGAAATACCTGCGCCTTAAAGGGAATCAGAATGGCCCAGTAGACGATCGCGCCACCGACAAAGAGCATGGTGATTCTGCGCACCAGCGGCCCCGACGCCGACAAGCCCTGTTGGCGGCAGATGCGCGCCGCATACGGCAAGAACAGGATGGAGAGTGCGGTATAGCTTTGCTCCATGGGCAGCGACAGATTCATCAAGGCGCGCAACTGGCCGGCTTGCGCCATGCCCCCGAACATGCTTACCAGCGGGTAATACATGTAATAAGGAATCCAGGTGACGACCGAGACGGCGAGCGCCCAGCGGCCGTACTCCCAATGCTTGTGCCAAGCCTGCGCTCGGGTGGGTGGCGCTTCGGTATCGGGCGACAGAACTTTATTGATTTGCGAGAGCAGGAAGAAGCCGGTTCCGAGTGCGCCCAGCGCCATTAACAGGTACGCCGAAAACGGAGACATCAACGAGCGTTTGTAGGCGAAGAACAGTCCGCCGGTGACGACGACGAAGTAAATGAAGGCACCGACGGTGGCGCGCGCGGGCGCGAGATTCATATAGAACGAACGGCGCATCAGCCAGAAAAACAAAATGCAAGGCGAGGCGATGGCAACGCCGGCGAGCGCTCCCGGCAATCCTCCGTCTTTGCCCATGGCGAAGGCGATGGCAGCCGCACCGCCGAGCAGAACCACGCCAAACAGCGTGAGAATCAGATGAATGCCGAGCAGAGTCTTCAGATACCCGCGCAAAGACTTGCTGTAAGTGGATCCGCTGAAGACCGCCTGCGGTTCGGCGAGGAAAGATTGATAGACGTAGGAGAGCAATAAAAATACGGAGAACGCTACAGAAAACGCGCCGTACTGATCTTGCGCCAGCCAGCGCGCGAGCAACAGGCTGACGAGGAAATTCGATCCGGAGATCAAGCCTTGATCGAGAATCGCGAGGCCGCCCTTGGTGATCCAGCGGCGGAATTTGCCGGGGTGATCGGCTTCTGCGTCCGCTTCTGTGCCTTCATTCGCGGCGATCGCGGCGCCGTCGCTTAATTCTGGATCGAGCACTTCTTCTGTATTAGGAACACTCATTCTTTCGGGAACCTTATGGAGAACTCGTTTTTGATGAATGCTTTGATTTTTTTCGAGGTTGGCTAATAACTCACTGCGGCAACAAGCGGGGCTTCGCTTGGAATAGAAGATGATCCTACCAATGCGCGATTCAATTCTTCAGCAAGGAACCTGACCTGCGGCTGCTTGAGCAAACTAAGATGGTCGCCGCTGATTTCGCGGAGATCGACTCCGCCCGCGGCCACGCGCCACCAGATGGCATAGGGATCGTTGAGGCTGCCAACGGATTTTTCTTTTACGCGAAATAATGTGACCTGGCCGGCATAGGGCTGAACATTGTATCCAGCGGCGGCTTTGGCGCACGCCTGTCTTACGTTGCGCAACGGCTTGGGCAGCATTTGCAATTCGAGGCGCTTGCGCAGCGTCATCAGCACGAAGCTGCCCTTCTTCGCGATGAAGCTGATTCGCTGTTTCAGGGGAAGCTCAGAGAGATTGCGCAACTGCGAAGCTCGCGATTCCATCTTGCCGGGATAAGTGTCGAAGAGCGCAAGCAAGCTGACTTCCTGCTCCTGTGCGCGCAGTTGCTGCGCCATTTCGTAGGCAACGAGGCCGCCGAAGGAATAGCCACCGATACGATAGGGGCCCTCGGGCTGCACGCGGCGAATTTCTTTAATGTAGCGTTCGGCCATCTCGGGCACATTGGTCAGGCAGGGACGCTGGCCATCGAGACCTTCGGGCTGCAAGGCATAAAACGGCTGGTCAGGACCCATGTGGCGCGCCAGATCGCGGAAGCCGACGACGTTGCCGCCGACTCCATGAACGCAGAAGAAAGGCGGGCGCGAACCCTCGGCCTGGATGGCAACGAGCGAAGACCAGGAAGCGGACCATCCTTCTTGCCGGAGCAGGGCGGCAAACTGCTCGACGGTGGGGGCCTGTAAGAGAGCCGCGAGGGGAAGGCGCTTACCCAGAGTTTGCTCGATGCGATGCATGAGGCGGGCGGCCAGCAAAGAGTGTCCGCCGAGATCGAAGAAGTTATCGCGAATGCCGATTTTATCTTTGCCTAACACGACGGCCCAAATCCTGGCCAACTGATTCTGGAGATCGTCGGAGGGGGCAACATATTCGTTGGCCTCGGCGAAGTCGGCGGGCTGCGGAACCGGCATCCCGCGTCGGTCTACCTTACCGTTCGGAGTCTTGGGCATGGCCTCGAGCAGAACGAAGGCGGAGGGCACCATGTAATGGGGAAGCTTCTGCTTGAGGAAGGACCGCAGTTCGCTGCCCGTCGGCGCCTGTTCGCGCGAGGGAACCACGTAAGCGGCCAGGTGCTTATCGGTCCCTTGCTCTCGCGCAATGACGACGACTTCGCGAACCCCGGGATACGCTCCCAGAACCGCTTCGATCTCTTTCAACTCGACGCGGAAGCCGCGAATCTTGACTTGATCGTCGGTGCGTCCGGCAAATTCGATTTCGCCATTCGCGAGATAGCGAGCGCGGTCGCCCGTCTTATACATCCGTGCTTCCGGCTGGTCGCTGAATGGATTCGGAATAAATTTTTCGGCGGTGATTTCCTGGCGGTTCAAATATCCTCGCGCCAAGCCTGGGCCAGCGACGAACAAGTCGCCCGGAATGCCCACCGGCAACTGCTGCAACTGTTCGTCAAGAATATGAATCTTGGTGTTAGCGATGGGACGGCCAATTGGCAAAGTGGCCGGAATCTCCTCCCAATTCGTCGGCTCGAAGGCAGTGACGATCACGCTGGTCTCGGTGGGGCCGTAGGTGTTGACCCAGCGCACGCGCGAACCAGCGAGCTTGTGCCAGGTCGCCAAAGCGGATAACGAAGCTTTTTCGCCGCCAACGATCACCATGCGCAAGCTTTCCGGCAGGCCCATCGCGGATTCGGAGAGGACGCCGACCAGTTCATGCCAATACGCCGTGGGCAAATCAAGTGCTGTCACCTTGCGCTCGCGCACCCACTGCAGAAAGTCCGCGACGGCCAGCGAGGCGTTCTCCTCGCGAATCACGAGGGCTCCGCCCGCCATCCAGGTAGGAAAGATTTCTTCGATCGCGATATCGAAAGAGATGGAGGCAAACTGCGCCATGCGATCAGCCGGCGTGATGCCAAATAGCTTGATGGCCGCGACGTTGTGATTCACCAGACCGCGATGGCTGAGCAGAACTCCGCGCGGCTTACCGGTCGAGCCCGAGGTGTAAATGACGTAGGCCAGATTCTCCGGCTTGGCGCCGCTCTGAACGCACTCGGAACTCTCCCCCGAAAAAGCTTTCCAATCCGTATCGAGGGCGACAACTTCCGCGTCGAAGTCGGTGACCTCGGCAAGCAGCCCAGGCTGGGTCAACACGAGCGAGGTCTGCGAATCTTCGAGCATGTAAGTCAACCGTTCTTTGGGGTATGCGGGATCGAGAGGCACACATGCCCCGCCCGCCTTGAGCACCGCCAGCAAAGCCACGGGTAATTCCAGCGATCTACGCAGGCAGATACCAACTCGCGACTCGGGCCCGACGCCGCGTCGCTTCAGGAAATGAGCCAACTGATTAGCGCGCTGCTCGAGTTCGCGATAGGTCAGTTTCTGGTCGGCATGTTCAACCGCGATTGCGGAAGGGGTTCGCGCTGCCTGAGCGTCGACCAATTCGTGCATGCAAAGCGTGTTGGGATATTCCGTTTCGGTGGCATTCCAATCCGCGAGTTGCTGCTTCTCGGCCGCAGTTAGCATGGGCAGGCGGGAAAGTTTCGTTTCCGGATCAGCCACAATCGCTGCCAGCATGGTTTCGAAATGACCAGCCATGCGCACCATGGTCGAGGCGTCGAACAGATCGGTGCTGTAGACAAAGCGTCCCAGCAGCCCCTCGGGCCGATCGTCGAGTTCGAGATCGAGATCGAACTTGGCGGTGCCGATTTCGAGATCGAGCTGGTTCAAATCCCACCCGGGCTCGAACGCCGCCGTCGGTGGAACCAACGAGAACATTACGGGGAAAATTGGATTGCGACTGGTATCGCGGCGCACCGAAAGCTCTTCCACCAGCCGCTCGAATGGAGCATTATCGTGCGAGAGCGCGCCCAGAGTGACTTCGCGGGCGTGGGCGAGCAGTTCGCGAAAGCTGGGATCGCCGGCGAGCTTGAGCCGCAATGCCAGGGGATTCTGAAAACAACCTAGCAGCATTTCGAGCTCGGAGCGCTTGCGTCCGGAAGTAACCGTGCCAATCACTAAATCTTGCTGGGAACTGTAACGCCGGAGCAGTGCGGCAAAACCGGCCAGAATGGTGGTGAAGAAGCTTGTGTTTTCGCGCTTTGCCAATGCGTGCAGGCGGTCGGAAAGTTCTCGCGAGAATGCGAATCGCTGCATAGCGCCGCGGAAACTCTGCACCGCCGGGCGCGGACGATCCGTTGGCAACTCAAGCACAGGAAGCTCGCCCTCCAGTTGCCTCGACCAGTAAGCGCGTGACTCGTTGAATTGAGGATTGCTGAGCGACTCCCGCTGCCAGTGCGCGAAGTCCGGATACTGCAACTGAAGCTCACCGAGGGGCGAAAACTTGCCCGCAAGAAAGGCGTTGTAAACCGTAACCAGTTCCGGCAGAAAGACGCGATAGATGGAGAAGCCGTCAAAAATAATGTGATGCAGGAAGAGATAGAGGCGGTATTCTTCTTCGTCCAACCGCACCAGCGTAGCCCGGAGCAGCGGCCCACGCTCCATATCAAACGGGGCGCGGGCCCGTTCACGCGCCAGGCGCAACGCTTCTGCTTCTCGCTGGTCTGATGCAAGGTGGCGCAGGTCAACGGCTTCGATGGAGGGCTCGAACGGTGGCTGCACGATTTGAACCGGCTGTCCGTCGACCGCCTTGAAGGTGGTACGCCAGGCCTCGTGGCGGCGAATAATCTCTGCCAGGCTTCGTTGCAGCGTGGGCAGGTCGAGCGGGCCGCGGCGGTAGACCGTGACCGATTCATTGTAGAGATCCTTGGCGAACTGCCCGTGCAGCCAGATCTGCTCTTGGGCAAACGAAAGCGGGGCGGGCCCGCGCTCACTACGGGCGATAGCGGGAGCATCCTCCGGTTTATGAGCCTTGCGCGACTGCAAATATTTCCGGATTAATTCCTGTTTGTCGGGCTTCGCGCCGTTGTGTTCGTTCACGGGACAAGACGCGATCGGCTGCTTCTCTTCTTTCGTTGCTTTCGAATCATGCGCGTCGAACGGGCAGCGTGCCGCCGGAGCGGTCTGTGTCACCGCGACAGCTGGGGATTGCGAATTCGCTTTCTGTTTCTGAGCGGTGGATTGTGCGGCGAACTTTACTTTGAGCGCTTTGAGTCCGCGCAATCCCAGGTTCGATCTCCACTGAATCGGCGCGGAGTCCAGAGTGATATCCGTGAGACGGCGCAACAACGCCTCGAAGACTACTTGTCCTTCGACGCGAGCCAGCGGAGCGCCGAAACAGAAGTGGGCGGCGTAGCCGAACGCCAGATGACGATTGTCCTTGCGCGTGATGTCGAACTTGTCGGGATCGGGGAAACGCTCAGGGTCGCGGTTGGCAGCGGCCATGATCGCAATCACCGCCTGGCGCTTTTGAATCGACTTGCCACCCATGGTCCGATCTGATGGACACATGCGCGCCGTATGCTGGCTGGGACTTTCGTAGCGCAGCATCTCTTCCACCGCCGACGGGACGAGCGATGGATCGTTGCGCAGCTTCTCCATTTCTGCGGGATTGCGCAGCAACGTAAGCAAGCCGTTGCCGATCAGATTGGTGGTCGTCTCCTGCCCGCCGACCATGGTCACAATGCAGTTCGCAACAACCTCTTCCTCGGTCAGCCGGTCGCCGTCGATTTCAGCGGTCATCAATGAGTGAATCAATCCGGGACGTGGATGTTCGCGCTGCTCACGGATCGCATTCTGAAAGTATTCCGTCAGATTAGCTACGGCCTTCAATACGGTGGGGTAACGCTCGGGGTTATGCTGGAAATTTCCCAGCATCTCGGCGAAATCCGCGGACCAAAGCTTCAACTTGAGATGATCACTCGTCGGAACGCCCAGCAGTTCGGCGGTCACGATGGCGGGCAAAGGTTCGGCCAGGTCCGCAATCACATCCATCTCGCCTCTGGGTTGGATTCCGTCGAGGAGATGATTGACGATGTCGGTGATGTGTCCGCGTAGTTCTTCAACCCGCGCCGGAGTGAAGGCCTTGGCGGCCAAGCCGCGCAAGCGCGTGTGATCCGGAGCGTCCATGAACAACATCTGCTTGACCATCACGCGCGCGATCGGGCTGAGAGACGAGAGTCCCATTTCATCGAGTTGTGCGGGAGTGGGCGTGCGATCGGCAGAAAAGTTCAGCAGGACTTCGAGCACATCGGGATAACGCGTCACCACCCAGGCATGCAGAAACGGATCCCAATGCACGGGATCTTCCGATCGCAGGCGGCGGAAAAGCGGGTAAGGGTTGGCCAACACCTCCGGATCAAGGAGATGGTAGAGGCTCAACACGGAATCGCGACTTTCCGAACGTGGTGGAGTTTTTGCGCTAGACGACACTGCGGTTGCGGTCTCCTGAGAGTTCTTCGTTTTCAACTTTGGCGAGGATGAGGTCCTCAATTTCCGAAGCCATCTCGGCGACGGTGGGATGATCAAATAATTTCAAAAGTGTGAGATCGACACCGAAGGTTTCGCTGACGCGAGCGATCAACTGGGTGCCGAGAAGAGAGTGTCCGCCGAGCAGAAAGAAGTTGTCATTCACACCGACCCGCTGCAACTTCAATAGCGGCGCCAGAATCTTGACCAGCTCTTCTTCCACCGGAGTGCGGGGATCGGTGTATTCCAGGGCGTGCAACTGCTGGCCGTTGGGAGCGGGTAAGGCCGCGCGATCCACTTTGCCATTGGCCGTGACGGGAAGGTTTTCGATTGCGACGAAGCCCGCCGGCACCATGTAATCGGGCAATCGCTTGCGGAGATGGTCGCGAAGCTCCGCAGCGTTCCATGCCGCTCCGGAAGCGGGCACCAAGTATGCCACCAATTGCTTTTCTCCCGGCACATCTTCTCTTGCGATTACCACGCAGGTTTGCACCGAAGCATGCTGGCCCAGGACAGTTGCGATTTCGCTCGGCTCGACGCGGTAGCCACGAATTTTCACCTGCTCATCGATTCGCCCCAGGAATGCGATCTCGCCGTCTGGCAAGCGGCGCGCCAAATCTCCGGTACGATAAAGTCTGGTTCCCGCCTCGTTGCGGAACGGATTCGAGATGAATCGCGTTGCGGTCAAGTCGGGACGATTTCGATAACCTCGCGCCAGGCCCGCACCGCCAATATAAATTTCGCCCGCAGTTCCGTCGGCCACCGGCTTCTGATCTTCATCCAGAAGATAAATCTCTACGCCGTCGATAGCGCGGCCGATGGATGGCGGCTGGCTGGCCGAGATCGCAGGCGCGATTACACCGGAAGTGGTCACCACCGTGCCCTCGGTCGGGCCGTAATTATTCACCAGAACGAAAGGCAATCGCGACGATGGATATTTCTTCAGCGTGTCCGCGCCGGTGAGCAGGACACGCAGAGATGTGGATTGCGGCCACTCCAGCTCCATCAGATTTTCGGCAATGGGCGTGGCCGCAAACGCGATGGTGATGCGCTGCGCGACCATCCAATCCCGCAAGAGTTTCGCGTCGCTGCGGAGCCGCTCCTCCGGTAAATGAATGCTTGCACCGGCCGCGAGATAGGGCCACAACTCCCAAACGGAAGCGTCAAATCCTAAAGATGCCATGGCGCTGGCGCGATCGGCAGCCGTCACTTGAAACGCGCGCTGATGCCAGCGGACCAGATTCGACAGCCCGGAGTGAAGCAACTCCACTCCCTTGGGCTGGCCAGTCGAGCCGGAGGTATAAATAATGTAAGCGAGGTCTTCCGCCTCGGCGGTGCCTTCCGGCTGGCTGTCAGGCTGGACTGTAATTTTCTGTGCGTCGCCATCGACGGTAACGACGTGCCACGATCCGGGGGAAAGTTTTCCTGCCAAATTCTTAGAACTGACCAGCACACGCGCGCCGGAATCGCGCAGCATGAACGCGAGGCGCTCAGCCGGTTGCACCGGATCGAGAGGAATGTAGGCGCCTCCGGCTTTGAGGATGGCTAGAGCGGTGACAACCATTGCTGTGGAGCGGTCGAGGTAGAGGCCTACCGCTTCGTCGCGACCGACACCAAGCGAGCGCAGGTAATTGGCTAGACGGTTCGCCCGGCGATCAAGGTCGCCATAAGACAACGATTCGCTTCCTGCAGAGAGGGCAATCGCGCTGGGGTTTTCGGCCGCGCGCTGCTTCACCAATTCCGCAACACAGGGAGTGCCGAGGGCTTCGAAGTTCGGTAGTTTGGTTTGTGAGTTCAAGGTTTTAGAGGAATACATTCTATTTATCGGCGATCTACGCCGCACCTGAGCCCTTGAGGACAGCCGGGACTGTCTTCGCGAGTATTTCCAAATCCAACCACAACGACCAGGTCCGAATATATTGCAGGTCCAACTCCATCCACTTTTCAAAAGTGGTCGAACTGCGTCCCTTGATTTGCCAGAGACAGGTAATTCCGGGACGAACACTGAAACGGCGGCGCTGCCAGTCACCGCAAAAAGTCTCGAATAGTTCGTAGTCCCGAACTTGCAGCGGCCGCGGCCCGACCAGGCTCATATCGCCCTTGAGCACGTTGAAGAGCTGAGGAAGCTCGTCGATGCTGGTCTTCCGGAGGAATCGGCCAAGGGGGGTGATGCGGGGGTCGTCTTTGATTTTAAACACCGCGCCGTTGGCTTCGTTCAAATGTTCAAGGTCTTTCAAGCGCTTCTCCGCATCCACGACCATGGTGCGGAACTTGTAAATGTCGAACATCCTTTTGTTGCGGCCCATGCGTTTCTGGATGAAGAAGATGGGACCAGGCGCCGTCAGCTTCACCAGAAGCGCGGTGAGCACGAGTACGGGCGATAGAAAAATGATGGCCGCCGCGGAAATCACCACGTCGATGGCGCGTTTGATCGCCAGGCCCCAGGCGTCGGAAATCGAACTGTCATGGCTGATCAGCGGCTCGTCCGCGCCCAGCTCATCGGTGCGATGCTTGGCTTCTTTGAGATCGAAGATGTTCGGCATGAAGCGCACGATGATTCCCTGTTGTTCGCAGGCCTCGGCAATCCGTGAACCATAGGTATGGAAGGAGCGGATGGGAAGCGCCAACACGATCTCATCCACAACATTGCGCCGAACATAGGAGGGCAAAGTGTCCAGGTCGCTCACGAGCGGGAATCCCTGGCTGTGAAACTCGCTCAGACCGGACCACTCCTCGTCGGCGAAGCCCAGAATGCGATAGCCAAGATGGGGTTTCGCCTGGATTCCTTTCACCAGTGAGACCGCGCGCGGATTGGTACCGATGACCAACAGATTGCGGAGGTTTCGACCGTGACGCCGAGCATAGGCCAGTGAACCGCGAATCAACAAACGGCTTAAGAGCACGCAACTGGTGCTCAACAACCAGAACAAAACGAGGAAAACGCGGCCGACCACCCAGATGCGGAAGGTCAAAGCGGCGGCGGCGATCATCGCGGTGCCGAGGGTAGTGACCGCGACAATGTCTCGCACCTCTTCCCATCGGCTCGACATGCGTTTCGAACCGTAAAGGCCGAAGACGCTGAACAGGATGTGCCAGATCAACAGGAAACCCAGGAACAACAAAAGGTTTCCGAGTTTCACCCGCATCGCGAAGAACTCCGCCAAGGAAAGCCGGCCTACGCGGTGATACAGAGGCAGCGTCGACACCGCGAAGGTGACGACCATCAACAGCAAGTCAAATACCTTTAACCCGGTCGAGAATATTTTTCGATTGATGCCCATGATTCAGAAATCCTGAGGAATTGGTACCAACAATCTGTTACGGGAAAGGGGGAAGGAACGAACCTGAGATCGACTCACTGAACTGCGGCCGATTTACAAATTAGAACTGAAGCGAGCACGGGCAACCTGGTGCTGCCCGTTCCCATGAGCTGCCGGCGCTACTTTTTCGATTTTGCAATCACAAGCTTCTCGATCGCGTCGATGCTTTCCAAGTTGTCGTGGGTAATTTCTTCGTCACCGATGCGGACGTTGAAGGTGTCTTCGAGAAACGAGACGAGCCGGAAAATTCCCATCGAATCGATGACGCCGTTCTTGGTCAAGGCTTCGTCGTCGGCGACCTGCATGATGCTCTTGGGCTTGGCGAACTCCTCCACGATGTATTCGCGGATCTTGTCTTTCACTTCTGCTGCTTCGATCATTTTCCTCTCCAGGTTTAGTTAATTTTTTCGTACTGCGAAGAACCAAATTTTTTAGCGCACAGCCAGCGCTTCTTCCTTCAGCTTCACGCGGTCGATCTTGCCGGTGGAAGTTTTGGGCAACTCAACATAAAGATCGATGAATTCCGGAATCATGTATTTCGGCACCCGGGTGGCGCAGTGCTGCTGCAACTCGACAGGCTTGAGCGAATCGGGAACGTGAGGCGCTACCACGGCTCGCAGGCGATTTCCGACCACTTCATCGGGAATGGCCAGCACAGCCGCTTCTCTCACTCCGGGATGGCTGAGCAGAGCGCTCTCAATCTCGCCGAGCTCGATGCGGTAACCGCGGCTCTTGATCATACTGTCGCGGCGGCCCTGGAAATAAAAGTTTCCATCGTCGCCTTCGGTCACGATGTCACCGGTGCGATACATTTTCTCTTCGAAGTTAGGTTCGAAGCGGTTGGGCACGCACATTTTCTGGGTCTTCTCGACGTCGGCCCAGTATCCGTAGGTGACGGCAGGACCGCGAACATACAACTCGCCAACCTCGCCCTTGGCGGCGATTCGTCCGTCATCGGTTACGGCGAAGGCATCGGTGTTGGCGCAGGCGATGCCTATGGGCAGCCTTTCCATGGCAGCCAAACGCTCGCGTTCGACCTTGTAGTAGGTGCAGACGTTGGTTTCTGTCGGACCGTAGAGATTGTAAAGATCCGCCGTGGGAGCCATTTCCGCCAGTTGGCGGAGATATTTCATGGGAAAAACTTCGCCGGCAAACAGGATGGTGCGGACGCTCTTCAGCTTATCCGGGGTCATGCGCGCGTGCAGGAGCAGAAGCATCAGAGCCGATGGAACCGAGTACCAGATCGTAATTTCTTTTTCCTGAATGAAGTTGGCGAGGCTGGTGGGGAACAATGCAAGTTCTTCGGTGACCAGATAAACCGTGGCGCCGGCCTCGATCGTGTTGTAGACATCGAAGACGGAAAGATCGAAGTGCAAGGGCGCGTGATTGGAGAGGCGGTCTTCGCTGCGCACTTGAAATTCTTCGGCGCACCACTCGACGAAGGTGAGGGCATTCTGGTGCGACAACATCACGCCCTTGGGCCGTCCGGTCGAGCCCGACGTATAAAGAATGTAGGCCAGATCGGTTTCAATGGAATTGATCTTCGGAGAATGATCACCCGGAAACTCGGCGAGATGCGACCAGGGAATCAGTGTGCCGCTGCTGCCATTCTCGGCTTGGTCGGTCGAGATGCAGTGTTCGAGTGTAGCCAAAGTCTCAGGTGAAAGCGCCTCGCGTTTTTCGTGATTCGTAATCAGGACGCGGATGCCGCAGTTGCCGATGATATAGCCGACGCGGTCGGCAGGGGCCTGGGGATCGAGCGGCACATAAACGCCACCGGCCTTGAGGACGCCCAGCATGCTTACGACGGACTCCACGCACTTGGGAAAAAACAATCCCACGCGATCGCCTTTTTTCACGCCCTGCTGGAGCAGAAGATGCGCCATCTGGTTGGAGCGCTCGTCCAGTTCGCGGTAAGTGACGCTGCGGCCGCGAGCCCACACCGCGATCTTCTCCGGATATTTCTTCGCACTCCTGGTCAACAATTGCTGCAATACGTATGCCATGACTACCGGGCCCCATTGAATTTGAATTTGATGGTCATCGCTAACAAGATGTGCAAACCGGGGGAAGACAACTTGGAGACAGCCACTGAAGCTAAATTACAGTCCCAGCATGTTGGAAATGATGACGCGATGAATTTCAGATGTGCCGGAGTAAATGGTCCCGGCGATGGCATCGCGCAGCTCGCGCTCGAGGTGGTATTCCGTGGTGTAGCCGTATCCGCCATGGATCTGGATAGCTTCGAGGCAGCTTTGGACGCAAGCTTCGCTGACGTAAATTTTGGCAATCGAAGCCTCGCGCAAGGGATGCCGTCCCTGGCTCTTCAACCATGCCGCCTTATACAGCGCCAGCCGCCCGGTTTCCAGCCGAATATCCATTTCGGCAATCTTGTTGTTGATGGCGGGAAACTTTCCGATGGGCTCGCCAAACTGCTTGCGCGCCTTGGCATACTTCACGCAAATTTCCATGATGCGCTGCATGGCCCCGAGATGGCTGGCCAGGATGCAAATGCGCTCCCACTCCATGGAGGAAGTGAAGACCGCTTGCCCACCGAACTCTTTTCCTAACAGATTGCTGACCGGAATTTCGCAATCCTGAAGTGAAATCTCTGCCATGGGCGAGGTGCGCAGGCCCATCTTGTGGAGCTTTTTGCCGACGGTAAAACCGGGAGTGCCTTTGTCGACCAGAAACGCGGTGACTCCGTTGGGACCGCGCGAAGGATCGAGGTTGGCGAAAACGATGGTGACGTCGGCGTTGGGCGCGTTGCTGCTGAAGGTCTTCGATCCATTGAGAATGTATCGGTCGCCCTTGCGCTCGGCGCGCGTCTTCAGGCTGTATGCATCCGAGCCCGACCCGGGCTCGGTCATCGCATGTAAACCCAGGCCGCCACTGACCAGGCCGGGAAGATATTTGCGTTTCTGCTCGTCGGTGCCGAAGGACCAGATGGGAATCTCGGAGCTCCACATGTGCGCGTTAATGGAAAAAATCAGACCGTTATCGGCGCAGCCATAGCCCAACATTTCCAGCGCGCCAACGGTCGTGAGCGTATCGGCGCCACCACCGCCGTACTCGGTGGGAATCGGCAATCCCTGGATTCCGAACTTGGCGCACTTCTGCCACAACTCTTGTGAAAACTCTTCGTCGTGGTCGCGCTTGATGATGTCGTCGTTCAGTTCCTCTTTTGCGAAGCGTAAAACTTCTTTACGAAAAGCCGCTTGCTCTTCACTCCATCCAAAGTCCAAGGCTGGTATGTCTCCTGTCTTTCTGGCCCAAGGTTGCTTGAGCTTTGTATTAAACGGCTACTTATGAATTGCTCGATGCTAAGAAATTATGCGGATACAGAAGCCGCTGTAGGAGCGGCTTCCGGCGAAGGCACTGTCTTGCCGTTGGTAGCCGGAACCGTCACCGTCTCGGGTTTCTTGACAAAGCGTTGCGGACGCCCGCCGGGCAACTTAATGCGCGCCGGAACTCCCATGACCATCATGTTGCTGCGAACGTCGGTGAGCACGAGGCTGTTGGCGGCGATGGTGACGTTGCTGCCAATCTTGGCGTCGCCTACGAGCTTGGCTCCGGGGCCGAAATAAACGTCGTCGCCGATACCGCGGCAGGCGTGGGAAATGAGGCATCCGGTGGCGATGGTGAAATTCTTTCCGATCTTGGTCGCGCCCAGATTGATGGCGTAGACCGAGTGGATGACGAATCCCGGTCCGATATCGGCGCGAACGTCGATATGGACACTGGTGAAGACTTCAACCCACTTGCGGAAGAGCAGAGCGAAGATCTGCAGCAGTTGCCGGACAACCGGAATTCGTACGCTGCGTGCCCAGCGGGAGAAACGATAGGCGATGACAGGCCAGGTCGAGTGTCGGACCATGACTTCCATGCGCTTGCCCAAGCTCGGCTTCCAGTTCGGATCGGTGCGAGTTTCCCGCATCGCCCGGTTGATATCTTGACTAAGATTTTCGAACATACTCGCTTAAGAGCTACCCGGATTTAGAGTTTCTTGTAAATTTTTTCTGGAACGGGGAAGGTACGGTGATTGAGAACTGCGCCAAGAAGCCGAACGTTTGCGTTTTCGAGGGCGTGAACGGCCTGGCGCGCAGTTTCGCGCCGCGAGGCGTTCGCTTTAAGCACGAGCACGACGCCCTCGGCGTTGCGGCCCAGCATAATCGTGTCATCGCCCGCGCGCAGCGGCGGAGCGTCGATCAGAACGTAATCGAACTCGCGCTGCAGTTCCGGCAACAACGAACGCATGCGCTCGGAACCCAGCAAGGTCTGCGATTTCTCGGTTTCATTGCCACAACTGAGCAGCCAAAGATTGGAACGGGACAGTTGGGTAACGAAGCCGCGTACGGGCTCGCGCACCTGCAAAGCTTCGGCCAAACCATAATGATTGGTCACTCCGAATTCCCGATGCAACCCGGGAGAACGCAAATTGGCGTCGACTACGCAGACCGTACCGGAAACCTGTGCGGCCAGCACTTCCGCCATGCGGGCACAAATCCAACTGCATCCATTGCCCGATTCTGTTCCTGAAACCACTACCAGACGCGAACCGTCGGTTCCCGCGGTGAAGAAAACGCGCTGTACCAGCTTGAACATTTCATCGCGCTGCCCTTGCTCCATCTTTAGTTCCAGTGGCTTCAAGTCAACCGGCGGCTTGGCTTCGAGCCGCGGTGCAACGGGCATGGGCTCGTCGGGCAGAGTTTCGGTTACGGTCTGGAACATATCCCGTTCCTTACCGAGGTTTTGCATCAATTCGAAATTCTTGCTCATAAACTCCTTGGGTCAACTCTTGCCCGGAAACTTCAACGAGGAAATCGTCCGCTAGTCTGCTTGTGGATCGGAAGGGCGTGGCATATTGCTGCGCCAGTTCTGGAGCAGCCGGGCTACGTCCCGCATATGCTGAGTGGCTTCGGCCGGACTCAGCGAGTCTTTGGTTTGCTTCTTGGTTTTTGCCGCTGGTTTGTAAGGTTCGGGAGGTTTTGGTTCCCGCTCGCCAAGCGGGGGCAACGGTTCCAGACTCATCATCTCGTGCGAGTCTAATCTGGACATCGCGGTCGGCACTTCAATCTCAGACATGAACCGGCTGATATCGAGGTCGTGCGCCACTTCGCGCACAATTCCAACGTTGACGGTTTTCTCCCGCGTGGCACAAGCCAGAGAGAGCGAATGGAAGCAGTAATTGTTGATCTGGCGCGGAATGCCTTCGCTGGCCTCGGCGATCAACTCCAGCGCGTCTGCGGTAAACAAGCCTTGTCCGTTATATCCGGCGACCTTCAGGCGGTGATCGATGAAGCGGGCGGTTTCTTGCGGCGTCAGAGGAGTCAACCCGCTGAGGGAGGTAATTCTTTGCCGCAACTGGGTGAGCGCTGGACTGGCCAGCTTATCCGCGAGCGACGGCTGGCCGACGAGAATAATCTGCAACAGCTTGGCCTGTGGGGTTTCGAAATCGGAGAGCAATCGAACCGTTTCCAGAACTGAGGCGTCCAGATTCTGGGCTTCGTCGATTACAACGATGAAGCGCCGGCCGGCGCGCGCCTCCTGCACCAGGCAGCGGTTGAACTGCTCGTGCATCTTGACGAAATCCTGCACGTCGCTCTCAATGCCAATTTCCGCCAGGAGAAAGCGCATGAACTCGCGCGAGTTGCACTGGGTTTGAAAGATGAAGGCGGTTCGCGCGGTGTGCGAGAACTTGGCCAGGAGATGGAAAAGCAGCGTCGTCTTGCCCATGCCCGGACGCGCCACCAAGGAGAGAAATCCGCGATTCGCCTCGATCCCGTAGTAGAGGGAGGCCAACGCTTCACGATGGGCTGGGCCGAGATAGAGATATCTCGGGTCCGGGGATACGCCGAATGGCTGCTCTCGCAATCCGAAAAATTCCAGGAACATTTCCGTTGTCCTATATTCTGTATTGCCCGCCCGAAGTGCGGGACGGGGCATTCATTTCGTAATCGGCGTCTTCGGAGTCAGGTTGCTTCTTTCCGTTTCCGTTGCCGTTTCCGTTGCCGTTGCCGTTGCCGTTCTTATGGAGACCGTGCGAGGGAACTGCGGCCAGCACGGGAATTCTTAATTCAGCCATGACTTCGGAAGGGGTACGGAACGATTGGTCCGCGTAGTCGACGGCGAAGACGACTCCGAGACTGACCGCGCCGCCGAGCAATACCGCGACCAGGGCAAAGATCGCAATCGAGCGCGTCGGCAAACTGGGAACGACCGGAGCCTGCGCGACCGATACGTTCAAGATGCGCCGACGATCGAGAGCATCAGAGATCTTTGCCTCTTCCCGCTTCTTGGTATAGAGCAGGTAATTGTCTTCGTCCGTCTTCTTGGTG
Source organism: uncultured Acidobacteriaceae bacterium (assembly GCA_963818935.1). Classification (GTDB taxonomy): domain Bacteria; phylum Acidobacteriota; class Terriglobia; order Terriglobales; family Acidobacteriaceae; genus Sulfotelmatobacter. The sequence goes on from CAWFUK010000034.1 coordinate 83,025, forward strand.
CGCATCAGGTCGCCTTGCAGAATTCCCTGCTCTTCCAGTTTGCGGGCCTGCGCCATATAGACATTGACGACGGCTTGCAGCGCGGTCTCACGGGCTTCCAATCCGCTCAGATCGGCCTTGGCCTTGGCCAATTCCGAGTTCACCCAAGCGTAGGTCGGATTCTGGCCGGTAGTCTCTTCTTTCACCGGCGAGGTTTGTTCCAAGGTGAGCGCGGCTCGCGTATCGTTGATTTCTTTGTCCACTTCCACCACCAGCGGATAGGTCGGCTGGTACTTGGTGAGCAGTTCGGTACGCTTCATCTCGAGCGTCAACAAAGTTGCCTTCAAATTCTCCAGGACTTGCGCGTTGTCGCCCTTCTTGGTCGAAGTCGTGATGCTGGAAGGAGTGTTCTTGTCCTGGGCTTCCAGATCATTCACGCGCTTGCGAGCCTCGGCGATGGAGGCCCGGGTGGTATCGAGCGAACTGTTGAAGTCGGCCAACTTCTGCAGGACCATGTCGCGCTGGGTAGTGGGGGCGACGCCATCCTGTTGGGTGGAAAACTTGGCGAGCTCGGCTTCGGCGGCCATCATGTCTTTCTTGTACTGCTCCGCCTCTTTGTCAAAGAACTCGACTTGGCCCGCAGGATGGTGTACTTCGAGGTGCTTGTCGAGATAAGCCTTATCGAGCGTGGCCAGTACTTGTTGCGCCAACACCGGCTTCTTGGACTCGTAGGCGATGCTGATGATGTTGGTTTTCTTGATGACTTCCAGCTGCAGGTCGGAGCGCAGCGACAAGATTGCCCGGTCCGTGCGGTTCTGTTGGGTTTCACCGTAGTGCACGATACCGCCCAGGAATGTCTTCTTATCGAGGCCACAGGTGGTAACGACGTGGCGCAAAACGTCGTCGCTGGTGATCAACTCCACTTCGGAGTTGATCTCTTCCTCACCCACCGTGTCGTGCAGCATCATGGGAGCGTTCTGCTCGGGACTGATGACGGGATCGACGCGTTCGCGCTTCACCAAGAGCTTGGTCTCGGCCCGGTACTTGGCAGGCAGGGCGAGGGCGGAAAGCAGCACTCCAAGGACGACTCCGCAGAAACACAGCACCATCACGCGCTGGTGGCGAAAACCAATGGCCACTACATCCCGCGCGGTAAATGAGAAAGCGCGCTGTCCGTTGCCGTTCCTGTAAGTTGGTTCATTCATTTTGTGTTGCCTCCGTACTACGTCGCTGCTTCGAGTCGTCAGTCTGTATTCAACATCCAGGGGATTTCTCAATTCCTTCTTAGGGGATGGTCAAAGGCAAATACGAACCCATGCTCATATTGGGGATGACGCGATCAATTTTGGATAACGTATTCTTGGGCACGAACAACATGTCGCCGGAGTGCAGGAAGGGATCTTCTTTGAGATCGCGGTTCTTTTCCATTTTTTTCACGTCGATCAAGGTGGCTTCGGTCCACTGATCGTCGACTCGGCGAAACAGCACTACTTGAGAGTGCTTGGCGCTGGATTGAAATCCCCCCGCCACCGCGATGGCTTGGGTAAGCGTCATATTCCCATGCATCTCGTACTTGCCGGGCTTAGCGACCTGGCCGTCGGCAATGAAGTAGGGCTTTTCAAATTCCTTGAGTACAACCGAAATCATGGGATTGTTCAAGATTTTTCCGTAAGCTTCACGAAGTGTTGCAGTTAGCTCTGGCACAGTCTGTCCGGCTACCTTGAGCTCTCCGACCGCCTTGAGGTTCACATACCCATCGGGTTGCACGGCAACCGCAAGCTGGTTGAACTCGGGGCTGAGATCGAAGGTCAAATCGAAGGTGTCGCCAGCCTCAATGTGGTAGCGCGGGTTGCGCGACTTGAACTCCGGGCTTCGGGTAGAGGTAGAAGTGCTCGCGGTGGCCGTATCCGGCGAAACGGCATTCGCAACCGGGACCGCGCTGGGTCCGACGGCGCTCGCAGTAGTTTGCCCGACGGAAATCGCAGTCAGTGCCAAGGTGACTATGAGCAGTGCCACCACCGTCGCCGAATCTCGTTTTTTGCACTTTGGATTCTTGATCGCCATTGCTTGAACTCCCATTCTAGTAACCCGTTGCCTGCCAAACCCTATTGTTATTCTGGAATCGGGCTGTGCTGCCATTTTTTCCCGCAACTGCAGACGTGGGACGCCCGTTCGGGGGACGCATTGCCGCCCGGCCTCGAAACGAAACATCTCTACTCGACCTTGACGGTCTCCATGGACTGCGCCTCGGCCCGGGAGCGAGGCGTCAGATTATGCTGGCGGATCTTGTACAGAATCCCGCGATAGCTGATGGAGAGCAGTTGGGCTGCCCGCCGCCGGTTCCAACCCGTGTATTCGAGAGTGCGGCTGATGGCATAAATTTCGGCCTCGGCTCGCAGGCTGCGCAGAGAAAACTGCTGATCGCTGAGAGTTTGATCCCCTGCAACCGCCGTTTCCGCAGACGTTTCGCTCTGGGTCATTAGGTTAACGTTCTTGTTCGCTTTGGCTTTGCTTTCCAATTGATTCATAGAACTAGACCTCGCAACAAGCTCATTGTGTGATTGGCTGCCATGCAGTAGGAGAGAAACTTTAAACTGCTTCCACGTCGTAACCGGCGACGCGGACGTACAAAGATCGCTGGATGGGTTCCACTGAGATCACCAGACTGCGATCACCGTTCTCCGTTACCAAGACGCCTTGAACACCGTCCAGCGCTCCGCCCCGCACCCGGACTCGCTGACCGGGCCTCAGATAGGGACGCTCTTCGTAGGGAATTTTGCTGGCAACGAGAGTCTTGATGTCATCGATTTGATGATCTGGGATGGCTGTTCCGGTACCGTGGACGCCGACGAAACTGACCACGCCCTGAGTCTTCAGCACGCGGACTCGGTCTTGGGAGGAGGGAATAATTCGCAGGAATGTATATCCGGAGAAGAGCGGACTTTCGACCTGCTTCCGGCGATCGCTCCACGTCCGGGTTTGAGTGACGACTGGGAGAAAAGACTCTATGCCTTGGGTTTCCAGTTGGCGCGCCACCAGCTTCTCGTGACGGGAACGGGTGCGGACGGCGTACCAATGCGGGGGTTCGGGCTGTCCAGCGCCTTCGACGTATGGCTGGCAACTTTCCATCAATCCCGACTCGCCGTTCATAGCTCCGCCCTCTCAGTCACATTCGCGACTTTCTCCAAATAGGCGCGGATGTGTCTTTGGTGTGCCAAAAGTCGATCGACGACCGCTCTAACGCTTCGTCGACTTCAAGTTAGGGGGGATGTGCTACCTGAACCACCTTCGAGGGTGGTACAACCAAACATTGAACGGAGTCTAGACAACCGTGCAAGAACCTGCAAGAGGTAGAACCTCTTAGTGAGGAAAGGCCTCATTGGAAGCCTCTAGTAAAATCAAATTGCTGGAGAAGAAAGACTCTATTCAAGGCCGCGCTCTTTGAGCCGCGTCTTCAACAGCGAGAATGAGAGCCTGGTTTGGGGAGGCGGAGCGACGATTGAGAGTGGATCGTGCAAGATTCTTCATCTTGACACATCCTTCGTGCCATAGCACAATGCGTACGCACAAATGCCACTTCATTATTATTATTTGCTTTATTGTTGGCTACAAATCTCAGGTCACGCATCTAGAGTTTTTTACTGATTGTGTTTTTGCCATGCAGCGTTGAAATTATGGCGTGTTGGACGGGCCCTTCCCCCAAGTGCTCACGTCGTGTTTGCGCATAACGTGAGGACGCCTTCTAGTTCTCGAAAAAGCGTCTGCACCTAACCAGGTTGGCAGAATCTGAGGAACTTGTATGAAAGCGCGCACCTTCCCTCTTCTCGCGTTGTTGTTGTTCGTTGGCGTTTTGGCTATTTCATTGCCCCTCAGTCATCACGTTAGTGCCGGTACCTGTACCACGAAGTGTGCTCCTCCGCCGCCGCCGCCCCCAACGGTAGGCCAATTTGGCGGGCCTCTGACGGGTTTGAGCCAATCGATTACCGCCCTCTTCAACGGCGGTTACGCCACCTTCGCGACAAAATGGGATCCCATTCGCGGATTGGGCCCGGTGTCCACGGAGACCGGCTGCTTTGACTGCCACGGAGCCGGGATCGACGTACTCACCGGCACCGCCGGAGATACGGGTCCGATTGTGGGGCAGCGCTACGGCAAGTGGAATCCAGACGGAACCTTCAACTATCTGGACGGAACCGGAACTTACCCCGACAATGAAGGCGGGCCGGTGGTTCATGGCCTCTCGAATTCAGCCTTCGGCACTCTCCCGGCCTGCAATATCATGACGATTACCGGTGCGACCGAATCGGGCACCACAGTCACCCTGACTACGAGCGCGAACCATCAATTTACGGTGGGTCAAATGTTACAGGTGCAGAATGTTCCGGTCGCCGGGTACAACGGGATCTTCATCATCGCCAGCATTCCATCGTCGACAACTCTGACTTACACCAACACAGTTTCGGGCCTGGCTTCCAGCAGCGGCGGCACTACATCGAATTTGCCGCACGAATCGGTTCCCGCCGATGCCACGGTCAACAGCAATGTGCGTTCACCAAACCTGTTCGGAGCGGGCCTGATCGATAACATTCCCGACGAGGCAATTTTGGCGAATGTTGGAGTCTCCAAGCCGTACAACATTACTGGAGTCGCTAACATGATTCCGGATGAGAACGGGGTTGTTCGTCCGGGCAAGTTCGGACAGAAATTGAACGTGGTCAGCTTGTTCCAATTCACCGCCAATGCCGAGTTCAACGAACTGGGGATCACCAACGATAACAGCCTGTTTGGCGTCTCGAACCAGTTCTTCCCGACCGAACATAACCCTCAGGCGTACGCAGAAAACAACATGACCTATCCCACCGCCTGCCAGCCCGACGGCAATACTCCGCAAGATGTGGATCAGGTGAACATCATCAAGATGACGCAGTTCCAGTCGCTGCTGGCGCCCATTCCGCCGCAGCCGCCGACCAGCGCTACGGAGGCTGGCCTGGCGACCTTTAACAGCATCGGTTGCAGCGTATGTCACATCATCAATTTCACCACGCAAGCCAATGTAACCCTGCGAACCACCACGGGAGGAAAGACCGCCGTTATCCCTTCTCTGAGCAATGTGACTTTCAGTCCGTATTCGGATTTCTTGCTCCACGATATGGGATCGGGCGACTCTGGCGGCATTCCCTACCAGCCCGCCGGAACTGGGCAAGCCGACCTTACCATGTGGAGGACCTCACCTCTGTGGGGACTCTCGAACACGCTGATGAAAGCGGGCGGCTTGATGCATGACAATCTTTCACCCGGCATTAACGCCGCTATCGTGCGCCATGGCGGAGAAGCCGCTACCGTGGAGGCGTCTTACGAAGCGCTCAGCCCCACCGATCAATCCAACTTGATCGCGTTCCTGAGTTCGCTGTAAATATGGGCGGGCAATTGGCCGGTGTGGCCGCCACTAATGAGGAGACCACACCGGCCTAAGACTTTTCTCAGTTTCGTCCGCCGCATCTTTCCCTTTTGCTATGGACTTCCTGATGAGACGGAAGATCGGGCCGAGTAAGATTCTCAACCAGGCAGCCGAAAGTTCAGCGTAACGCGAGTCTGCATTTCCACTGGCTTTCCCGATTGCGTGCGCACCTTGAAGCGCCACTGCTTCACGGCAGCTATGGCGGCATCGGCCAGCAAGCTCTGCCCACTCACCACTTTCACGTCCTGAATCGTTCCGTCGCGGCCGATGCGCACATCGAGGACCACCGCCCCCTGAATGCCCTGTTGCCGAGCCGCCTCGGGATACGTCGGCTCTACGCGATGCAACAAACTGCCGGCTGCCACCTCTGGCGACAACTCGATGATTCCGGCCGGCACCACCGCAGAAGCGGGTTGCGCGTTTTTCTGCGCAGAATTTACAGGCTGAGCCACGCCGGGCCCGCTCGGCGGCACGCGAAAAATTTCTTTGCCATTCTCATAGACCGCCAACCCTCCCTCCGGTGGAAATGACCGGCTGGAAGGCAAGATTGGTTTGCCAGCTGAAACATCTTTCTTCGCACCAGGTGCGACCTCGCCGGTCGCTACACCGATGGTCGATGATGTACGATTTCCTGCGCCCGGGGCCGGAACCGTCACCGCTGGCGGCCTGGTCTCTGAGTGACCCATTGGCTCGATTGCCGCCGCGTTCTTTTCCGCGGCGGTCTTTTCTGTGGCAATCCTTTCCGTGGCGATCTTTCGCCACCCCAGACGGTAGCCGACGACAATTGCCAGCAGTACCGAGCAGGCCAACACCGCCGCACTAAGTGCCAAGGTCAGTCGTCGATTCGCGGGCTTCGGACTTGGCTCCTCGGGCTGCAAAATAACTTCGTGGTCAAGGATCGGCGGATTCAGATCTCTGGCGAATTCCTCGACTTCATGCTCCGCCAACGATCGCGCCGGCGTCTTCTGCGGGGTTAACTCGCCAGTCGCAAATGGATGGTTCGCCCGCTCCATATTTTTGAGGATTTGCTGCGCCAGCGTTTGGAGGGTAAGTTCGTCTCGTTCTCGAAATGCCCCCGGTCGCGAGGAAAAGACCTCCAGCACTCCGGCCAGCCCATCGCTCCGGAGCAGGGGAAGAACCATCACGGAGCGTACTCCCAAAATTCGCGAAGCCTCCACATCAGCGCGGGGATCGGACTGGGCATCGTCGCAACGCTGCACCTGGCGCGTCTTGATGCACTGCGCGGTCAGGCCGGTGCCGCCTACTCGAGCGCCCAATTCCGGAGCGTTGACTCCGCTGCTGGCGCGGCACATCATCTCGCCATCGCGTTCCAGCAGCACTGCGGCCCCACTTGCTCCCGTAGCCAAACATGCCTGCTCCACAATTTCGTTCAGCACAATTTCCAGGGCCAGGTCCGCTGAGACTTCGGTCGGCAACTTCCCCCCGCTCTGCGCCGAAAACAGGGCGGTCAGTTCTCCAATGTCGGTCTTGGTTCCCGAACCAATCCCCGGCGATATCGAGGGGCCCGGCTTTGGCATGGGATGATCAGGCATGTAATCAACTCAACGACAGATTCAAGAAATCAGGCGCAGATAGATTTACTCGGTCTTGTAGCGGAGTTTCGCGCCAAATTCGCACCTTGTCAACCGTCATTCAATTTTTCACAAACTCTTATGCGGGAGGGTTGCGGAAAAAGTCTCGTGAGAGCACGCGGCGTGCCTCAGGCGCTGAAGGGCGAACGCATTTTGCACGGCTTAGCGACCGTGCAAGTAATCCCAATATGGCAGGACGCCCAGAGAACATCGATGCTCTGCAGTTCTCACAGCATCGATCAATGTTAGAATCGACAGTCCTGATATGCGCATCTCTGTCGTCGGTTCCGGATACGTAGGGTTGGTGGCTGGCGCCTGCTTCGCGGACCTTGGCCATGACGTTATAGTCGTGGACAATGATGACCGCAAACTGAGCGCACTCAAGAACGGCGAAGTACCCATCCACGAAAACTTTCTGCCTGAGTTACTGGCTCGTCACCGCGGCCATCGTCTGGAATTCTCGGACGATTTGCAGGAAGCGGCCCGCGCCAGCTCCGCGATTTTCGTAGCCGTGGGCACGCCTCCCACCGATCGCGGCGATGCGGACCTCTCTTATGTCGAGATGGTGGCGCGGGAGATCACGGGGGCGATCGATAGTTACAAAGTTATCGTGGAAAAAAGCACGGTTCCGGTCTATACCAGCGAATGGGTACGCAAAATTATTCTGCGCAATGGTGCCGACCCTGATTCTTTCGATGTCGCTTCGAATCCTGAATTCCTGCGCGAAGGCACGGCGGTCACAGATTTTCTCTTTCCTGACCGGATTCTTGTGGGCTGCGATCACCCGCGGGCGGCAAAGCTGCTGCGCGAAATCTACGATCCGCTTACCGGCGGGGCCTATTATCAGCGCACCGATGCCATCCCACAACCCGACCGAGCTACCATTCCTCCTCCCATCATTGTGACCAGCACCAAGAGCGCGGAGTTGATCAAGCACGCCTCCAACGCTTTCCTGGCGATGAAGATTTCTTTTATGAACGCGGTCGCCTCGATCTGCGAATCGGTCGGCGCCGACGTGAGCCAGGTCTGCCACGGTGTTGGTACGGATACGCGTATCGGTCCGCGCTTTCTCAATCCTGGCATCGGCTACGGGGGTTCCTGCTTTCCCAAGGACGTGATGGCGTTTCGCGCCGTGGCCCGCGAATGCGGATATGACTTCCGCCTGCTCGACGAAGTCATGCGCATCAACGAAGATCAGCGCGACCGCTTTCTGCGCAAAGTACGCAGTGCGCTCTGGACTTTACGCGGCAAACATCTTGGCGTGCTCGGCCTGGCTTTCAAAGGCGGTACTGACGACATCCGCGAGTCGCCCGCGATCCTGATTGTTCAGGCGCTGCTGCAGGAAGGCTGTAAGATCACCGCCTACGACCCTGCCGCCATGGAACGCGCTCAGGAAGTCATGGCTTCTGGCATAAAGTTCGCCAGCTCTGCCTATGAAGCCGCGCACGCTGCCGACGCGCTGCTGATTCTCACGGAATGGGAGGAGTTCGCCAATTTAGATCTTCCACGCCTTCGCCAGGAACTGAAGTATCCCATCGTGATCGACGGCCGTAATCTCTATGACCCGGAAGCGATGGCGGCGCAAGGTTTCACCTACTACAGCGTCGGCCGCGCCGCTACTCATCCCGAGGACGCGCCCGCCGGCTTGAAAAACGGCAGCGCCAAAACATGAGCAAACCACGCGCGCTGGTCACCGGTGGCGCCGGTTTCCTGGGATCCCATTTATGCGACGCCTTGCTCGCGGAAGGCTACAGCGTTGTGGTGGTCGATAATTTGCTTACGGGACGCCTTTCAAACCTGGCTCACCTGACCAATGATTCTCGATTTGAGTTTATAAATAAAGACATCTGCGAAGCCTTCGACGTCGGCCATGTGGATTACGTTTTTCACTTCGCCAGCCCCGCCAGCCCGGTCGATTACACCATTCACGGCATCCCTACGCTGCAAGTAGGTTCTCTCGGAACCTTCAACGCGCTCGAGGTCGCGCGAAAATACAATGCGAAATATCTGGTGTCTTCGACCTCCGAGTGCTACGGCGACCCGCTCGAACACCCGCAAAAAGAAACTTATTGGGGGAATGTAAATTCCATCGGCCCGCGTTCCGTCTACGACGAAGCCAAGCGCTTCACCGAAGCTGTGACCATGGCGTACCACCGCTATCACAAAGTGGACACGCGCATCGTGCGCATCTTCAACACCTACGGCCCACGCATGCAACTGAATGACGGACGCGTCGTCCCCAATTTCATGAAGCAGGCACTGCGCAACGAAAACTTGACGGTCTACGGTGACGGCAGCCAGACGCGAAGCTTCTGCTACGTGAGCGATGAGATCGATGGATTTCTGCGCCTGGCCAAGTGCGATGAACATTTGCCGGTCAACATTGGCAATCCGAACGAGTTCACGATTCTCGAATGCGCGAAGCAAGTGATCAAGGTGACCGGATCAAAAAGCAAAATCGCATATGAACCGCTGCCGCCAGATGACCCAAAACAGCGCAAGCCGGACATCACCAAGGCGCGCCAGTTGCTAGGTTGGGAACCGAAGATTCAGTTGGAGGAAGGTCTGAGTCTTTCGCTGAATTACTTCAAGAAGGCGGTAACGGAAGAAGTTAAGGATCGAAAGTAAATCGACTGTCGACTCGTTTCTTTTACCAATGCTGATGTGGCAGGCAGCTGAAAAACTCGATGCTGGTGCCGAAAGCAGCCCGCAGGCGCTAAAGCGCGGCTGGTGTTGAAGACTTAATGGCACGACTGAAGTCGTTCCCTTCCAGAGACCTGACCGAAGCGGAGTTTTTCGGCAGCCTGCGGGAACGGCGAAGGTTAAGCCGAAGTCGAAAGTGGGAGCTAAAAACTACTTCTAACTACTGCTCTCGGTGGTCGCGGCCACAAAGTCGATCAACTGCTGCACTCCGTGGCGTTCATCTTTGGTGTTCAGTTGAAAGGAAATGCCCATCCCGTAGCCAGGATGCGAGGATTTCACGAGTCCGCTTAAGCGCAGCTTGATGTCGTACGTGCGTACCGTAATCTCCACTGGAGTTCCAGCCGGAAAGGCCAGTGGCATTTCCAGATAACACCCGCCGGGACTCAGATCGCTCAGGTGGCAATAATTTCGCACCGAGCTTCCCTGCTTGTAAACTTCAGCCCCCAGACGGCAAGTATAGCGAGTTTGGCCGCGGCGGTTGGCAGGCTCGGCGCGCAGTCGAGCCACCGCATCCCCATCCCGGCTCTTCGATTCCTGCTTGGTCTTGATGCCCGAAGGCTTTGAAGCCCGATACTTCTCTGTCGACGGCCCGTCTGCCACCACCAGATCTTCACTGGGCTGCACGGAGTGGTCTACTTCCACGGGTCCCGATGCCAGAGCGGTCTGCGGCGCCTCCGCCAGGTTCGACTTCAACCATTCGCCGAGGACACGCCGTGACGATTTCGGCACATCGACAAACTGGATGCCGGCGCGCCCGCTCCAATCCTGCCAAATCACTTGACCGGAGAGGCGCACGGTCGCAGTCTGTCCGGGCAATTGAAATTGAAAATAAACTTTGCAGGTGGGGGGAAGCGTCTTTCCGAAATTTACCCCCATGCCATCTTCCGCTACATCGACGAGGGTAGCTCGCGCCTGCTCCACGCCGGCGTAATCGATCATCGCCTGGGTATGGACGGAGGCTCGCGCATTGCGGCGTTTGTCACGGAACAACACGGTTTGCGCCGCCCGTAGGGTGCTCAAGGCCCGCTCGTACGACACAGGCTTATAGAGAACAAAGTTAACTCCGAGCGCGAACATATCGCGGATGCTCTCCTGGCCCGCCGCCACTACCACGGCCAGCGAAGTCTCGTTCGCCTGAGTGGACCGGCTCTCCTGCAACAAGTTCATCACGTCCGATTGTTTTTTGCAGTCCAGGACCATCAGATCAAAGTGATCTTGCGCCAACCTCACGGCGGCGCGCACCGGGTCGGAACACAACTCGACCTTGATACCCAGTTCTTCCAGAACGCGCTTCAGTACAGCAACTGGGGCTTCTTCCGCGCAGAGTAACAGGGATGTGAGCTTCATACCTGCGATTCATCCTAGGTTCACCAGCGTTCCTCTCACAAGTTACCTTTGTCATTCTGGCGGCCCCGGTAGTTGCTCGGCGCTGCATAACTGCACTGCTGTCAACAGCGTGACCTCAGTCACCCTTCGCATTACAAAAGACCAATACTTTAGCGCTGAACCGTCGTGCTTTGACGGTGGTTCAACCCCTCCCTACGATGAAGAATGCCCGCACTGCACAACGGGGATGCAGGCTATTGTCCCCGCCAGCAGCAAGGGATTTAGCGATTCGAGTTCGGGGAAGTCCCACAAGGATCTATGGCATCGCGCAGACAAGACGGCTTCTCGTTGCTGGAGATGATGATCGTAATCAGCATTTCGCTGATCCTGGCCGCGGTTACGACTATGAGTATGCAACCAGTGTGGAAGCAGCAGCACGTCGATGACGCTTACAACACCACTTTGACTTCAATGCGCCGGGCTCGCGATCAGGCTATCGCCGACATGCGGATTTACGCTGTCACTTTCACGGCCGCGACCCCCGGCGTGAATGGAGGCGCCATTACGGTGCAGCAAGACGCCGGCGGCGTTCTGAGTGCGACACCGTTATTCACAGCCACTTTACCGCCGGACGTGACCTTTAATGTAACGCCCGGTGTGCCCACATCGAATGGCGCAGCCCCGACCACGCCCGATAGCTTTGGAACGGCGAGCGCGGGACCCTTCGATTTTGATCAGGTCACTGGCGGCGGCGGCAACATCGTCTACTTTTATCCGGATGGGTCTGCGCAGGATGCCGACCCCAATGGCGGCAACCCGAATAACGGAGTCGTCTACCTGAGCATCCCCGGTAACTTGAATACTTGTCGGGCCGTCTCGCTGTGGGGATATACGGGACGTATCCGGGGATGGCAACTGGTCAGCCTGGCTGGCGTTTGGACCTGGGTACAAAAATGAAAAAACATTATTCAATATCCGCGCGGTACACCGATGAGTCAGGCTTCTCGCTCATTGAAGTCATGATCTCGATGGTGGTTCTCGCCATCGGCTTACTTTCTGTGTTAGCCATGCTGGGGGTCACGATGGCGGCCACTCAGACCTCGCAGGAAGACATGATTGCGCGGCAAGTGGCATCGGAGACGATGGAGAGCATCTTCAACGCGCGCAACACTTCACAAATCGGTTTCACCGCGATCAACAGCACGGGCGCCACACCGCCGGGTATCTTCATTCCGACTCAGAACATGCCACTGTTATGCGCTGGGCCGGATGGCATTCTGGGCACCGCCGATGACGCCGCCTGCGCCGTCACTTCCGGGCTCAACAACGGAACGGTTGAGTGCGCGGGAGGCGTCGAGTTCCTGACTGATCCGGGACCCGATGGCGTCGTGGGCACGGCGGATGACACGTATCAGTGTCTGAACAACTTTACCCGAACCATCTTGATCACGCCGCTGAACCAGACACTGGTTCAGGTGACGGTCACGATCACGTACACAGTCCCGAATGTTGGCCATCTGAGAACTTATGTGCTGGAAGAATACATTTCGTCGTACAGCTAGAAAGGGAATCATGCGGCGCGCACACAACTCGAGTAGTGGCTTCACCTTCATCGAGCTCATGATCTCCGCGGCCATCGGAATGGTTCTGGTGGTGTCGGCCGCCAAGTTGTACACTCAGGGCCTCCACGTGGCCTGGCAAACCTCGCAAAAGGCGGAGTTGCAGTCGGACTTTCGCGCCGCGGCCAATTTGTTACAGCATGACATCAGCCTGGCGGGAGCCGGCGCGCTGGGCCAGCAAGGTTTGTCGAACAACGCGATTGCCATGCCGAATGGGGCTGGCAGTACGGTAGCCGTGTACCCCTGCACCGGCCTGAGCACGTGCAACTACATCAACGGCGCTCCGGTTTCGTATCCAAGCTATCCGGCTGGAGCACCGCCGACGCTGTATTCCATCATTCCCGGCCCCAGCCTGGGAATCACGGTTACGGCGGCGCAGGGCGCGACTGACATTATTACCCTCAACTATGCGGACGCGAATTTGCCATTGAACTGCTACGTCGGAACCATGAATGCGACCGGCACCCAGGTGACATTCCAGTTGCCCGCGGCGTGGGCATCAGGTTGCGTCCTACCTTCGAACGAGGTGGCACCACCGTCTTTGATCTACAGCAACGTCGCGAATGCCGCCGGCCTGCAAGTCGGGGACATGATTATGTTTGGCTTCAGCGCTGTCGGCGTGGTTAGCGGGGCGGCGGCCACTTGCGCGCCGAGTGGCACGAATTTGTCGTGTTTCACCGTGCCTTTCGCCAATGGCGATCCCGGACACGTGAATCAACCCGCAGTGGCGGCCGGAAGTCTGTTGCAACTGGCCAATCAGGCGAACTTGTCGGCGGTACGTCTGATCTCGGTCACTTACTATCTCACCATTCCTCCCTCAAGCATCACCGCAGTGAATCCCAACGGCATTCCGACGTTGATGCGACTGCAGAGCGGACAGCAACCGGCTCCCGTCGCGGAAAACGTGATCTACCTCAAGTTCACTTACGACGTCATCAACGACGGAGTAGTCACGACGAATCAGCCGACCCTCCCCGCGGGCACGAACCCCACGATGATCACGAAGGTCAACATTGCTCATATGAGCATGCGCAGCCAGGGCAGAGACACCCAATCCCGGAGCACGTTATCGCAGTATGGCGGCTATGAGGGACTGGATCTGCAGACCTCGATCGCGGTCCGCAACATGACGATGCTTCAGCAGTACCCGATTAATTGACGTGGATTTCATTACTGCAAAGAAAAACTTAATACAGAAAAGGAAACTGGTTTAGGGAACCGAGGAGACAGATGATGACGGCCAAACTGAGATCACGAGGATTTACCTTAATAGCCTCCCTCTTGCTGGTATTGCTTTTGTCGGGAGTCGCGATCTCACTGCTCATGATTGTCAACACGGAGCAACGGGTCGGCGGCACCGATCTGAGCAATGCGTATACGTATCGGGCGGCAGAAGGCGGCATGGAGAAGATGACGTCCGATTTGGCCGCCGTTTTCAAGAGCATTCAGTCGCCCAGCAATACCGAGATTTGCAACAGCATCCTTCCTCCCACTCTGGATCCTACCGTCACTTACCCGCTGTACACAGTGGCACCCGTGCCGGGCATGCCGACGCAGACCAGTGCATGTCCTCCGCTTCCCACCCCGGTGCCCTGGGGTCAGATTCAGACCGGACCGGACTCGGGGCTGTACGCTCAGATTCTGCCGATCGTGCTTAACGTCGAGGCACAGCGCGCGGGTGTAGGTAGCCTTGAAACCGTCAGCATGACGCGTACGGCCGAAGTCGTGCTGATTCCGGTATTTCAGTTCGGCGTGTTCTCCGATTCCGATCTTTTCTTCGGTCAAAGTCCTAACCTGGCTTTTGCCGGCCGGGTGCACACCAACGGCGATCTCTACCTTGGCGTCGCCAACGGCAGTTTCCTGGTATTTGGCGACAAGATGGCCGCCTTTGGCAACGTGATCCGCGACGTGATGGATGACGGTATGGCGGTAGGTGGTGGATTGGACGACGGCACCGTGCTCATACCCAACTCGAGCAACGGTTGTGCGGTACAACTGGCAGCTCTTCAAGCCGGCACCGCGATTACTGCCAGCGCCACTTGCCTCAACATCGCTGGCACCGGCCTCGGCGCCACCAACGGCAGCGTGGTTGGCGGCCATGGCTCAGGGCAGTTTGCGGGCTGGACCAACGTATCGCAGGGTACATATAACAGCTATCTCATCGATGGCAACGGCGTGGCCCCCAGCACCACCGATGGCACCAACAGCACCGGCGCCTCCGATCTGACACTACCGTTTGTGCAGGGCACGAACTCTGCCGTCCAGATCATCCGCCAACCTCCGCCAGGAGAATCGACAACCTCTTTGCTGGGCGCGTCCCGGCTGGCTAATGAAGCTCAAATTCGCATCATCCTCAGTGACACTGAAGATGGATTGCACCTTCCTGGCTGGAATGGAAACTCAGCGCAGGACGTTCAACTGGTCAGTGAGCTTCCGACTTCGCTTGCTGCTATGAATCAGGGACAAGATCTGGGCAGCCCCGGCGTGCAGGCGAATGCAATTAATGTCGGCGGCAGCGGGCGCTACTATTCTTTTGGTGAGGCCTATTGCACAGGCAGCGCGGTCCCGGCCGTAAGCACTTCCGCAGCCGTGCTACCGCTCACTCAATACGGTACGCTTGGCACCAACACCACTCCAGCCAAATATGTCACGACCTTCAATTCGGGCGTAGCGGTTTACGGTACTACAGCCAGCGGCAACTACATCACCTCCAATTATCAGTCCGGGACGTACTTCTGCCCCACTCTTACGGGACATGGCACCTATGCGGGCTCTGCCTCGGCGGTCACCGATAATAACTTTGTCATTCCGCCTTACTTCGGGGGACCGGGTTATAGCGGCGGCGCCAACAACTGGCCGCCCACGGTTTTTCCGCAGGTCCCGCAGACCTTCCCCGCGCTGGTGAACGGTGGCACTCTGAACTTCACCACCCCGAACGGCGGCACGAACGGTCTGGAATGGCCGCTGGTTGGCGGTTGGCTCCTAGTCGAGTACGCAGACAACAACGGAGCCTGGCACGGCGTTACCACCGAATGGTTAGGCTTAGGCTTCGCGCGCGGCGTGAACGTGCCCACCGAGGCTGGCTTCAATTGCGGCGCACTCGGAGCCACGAATGGCACCAATACACTGGTCGCTGGGACGACTGGCGCTAACGCCAACGGGTGCAATTACCTTGGAGATCACGCCAACGCAATCCTGTACTTCGAGGAGACCAAGGACGCCTCGCTCGCAGGCAAACCCGGGTCTGCGCCTGAGGATCAGCCTCTGACGGCCAATTACTACGACGGTGCCGCCTGCGTTCTCGGAACCTGCAAATCGCAGTACAACTGGTATCCCATTAACTTCTACGACGCTCGCGAGGGAGAAAACTACGACGTACTCGGGGGATCCATCACTCAGGGATCTGGAACACCCAACGGCGTCATGAACGCGGTGGAATTAGACGTGGGCAACCTGCGCCAGTGGTTGCTGGGAAAAACCGGCGTCTCAGGTACGCTGGTGAACTACAGCACCCAGAACGGCTACGTCCTGTATTTCTCCGATCGCCGTGGCATGCAGTTCACCAACCCCACGGGCGCCAACCAATCGCAGTCGCAGTGGGGCGAATACGGTTTTGAGGACACGGTAAACTTCTCGAACCTGGCCAACAATCTTAAGCCCGATGGACACCTCGATCCCAACAACTACAACGGCGTCTCGCCGGAAGACGTCAACAGCAATGGCGCGCTCGATAACTATGGCGTGTTCGGTGTAGGCGATGCCTTTGGGCCCGTCACCACCGTCTCTACGGATTCAACGGCTCCTCCGACGCCTTACGCGCAAAGAGTGGCCGGTGAACGCGTTTCAACGCGGGTAACGGCGTTGGCCAACCGCGTGACCGGAGCCCGCCATGTGCTCAAGCTGGTGGATGGATCGTTGGGCAATCTGCCCACGATGCCACCTGCGAGCGGGTGTGTGCAAAGCGCGGCCAACCCCACAGCCTGCGGCGGATTCACGGTGGCCTCGGAGAATCCGGTTTATATTCAGGGAAACTACAACACCAACTGCCCCACGGCCGGCGGTGTGGGCTGCACGCCATTCAACGCGACCTATGACACGACCTGGAATAATCCAGCCAATCCGGAAGCGAACCACTCGGCAGCTTCGATCATCGCCGACGCGGTCACGCTGCTTTCGAACCACTGGCAGGACTGGGGTTGCCTCTCGGGTGGTGCGGGCTGCAATAACGCTATCTACACCACCAGCGGCAGCCTGGTAAGTCCGCTGCTTCCGAATGGCGAGGGCGGCGGAACTCCATCCAGGATTGCCTACACAAGTTATTACCGCACGGCCATCGCCGGAGGTAAGACCATCGCCTTTAATAACGCGGCGGGATCGCCTGACGCGTACTACGGCTCGGACGGCGGCGTGCACAACTTCCTGCGCCAGTTGGAAGACTGGGAGAACGGAGGAGCCGGCGCCAACACCAAGCAGTCCCTCTACTACAAGGGATCCATGGTGAGCCTCTACTGGAACGCCTACGCCACCGGTACGTGGAAGTGCTGCAATCTGGTTTACACTCCACCGGACCGGCAATATGTTTTCGATCCGTTGTTTACTTCACCTCAGAACCTGCCGCCCGGAACCCCGATGTTCCGCAACGTGGATAACCTGAGCTATCGCCAGAACCAGGTGGCGCGCACCAACTGAGCGGAAGCAGAGGTTTGTTAGTGAGAAGGGCACGACACCCATCGTGCCCTTCTGCTTTTTCGCCTTGCTCTCGTCTTAAGGCGTGAAACTCAAAGCTTGAGCTTGATAAATCGGCTGCTGATCTTTTTATACTATTCCGTTGCTCAGCCGCTTCCCGTAGCATCGCCGGATGCCAATTGGCCCCAGTCGCCGGAATCAATCCTTCCTATGGATTGCTTTCTGTCTTTGTGCCCTCGCGGCCAGCGCACTATTCTTCATTCCCGCCTTCATCATTCGTCCCTTCACACACCAGAGCCCGGGCGGGCTAGTGGTTGCGATGGCTCTGCGGCAGCGCGCGCCGCTGGGCACACTCATTGCAACGCTTGGCTGTTTTGCCTTGGCCATCGCTCTTTGGAACAGAGTCGGCCGCTGGCGCAAATCATTGCTGGTGCTGAGCCTTCTGATCGTTACCTTCTCCGCAATCATGTCGCGCCAGAATTATTTTGAATGGATGTTTCACCCTATCAGGACTCAGCAATTTCTCGTTGCGTCCGATACTAAGCTGGATGCCAAAGAGATGATCATGGCAGTTCGCATGGGCAACGAGGCTCGAGCGTATCCCATCAGCCAGATGGCGTATCACCACGTGCTCAACGATGTTGTCGGCGGAGTGCCGATTGCGGTGACCTATTGAACGCTGTGTCACACCGGTCTGGTGTGGACGCGAACGGTGAATGGCCGAGTGCTGCATTTTTATCTCGCCGGAATCAACAATCAGAATTTCCTGATGCGCGATGAAGAAACCGGAAGCTGGTGGCAGCAGATCACCGGCAAGGCCATTTACGGCCCGCTGCGAGGAGCAGCGCTCGATCTGGTGCTCAGCGACGAATTGACTTTTGGTGAGTGGCGAGCCGAGTCCCCCGCTGGCCAGGTGCTCGCGCCCGTCGTGCAATACGCCAAGGAATACGACAGTAATTGGGAGCCCGAGGTCGCCAAACTTCCGGTGGTGATCAGCTTTCCGGGCACGGAATTGAAATCGCGCGACGTGGTCGTGGGAATCAGCATCAACGGGGCTGCGCGCGCCTACCCCTGGGAGACGCTGAGCCAACAATCGCCCGTGCTGGACCGGGTCAACGGGATGCCGCTGCTGTTGGTGGTTGGTCCGGATGGAAAATCCTTTCGCGCTTTCGTGGGCCGCATCGACGACCGCGACGCTGAATTCTTTTTGCAGGCAAATGCCGAAGCGGAGAGTGACCCTAAAGAGAAAATGTCATCCGGCCCAAAGGGGAGTGAAGCAAAAAGCGCTGCGGCAAAAACGGAATGGAAGCTTCTCGATACCACGACCGGCAGCCAGTGGAACTTTCAGGGTTGCGCGGTGTCGGGAGCGGCGCAGGGCAAATGCCTCGACCGCGTTCCGGCGTTGAAAGACTATTGGTTCGATTGGCGAAATTATCATCGCGACACCACGGTATACCGACACTAGCCATTAATTGATTGTGTTCGAGATCTGCCGTTCCCTTCCCCGTCCAGAAATTGATCTCACAGGCTGCTGAGAAATTCGCTGCTGATGCCGAAAGCAGCCCGCAGGCGCTGAAGCGCGGTTAGTATTGAAATGACTTGACCGCACGACTGAACGTCGTGCCCTTCCCAAAACCTAACGCGGCTGAAGTCATGCCTTCCCGAAAGCTGACGCAATCGGAGTTTTTCATCAGCCTGCTAAACTCTTAGTCTGAATAAAGATGAAGAGGGGGATTCTTGTCGAGGATTCAAGCCATCTTCTGGGACGTGGGAGGAGTGCTGCTCAGCAATGCCTGGGATCATACGGAGCGGAGTGCCGCGCTCCAGCACTTTGGTTTAGACGATGAAGAGTTTCACTCGCGGCATGAGATGGTGGTGTCCTCGTTCGAGCGCGGGGAAATCACGCTCGACGAATATCTGGATCGCACGGTGTTCTACCGCGAGCGTAATTTCGCGCGCGAACAGTTTCGCGATTATATGTTTTCGTTGTCGCGGCCGAAGCCGGAGGTCCTCGCCTTTGCCGGCTCGCTCGCGGCATCCGGAAAATACTTGATGGGCACGATCAATAACGAGTCGCGGGAGTTGAATCTCTACCGCATCGAGAAGTTTGGCTTGCGCGAGATCTTCCGCCTCTTTGTCAGCTCCTGCTTCGTCGGATTGAGAAAACCGGAGAGCGGAATTTACCGCCTGGCCCTGGAACTCACGCAGATCGATCCCGAGGAATGCTGTTTTATCGACGACCGCGTGCTGAATCTGGAATGCGCCGCCAAGCTAGGCATGAAAACCATTCACATGCAGGGGCTGGAGCAGTTGCAACAGGATCTGGCTGGGTTGGGCGTGGGGACTTAGCAGGATGCCGGGGCGGCTGAAGGTGCGCCTGGCTCGCTCTGGCCCGACTTTAAGCGGGGGACGACCCGTGTGACTGAATCTAGACTTTTCGTTTTGCGGTTGGAGCGACCGGCTTGGGAACATCGGATTCCGGATTGGTAAGCGCGAGATCGCTCGACCAGCATTCCGAAATCAGCTTCCAGTCTCCATTGGCCTGCTTGGCGAAGACCCACAGATATTTGCCGCGCTCCTCGCGGCGTTTACCGGCAATTCCCGGAACCAGCGCGCTGTAGCGGCCCACTTCATGGGCCAGATCTCCAGAGACTTCCACGCGCAAGGGTTCGACGGCGACTTCTCCCAGACCAGCCTCGAGCGAAGCATGAAAAAATTCCCGCACCGCCATTGCGCCGCGTATAGGAGGAAGGTTCGAGCGCAAGACGAGGGCGTCCGCGGCGTAGAGTTCGATCAGTTCATCGAGCTGGCGGGTGTTGCAGGCCAACACCCACTCTTGCGTCAAACGGCGGACTGCCGCTTCGCTGCGGCTCATCGGCTCGCCCTTGGCCGCGGCGGCAACTCTCATCCGATCCGCTTCGCGAGCGCTCTCCGGAGCATTCGGTCGGGACGCGGCAGCACTCGTATCCATTTGTCCGCCGCCCTCAAAATAATGGTGGTGGTAGTGATGATGGTAGAAATGTGTTCCGGCCTCCGCGCCCGCAGGGGGATGAACCTCCTGGGCGACTTCCGGCGCGGGTGGCGGAGTTGGGGGCGGTGACGGAGACTCGATCGATGTGGGATTATTGGCCTTGCCGTCAACCGATGCCGCCTCGTGCAAACCGGGAAACTCGATGCCAAGAGCGAGCCCACATCCGCCGCAGAATTTGTTGCCTTTGCGATTTTGATGTCCGCAGACTTGGCAAGCGACGCGCTCTCCGGTGTTCTGTTCTACCGCTGCCTGCTCCGCGACCGTTTCCGAATCCGCCTCCATGGTCAACCGCTGCATGGCTTGCAGAGCAGCGGCAATCGCTTCCTGATTCGGCTTGGGCCGGCGCATCTCGGGATATAGCCGCTGATAAATCTCGCCCAGCGCGGGATTGTGCGGGCCAATTTTGGGTGCGGCTTCGCTCGCCCCAGTTTCGTCGGAAGCAGGGGAAGCACTGGGCTGGTGGAAGATTTTGTCTTTGTCCACGATGCGACCGCAAGTGCGGATGCCGCTATTTTAGCAGCCAGGGGACGAGCTCACCGCAAACGGGAGTAACTTAGCGGCGGGAGAACTCAATTTTGCCTTCCGCCTCGGTGGGCACGCCATTACACATAGCGGGACGATATCTCCACGTTTTGACGGTGCGCAGCACGTTGCGATCGCCCGCCGGTCCGGCGCTTTCAAGGATCAGGGGACTATGCACGCGGCCATCGGCGCCCACGATAAAGCTGACTTTGATCTTGAACCCCGTTCCCGCCGGCCCCAGCAGAGGGTCGGGAGTGGTGAGCGCCTCGGGAGGCTGCGTATCTTCGCAACGACGCCGCGCACTCGAATGCGGAATATCGCTAAACTCAGCAATGCGGAGGGGGGTCTTCCAGACCTGCTTTTCGCGCTCAGCCAAGGCTGTCTGCCGCAGTCGGGTTGCGGGGGGTGGAACGGAAGCGGCACTGGACGCGGGAAGTGCAAGCATCAAAAGGCAAGGCCAGAAGCGGAGCATTTGCGAGAAGCCTCTTCCCGGACGAACCAAGTCTGCCGGGCATCCGATATATATTGGCAACTGGACTGCCAGAGCCAGGCGGGACTAAGTGCATTGTTATCCGTGAATTAAGAGCGGCCCAGGCGACTTGAGAATATGCATGTGAAGTCAATTGCATATTTCATGCTGCCAGCCGGTCAAGTTCAGGGGGACACGAATTCGACTTGGAACGAAAAACTCAGTGGCGGGGACGAGGGATGCGGATCTTAGTCACGCCACAAATGGACTGGATTTTGGCGCTTAGCCTTAGCGCCTGATCACCCGGTTCGGATCAGGCTTTCTGCGCAGGCCGCAGGGTAAGCAGCGTGATTTCCGGCGGGCAATTCAAGCGCATAGGAATTCGAAGCGTGCCCAACCCGGCGTTAGTGTAGAGCGGTAGGGGCCCCACTTGATAAGCGCCCCATACATATTTCTTACCCAAATCCGGCAGATAAAGCGGAGGCAAGAAGGGGAACCGAACTTGGCCGCCGTGCGAATGCCCTGAAATCTGAAGGTCGACGGGATACTTCGCAACGTGATCGGCGAAATCAGGTTCATGGGCCAGAAGAATCACCGCTTCGCCATCTGGAACGGATTGCAAGGTCTTCGGCAAATCTGCCGTACGGCTGAGCACATCATTCACTCCGGCAAGCCAGAAGCGCGCGCCATCGCGCTCGATGGCCTGCGACTGGTTCGCCAGCACCTGAATGTTCTCGGCCTGAAGCGCGTGCGTAACGTGCTTGCGGTCGGTGCGGTCGTCATGATTTCCCAACACCGCCCACAGGCCATGGGGCGCGGTCATCTGGCTAATCAAGTGAGCGCACGGTTCGGCCGCCAGCGCCGCCTTCCGCCGGCTTTCGATCAGTGGAATAGAAACAAAGTCACCGGTCAGGACGATCAGGTCGGGGTGAAGATCGTTCACCATCGGTATGGCCGCGTGCAGCGGATGAACAGAAAAATAAGGGTCGTAGTGAAAGTCGCTGAGCACAGCGACCGTGAATCCATTCATACGCTCCGGCCAGCGCGGCAAAACGAAATCCTGGCGAATAATGTGGGGACGATTCGGCTCCAGGACAAAAGAATCGCAGGCCAGCGCGGCTGCGCCAGCCGCAGCGGCTGAGTACAGAAACTGGCGTCTGGTTGGATGAAAAGAGGACAAACTGATTAGCGGCCCACGGCTTTGGACGGTTTAGGCATTCAAATGGACGACTTCCTAGAATACCTTAACCGCGTCGAAGCTTTGAAGCCGCGCCGGCAGTTGGCCGCATCCCATCTGGCTTTAGCCACGAAGAGACGTGCTCGGTCGAAATTGCCAAGGGGAGACTTAGAAGCTAAACGTCGCCTGCAAATCGACCCGTCGCACGGCAACGCCCTGCGAGAACGGACCACCTTGAACGCTGTTGTACTTATCAAAAAATGGCGATCCTAGGACGCCACCGGGATTGGCCAGGTTCACTTTGTTAAACACATTTCGCCCAGAGACGCTGAGGGTGAGGTTGTATTTCCGGTCGGAGTTTCCGTTTAAATTCATCGGACCGCCGCCGCCGAATAATGGCCCTCCACGTCCGCCTCCGCCACGACCGCCGCCTCCCGGGCCGAAACCGCCTAGATTTCCAGTGCCCGACTTTACCTTCGGCCCGAAGCTAAAGCTCTTGCTGAGTCTCAGGTTAAGGACCACGTGGGAGGGACCAGTTTCATAATTGATTGGGATTGGCGCCTGATTGGCAGCGGGCGTCGCATTGAAGTTTCCCAGCGGGGTGCAATAAATATTTCCTCCACATGTGGCCCCGGGCGATGCGAACGAAGGCCGATCGTTAAAAATGGTGTCGGCATTTAGATCGTACGGACTGGTGATGTTGAAAGGACTGCCCGAAGTTGCCACCAGGAACGGGCTGAGTCGAATCCCATAGGGCAAACCGGTCGATCCGCCGAGGAACAAACGATTCCGAGTATCGAACGCGGCGCGTCCATAGTCCTGGCTGATGTTGTACGAGTTTGAGGTAAAAGCGGAAGCCCCGGTGGTGTTGGAAAGGCCACCAACGTCGCTGTTGGCATAGTTCAGCACGTAGTATCCAAAGAGCTGTAGCCTCGAGCCCGCGCGAATGTTTGTATTCGCGATGAGTTGTTTTTGGCGGAACACGCCCTCGGAGACGTACTGATAAATGTTGGTCGTGGGAGAAACGCAAGTCGGACTGGGATAGCACGGGGTGCCAGGAACGGGCGCCGTCGAATTGATGGAGAGCAACTGGTCGAAGCCGCGAGAACTCAAGTAAGTGACGGTGAGCGTCGCGGATTTCGTGAGCTGCCGCTCCACGCTGATGGCCGATTGCAACGTATACGGCGCGTACACCGAGGGATTGATCTGGTAGATGGCAGAGCCTTTCGAACTTGGCGATCCGCAGTCGGCGATGGGCGTGGTAATAGGCTGGTTGAGCCCGGGAAAACACGTGGGATTATCGATGACAATCTGCTGCTGCGTGATTCCGTTCAGTCGCTCGGCTTGCAAAATCTGGGTCGATTGGAAGCGGTCATAAAAAATACCCGCGCCGCCACGAAGGACAAATTTCGGCGGCCCCTTCTTCCCGCCCACGCCCCAGGCGATGCCGAGCCTCGGCGCCAGGTCCACATGATCGCGGATGTGGTTCTGGGTTTCATAACGCAAGCCGTAGCTGAAGGTAAGGTTCGAACGCACCTTCCAGTCGTCCTGCACATAGGGTTCCATGTCGTAGACCTCGATGTCCGCGTACGGCGAACCCTGCGTAATCTCTAACTGCTGCGCGCTTGCCGCGGGCAAACCGAGGCACACCGGAGGAGGAGCCGTTGAAACGGCACACTCCGCTTGCTGATACTGGGTCAGCGTGGAGAAAGTAAAAGTGCCATTGAAGCCGTTGGTGGAAGCATTGGATTCCGTCATGTCACGGAAGCGGAAGCCGAACTTGATGGTATGCGCGCCATGAATCACGGAGGTGTAGTTTTGCAACTCGTAGTGGTTCTGGTAGTCGCTGCTGATCTGGCCGTCACCGCCGCCGGCAAATGAACCCAATACGTTCACCGTGGGCAGCGTGCTGGCTGCGGTCTGGCCGTCGGCATCGCGAAGAAACTGGAAGTGGGTCTCATTCACAATTTTCGAGCCGAAGACCTGGGTATCACTGATCTGCACCGTGTGTTCGGTCGAACCGGTATCGTAGGCCTGTGACGGCAACGTCGTTTGGCCGATGCCGTTGTTGGTTTCGGTGTCGCGATAATACTGGTACCGCGCGGTCAAGGTGTTGTTCTTGCTGGGCGCCCAGTCGAAGCGCATGCTGAGATTTGTCCGCTGATGCGGCGTTGGGACGGACTCCAGCACGTTATACGGGAGCAAGTTCGAATCCAGAACTACCGCGTCGATCGCGGAAAGGTCATTGATGTTTCTGCGCTGGGCGTTGAAGAAAAAAGATGCATTCTTACTGATCGGGCCGCCCAGATTGCCATTGTAGAGCACGCTGTAATAGCCGGGCTCAGCACCGGCGAAGGGATTGGTCGTGTTGAACGCAGCATCGTTTCCGTCGACTAGAAACTGGCCATGATACTTGTCGGTACCGGGCTTGGTGAAGACTTCGATGCGGCCATAGCCGAGCTTGTCGTATTCCGCCGAAAACGGATTCTGATTGATGCGAATCTCGCGAATCGATGACTTGGGAGGAAGCTCGCCAGCGGTGAAACCATCAATATAAAGTTGCCCGCCATTCGGTCCGGCCGAGGGACCGGCCAAGGCCTGCAAATCGGTCAGCAATTCGTCAGGATCATCGGGCAGTGCATCCAGTTCCTTGCCAGAAATCGTGATGGCCCCGGCATTGTTCTCAGGACTCACATCGACCGTCGGCACGGTATCCGATACTTGTATCTTCTGTTGCTCGACTTGAATCGCCAGAGACACATTCAGGCGCAATGGTGTCCCGGCCGTGATATTCACGTTGTCGTTTTCGTAGATGGAAAAGCCGTTGGCGATGACATTTAACGTGTACTGCCCGGCAGGCACCCCCGTGAACTCGTATTGACCTTGCCCGTTGGCTTGCGACTTGATGGGCGAGGCGGAGGAAGCCGCCGGGGTCAGAACGACGCTGGCATTGGGAATCGCTGCGCCCGAAGGATCAGTGACGATTCCGCGCAGCGTGCCCGCACCCGACTGCGATGCCGAAGACGCCGCCGGCGACTGCGATAGCGCAAGCGTCGCGCATACCAGCAACCAGACAACTCCGAAAGAACAACTACGCGCCAGAGTGCGCAAGAAATGACGAAAGCTAAGAGACTTCATTATTCTTATCATTCCAATCCACGAAATAAGCCTTTGCCTTCAGGAAGTTCGATTGAGTCCCGGCAATCCTGTGATCCCCTGTGTCAAAGGTTTTCCCTTGGCTCTTCATCAGAACTTCAGCGGATCGCCCAACTGAGGTTTGCTGGAGAAACAAGACGGCTAAAAACTATGGACCCCCAGTGTCGGCGGCGGGCGCGCCCAGGCTCCAAGGCGTCATCATCATGGCTTGCCCGGCACTCGGCGAGGCTCGCAAGATCGGCTCAACGCCACTCAGCAAAATAATCGCCGTGACGGCATCCCCTGTGCCTTGGGTCGAGACAATCATTACGGCATCGCCTTTATGTAGATCGGTCAGAGGAGTCGCCGGCATGCGGCTCAGCATTTGCTGGAAATCCGGAGCGCCCCCAGAACGCCCGCTCATGCCGCCTCCCGCACCGGCCATACCCGCTTGGTTCGCTCCACCGTTAGACGGCGCCTGACGCGAAACGTCGCCCTGCGCCCCGCCCTGCTCGGATCCCGCACCTCTGGCGGAAGGCGCTGCCGCGCCCCCTGCGCCAGGAATTCCAGCCGCCGCGCCCTTCAAGCGCATAGCAATGCGCTGCGCCATTTCCGCTGGCAACTGCCGAAGCTGTGAATCGGAGGTCACTTTAATGGTCACATTCTTCTTCGACAACAAATCGTGAACGTTAAGAGTGGATGAACTTGCATCGACAGAATTCACCGTGCCAGCCACATTGCGAAATGCGCCGGAGACAATTTCGTCGGCGCTTAATTCCGTGCCATCAGCATCGCGCTCGCCGCGCGCACGCATCTGATCGCCGGGATGAATCTCGGCCAGCGTGCCGGCCTTGGCATCGTCAAACTTCACCGAATCCGGCGCGTATCGCCGTATCACCGTTTTCGGCGAAGTATGGATAACGACAGTCTTCTTGCCCGAAAAGCTGGTGACCGAGATAGTGACGGTCCCGGCCGATGCATCGACGGCGCTGACGAGCCCGCCCACTCCGCGTTTCTGCCAGTCCTGCAAATCCTGCTGATGTTTCGCGTCCAGATCGGAGCGCTTCATCGCCACCACAACCGAAGCCGTAAGCGACGCGCCGTCATCCAACGCTTTGCCGCCAACCAGGATGCGATCTCCAACCTGAAGATCCTGCAACTGTATCGGTGTGGCATTCTTCAGGTCTTTTTCGCCTGGCTCGGCGCGAAGGATGCGAGCCGTGGGCTGCACCGTGACCGTAATATCGGGGCCAGAATCAGGAGTCAGAGTAATCGTCGATCCATTGATCGCTTTCACCGCGCCGATGCGGCGGGTCACCGTGCCCGCGTTCTGCGCCTGTTCAACGGGAGCAGAGGCGAAGCTCGATGGGAGCGAAGACGCGCCGACAGAAGCTGCGACTGCGGCACAGACCGCGAGGGCCAGCGCCCGGCGTGGAATTTTTCTCATGCGCTTTCTATTCACCTACTTAATAATTTACATCGCGCATGACGCAAAACCCCGTGCTTTACAAAGATTTACTTCGATTTACTTTTATTTAACCAATAAAGGTGAGGCTCGGTGTGACGCGGAAAGAGGCAACGCGAGCGATGAAGGAAGGACGCAAGCTGGCGATCAGTTATTCCGCGATCAGCAGGCTCTCTGCGAAAGGCCATTGCTCGTCGATCCATTGCGCCTCACAGCGGAATCCCGCCGTGCTGGCCATGGAGAACACTTCCTCCTGCGAGTACTTGTGGCTGCTTTCGGTCCAGATGGTTTCACCTAAGAGAAATTCAACGACAAGTTCGGCCGCAGGAAGGTTCACGATCTGACGGCAAGTGGAGCGCAAATGCATTTCGACGCTGCGCTCCTGGTGATTAATTTTTGCGACGTGTTCGAAGTGGGCGAGATTGAAATCAGCATCGAGTTCGCGGTTGATGCGGGCCAGCAGGTTCAGATTAAACGCGGCAGTCACGCCCAGTTCGTCGTCGTAGGCGCGCACGAGTTGCACATGCGGTTTCTCCAAATCGGTTCCCAGCAGAAGCGAATCGCCGGGCTGAAGGATACGGCGAACCTGGGCTAGAAACTTAATGCCGGCCATGCGATCAAAATTGCCGATGGTGCTACCGAGAAATAATACGAGAAGATGTTGTCCCGCGCGGCGCTGGGCGGCCACTTCCAGAAGACCGTCGAGGTACTCGCGCTCGAAGCCCAGAATGCTGACCGAATCGATGTCGCTCAATTCGCGTTCGCACATCAGGAGCGCGGCACGGGAAATCTCGATGGGATAATAACGAGTGCGCTGGCGCCGGCAAAGCGCTTCGAGAATCTGGCGCGTCTTTTTGCCGCTGCCGCTGCCCAGTTCAGCCACCGCGACGGGAGTGGCCAGGCGCTCTACGATGTCATGACTGTGGCGCCGCAGCAGGCGCTCATCGGCGCGGGTGAGGCCGTATTCTGGCAGATGGCAGATCACTTCGAATAAGGCGGAGCCTACGTCATCGTAAAGATACTTCGAGGGCAGTTCTTTCTGACCTGCTCTGGTGAGCCCGGCGCGCACGTCGTCAGCGAATTCGTAGGTGGTGTTGGGAGTGATCGCATGAACCAGCATATTGAAAGCTCCTGTCGAGTCAGCAACGTTGGACGAACGGCGCGTTGCATGGTGCGTATTCAGATCAGCGGCTCACACAACGAAATCCCGTATAGATGTATTGGTAGTGCGCCTGAAACCAGTTCCGGAATGAGGGCCGCAGCATGCAGGCAGCCGTCCGCGACGATCCGCCTTTCATAACGAAGTGTTTGCCGTCGAAGAAATTGGCAGAGTATCCACGATAGAAGGAGAAGGGATCGAATCCGGGATACGGGCCGAACTCAGTGGAGGTCCACTCCCACCCATTGCCGACCATTCCATCGACGCCGAATGGGCTCTGGCCTTGGGGAAAAGAATTTACCGGCACCGGGCTCCAGCGAGCGAAATCAAAATTGCCGCGAGAGGAATCGGGAAGCTCTTCGCCCCACCGGTAAAGTCGTTGATCACCGTCTGGGGTGCCATAGGCTGCGCGCTGCCACTCGGCTTCAGTGGGCAATGACTTCCCCGCCCAGCGCGCATATGCTTTCGCTTCGGCCTGACTTACATACACAGGCCAGTCCAGAGGTAGGGGAATATCTTCGAACATGGTGCGGTAAAGCCACTGATTGCCTTCGCGCCTCCAGAATGCGGGATGCGAAATGCCGCACTCAGCTCTCCACTGCCAGTCGGTTTCATCGGCCGCATCGCCAACGTTCCAGAACTTCTGCGTATCGTATCCGCCCGCCTCGATGAACTCGAGATATTCCCGGTTCGTCACTTTGTAGCGATCAATCGAAAACCGGGGAACCTCGACCGTATGAGCTTCGAATTCGTTGTCCCATCCGAAAACCTCGCGATCGCGGCGGAGGCCGAGAGTCACTGCGCCTGCAGGAATTTCAATGCTCTGCGGAAGCACCGGCGAAGATGAAGCAAGTACAGATTCCGCTTGTCGAATTTTGCGATCCAGCCGCAACTGGTGGAGCATGTAGGCCAGGGTTTCCGCGTGCATGAGCCGATGCTCGAGGGCCACATTCAAAAGCGTGTCGAGCGAAAACCCGTCAGCCAAGGCCACGGGACGTTTGGCCAGAGCGTCGCTCAGCTTGTCGTCCAGAATTGTCCGAATCTCGTTTACATACTCCCGCACGGCCGCAATCGAAGGCCAATCAGGAGGTTGATCGTTAGGCAATCCGCCGCCCACTGGGTCGATGCCGAAGGCGAAGAGGTGATCGAACTCAGGATGAAAGCTCTTCACTCCCAGAACGCGATGGCTGAGCAGATTCCAATCGAAAGCTTCCAGATGCCCGATGTAAAAAATGATGCGATGACGCTCGGCAATGGGACGCTGGTAAAGCGAATCTTCTTTGACCAATGCAAACAGATCGTCGGTGCGCCGGCGGGCGTCAGCAATCTGATCCATCAAATCGTGACGGATAACGGTGTCGTGAGTGGCTAGCATGGTGTCCTCTCGAAATCAGCGTGACCGCGAGAATAGTGAAATACCGGGCGCACAGGGTATTAAGCTACGCCCCGAAAGCTCCGGGTAGTATAGGGTGATGCCCCTACGCGAGTGCAATTCTCCGCCCCTTTGACCGTGTTCTTAGATGAACCACGGCCTGCGAAGTCGCAGCCAAAACAATGTTTTTCAGATTTTCTCTGATTAACTCAGGGGACCAATCCCTTGCTTCTCAGGAATGCGTGTGCAACTTCTTTCACATCGCGATGCTGGCCATCGAGCGCGTAATTCAGCTGCTGCATCTCGCGATCGCTAATCTTTCCGCCTAATTCCGCAATTGCTTGCGCCACTTCAGGATGCTGTTGCAGGGTCTGTTCGCGGATCACCGCGACCGCTTCATAGGGCGGGAAATAATTACGGTCATCTTCGAGAACAAACAAATCCAGCGCCAGAATGAGGCCGTCGGTCGCGTTACCGGCGGCAATATCGATCTGATGATTTTTCAGCGCGGGGGCTAGCAGGCCGAGATCCATGACGCGCGGAGGACCGTCAAAGTGCAACCCGTAAGCCGCAGCCAATCCCTTGTAGCCATCGGGACGCTCCATAAACTCGTAGCCAAATCCGGCACGCCAGTGCGGTGCGGAAGCAACGGCCTGAGAGAGAGTTTTCAGATGCAAGCGCCGCGCCTCATCGCCGCGAATCTCCATAGCAAAAGTGTCATTGAAGCCAAATGGCGGCCCCAAGGTAAGGCCAAGGCGCGATTCGTATTGACGCTTGACGCGCTGATACACCGCATCTTTATCTTTATCGCCATCTTTATTTCTATCGCCGCCGACTTTTTCTTTGAGGATGGCAGTCAACGCCGTGCCCGTATATTCAGGATAGATATCGATGCGCCCTGCCAGCATGGCCTGCTGGCAAATATAAGTTCCCGCCAGATAGAAGCGGCGCTCCACTTTCAGATGCGTGTTCGCTTCGATCTGCTGGGCCAGCAGTTCGCCCAGCATGAGCGACTCGGTAAAATTCTTGGAGCCGATGACGATTCGGTCGGAATGGGAAGGCGCGCACGAGCATAGCAAACAAGAGAGGATGAGGACGGAGAGAGTACACGATCGCTCTGCCCCAGACCATGCTCGACGGCGCCCGTTCTGCCAAGCGCGCTTCATCGTGGCTGCAACCGCTTCTCCAGCCAGCCCAGACCAAAATCAGCAGACAGCGCCAGCACGGCAGCGGGAATTGCTCCCGCCAGAATGAGTTGATTATTTACCATGGCGAGGCCGCGGAAGATAAATTCGCCGAGCCCACCCGCACCGATAGCAGCGGCAACGGTCGCCAGGCCTACCGAGACGACAACCGCGACTCGCACCCCGGAAAAAATCACGCTCATGGCCAGCGGCAGTTGAACTTTCCATAGCAACTGGGCATCGGTCAGACCCATGGCGCGGCCGGCCTCGAGTACCGCTGGATCGACACCGCGGATTCCGGTATAGGTGTTGCGAATCACGGGCAACAAGGCATAGAGCGTGAGGGCGAGAATGGCGAGGCGATCGGCGCGATCTCCGAGCCAAGGTACGGGCAGTAAAAAACCAATTAGCGCCAGGCTGGGGATGGTCTGAATCAGGTTCGCGGTGCCGAGCACGGGCCGATTCCACAACGGCCAGCGGGCGCTCAAAATGCCCAGGGGCACGCCTATCAGAACCGCCAGCAGCGTTGACACTCCCACCAGCCACAGATGTTCCAGCGTGAGTTCGAGAACCTGATCGCGGTTTTCGGCCAGGAAATGGAAAAAATTCAAGACGCGCCTCCGTTCGCCACGGCATCGAGACCGCCCCCGAATGCCCGGACATAAGCGGCCGCCAGCAGATCCTTCGATCGCAGAAAATCTTTCGGAGAAAGAATTGTTACCAGCTTGCCCGCCTCCATGAGTGCAATGCGCGATCCCATCCGCAGTGCTTCGTGCAGGTCATGGGTGACGAAGACCACGGTTTTATTCAGCCGTTTCTGCAGAGAGAGAAACTCGCGCTGCAACTCATCGCGAGTGAGTGGATCAAGCGCGCCAAAGGGCTCATCCATCAGCAGGATCGCGGGATCTGCCGCCAGCGCCCGCGCGACTCCGACGCGTTGGCGCTGCCCACCCGAGAGTTGATGAGGATAGCGTGACGCCAGCTGCGGTTCGAGACCAACCAACGATAGCAACTCTTCGACACGCGCGTGAATTCGTTCCTTGGGCCATCCCTCAATCTGCGGGACAAGACCAACATTTCGTTCCACCGTGTAATGCGGAAATAAACCCGACTCCTGGATCACATAGCCAATGCTGCGGCGCAACTGGATGAGGTCGGCGGCAGAAGTGGGCGCGCCGTTGACCCGCACCTCGCCGCTCGCCGGCGTTAACAATCGATTGATGAGCTTCAGAGTGGTGGTCTTACCAGAGCCGCTGCGCCCGAGCAAGACCAGCGTTTCGCCGCGCTGCACCTGAAGGTTCAGGCCCGCGAGTAGAGGTTGGCCGTTGGGCAGCGTATAAGTAGCGTCGCGGAATTCAATCACCGCACCATCAGCAGTTCGTTCCATGCTCAAGTAAATCAATCTTCCGATAAAAGTGTTCGCCAAGGATACTACGGGGAAGTCGACCACCGAGAAAAGGGGAGCCGATGAAAGAAAATCGGACGAATCAAACTCCGCGTTAAGAAGAAGGCTCAAGAGCAACCAGCGATTTCTCGACAGCCACACCTCAAGGCAGCGTATACTGAAGGTCTTGACCTCGAAGACACCCTGACAGCACGTCGCGCCTTCGCGATTGAGAATTCCTCGGAAAGGCGAAACGTGGCGACTCTGAGCGCTTCCTGAAGTTTGTTTCTGCAATCCCAATTCAGGTTAACCAGGGTTGATGTGAACCCGCTTACGGAGCAGGAGACAAACTATGTCCGCAGTCAACGGAGACAAAGCGAGATTTAACCGCCGGCGCAGAGCGAAGATCGGCCGGCGCAAGCGCAACGAACGGATGCTGAAGGCGCTGGCAGAAAAGCACATGATTCCTCCACAGCCCGCGGCGAACGAGCCGGATTCTGCCGGCGGGCGCGAATCCTAAGCCACAGTTTGTTTGCAGCAGCCGTGCTCGGAGAAGCGTTGCAGCAGCGAAGCTGGAAAGACCACAGAAAGTTAAGATTGCGCCAAGAAAGAGAAGAATATGAAGAACCTGTACGTCGGCAACTTGCCCCACAGCACTACGGAACCCGAACTGCGCGGGTTGTTTGAGGCGCACGGGGCGGTCGAGCGCGTCAGTATCGTAACCGACCGCGAAACTGGACGCGCCCGCGGCTTCGCCTTCGTGGAAATGACCAATCCCGGCGAAGCCGATCAAGCGATCGCGGCCTTGAATGGAACCGAACTGGGTGGCCGAGCGTTGAAGATCAACGAAGCAAAACCTAAAACAGATTCACCCCGCGGAGGAGGCGGCGGAAGGCGTTTTGGGGGTGGTGGTAGTGGCAGCCGGGACGATTACCAAGGCCACGCACGCCAGCCACGAGAGCCGCGCTGGTAGTAACAGCGCGACGTACCCTGATTCGCAAAAGATTGATTGCCAAAACTAACTATGGGAGGGCCTCAATGCCAGGACGAGGACGATCAAGCTTTACCAAACGCCAGAAAGAACACACACGACAGCAGAAACAGCGCGACAAAGCCGAGCGCCGCACGCAACGCAAGACCGAAGAACCCCTGGGGTCTTCGAGCGATTCCAGCGAACTCGATCTGATCGAGTTGCAACGCCACGCCGCCGAGCAAGCCGCCATGTTCGGAATAGGCGCGGAAGACGCCGATATCTTCGAGCCTTCCCCGGGAACGTGAAACGGAGAAGTCCGAACCGTAAACTTTTATCCGTAAATATCTTTAGTCAATAAGAAGTGAGGTTAATAAAAAAGGCGCGTCTTCAAGACGCGCCTTTTTCGTGTAGTACAATTTTCGGTTTATGCGAACACTTCGCCGGGCAGTCTGGTCAGCGTGCGACTGGCCAAAGTGTTTTGCACCACGCGCTGGGAACGTTCGGCATTCGCCCAATCCACCTGCTTGCGCTCGATTTTTAATTTCAGAGCGCGCTCGATGTGGCGCAGTTCGATGACCTCTCCGCCTGAGACCAGGCTGGTAGCCAAGCCTTGGGATCCGGCGCGACCGGTGCGGCCCACGCGGTGGATGAAGTCTTCCGCCATCTTGGGCAGATCGTAGTTGATGACGTGGGCCACGTCATCGACGTGCAAACCGCGAGCGGCGACGTCGGTTGCGACCAGGATCTGAAACTTTCCATCCTGAAATCCGGCCAGTGCTCCGTTACGTTGCGATTGCGAACGGTCGCCGTGAATCATCGCCGCGGAAAAGCCCTCGCGCACCAGTTCTTTGGCCAGCCGCTCTGTGCCGCGCTTGGTGCGGGCAAAGATCAGGGTCTGCCCTTTTTCCTGGTACAGCAACTGCCGTAAGACATCCGGTTTCTCGGCCGGACGCAGTTCAAAGGCCTGCAGGCGAACGCTTTCAACGGGCTTGAGCACCGAGCCCAAAGCCACGCGGACCGGATCGCGCATGGCATCGTGCACTAAGCCAGCGACGGATTGTTCCAGCGTTGCCGAGAAGCACAGAGTTTGGCGCCGCTGCGGCAAGATAGCAAGAATGCGGCGAATGGCGGGTAGAAAGCCCATATCGAGCATGCGGTCCGCTTCATCAAGTACCAGAATCTCGACGCCGCGCAGATCAATGAGGCGGCGCGTGATGAAATCCTGCAAGCGGCCGGGAGTGGCAATGACCAGGTTGGCACCGTTCCGCACCGACTGAATCTGAGCTTTTTCCGAGACGCCGCCGATCACCAGCGCGGCTTTGGCTAATTGACGTCCGCGAAGTTTTTCGTATTCTTCGTTGACTTGAATGGCGAGCTCGCGGGTGGGCAAGAGCACCAGCACGCGAACTTTTTGGGAGGGCCCGCGCTGCAACATCTCGATCACCGGGATGAGAAAAGCCAGCGTCTTGCCCGTGCCGGTCTGCGCCGTTGCCAGCACATCTTTGCCTTCAAGAGCGTGCGGAATGGCCTGCTCCTGAATCGGTGTAGGGGTGATAAATTGTGCATTCGCCAGCCTCTGCTGCAAAGCAGAAGATAGCGGCAGTTCGGTAAAACTTGTCATTCGTAATTGTTCTTTCTGGAGAGGCCTGATGTCATACACGTACAGTGAATTCCCACGCCGCTCATGCTTTAGTTTTTGGATTTACGCTGAATAAACGGCGGGCAGGAAAAGCGGAGATGAATCTGATCCAACAGGATCACCGCGTCACGAGCAAACCGTGGCAGTAGCGTTAGAAATACTATAGCACAATTTCCGGTGCAGCGTGGCGGACGCAGACGAAAGCTAATCGATGGTAACTGCGCCGGCAGCTTGTGAGAAGCGCCGGGTGTGGCTTGCGC
This sequence comes from uncultured Acidobacteriaceae bacterium, assembly GCA_963818935.1. Classification (GTDB taxonomy): domain Bacteria; phylum Acidobacteriota; class Terriglobia; order Terriglobales; family Acidobacteriaceae; genus Sulfotelmatobacter. Next base: position 118,158 of record CAWFUK010000034.1, read on the forward strand.
GCCAGGGCGGATCAGCGGGAGATTCCTCACTTCGCCTGAAGTACGGCTACGTTCGGGATGACGCCGACCTCTCACTTAGTCGTCGGCGTCATTATCATCGCCGGGCTGCATGGTACGCTGCTGATCCTGGACCGCCGGCGCATTCGGGTCTGCGCCCTGGGACGATGTCACCCCTGTGCCGTACGTGTAGTAAAACTGCGGCGTAGTCCAGGCATTGTCCTGGATCTGGATGTTCGAATTGTGGGTCCCGGTTTTGGTGGGGCTGAAGGTAATGTTAAAGGTGCACGATGCACCTGCGGCTACCACCGAACCGCAATTGTTGGTCTGGGTGTAATAGGGCGAGCCGACCGTGATCTGGCTGATATCGAGGGGTTGGTCTCCCGTGTTCTGGAAGGTTTCGGTGATGGTCGAACTGGTACCGACGACCACATTTCCGAAGTTGACCTGGCTGTGCCCGAGGGTCGCCACTGGCCCGGGGTCGGGACAGGTGCGCGTGTTCAGAACCAGAGGCGGCAGAGGATTCTGGCTGAAGTTGAACGACGCAGTCATATCGCTGGCATCGGCATCGCGCAGGGTCAACGAGGAGAGCCCAAAGCGAGTTTCAATGAACTTCAGCACCGAAGAAAACTCATATTCGGTGTGATCAATAAAGCCCGGTATCGCGTAGGGAGAAATGATGATCATCGGTACCCGCGGTCCGAAGCCGTAGTAATCGGGGTTGGCGGGAGGGGCGTGGTCGTAGAAGCCGCCAAAATCATCCCAGGTGAGGAAGATCGCCGTCGAGCCCCAGTCCGGTCCCTGCATGATGGCGTTGATCTGTTGAACCGTCCAGTTCTCGCCCTGGCAAACGCTGTTGGGCGCATGGTCGCTGTCATTCGAGTCCGCGACCAACCAGCTTACGGCAGGAAGGTTTCCGTTGGTGGCATCGGAGATGAAGTTTTGCCAATTGACGTCGTGCTCGGTCCAGGCACTAGTGTTGCGAATCTGGTTAATGGCATCGTAAGTGTTATAGACATATCCATTAGCGTTCTCGATGGGCGCGTAGGAAGTCCATGAGATATTGGCGGCGCTCAACTCATCACCCAGGGTGGTGTTGTCGAAGCACGGGAAGACGGTGTTCTGGACACCTTCTGGCGTCTGAGTAATGACGGTGGTGCCCGTCGCGGCGTCACAACCCCACGATGTGGCCTGAATGCCATTCGGACCCACCGGGTTGAAGATCACTTCGGCGCTGTCGGCCATGATGGTGTAGAGGTGATTGGGGAAGGTTTCGCCGTGCAGCGACGAGAAAGTGGCGTCCGACAAGGCGAAGGTTTGCGCGTAAGTCCAGTAGTTGGGAATGTCCGTTTGATAGAACTGGCTCATCGACTTGTAGTCGCCATCGATGTTGCCCAGGTTGACCAGATCGAACTGGTTCATCAGGCCGCCGTTGATCGCGGTCAAGGCGTCAACCCAGTCGTGGCCCATGTCGCGGACTTCATCGGTCAAGTGGTTGAGCGTGATGGTCGAGCCATCCGACACGGGGCCGCTGGTCGCGCCATTGGCTCCGGGGAAGGTGCCGAAATAGCTGTCGAAGCTGCGGTTTTCTTTGATGATGAAGACGATATGCTGAATCTGGCTGATGCCGGCGGTAATGCCGGTTCCGCTTAAGGCAATCGTTTGCGGACTTCCGCCTCCATTATCGGCCATGGAAATTGTTGCCGCTCGGGAACCTGTAACCGTCGGTGTGAAGGTCACGGTGATTTTGCAAGTTGCTCCCGCTGCTATGGTGCTTCCGCAGGTATTGGTTTGCGCGAAATCGCCCGGGTTAGTTCCAGTCAGGCTAATGGCAACACTGCTGATGGCATTGGTGGGGCTTGCGTTGGTGACGGTAACGATCTGAGATGAACTGGTTGTTCCTACACTCTGGTTGCCGAACGCCAAAGTGCTGGCGGAAAACTCCACGATCGTGCCCGTGCCCGAAAGCGCGACGGTCTGTGGACTTCCAGCGGCGTTGTCGGCGATCGACAGGCTCGCGGTTCGACCGTTCTTTGCCAGCGGCGTGAAGGTGACGCTGATGGTGCAACTTGATCCCGCGGCTACGGATGTGCCGCAAGTGTTCGTCTGACTGAAATCTCCCGGGTTTGTGCCGGTCAGGGTGAAACTTGTGATGGTCAGTGCGCTCGAACCGGTGTTTGTTAGAGTCACAGGCTGCGCTGCGCTGCTGGTGTGAAAAACCTGCGTGGGGAAGGTCAAACTGGTGGGCGATAAAGTTACGGATGGACCTCCGCCGATGCCGGTCCCGGTCAAGCTGGCGGTCTGCGGACTGCCGGTGGCGCTATCGGTGACCGTCACCGTGCCTGTGATCGTTCCCGTCGAGGTCGGAGCAAAACTGACGCTGAGCGAGCAACTTCCGCCTACCTTGAGTCCCGAGCCGCAGTTTTGTGTGAGTTCGTACTGCGCGCTCACTGTAATGCTCTTGATCTTGACCACGGTATTGCCGGTATTGGTCAGCGTGATGTTCTGGCTGGCGCTTACTGTACCCACGGCTTGCTGGGCGAATGTCAAACTGGTTGGCGAAAGGGTGACGGTCGTCGAACCCGAAGCCAGGCAGGCCAATGAAATCAAAACGCACAATTGCGCAAGAGAAAGCCTGAGCACTTTCATGAATCCCCCTAATGGCGACTAATGGCTAGTCGCAACGTAACCCACAGATTTTCTGACGTTGGGTCGATCTATGTGCTCAGGCCGGAGAGCCCACCTTCGGGCTGGAGGCACCCGAGCCTGGGACCCCTGAGAATCCCACGGCCATCCCCTCTCGTCAAGATGAAGGATTTTGCAGTATGGATGGAGCCCGTGGCGGAGTGGACCGTCGACGATTTAGGAACCGGTCTGTCAGCCCTTAATGCCGGTCAACACGATCCTGGTCTGCGGCGTTGTAGGGGGAACGACACGAAATCCTTGGAAAGAGTCTCTGGACTTTACGATCGCACCTTGCGAGCCCATCGCTCATCAGTGACAGCTACACCGCGGCTTGCAGCGGCTCCGTCTCCGCTGAAGGGACTTCCTTCGGTATCGGAATGCTGACAATCACAGAAGTACCTGAAGCATTCGACTCAATTTTCATTTCGCCGTGGAGTTGACGGATACGCTCTCGAATTCCCCGGATCCCAACACCGGCGCCGTGGGACTGAATTTCTAACAAGCGCTCGGGGGATATGCCCTTTCCTTGATCTCGCACCTCGATTCGGACGCTTTGTGCCTCGCGCACTACCCGGATGAGAGCGGTGTTGCTGCCAGAGTGCCGGTGGATATTTGTTAAGCACTCCTGCACCAGCCGGAAGATCGCAAGCTCCATGTCGCTTGGCAGTCTTCCAACACTCTCGGCGACGTCCAGTGTGATAGCTACGTCACTGCGTTCTGCCAGCCCCTCGACGTACATTCGAACCGCTGACCCGAGACCGCATTCGTCCAGTAACGGCGGATGCAAAAGATAAGAGGTTGTTCGTATCTCACGGTGCAGTTGCTGAACTATTGCTTCGATCTCTTTTCCTTCTTTAGCCAACTCTGGAGCAATGACCTGTGCCCGATCCACCAGGTGAGCAAGGCTCAATCCAAGTACCGTAAGCGTCTGACCAGCACTGTCATGTAATTCGCGGGCGATACGTCGTCGTTCTTCATCCTGAACTTTCATCAGGCGCAAGGTTTCGTCAGCAGCCCGAACTTTCTCTGCCGCCTCTTTCTGATCGTGGATGTCGAGACAACCGCCAACATATCCTTCAAACGTTCCATCCGGGGCGTAGCGCGGCACTCCCCGGTCCAGTATCCAGCGATATTGCCCGGTGTGGTGGCGCATCCGGTACTGCATCTCAAAGGGACGACGCGCATCGAAATTGCTAATGTAGATTTGCAAACAGCGGTCGAAGTCCTCGGGATGCACATTCTCCGCCCAGCCATTGCCTGACTCCTGTTCGAGAGTGCGCCCGACGAAATCCAACCATCCCTTATTAAAGTAATAGCAAAGCTTGTCCGTCCCTGCCATCCAGACCATCACGGGCGAAGCATCCGTAATCACGCGAAAGCGTTGTTCGCTTTCCCGTAATGCTCGCTCGGCCTGCTTTTGCGCGGTAACATCCCGCGCCACTTTCGAGGCTCCGATGACACGCCCCGATGAATCGCGCACGGGAGAGATGGTCAGTGAGACATCGAGGAGGCTGCCATCCTTCCGCCTGCGGACGGTGTGGAAATGGTCAACCCGTTCCCCTCGACGGAGACGGGCGAGGATGTCTGACTCTTCGGCATGGCGTTCTAGTGGAATGATCAGGGTGACAGGCTGCCCGATGGCTTCTTCAGGGGTGTACCCAAATATCCGTTCGGCACTCTTATTCCAACTCGTAATGATGCCATCAAGGTTCTTGCTGATAATGGCGTCGTCGGACGAGGCTACAATGGCGGCCAACAGACCCGTTATTGCTTCTGCTTGCTTCCGCTCGCTCATATTATGTGGCGACGACCCACCTTCGTCGACCTAGGCAGCTTTGGGGAGAACTACCGCTCTATGCTAGCCATTCTGTTCAAAACTACGAAATACAGTAACCACTGTAGGCTTGTGGAACGCGCGAACAGGAAAAAGCTCGCCACACAAAAGCTTGAGCATGCGCGTCGGCAGGATTCTTTCCTCAAGAGTCATACGTTCCTGTTGCCAGGATTGCGAACTTCGCGGTCTGATCCAAGGCAGTGGAGGTTGATTGCATTGGGAAAGCGGCGGAGAACGAAGATCCCTTGCCGAGGCAGCTTTGAACGCTGATCGATGCACGATGCTGCTGAACGATCCACTCGGCAATCGCGAGGCCAATGCCCGCGCCGCGAGCCTGCGACGGCACGCGTCTTCGCCTTTAATGGCGATAGCAACAGCGCCACGGCGATTCAGGCGGCGGACGGAAAGGTGGCGGGAACGGTCGATCTCAGCGGAGGCCCTGAATATGCCGTAGCTGACGGTTCGGGATATATCTACAACAACCTGGAAGATGCGAGCGTAGTGCTCACGATCAATGCCCGTTCCCTGAAAGTTGAACAATGGCGCTGGATCTTAAAACCCACCGACTTTTTTTGTCGACGGCGGAGGCTGGACAGTTTGAAGTGCTAGTCGTGGGAAGGTAGATATAGCCGAGGGGCAGGATGGCAGGAGTCTGCGGCGAAAATACGACTGCTTGTTCTTTGCTAAATTGCCGGCCGGACAACTCGATGCTTTTAAAGAACGGCTCGATCCGATCATCGAGAGTCTGCAAATCCGATAGGATGTCTGTAGAGAGCGATGTTCCAACCAATTTTTGCAGTTTTGAGATCTAGTTGTGCCAGCGTCAGAGAGAGATAGAGATAAGGAGTGGGTGTGTCTCGATGAAAGCCATTCAGCGACTGTTGATTGTCACGCTTGTCAGTTGCACTGCCTGCATGCGCTCGACCTCGCAGCAGCAAAATACTCCGCCCCCGGAACCAGTGGAGCTACAACTGCAAGTGAGCACGCCCTTCCATTTTGTAGTTTATGGAGATTCCCGTTTTCACGATCCCAAAGATACGGATGCAGCGAATCCTCCGGTACGGCAAGCGCTGGTGCAGGCGATCGCGCAGACGAATCCGGCGTTTATTTCGTTCGGCGGAGATATCGTCTACAACGGCTACGATAAGGACGACTGGAAGATCTATGACGCGGAAACTGCGGTGTGGCGTGAGAAAAAGATTCCCGTGTATCCCGCATTGGGCAACCACGATCTGCACGGCAGTGAGAAAGACGCGCTGGGCAATTACTTCGAACGCTTTCCGGAACTCAAGAACTGCCGCTACTATTCGGTGCGCGCCGCCAACATCCTGATGCTGGTTCTGGACAGTTCGCTCAGCGAAATCTCAGGTCCACAAGGGCAATGGTTCACCCGAAAGTTGGATAGTCTTCCTGGTGATGTCGACTTCGTTTTAGTCGTTCTTCATCACCCTCCGTATACCAGTTCCTCGGACGCCAAGAAATTCGGCGGAGGCCATTCCGCCCGTTCGCAGGAGATGGACCTGGCTAAGATGCTGGAAGCGCGGCAGCAGAACCTCCGCGCTCGCATCGTTGTTTTCTCTGGACATGTGCACAACTACGAACGCCACGAGCGCGGCGGCATCACCTACTTTGTGACCGGCGGAGCGGGAGCGCACGCGTATCCGATTGAACGCGACAAAGACGATCCGTTCCAGAGCAAAGAAGTGAACTACCACTATCTGCAAGTGGAAGACGATCAGGGCAAGCTGAAATCACGATGAATCGGTTAGATTTGACCAGCGGGACCGCCGGGTGGACCCAACCCGATTCGGTCACAATCATGGCGCCGGCCGCAAAACTTGCGGCACAAGGCAAATAACTTTCAACGTAATGGATGGGAGACAGTGCGCTGGTTCAGCGTGAAATGGAGAGAGGGCGCTCTCCGTTAGCGAGTATTCGGGCAAGGTCATTGTAGCTCGGATTCGGCTATTGTCCTGACTTGCCCGTCGGGCCTTCCAAAAGCCTTCGCGTTAGCGCTGCCACAGCGAGCCCGAAGTATAATGTCGGCGTTCGGAGGGCTGCTATGGTATCTGCCATGCCGATCAGCGCTGGCGCCCGACAGCCGCGGCGTATTGCAGAGCCACTTCTTTTTGGGGGTGCGGCGCTGGTCGTTCTCCTCGTGCATCTCGCCACCAACGGCACTCTCGGCTTCCACACCGACGAGCTCTACTACATCGATTGCGGTCGACACCCCGCACTCGGATATGTCGATTTTCCGCCGATAGTCCCGCTGCTTGCGCGTCTGGAGACCAACCTCCTGGGGACCACACCGTGGGCGCTGCGCTTGCTCCCGACGCTGCTGGGTGCGTTCATGGTGGTCCTCTCAGGTGCATACGTGCGGCGGCTTGGTGGCTCGCTCCGCCAGCAGGCCCTCGCCCTTTTCATCGCGGTCACGGCGCCCTACTTCCTTGGCGCAAACTGGGTCTATCAGACCGTGACGTTCGATGAGGTGACCTGGATGGTCACGTTCTACTGCTTTCTATGCCTGGTTCTAGAGCACCGCCCCAGGCACTGGCTCTACCTCGGCCTCTCGCTGGGCATCGGCCTCGAAGTCAAATATACGATCGGCGGTCTGGCAGCTGCCATCGGGCTTGCCATCCTGTTTACTCCCGCGCTGCGCTCGGACCTGCGGACGCGGTATCCGTGGATCGCGGCCGGGATCGCGCTGCTCATCTGGGCGCCGAACCTTGTGTGGCAGGTTGCGAAAGGTTTCCCTTCGCTTATCTACATAGCCAATCACCAAGGCTCCGGCGGCGGCCTTGCCATGAACGTGCTCCTGATCGTGGTCTATCTCTTCTTCTTGATTCCGCTCTGGGTGGCGGGATTGGTGTCGCTGTTTCGCAGTGCTACCCTACGACCCGTCGGGATCGCCTGCCTTTTTCCTCTCGTTCTTTTCATGTTCGTGGGCAAGTCGTATTACGCGGTGGGTACCGTGCCGATCGCCCTTGCTCAGGGGCTCATGGCGGTCGCCGGCGTGAAACGGCCGAAGCTGCGCATCGGTTTCCAGATCGCAGTCGCGGCTGCCTGCGTGCTCCAGTTGCTGACGTTTGCTCAGCTGACGCTTCCTCTCACGCCACCAGACCGGATTCACTCGCTCGGCCTGGACACCAAGAACGAGCTTTTCGCGGACAGCGTGGGGTGGGAGGACATCGCCCACCAGGTCGAGTCGATGTACGGCAATCTCCCTGACTCGAAGCGGGCGGGAACGATCATCATCTCGGCCTTTTACGGTGTTCCAGGCGCGCTTCAGATCTACGGCGACAAAAGATCGCTCCCCGTGGTCGTCAGCCCTCAGCTGAGCGACTGGTATTGGCTTCCCAGCGATCTGGTGGCGACGAACGCGCTGATGGTGGACTACCAGCCGTCGGACGTCGCCTGGATGTGCTCATCCGCGACTCTCGTGGGGCACCTGACTGTCCCGTACGGCGTGCACGGCCTGGAGCAGGGCGCGACGGTAACGTTCTGCGTGCTCAAAGCTCCGATCTCGCAGGATTGGAGCCGGCTCCGCATGTTCTCCTGAGTTTTGTTGCGCATTGCGGCATCTTGGCGCATCGGTGCATCGCAAGAGAAGGCAGCACCTTTGGTCGGACTGGCTGACTAAAAAGCTGGAACAAATCGCGCCTGGTAGGTAATTGAAGATGGGGGCCCCGGGCGGAGTCGAACCGCCGACCAACGGTTTAGGAAACCGCTGCTCTATCCATCTGAGCTACGGGGCCAGTAAGCGCGGGACCAACCCGCATTATCTCACGTAAGATTGGGCCTCCGCCGGAACCGGCACGGCCACCAACGCTGACCTGGCGAAGGGTACTTTGATCCATTGCGTGGTGCTTGGGCCCTTGATTCTTCGCGAGAGGCGCGAGCAAACGGCGACAGCCATCAGCGACCAGCTATCTGCAAGAAGGCCGAGGGCCGGCCCGTGACGGTCGTCACGCAAAGCGCGAACAAACCAGTAAGCAGCCGGTCCGCCGAGGTAAGCGTAACGCTCGAGGCGGTGCGCCGATCCTCCTGGATACTCTCCATTTTTCTCTTTACGGGCCACGACACCCATGGCAGCTACAAACAGCCCAATCTGATGCACCGTGTTCAGGTCGTGCATACGATAGGCGGTCGTGGGATGTGACAAAATTTGGATAGTCTTGCACGAGAAGCCTAATTTAGTGGTCAGATCTTCGAGTTCGCAAGGAAAGATTTCCCTGGTGAAACCGCCCACGTTCAGAAACGCCCCACGCTCGATGACGAGAGCGCTCGCGCTGCCGCGATAGCAGTGGTCTTTGTGAAGGACCGCGTCGTATTCAGCGATTTCGACAGCTTTTCCAAAGTCGCGGAACTGCGGCTGTGGAGTCACTCCCTCAAAAAAGAGCATCCTGCAAAGAATGACCTTCGGCTTTTTCAGTTTGATGATCGAGGCGTAGAGATCAAGCGCCCAGGGAAGGAAGCAATCATCGCCATCGAGAAAAACCAGGAAGTCGCCGTGCGCTACGGCTGCGCCTGTATTCCGGGCGGCGTTGGCTCCAAGGTTCTTCTCATGCCTGATGAGCTGTATCCGATCGCCGTACTCTTTTAGGATTTGTGGCGAGCAGTCTGGAGAAGCGTCGTCGACAACGATGATTTCCTGGTCGCGGTTGGGCAGAGCTAAGGCCGAATCTACCGCCTGGCGGATAAATCGTTCTTGCTTGAAGCACGTAATAATGATGCTGAATTTCGTCATCGGCTTTCGGACGAAGATTCATTTGCAAAGAACCGTAACCCTAAACGATATCGCGAATAGCAAGGGTACAGGCGTAATTCTGCTCAAAAGTAGTTACGGCGGTCACCAAGGGTAATCACTTTAGGTATAGTTTCTTGTTCGCTACCAGGTACGCGGTACTGGCTGTGAGTTTGCCGCACGGGCGCAAATGGTTTACCCTCGCGGCTGGCGATGATGACGACAAATCAGTCAAACTTTGACCCGGCCACCTTTTCCCATGCGATGCGCCGCGAGATTTACGAGCAGCCCCAGGCCATCGCGAAGACCATTCAACAGCATCTGGAAAACGACATTTTGTTTCCCGGCGAACTGCATGCCCTTGAAAGTGCATTGCTGACTTTCGAAAAGCTAATCATCGCGGCCAGCGGATCGAGCCGCCACGCGGGCTTGGCGGGCGAGATCATGATCGAAGATCTTTCCGGCGTCGCCGTCGACGTGGAATACGCGAGCGAATACTGCTATCGCTCGACGCACGCGACGGTCGAACCCATCGTCATGGTGATCACGCAATCGGGTGAAACAGCCGATACGATTGCAGCGCAGCGCGAAGCGCTCACCCGTGGCGTGAAGACGATTGCGGTATCCAATGTGGCGGGAGCGACGATTCCCCGCGAAGCCAATGCCGCATTGATCACAGGAGCTGGGCCAGAACTAGCCGTTCCAGCAACGAAGAGCTTCACCACCCAGGTGACAATCCTGTACTTGATGGCGTTATTTCTGGCGCGGAAACGCGGCCGCATGACTACGGAGGTGACGCGCTCGTACCTGCAGCGCCTGAAGCAACTGCCAGAGGCGATCGACAGCTGCCTCCGAACCTGGGATGAACTCGCCGAACAATATGGGCAGAGGCATTATCAGGCGGAAAAGTTCTTGTACCTGGGACGCGGCGTCCATTATGCCATAGCGCGCGAGGGAGCCCTCAAGCTCAAGGAAATCTCTTACGCGCACGCCGAAGGCTATCCGGCTGGAGAGTTGAAGCATGGCCCTAACGCGCTGGTCGACGAAAAACTTCCTGTGGTTGTGCTGGCAACCTGCGATCACGGCGATCCGGATTCCGTACTGCGCTACCGGCGAACGCTTGACGTGATGAAGGAAGTGAAGCTACGGCGCGGACAGCTTGTTGCTGTAGCCACGGAAGGGGACACCGAAGTGGCCGAGGTGGCGGACGATGTTTTCTTTGTTCCGGCCGCTCCCGAGCTGCTGCTGCCAATCGTCGAAGTGATCCCGCTACAGTTATTCGCGTATTATGTCGCCACAAAAAAGGGATACAACGTAGATCGCCCGCGAAACCTGGTGAAAGCGGTGGTCACGGAGTAGGCCTCAAGGTTTGTATCGCACGCTTTGTATCGCGGCATTGCTTCAGCGGTGCCGCAAACCTCTCCACTTTAATCGCGCCTTCCGGCGCCGAATGAACCTCGAAGTCTGAACTATGCCCAACGCTCCTCACATCGATCTCCAAGCCGTCGCCAAAGATGTCATGCGGCAGCACGGCTTCCAGCCAGACTTCCCTGCAGAGGTGCAACAACAACTCGCAGACCTGCGAGTCCATCCTCCAGCCATGGTTGCCGGAGCAGCGGTGCGCGATCTGCGAAACCTCTTGTGGTCGTCAATCGACAACGATACCTCGCGCGATCTCGATCAGATCGAAGTTGCCGAACGCCTCCCTAACGGAGCAGTGAAAATAATGGTTGGTATTGCTGACCTCGACGCGTTCATCCCCAAGAACAGCGCAATCGATCAGCATGCAGCTTCGGAGACCACTACGGTATACGCAGGAGTCCGAAACTTTCCCATGTTGCCCGAGGAGCTTTCGACGGGCAAGACTTCCCTTCTGGAAAATCAAGACCGGCTGAGCGTAGTCACCGAGTTTGTGGTGAATAGCGACGGCCACATAATCTCCAGCAACGTTTATCGCGCGTTGGTGCGTAACCAGGCCCAGCTCCAATACAACTCGGTGGGAGCCTGGCTGGAAGGCACGGCAACAGCCCCCGCGAAGGTTTCAGCATCGGCCGACTTGCAAAACCAACTACGCATGCAGGACGACGTGGCACAAAAGCTGCGCAGCCGGCGATATGAAGAAGGGGCACTCAGTCTTGAGACCGAAGAACTGATGCCATTAGTACAGAACGATCGGGTCGTCGGCGTAGTGAGGCAGCAATCCAATCACGCAACTCAACTGATCGAGGATTTCATGATCGCGGCCAACGGCGTGGTAGCGAGAATGCTCGACAAAGTCTCATCACTGCGGCGCATCGTGAAGCAGCCAGAGCGCTGGGACCGCATCATGCAACTGGCAGCTGATCACGGGGAGAAACTTCCCCCCGATCCCGATTCAAAGGCGCTCAACGACTTTCTGCTGAAGCGCAAGAGTGCCGATCCGGACCATTTTGCGGACCTGTCGCTAGCCGTGATCAAGTTAATTGGTATGGGAGAATACGCCCTCGAGCGCCCGGGCGACCCCGTGGCGGGCCACTTCGGCCTGGCCGTGCAAGACTATACGCACTCGACGGCTCCCAATCGCCGTTTCGCCGACATCGTCACGCAGCGCCTGGTAAAGGCGATGCTGGCAGGGCAACGGAATCCTTATTCCGACGAGGAACTGTCCGCGATTGCTGCCAACTGCACCGCCAAAGGGGACGCCGCGCGCAAAGTCGAGCGGGAGATGTCAAAACGCCTGGCAGCGGTCGCGATGCAAAACCGCATTGGGGCGATCTTCGATGCCGTGGTCACCGGAGTCACTCCCAAAGGAACTTTTGTTCGCGCCCTGCAACCCCAGGTCGAAGGATTATTGGCGCAGGGCCACACCGGCGTCGATGTGGGAGACCGCATGAAGGTGAAGCTGATTCGGACTGATGTGCAGCATGGCTACATCGACTTCGCAAGAGTCATCGCCAGCAACTAACCCCGCTCTCACTATGATGCAGTTTCGGCACCACGGCCAGAGTTATTTGGCTCTAAATGCCATGACTGTCGTGGCTTTTGGCTCCGAGTTCTCGAAGCCGCTTGCGTTCCCGGCGTCCGGCCCGCAACAGAAAACCCATGTAGGCAATGATGCCCAGATTGACCAGCAAAATGAGAACGCGGAGCGCCGTGATGCCACGCATGAGCGCGCGAATCTCAAGCGGGAGCAGCAGTGCTCCCGAACCGAATGCCATCCATTCCGCCCAGGTAAGCTGGTTCCACAGGCCATAGCCCTCCGCAAATCGAAGCGCAGAATAAACGAAGGCGAGCCTGGCCGCGGTCCACAAGCGGGCGTCGGTGAGGTCGTCGGCAAAATCGAGGAAAAGCTGCGCCGAGCGCCGGTCCGTGCTGATGTGCAGCAGGGCCAGCAAACTCTCGGCGATTACCCATGTATCTTTGTGGATCAGGAGAATGGCTACAATACCAACCAATAGAACCAATACCCCTTTGGTTAATTCGACGGAAGCAACTGCCCGCAAAACATTCTTCTGAGCGCGTAGCCTATCGAATTTCTTAGCCGGCGGGAGCATGCTCGCAAGGAATGGCCAGACTACCACGGAGTAGGCCGTAGGTCGATGGCCGCGGCCAGTCGTTGATCCTCAACCGTTGGTCAACACCCGCTCTAAGATGGCCCGGACGGCGTCAACTACACTATCGATCCACGACGCATCTCAATGCTTCCCGTTGCGAACTGCAGCCCGCAGTTCATTCACGATCTCCCGGGAAGCCCGAATGGCCGCGGCGTGCTGATTTGGATTGAAAGAAATTGCGCCCACTCGAGCGTGTCCGCCGCCGCCATAGCGCTCGCAGATTTTCGCCAGATTTACCACCGGCTCTTGAGGCGCCCAGGGGTTCGATCCCACCGACACCTTCACGCGAAAGCTGCTCTTGCTCAATCCGACGCTGTAGATGGATTCGGGATGCAGGTAGTAGGGGACAAACTTGTTATAGCCCTCCAGATCGTGATCGGTAACGTCGAAGAAAATCGTTCCGTCGACGCACTCGGTGCGTTGTTTCATGATTTCTATGGAGAGTTCATGGCGCCGAAGCAGAGGCGATAGAAGCGGCGCGACAAATGGCGCTTCCAGAATCTGGGCGAGGGGCTGGGCCGCCAGAAGCGGAATCAGGTTCGGAACGAAGCGCTGGTCCGGCGCAGACTCGATGACCATGGTCAGCTTCATGGCAGGAGCCTGCATCTCGACCGCGGTTTTGGCATCGGGATAAAGCGCCCCATCGATTACGTCGGCCCAATGTACAAGTTCCTGGACCGGGGCGGGATCGAAGCCAAAACGCTGCTGCGCGACCATGGCAATGAAGCTGGTGCAGGATTTGAAATCGGGATCGTAGAACTTACGATTGCTCTCATCATGCTCGAAGTGAGCCGCGTCGGCAGGGGAAAGAAAGGCGCTTTGATGGTGATCGAACCACCATGTGATTTTGGGCGAACTGGAGTACTTGAAATCGACAATGGCGTTCTCGTCGCCATTGAAGTCGGATTCGTTGAACAGCGAGCCCGCGCGGTGGAGCAGCCCAGAAAAACTGAAGTCGACGTCTTCGCGAATCCGCTCGCGATAAAAACGAGAGAACAGCGCAGCGGAGCAGGCGCCATCGAAACACTTGTCGTGGTAAAAGACTCTGACTTTCAATCCAATCCCCAGGCACAAAGAATCCCGCTGCGGAAAAGCAATCCGGCACATTGCAACCGGGCGGGTAAAAGCTAATAGGATTGACTGCTTAGGGGAAGAAAGTCAAGAGCGGCGGATCGAATAAAGCGTTCCCGGCCCAAGCACACCTCAAGCAGGCTGCGAATCGACTCCAGTCTATCGCCGAAGCCCCGCGCCTAACCGGCCTGTTTTTCCGCCATGTCGCCGATCACCGGCAGCTTGTACATCTGCCCCTGATTGGCCTTGAGCAGCAGGACAATCCACAGCACCAGAGCCCCGAGTCCCACCAGCAAATGCAACGGTCCGGTGATGAAAAACATAAACGGCATGAACGTCAGCATCGTAAGAACGATCTGGATCGCGACCAAGGCCACGGTGAAAAAGATGCTCTGGAAAGAATGGAAGCGCACAAAGCGGCTCTGGTTGTAGGGCGCCGTCACCAGAAAGATGATCGCCGGTATGAAAGTTACATAGGCGAGCATTCCGGCCACATTGTCAGCCATTCCTGTCGCAGGGCCGGGCGGGGCGGTTGCCACGCCACCACGGTGTGCCGCGCACGTGGTCGTGCCGTCGGCAATTTGTGTACCACACACACTGCAAAACGCCATTGGTATCCCCCTCTCTCATTCGACGATTAGTCGTTATGGAGAATCGTATCGTCGAAAGCGCCGCCTCTTAGACGGCATACGTTCAGCTCCAAACGGCGATGCGGAAAAATACCAGAAAGCCGCATGGGAAGCAAACAACAAATCGGCAAGGGGAATTCGGATTATTTGCTGGAAGTCTTTGCCTCCGCCAGGCGGCCAACCACGGGCAGTTCGAACATCTCTCCTTGCAGAGACTTCACCAGCAGCACAATCCAGAGCACGAAGAAACCAAGGCTCACCACGAAGGAGAGCAGGAGAAGGCCGAGCACGGGAATAAAGAAAAACAGCAAGCCCAAAAGACGGAGAGCCGCTCCGACCACTACAGCACCCGCGCAGAAACCCAGGCTCTGGAAAGAATGAAAGCGCACGAAGCGGTTGTTGCGATAAGGCTCCACAAGAAGGAAGACGATCGCCGGCAGAAGAAAGTAGGCCAGAGCGCCGGCCACAGTCTCAGGCAGCCCGCCCACAATTCCGCGCGCGCGGAGGACAGGCTGCATATGGCGGCCGCAGCCGGGGCAAAATGCGGCAGGGTCGGGCATCTCGGCGGCACAATCAGGACAGGAGATGGGCATAAGGTCGGTGCGTTGGCACAGTTTCGGCTATCGTTGCTAATCCATCATTTTCAGTGTAGCCGTTTTTTCCGGCGGAGCGAATCGCAGGGCGTTCCCATGGATTGGCTGCATAAGCCTAAGACACTCCAGCCGAACCGATTAAGAGATTGACGGGTCGCAGATCGAAGAGTAGTGTTCTGTGGAAATTCGCGGAGTTGGAGGAACGAGAATGTTCTGTTCTCAATGCGGGGCAAACAATGCCGACAATGCGGTCGTTTGTAATCAGTGCGGCAGGACTTTGCAGGCCGGCGGTCCGCCAGCCTACGCACAACAGGCTCCGATGGTTCCGGCCACTGGCGTCTACGTGCAGAATTATCTGGTTTTCGCAATCCTCGCCACAATCCTATGTTGCCTGCCTGCAGGCATTCCGGCGATTGTCTATGCCGCTCAAGTCAACGGCAAACTCGCCGCTGGCGACATAGCCGGCGCGCAGCAGTCTTCCAAAAACGCGAAGTTGTGGTGCTGGATTTCGGCCGGCTTAGGACTCGGAGCAATAGTAATCTGGATCATGTTGTTGTTGCTCGGAACCCTTAGCCACATGAACCGCTAGAGGACCGATGCGATCCATGGCAAATCAACGGCAAAAACAATTTCTGATCGTGGCGCTGGCTGCGGGCGCGGCAGCACTGGGGATGCTGCTTCTTTTTGACCCGGCCACATCCGGACTATTCCCTCCCTGCCCGCTGCGCTATTTCACAGGATGGTATTGTCCGGGCTGCGGTTCGTTGCGGGCCATGCATCAGCTTTTGCGGGGTAATCTGCGCGCCGCGTGGGCGCTGAACCCGTTGACGGTTCTATTGCTGCCGTTCTTGATTTACGGAGCGGCTTCTTATGCGTCTCGCGAACTTCGGGGAAAATATCTGCCTCGAGTATTCCTGCCCGCGATCTGCATCCGCGCACTGTATGCCGTGATCATTTTATTCGGCATAGCGCGAAACCTTCCCTTCCACCCATTCGACTGGCTGGCGCCGGGGGCGATGCTGCACCCGTGAAAAAGGACTGGGTCCTTAGTTCTTAGGGTTCTGGGACAACTGTAAGGAAGTTGCCTAATAGGCTGCTGAAAACCGCTACTGATGCCGAAAGCGACCCGCAGGCGCTGAAGCGCGGTTTGTGTTGAAGGATTTCACGGCAACGACTGCAGTCGTGCCCCTCCCAAAACCTGACCCATCGGAGTTTTTCAGCAGGCTGCTAACACTCAGCGCCGTTTTTCTGCTTGCGGCAGTCTTCGCATACACCGTAAATCTGGAAGGTATGCCGCGTGGTAGCGTAGTTGTGTTTACGGCCAATTTCCTGCTCCAACTGCTGTATTTCGCGGGAGAAGAACTCCACCGAACTGCCGCACTCCGTACAGACCATGTGATGATGGCTGCGCCGGTTGTATTGGTGCTCGTAGCGCGCAATGCCGTCATGGAACGCGACCTCGCTGGCCAATCCGCATTCAGCGAGCAGTTTCAGGGTGCGGTAAACGGTGGTATAGCCAATGCCCGCATCCTTCTTCTGAACCAGGCGATGAAGCTCGTCCGTGGAAAGGTGGTCGCGGGTCTCAAGAAAGGTGCGCAGGATGGTGTCGCGCTGCGCCGTCTGCTTCAGGCCGACGCGCTTGAGATGGCGATGGAGAATCTCCTGCGCTTCGCGCACCATCTCGCGCGAGATAGAAGGCTGGTCATCGATGCGCTTCTGCAACATGAAATGTCAGCATAGCATCGCGGTAACTTGAAAATGAAATTCGTTTTCAGCAGATGGAGCCACCGATCCAACAGATTTTCACGGATCAGAAAATCAGGATTTCGCTTTCTCCGTGCCAATCCGTGAACCTCCAGGGCAAACAGCATTTGTGCATCGCAGCCATCTGACCCTAGAATCAACATACTCATGAGCACTTCGGCCGTAAACGGCGTGCGTACCTCCGGGCGTACAACCGGGTTGCGGATTATTTTTTGGCTTCTGTTGATTGTCGCCGTCCTGGCAGCAGGCATGGTGGCCTACGGCTATTTCATCGCCCGCTCGGCCCTGCCGCAGGTCGATGGTAGCCTCGCAGTCAAAGGTCTCTCTGTGCAGGTCAAAGTTATGCGCGATGCCCGGGGCGTGCCCGCAATCGAAGCTACGACCCTGGAGGATTTATTTTTCGCGCAAGGCTACGTCACCGCCCAGGATCGGCTCTGGCAAATGGATATCATGCGCCGCTTCGCAGCGGGCGAACTCTCGGAAATTCTGGGCCCCGATACGCTCAAGATCGACCGCGAGCAGCGCACTCTGGGCCTGCGCGCAGCAGCCGGGAAATCGATGCAATTGGCCACCCCGCGTGATCTTTCGTGTTTCGAAGCGTACGCGCGCGGCGTGACTGCTTTCATCGAGGCACACCAGAGCAGCCTTCCGATTGAGTTTCGAATTCTAAAATATCGTCCTAAGCCCTGGCAGGTGGAAGATTCACTCGTCATCGCCAATCAAATGGTGAAGGATCTCAACTTCTACACCTTCGGCGACACACTAAGGCGGGAAAAAATTCTTGCCAAGCTGGGGCCGGAGTTGACCGCTGATTTGTACGTGAACCGGTCGTTTCACGATCGTCCGCCCACGGTTATGAAAGAAGATTTAGGTGACGAAGACAATCAAAATGATTCTAACGACGATGATGATGATGATAACGACGATGGCAGCCTCGACAATTCGGTGACCCAGCACCGAGGAATCGATGCGGGAGCAATCAAACTCTGGGCGCAGCAAGCCTTCGAAGCTCCTCGCGAGGCCGCGAATGGATCGAACGACTGGGTGGTTTCGGGAGCGCACACCGTCACGGGAAAGCCGTTGCTCTCCGACGACATGCACCTTGGCCACCAAATGCCGAACCTATGGTACGAGGCGCATCTCAAATCGGGCAGTTTTGATGTTGCCGGCGTGACGCTGCCGGGAATGCCTTTCGTGATCGTCGGCCACAACCAGCGGATTGCGTGGGGATTTACCAACATCGGTCCGACGGTCACCGATGGATTCATCGAGAACTTCAATGCGCAGGGAGCGTACCAAACTCCGCAAGGCTGGCGGCAACCCGAGCATCGCGCAGAGGTCATCCATGTCAAAGGCCAGCCTGACGTGACGCTGGATGTGAAAAGTACGCGCCACGGGCCGATCATCAGCGATATTTTGCCGGGAGAGACGCGCCAGATCGCGCTTCGTTGGACGCTGTACGACGGACTGCACATGCCGTTCTTCGATGTCGATAGCGCGCAGAACTGGGATGAATTCCGCAAAGCATTTTCTCTGCTCGACGCGCCCGGACAAAACGTCGTCTATGCTGACGTCGACGGCAATATCGGTTATCAGGCGACCGGCAGGGTTCCCATTCGCGCCTCAGGGGACGGCAGTCTTCTGGTCAGCGGAACCGATGACGCCCACGAGTGGATCAACTACATTCCGTTCGATAAGCTTCCGAGCATTTACAACCCGCCCTCTGGAGTGATCGCAACCGCAAACGGGCGCATCGCACCGGATGACTATCCTTATTCGATCAGTGCGACGTGGGAGGCGCCTTGGCGCACCGAGCGCATCTATCACGTTCTTGAATCCGGGCGAAAGTTTGGTCCAGCGGACATGCTGGCTTTGCAAAACGACATCCACTCGGAGTTCGATTTGTTCGCCGCTGAGCGTTTTGTCTACGCCGTTGACCATGCGTCGAAGCCCTCGCCTCGTGCGCGGCAGGCGGCCGACCTCATGCGCAACTGGGACGGGCGCATGCTCGCTTCTATGGCAGCGCCAACCATTGCCGTGCAGTCCTCCGAAGAGTTGACACGCCTTCTGCTCGAACCTCGACTGGGGCCCGCGCCGCCAGACCTGGAAACACAAGAAGCATCGTTAAGTTGGAAAACGTATCGGTGGCAGATGCAGACGGTGTGGCTGCAAAATGTGATGCTGCATCAGCCCAAGCGCTGGCTGCCGGAAAAATATCCCAACTTCGACGAACTGCTCACCGCCGCAGTCGAGGCCGCCGTAAACGGCCCGGAAGCTCCGAAAGACCTGGCATTGTGGCATTGGGGGAATTTCAATGCAGTGGATATCGAGCATCCGGTGCTGGGAAAAATTCCTGTTATTCGTGGCTGGGCCGCGCCGGGAGTGCATGAGCAATCGGGCAGCAAATTCACCGTGAAAGCGGTCACGCGCCATCACGGGCCCTCCGAACGCCTCACCGCCAATCTGGCCGACCTCGACCGGTCCGCCTTGAATACAGTGACCGGTCAGAGCGGAAACTTTCTAAGCCCCTACTACATGGATCAATGGCCAGCCTGGTACGAAGGCTCGACGTTCAAGCTGCCATTCACAACGCAAGCGGTAGAAGCGAACAAGACTCACCAACTGTTGCTGGAACCAACAAAGTAGTCTCTGCGGCTAGCAACCAGCACTCTAGCATTCAGCCAATCGCCCTGTGTTCAGCCGAGGCTCATGCATTGCCCATCTTCGCCTTCAGTAGGTTCAGCAAAGTGAGATCGAGTTGATGGCCGTGCCAATTCTTGAACTTCGTTCCAGCTCGATCCGTGTCGAGAATCCCGAAGGAGCCTCTGAAGTTCCATAGCGCCCAACCGGACTGCAGTTCACCAATCAGATCGAGAGTATCGTTAAACCAGGCGTAGGCAACTTCAGGAGGGGCGTATTTGTTGCATCCAATCTCGCCGAAGTGGATGGGAATATTTTGAGCAGCTAAATCGGCCCAAGGGCTCAATGCTTTTCGAAGCGTTTCCTTATCGGCAACGACCTTGCCCTCGGCATTTTTAGCGGGCCAGGTAGGAACCGGAGCATTATCAATTCCGGGCCGCGCCCATGGCGTGCGATAGTGGGTAACCTGGCCCGGAATATAGTCGTGCGGGCTTTGCATCACCTTGGTCTCGAAAAGTTCAGCTACCGGTTTACCGCCAACGGGGTAACCATCCGAAATGATGAGCCGGCTGGAATCGATCTCTCGAATCGCCGCAATGGCCGCCTTGGCGACGCGGGCGTAGTCGCTGGCGCCCACTTCGACGGATTTCCCTGGCTCGTCGGGTTCATTCACCAGATTGAAGCTGAGATTGGTGTTGGATATTCCTTTATAGCGTTTAGCAAAGAAAGACCATTGATGAGCAAAAGCCTCTAGAGTAGCCGGATCGCTGTAGACGCTGGTTTTTTCTTTCTCAATGTGGATGCCGGTGCTTTTTTCGTCGAGAGTATCGAGGATGCATTCGCCGGGCGCGCGGTGCAGGCAGATGTTCACATGAAGGTTGTATTTCTCCCCCAGCCGGATGGCGCGATCGATGGGCTCGACCTTTTTCTCATCAATCTTCATCATGTCCCTGGGATCAGTCCAGAGGCGATAGTCCATGGGCAGGCGCACCCAGTTGAAACCCCAATCCCGTATCCAGCGAAAGTCGTTCTCCTGAAAATGTCCGTCGTCCTTGTAGGGAAAGTACTTCATCCAGTCGGGGTCGGTGGAAAAATATTCGAGCAGATTAAAGCCATACCATCTGGGATTGATCGAACTGGCCGCGCTGGCCGTTGGGGGAAGTCCGCTGAGCGCAGCGGCGGCCAGCGTAGCGGCCATCGATTTCAAAAGTGTGCGCCGATCGAGTTGCGAGGGAGCCTGGAGTTCGTTGTCATTTGTCATATCGTTCATTCCTCCGCTCTCTGAAGTCGCGAACTCAGAGACGTCATTCACAGCGTTTTAGGTCAGCGGCGAGCAAGCGGTGGAAAAGCTGTTCTCCGGCTTCGCGGCGGACGGAGAGGCGCCCGGCGCGATAGGCGCGGGATTTGAGTCCGCGCTGGACGTCCTCGCAGATTCCCAGATCTTCCTGCTGCACGCGATTGCCCACGTTGACGGATTGCTCGTTATAGGCACGTCCCGACTCGCTAATGTCGGCAAAATAGAAATCGAAAATCACATGACAGTGATCGACGTCAACGGGGATCACGAGATTGGTATCCATGTATCCCTCGTAGCAGTTGATCATGAGATTCGGATATTGCCAGAAATACCAGGCGCGATCGCCCTTGCGGGTTGCGCCGGTAGTGGCATCCTCATCGGAAGCCACCATGGGGCTCGATTGCAGACAGTAACGGTCTTCGTTCTCGATGGTGTATTGCTTGTAGTCGAGGACGGAACTCAGTCCCTTGTGAAGATGCGGAACATGATAGCCGCCGTCGAGATAATTGTCGACGAAGACCTTCCAGTTGCAATGGAGGTCGTAAGTACGGCGATCGAAATAGTGCAGCTTGCGGATGCCGAGGGGGGCAACCCGGGGCACGAGACCAGCGAGAAATTCGGCGAGCGGCGGAGCGTTGTCATCGAGGTTGACGAAGACGAAGCACTCCCAGATTTCAACTCGAATGGGAATGAGCCCATTCTGCCCACGATTGAAATTCTCGACGCCTTCGAACTCGGGCATGCCCTTGAGCGAGCCATCGAGGCCGTAGTTCCAGCCGTGATAAGGGCAACGCAACAGCGTGGCGTGGCCGCACGGTTGAGTTACAACGGCCGCAGCGTGATGACGGCAAACATTGTAGAAGGCGCGCAGGACGGCGTCGCTGCCGCGCACGATCACGACAGGCTCGCCGGCAACGGTAGTGGCGACGAATGATCCCGGCGACTGGAGTTGATCGGTGCGAGCGACAAGTTGCCAGGTCTTGCTGAAGACGTTGAGCCGCTCCAGTTCAGCGATGCGGGGATCGATATACCAGTCTGCCGGAATGGTTTCAGCCTGCGACAGTGGAGCGCGGTCGTTATAGCTGGAGAGAATCTGCTCGATCGAATTGGGCATGGGCGGAAGCGTTTGGTGAAGCAGTCCATCCTAATGCGAGTCTCGCGGAAGGGCAACCGAGGGAAGCATCGGGTGGTGGTGCAGTCTGGCTCACGCGTCACG
This sequence comes from uncultured Acidobacteriaceae bacterium, assembly GCA_963818935.1. GTDB lineage: Bacteria > Acidobacteriota > Terriglobia > Terriglobales > Acidobacteriaceae > Sulfotelmatobacter. The sequence continues at coordinate 140,221 of CAWFUK010000034.1, forward strand.
CCGATTGAGCGGAGATCCCTCGCTGTGCCTGAGAAACGGCTACGCTCGGGATGACGCCGTTGATTTCGAGATAAAACTGCACCACTACCAAGCATCGTGGAGGAATAGGTATAGCGAGCAGGCTCGGCGGAAGAGCCTGCTCTAGAGGATTGTGAGGAATTAGCCTACATTGCGAAGGCGGCTGGGCTCGGCCTGGACCAGTGGAGCATCTACCAGATGCTCGCTCAGGAACCACGCCTGCAATTCATTGGTTCGGAGTACGTCGCTGACCACAAGATCGTTGGTTCCGTCGTCGCCGAGATCGTCGGCTCGCTTCGCCAACTCGCGGCAGTGGCCGATGATGATCTGATGGGCATCGAGGAGACGAGAAATTTGCACGGGCACTTCTTCCCTGCCCCGGGGTGGACGCTCGATGCGTGTGGTTTCGGCAACGTCAGGGGCCATGGCGATGGAGATCCCGCCGAGAAGTTGAATGCGCTCGGCGATGGCATCGACCAGTTCGGACTGTTCGCCGTAATGTTTATCAAACAGAAGATGGAGTTGATAAAAAGTTGGACCCGCGACCTGCCAATGCGACTTCTTGTAGAGATCGCGAAGGGTCATGGTATCAGCCAGCATAAGGTTAAGTTGCTCGGTCATCTCCAGACGGACCGGTTCTTCGAGATCGAGAGGCAACATGTGCGAAACGGTGCCGTACTCCTGGATTTCGGGAGCACTCTGGTGGAGACGGGGTTGAGCGTTGACCTTGCCGCGCTCAGTAGTAGATGCCTTGAGATTGACGTCTTTTTGGGCCATCGATGTTTTCTCCTTGCTGTTTAGAAGTCTTGTAGATGCAGACAGCTGTATGGTGGTTTTCTGTATCAACAGCATTCGGCCACTTCTTCGATGCCATGGGCGGCATATTGGATGCGATGACGATGTGCGGCGAAACGCCAAAATGATTTGTTGCGGAGATTCGAATGACAGGTAGTGGTGCAGTTTGAAAATTGGCGCCCCTCAGCGGCTAAAGGCGCAATGAAATATGACGCTTACGGCACGGCTGAAGCCGTACCCTTTCAAAGCCGATTCAAACAGACCACTACCGAATGAGACGAGAGTTTGACGATGTCCGGCGCATTGATTATGATCGAAATGCGGGGTGGAGCAGTCTGGTAGCTCGTTGGGCTCATAACCCAAAGGTCGGTGGTTCAAATCCACCCCCCGCAACCAAATCTCAAACCGCCGCCCAAGACTTCGGGGACGATGGGCGGCTCTCGTATTAAATCCCACGTGCCCTCGGCGACACGTCGCACAGCATTCGGCACCCGAGCCAATGACCAGATGAGACACGCGGTCGGCGCTAATACACGTAGCCGACTACATGTTCAAGTTGCGACGACTTGCCATTTCATTCGCAATCGCCGCCTGCTGAGGAGCGGACAGTTTTCGTTTCGCTGCCGGAAACACTACTTCGTCCTCAACCCGAATGTGTTCCCCATAGATTGAGGCCAGTTCGTTGACGGCATGACGAAATCGCTCTGCCTCCTTACCAGGAAGGCATGGTTGAGCGAGACACTGGCTTCCAAGAGCATCCACTTCCGCGTGCAAGCTCTCTGCCTTGCGATGATCGCCTTCGAGCGCGTCTAAGGCCGCAAGTGCTGCTTCAATTTCGGGTTCGCGAAGCTGCCGCAGACGAGGAAAAAGAGAGTCTTCCTCGTCTGCGGTGTGTTTTGGGGCCGATTCTCGAAAGTAGCGGAGAGCGGATTCGAGCGCGGTCCGCGTGTCAGCGGTCAAAGGGCGGTCAATGAGCTGGGCAATGCTTTGCAACGACCCGAGAAACATCTCGATGCGCCTGTGGCAGTCCGATAGAAGGCCCGCGGGATCGGAAAAACTGTGAGCTTTTGCTCCAATCTGAACCGGCATGTTAAGCGACCTCACTCAGGGCTAACGATCTTCATCACTGTGCCGAACGTCAGCGTACACCCGATTAACGAACAGATAAAGCCCGAAACAAACGAGAAACATCAATCCCGAAAAGATCGCCGCGGGGAGCGCGGTGTGATGTTTGCCCGACAGAAACGATTCCAGCGCCGCGCTGAGAAGCCAAATCTGCAACGATCAACAGCACGGCGATGACGGCAATGAGGGACATGGCACCTGCGATCGCGGTAATTCAATCAGCTCAAAGAGGTCAGGATGCTCGATTGGATCTCCTCCCGTCAGCACGAAGAGCGGCACCTTCATTGCGGCGATCTGGTCAATCAGGAGCCTACCTTCGTCAGTCGTGAGTTCCAGCGGATGTCGCTTGGGCTGCGCGCAGCCTCGGCAATGCACATACGCCAAGTCAGATGCCTGCGTCACTTCCCAGATCGCAATGTATGGCCGTTCGTTGAAGTCGATTTCGATGTCATTCGGATTCATGCACCCATTTGAACCGGCGAATGCTGCTTTTGTAGTGACTTAAGTCTCGGCGAAATGATTTTGTCTACTTTCTGGCAATCACTTCCGGGGGTGACTGGAATCACCGCTAGTTTCGGATTCGCCGAGTAGGATGGAGTCAATAAAAAAGCCGAGCACAAAGCATCTGCCATGATCGCGGTTGCACGGCAATTGGCTCAGCTCGGAAGGAGGGGCATTGCGAGCCTCTCCGGAGGAGTTTATGGCCACCCCGCTCGCGGACCGCAGGAATCCAGCAGAACATGAGTTCATTGATGGCGTGATCGCGAAATGGGCGGAACGTCCCGGCGCGCTGCTGAGCATCCTAGAAGCGGTTCAGGATCATAACCACCACAAATATCTCCCGGCGGAGTTATTGCGTTACATTGCCGCCAAGACTCAAACACCGCTGGCGCGCATTTACAGCGTCGCAACCTTTTACGCCCTGTTCAATCTGGAGCCGCAAGGGGACAACACGATCTGCATCTGCAGAGGCACGGCCTGTCATACGCGGGGCTCGCGCAACCTGCTGCAGAGCGCGCGTCTGAAGCTGAAGTTGGGAGACGTGGGCGACGACTCTGATTCGGAGAAGCTTGTATTTACCACGGCGGATCACAAGATAACGGTGCGGACCGTCGCCTGTTTCGGACAGTGCGCGATGGCGCCCGTGGTGGAAGTGAACCATCGCATTTGCGGCCACGTGAATGAGGGCACGCTGGAGCGTGAGATCCAATTGATTCACGGGGAGAGTGAGTGAGCCATGCCTCGAATCCAAGATATTGGAGCGTTCAGCGCAGTTCGTGAAGCGGGGATGGCCAAACTGCTTCCGCCCATGCCGCGCATCGCCATCGGAATGGGAACCTGCGGCCGGGGGAATGGAGCCGAAGGATTGCGCCATGCCTTCGCGGAAGCGATTGAGCGAACCGGCATTGATGTTTCTCTCACCATCGTCGGCTGCTTCGGGGCTTGTTTTCAGGAGCCGCTAATCAATGTGCGGCTTCCCGGTTGTCCGCTGGTAATTCTGCGGCGCGTGCAGGGCAACGAAGCTGTGCACATTCTTCATGATCTTTCCATGAAGAACATCACCCCAGAGTACATCTATTGCAAGATCGAAGAATGGGACCACATCACGGGCCAGGTCAAATACGGACGCGGTTATCCGGAAGTGCCGATGTGGAATGAGATACCGTTTTTCAAAGGGCAGAAGAAGACGGTGCTGCGCAACTGCGGCTTGATTAATCCTGATGACATTGAAGAATACATTGCCATCGGGGGCTATCAGGCGCTGTACAAGGTTCTCATTGATGGTCGCCCTGAGGCGATCATCGAGCAGATCAAATCGGCCAAGCTGCGGGGCCGCGGCGGCGCGGGATATTTGACCGGAAACAAATGGGAATTTCTGGCCAAGGCAAAAGCCGACCGTAAGTTCATCATCTGCAATGCGGACGAGGGCGACCCGGGCGCTTACATGAACCGCAATGAAATCGAAAGTGATCCCCACTCTTTGCTGGAAGGCATGATTATTGGCGGCTATGCGATGGGAGCGACCGAGGGGATCATCTACATTCGCGCCGAGTATCCGCTCGCCGTGAATCGATTGCGGCGCGCGATTGAACAGGCCCGGGAATACGGCATCCTCGGCGAAAACATTTTAGGCCGAGGATTCAAGTTCGATATTGAATTAGTCGAAGGCGCGGGAGCCTTCGTGTGCGGAGAGGAAACCGCTTTGATTGCATCGCTCGAGGGCGAAGCCGGGCGTCCGCGTCCCCGTCCTCCATTCCCCGCGCAGAAGGGTCTGTGGGGCAAGCCTACCAACATTAATAACGTGGAGACCTGGTACAACATCACGCCCATCGTGACCAAAGGTCCCGCCTGGTTTACGGAGACTGGCAGTCCGAAGAGCCCGGGAACCAAGGTGTTTTCGCTGGTGGGCAAGATCCAAAATACTGGCCTGGTCGAGATGCCCCTGGGCACGCCGCTCAAGACATTTGTCTACGACATCGGGGAAGGCGCTGCCGAGGGACGGCAGGTGAAGGCCGTGCAGACCGGCGGTCCCTCGGGAGGATGTATTCCCTGCGAGATGTTTGAAACGCCGGTGGACTACGAAAGCCTGGCGCAGTTGGGCTCCATTATGGGATCGGGCGGCATGGTGGTGATGGATGAAGAAAACTGCATGGTGGATGTGGCCAGGTACTTCATCGAGTTCACTCACTCCGAGTCTTGCGGGAAGTGCGTCCCCTGCCGGGTTGGTCTGAATAAATCTTTGCGCATCCTGAACCGGCTCACCGAGGGCGCGGGCACCATGCGTCATCTCGAATTGCTGGATGAACTGAGCCGCTACATTCGGGAGTGCTCGTTATGCGGGCTGGGACAAACGGCTCCCAATCCGGTGCTGACCACGCTTCGCCATTTTCGTAATGAATTTGAGGATCACATCGTGGCGCACCGCTGTCAGGCCGGAGTGTGCCAGGAGTTGGCGCTGTCACCCTGTGAAAACAGTTGCCCGCTGCACATGAATATTCCGCGATTTCTAGAGTTGTACAAAGAAGGACGGCTGGACGACGCGTTCGACTCGGTCATTATGGATAATCCTCTTCCGGCCTCGACCGGTCGAGTATGCCAGCATCCCTGCGACCAGCGCTGCCGCCGCCAGACCATGGACGAGGCGGTGAACATGCGCGAGGTCCACCGCTTCATTGCGGACTCAGTCTTCGAGTCCGATCATCGGAAGCAGGCGTTCCAGCGAATCATTGCGCGAAAACTGGAACCTACGGGCCGGAAGATCGCCATTGCGGGCGCCGGACCGGCCGGGCTCACCGCCGCGTTTTATCTGGCCATGCTGGGCCACGACGTCACCGTCTACGACAACATGCCGGAGGCCGGAGGGATGCTGCGATTCGCGCTGCCCGAATACCGGCTGCCGAAATCTGCGCTGCGCCACGAAATTGAACTGATCGAGCAACTGGACGTGAAATTTGTTTTCAACACCCGCGTGGGAACCGACTTGCCGCTGAACGATCTCGAAGAACGCTTTGATGGAATTTTTCTCTCGATCGGAACCTGGAAAGAATCGTGGGTGTATCAGCCGGGCACAGAGCTAAAGGGAGTGTATCCGGCATTAAGTTTTTTGGAGGCTGTAGCGAAGGGCGAAGAGATACAGATTGGGCGAAAGGTGGCTGTGATAGGAGGCGGGAACGCTGCCATTGATTCAGCTCGCACGGCGCTGCGCAAGGGCGCAGAAGTAACCGTTTTTTATCGTCGTGAGCGGAAAGATATGCCGGCCATCGTCGAGGAAACCCAAGCCGCCGTCGAAGAAGGCGCCAGCCTCGTATTTCTGGCGGCGCCGCATCGCGTGATCGGGGACCAAAAGGGAAATGTCCGAGCCATTGAGATGGTCAAGACGCGGCTCTATGGCTACGATCTGTCGGGCCGCCGCAAGCCGGTGCTCACCGACGAGATCCAGCGCTTCGATTGCGACTCGGTTATTTTCGCCATTGGCGAGAGCGTGGACAAGGATTTTGTGCAGGGCTCGGGTCTGAGCCTGAAAGAAAGCGGCACCATTGAAGTGAACCGCTTCACGCTGGAAACCAGCCGTCCCCACTTCTATGCGGGAGGTGACCTGGTGACCGGCGCCTCGAACGTATCGAACGCCATGGCCTTTGGCAAACAAGCGGCCCGCAGCCTCGATCTGCAGTTGATGGAAGCCGACCGTTGGGACAAGATTTTTCTTATCCCGGAGTATGGGCAAACGACGCCGCAGGAGCCGAGTCCGAACTGGCGCCACACCGGGCGCGCGATTGCCCCCCTGGTGCGCGTGCGGTCTTATGACGAGGTCGTATCAGGCCTGGAAGAGGACGAAGCGATGGACGAAGCGTGCCGTTGCCTGCGTTGCGACGTAAAGGTTGCCTCAGCGACTTAATAAGGAGCGATGCCGTGGTATCGAAAAAGCTGTCAATTCGAATCGACGGGGAGCTGATCTCAGCGGCAGAAGGAGAGACGATTCTGCACGCGGCCCAGGCCAACGGCAAATACATTCCGACGTTATGCGCCCTGGAAGGACTTACTCCGGTAGGGGCTTGCCGGATCTGCCTGGTGGAAGTCTCGGGCATCGATCGCCTCATTCCCGCCTGCACCACTCCGGTGCAGGAGGGGATGTCGGTCATTACGAATTCTGCAAAGCTCACGCAGTACCGCAGGATTTCTTTAGAGCTGCTATTTGTCGAACGCAATCATGTCTGCGCCGTCTGTGTTTCAAACGGGCACTGCGAACTGCAGTCGATGGCGACCGCCATGGGCGTCACCACCGTGCGCTTTGCTTATAACTATCCCAAGCTGGGTATCGACCTTTCTCATCCGCGCTACGTTCTCGATCACAACCGGTGCATTCTTTGCACACGCTGCGTCCGGGTGTGTGCCGAATTGGAGGGTGCGCACGTGTGGGAGATGACCAGCCGCGGCATCCAGGCGAGGATCGTCAGCGATCTGAACCAGGAGTGGGGTCAGTCGAGTACTTGCACCAACTGCGGAAAATGTGTGCAGACGTGCCCCACCGGAGCTCTCGCCGAAAAGGGGCGAGCGGTTGAGGAGATGCAGAAAAGCAACGAGCATATCTCGGCTCTGCTGCGCCAGAAAGGGGTACCCGCGTGAAAAAAGTAAAAGTTGCCACGCTCTGGCTGGATGGATGCTCCGGTTGCCACATGTCGCTTCTCGATATGGATGCGGCGATCATCTCTCTCTCCCGCAAGATCGATATAGTCTATGGTCCCCTGGTGGACGCACAGGAATTTCCCGACGACGTGGACGTAACTCTGGTGGAAGGTGCGGTGAGTTCTCAAGACGACCTCAACAAAATCCAGAAAGTTCGTCAGCGCACGCAACTGCTGATTGCTCTCGGCGACTGCGCTGTGACCGGCAACGTACCTGCCATGCGCAACTCCATCCCGACGAACAAGCTCTTGCAGTCGATTTATGTGGAAGGGGCACAGGAAGGCAAGGTTATTCCAACCTCGGGTGTTCCTCTATTGCTGAAGCACGCTCGCCCCTTGCGGGAGTTCGTCAAAGTCGATTTATCTCTGCCCGGTTGCCCGCCCCCGGCAAAGAACATTTCGCTGGTGCTGAACAATCTGCTGGAGGGGCGAAAGCCGGAAGCGAACCTTACGGTGAAGTTCGGATAGGAGCGCGCGATGAAGCGCATCACAATCGACCCAGTCACGAGGATTGAAGGGCACGCGAAGATCACCATTCAACTGGATGACGATGGTCACGTTAAGAACACCGAGTTCCACGTCACCCAGGTGCGCGGCTTCGAAAAGATCACCGAGGGCCGTCCCTATTACGAAATGCCCGGCATCACGGCGCGCATCTGCGGTATCTGCCCCGTAAGCCATCTTCTCGCATCGGCTAAGGCCTGTGATTCCATCATGGCGGTGCGAATTCCGCCCGCGGCTCGCAAGTTGCGTGAACTCTTGCACTGCGCCCAGATGGTGCAGTCCCATGCTCTCAGCTTCTTCTATCTCTCGGCTCCGGATCTGTTGTTGGGCATGGATTCCGATCCGGCCACGCGCAATGTGCTGGGAGTCATTGGGGCCCATCCCGAACTGGCTCGCGACGGAATAGATTTGCGGAAGTTCGGCCTCCACGTCATTGAGTTGCTGGCGCAGGAACGCGTTCATCCCTCGTGGGTAGTACCCGGCGGCGTAGCCACACCTCTTTCGGCCGCGACGCGGGACCGTATTCTCGCCGAATTGCCCGAAGCCCGGGCCATTGCCGAGCGGACCCTCCAGTTCTTCAAAGGCGCACTGGACAAATACGATGATGAGATCGCCTCCTTCGGTTCCGCGCCAACCATGTATGCAGGATTAGTCGACGCCAAGGGTCAGCTGCAGTTTTACGACGGTGGTTTACGTTTTCGCGGTCCAGCCGGTGAAATCATTGAAGACCAGATCGCCGCCGAGGACTATGGCAACTGGATCGGAGAAGCTAGCCTGCGGGAGTCGTATCTGAAGGCGCCCTATTACAAGCCCAAAGGGCCGGCAGACGGAGTCTACCGGGTGGGGCCGCTGGCGCGATTGAATGTCGCCGACCGCTGCGGTACTCCCGTCGCCGATGCGGCGCTGCAGGAGTTTCACGAGCGCTTCGGCGCACCGGCGCACAGTTCCTTCCTGTACCACTATGCCCGGCTGATTGAGATCACTTACGCGATCGAGAGTATGGAGAGGTTATTGGCAGATCCGGGGATTCTGGAAGACCACGTCCGAGCTACCGCGGGGGTGAATGCGCTGGAAGGGGTTGGAATGATCGAGGCGCCGCGAGGCGTTCTCATTCACCATTACAAAGTGAACGATGCGGGCGCCATCGTTTGGGCAAACCTCATCGTCGCCACTGGCCATAATAACTTCGCCATCGGACGCAGCATTCAACAAGTGAGCGAGCATTTTATCGATGGGAAAAAGCTGCAGGAGGGCATGCTGAACCGGGTTTCGGCCGTGGTGCGCGCCTACGACCCTTGCTTAAGTTGCTCGACTCACGCGCTGGGAGAAGTCGCTCTCCGCGTGCAACTGCTCAGTCGAACTGGGGAGTTGCTGGACGAGATCGTCCGCTCCTAAGTGGAGAATGGGCGCAAGGGATTGACCGGCTAACATGAACCTTCCCTCTTGACTCGGTGCCATCCCGATTCCGGATCAAGAGCGTGTTCACGGGTGATGATTTTCACTTCCCAGTAGTGGCCTTCGACGCTTGCGCGGTATAATCCTGCGTCAAGGCGAGTTGTATTGGGAGCCGCAGCAATGTGGCTTCTGGGACTCCTGCCAGCGCGTGACTACGCATCGCAGCGATCATCATCGGCCTCAGCACAGGACTCAGAACCGAACGGACAAAGAATGAAATTCGGGGAAAAATACGAGCTTCGGGAGTCGCTCACCACAGGTGCGGTAGAGACTTTTGTGGCCAACGATAAGATCCGGGGCCAGCGCGTGTTAGTGCATATTCTGGATTGTGGTCTGCAGCAGCCCAACCAGCCCACCGTGCAATGGGCTCTCGACGCCTTTCGCCATGTCGCTCCGGAGCCCGCGGGGCTGGTGCTGGAAGCAGGCCGGTACAGCGGAACGCTTTATGCTTACATTGTTACGCAGATGCCGGAAAAGGCCGTACTGACCGATTGGGTGCAGCGTTACCAGGCGCAGGCAACCGATACGCACGAAATTCCTGCACCGGTGGTCCAATCGAAAGCGCAGAGCGACGCGCCAACGGCTGACAGCAGCCCTGCGGAACTGGCGCGCCCTTCCACCCCATTTACTCAGGCGTTCCAGAATTTAGAAACGCCACCGAAGCCGAAGGCTCCGGAGATTGACCTCAAGAAAACCAAGCCGGATATTGACATAAGAAAAACGAGATTGTTTGCCGCGCCTCAACCGAGAGTTGGCGCTTCGAATCTGGGCGGCCCGAAGCCAGGTGTGTCGGACTCAGGCGCATCGAAGCCGGGCGAACCGGCAGAAGCGCCGCGATTTCCAACAGCACCGGATATCCTTGCTCCACCCGCATCGGTTCCACAGAAAACTGCTCCAATCGTCACTACGCCGCCAGATTTCTATCGCGCCGATCTGGCTAAGAACGCCCCTTCCGAGCCAGTCGCGCCGGCGGCTGGGTACAGTCCTAAGCCGGGTGAATTCACAAGTTTTTTCCAAGGACCATTCCACGGCGATGAGCCGACGCCGGTTCGCGGAATGTCTCAGCAAGAGGTCGAACCTCCACGAAAGAGCGTAGGCGAGTTTACCGCTGTCTTCGGCCCTGTATCGGCAGCGCCGCAAAAAACGTCATCAGAAACAGACGCGGGGATGGATGACACCGAATCCGGACTGAACGTTGGATGGTTGAACGACTCTGAGATTCCTCGAAACCCTAATACAACTTCACCAGCGCCCGCCGGCGGTCTGCCCCGCGCAGTCAGCAACCCGGCAGTGCCCACTCCGCCGATCTTTCCGCCCCAGCCGGCGTCATATGTGGCGTCAGGAACGCCGATCTTCCCGACTCCTCTGCCAGCCAAACCGGCGGTGCCCCCGGTAGTGATGCCGCCGATTCCGATTCCATCGCCCGTAGCGGCGACTCCGTTACCGACTGTAACGCCCGCTGATGTGGTCAGGCGCGCATTCTCCAACCCCGGCATCGAGCCCATTGCAAGTCCGCCTGCCGTATCTAGCCAGCCTGCGATGGCAAGCAGTCCAAGTCCGTACACGCAAATCATAAAGCGCCAGGATCTGCCCTCTGCGGCAGCCTCCACGGGCGCGGAAGCGGGGCCGGTTGCGGCCAAGCCTGCGGCGCTGCCGAAAATGGCGCCGCCGCCAGCGCCCAAAATAGCTGCTCCGGAGGCGCCAAAGCTAGACAAGCCGGCGGCACCGCCCACCATCTCTTACTGGCCCCTGATCCTGACCTTGACGGTGCTTTTCTTCATTGCGGTTCTGCTGGTGCTTTATTTCGTGCTGAAGCACTGAGTCGAGATTGCGGCGAACCGTAACGTCAACTTCAGTTCGATTGCGGCAGGAGGATAATCAGTTCCAGCGTAGGATTCGGAAGCTCTCCGGGAACGAACGCGGCAAAATTGCGGGCGCGGTTGATCGCTTCCCATGCGGCTCCAGACTGGTTGAGGGCGAAATACTGATATTTCAACTTCACCGGAATCGCGCTCGGCGGATTAGGCAAGTGGCGGACTTGTAAGCCAGGCAGAGCCTGTCTCACTAAATGCTCGATGTGGGTAGCGGAACAAACTTTCACCAGCTGCGGCACTTTCCGAATGATGTTTTCTTCACTGGTCTCGGCGCTCACGGCGAGGTACATGCGGGTGTTCACGAGATACTTGTCGTGGTCGATGGCCGTGGCATAAATCGAATCCTGCACCAGCTTCAGGGGGAGCGAAACCAGATTCGTCGGCACCACAGTTTCAAGCAGCGACCGCAGCTTCTCATCGAGTTCGGAAAAAATCTCGCCTAGAGAATCGTGCGCATAGAGCGGCAGATCGCGGGGCCTCATTTTTGGCGAGAACGTGGTGAGGGATCCTGCGAGCGCGATCATCGCAGCATAGAGCTCTTCCGGGTGACCCTTTTTGCTCTCGTACAAGTGGGAAAAAACTGGAAAGTTGGAGTTCACCGTATAGAGCAACCAGAAGTTGGCAATATCGGACGCGGTGAAATCTGCCAGGCTCTGATTTTTCTGGCGCCGTCCCGCCGAGAGCTGTGTGCTTCGCGCTGAAAGCAGTTCCACCAGCCCGCGCAGCAATCCCACCAGATATTCGCTTGCCCCGACTTCGATGAGAGGCGGAATAAACCGCGGATTGAGTTGAAACGTGCCCGCAGTGGTCCGCTCCACATTGGCAACCCGCAGCACGGAGGCGCCTTCGCGATTTTCTGAATCGGCGAGAAAGCGCATGTTCTTGCGAGCAACCTGGATTGGCTTCTCGCCCATGCCGGTGTTCTCATCGCGAAAAGAGGCGACCTCCGCGAGATAGCGTGTGCCGCTTTCTTTCCCACTGGAAACATTCAGGCCCAGTTGGCGGTAGTCAGGAATCGCCAAGTAAACGTCGAGGTTCTTGGTGTCGGGCTCAAAAAATTCCTCTAGAGACTTGGACGGCGGAGGAGGATCCGCTTCCGGAATCTCGAACAGTAGACCGTCGGGAAAAATTCCGGTGGCGCGGGTAAGCGCGAACTGTCCTTCGGTCAGCAACTCCCCATTGATAGCCAGCTCGCGGAAGCCCCAAGGGCAGAACTTCAGCGCTTGCAGGCGGAAATTGAGCGCGTCCTCAAGAAAGCGATCCTGCACCTGAAGGTGCTGCGGAGTCAGGAGCGTACCCTTGGTCCAGAGAACTGGTTTCAGCTGCTTCATAGGATCGTGGCGCGACCGTGCTCGCCCGAGATATTTGCTTAGGATCTTGCCCAGACTATTTTTAACACGGCTGCCCACAATAGCAATTTCTGAGCCAGGAAGCAAAGGGCAAAATGCAAACAAGGACAGGAGATTCAAAGAACTGCAGGGGGTTGTAGGTGCCCTACATCAGTTGATTTGGCAACCAGACGGGCACGGCCAGCACAACCTTAGGGTTACTGTTCAATGCTATCGTCAGACTTCCAAAGGCCTTCCATAAAGCTCATCCACTCTTGGGCGCGGGCGCGCCACAGACGAGGAATGCTCCGGGAAAACACTGCTAGGCCGAAATCTCCGCGGGCCCGGCGCAGGACGAGTCTGATTTCCTCAACTAGCACTTCGGGGATCGAGTCATCGTTCTCGAGGGTTTCCAATAACTCAAACATATCGGGGGCGGCGGCGATCAGGCTGGCATTCGCATTGGCATCCCCGTCGGCTTCCGTGGACGCAACCGGCTGCCCACAACGATCAATCACCCGCGACCACTTTGCCGGATCGATGCGCCACATGCCGGAGGTAACTTTGGTTTTAGACATCACCGATTCCTTCGGGAAAGGCTCCCTTCCAGGAACATCTGGTTCTGAATCTATTATTTAAGATGCCTCTGGGTTCTTCAAGGTTACTAAGGTCTTTCGGGGGTTAACGGGGGGGATTCCTTTCAAGCGCAACACTTACTTTTGAAAGATTCAACGAGTTGGCTTGGTTGTGGGCGGCGGGAACGTGGTGGCCGGCTTTGCGCCGCAAGACAAATCCCCTATCACAATTTCGGATCCGTGGGTCGTGAGTAATCTGCCGTTTGAGAGTACGGCGGCGGAATCATGCTTCCCAATCGGTTTGATGCTATCTGTCTCGGCATCGATAACAGCCACCGAAGTTGTGCGGGAATCCTGAGCAACGATCCAACGTGAACTCCCTCCTGTCCAAAGGCTATCGTACGCAAAACTTCCAGTTACAAGAGTTGGGCTGGCATCGGGAGTGGAGATTTTGCGCAAGCTGATTGCAGAGCCGGAAACTTCCACAAAATACAATGCGTCGTTCCCTTTTGCTAGGGCGTAACAATCGGGGCTCACGACCTGCATATTGCCGCTGATCGCGTCAAAGCGGGAGAGTGGAGTACTGCTGGTCTCGCCGTAAGTGCGCGCATATATGATGTGACCATCATGAGAGAAAGCGAGATCCCAACCCGTTTTGTCACCTTCAAAGCGATCGACGACGCGCCATGTTCGCGTTTCGGAATTCTTCTTCATGTCATAGAGAACGAGCGTGTCAGCGCCTGTTTCCGCGTGCCAGAAAGCCAGCCAAAAGCCGTCGTCAGAGATGGCCAATCCTGCTGCGGGACCTTTCCACAAGAGCTGCGCTCTCCCATCTGCCGAATTCAGCCGATAAATTCCTTGATCGGTCGCAAAATAAGCTGAGGCGCCATCGGGCTGCCAGACTGGCGTTGATGGATTGGTAGCGTTGGAGCCTTTTACCCGAAGCGCATCGCGGCGTGTTCCCTGCATGCTGAGTCTAAACAAGCTTCCGGTAACCAATTCGCCCCCGGTCGGTGTAGCCGAGCCGTAGAAAAGCACGTCCCCATTGGCCGTGGGGGACGGTGAGATTCCGCGAATGCTCTTTATTCCTGCAACACGCAGCTTTTCGCATTGCTGACCGGCACAGCTCACTGCCAGGGCAAAATATATGCAGAGAACGCGAAATATAAGAGCACTACTTCTTCTTTGCACGATGGCTCCGGGGGATCGTAATGTGGATGTGGTTTTCGTGCTCAGACTGGAGCTTTGTGTTGACGAACGACTTCCCGTCTTTGTAGAGGCCGGCGGGCCCATAGTTCTCGTGCGCAATTCCAATTTGCGAACTGTTCGCCCATTCCTGCAAGGACTGCACGCCGGCGGCTAATGCAACATTTTTGTCGTAATCGTATACGTGCGCACCGTCCACCTGGCTGATATCGACTGCAGTCCCATTGTAGTGATTGGAGCCGGCGGCATGCTTTCCATTCGTTGTAAACGAGATATTAATGCTCTTGACGCCCGCGCTCTGGGCCAGCAATTTCACATATTGCTGGGTTTTCAAAGACATCATCGGCGTCAGAGCGTTGTAGGTAATCGTCACCTCCGGACCTGGTACGGCGGGCGCACTCTCAGGGATGTCCGGATCTCCAACCGCTTCCTGAAGAAAGGAGCCGTTTTGCTGAACCCAGATTGCCATCTCGTTCCCCGCTACGAAGTCGGTTCCGCGTGGCTTTAGCTTCAGCTTTTCTTCCCAACTGCTGAGAGTCTCCCCTTGATAGACATTGGTAAGGATGGAGGGATTGCTGCGAATGTCGTCAAAGCCGTATTCCCCCGCCAGATCCGCGATTGCGGCCATGATCGCAGCAATGTAGGTGATGGCTCCTTCTGGAGTGGCAAGCACCTTCTTTCTCTGAAAAAATGACCGTTTCGGCAGGTAGCCAGCCTCTTCAGTCTCTTCGGCGATGGTATGGAAATCCAAAGCCCCCGCTAGCCCGCCCAACGGCCCGAAATCTGCTAATCCGGCAACTGCACCGGTTCCCGAAAAATTGTAGAGATGTACCTTACCCCAGCCAACACTCCTTGGAATGGGTGAGACGGATCGCAAAATGCGGCGTTTCCAATCGGGCGGATTTTTCAGCATTTCCCATGCAATCGCCCCTGCGATGGCACGTCGATCCACGCGAAATCTTTGCTCGGCGGCAGCGATAGCCCCCTGGCGCGAACGCAGTGCCGCCAATACTTGCATCTGCGCGCCATCGATGCAAAACGCGGAGACTAGAGGCATGAACGAAGCTCCAATTTCGTCCGACACCTCTTCCGGCCCCCGGTTCGGTCCCGGGGCCGGCGAGCAGGATAACGGGTTCGTGCCGTCCTTAACATTAATCGAGCTAGTGTATTGACAAGTGGAACGTCGATCTTTCGCCGCCATTTCTATTCTCCTGCACTCAAAACCTTTGCTAAAATGCCGTGCAACCACCCGGAGGTTCTATATGCCAATGCAAGTTTGCATGGGAGCGACCATGATGTGCACCATGGGGATGGCACCGAGTTCGCTGGTCGTTCTTCCCACCAATCGGGTCATGACTGACGAGGTTCCAGACGCGAACATCATGGACAACATTCCGCTGGTAAACATCATGCCATTCGGCATGTGCATGTCGCCAGCCAATCCCATGGTCGCCGCAGCGACGGCGGCAGCCCTGGGCGTGCTTACTCCTATGCCTTGTATCCCAGCCACGGTCGCGCCGTGGGTTCCGGGAGCGCCGACGGTCATGCTCGCCGACATGCCAACCCTGGACAATACTTCGACGCTGATGTGCATGTGGGCGGGGGTGATCAGTTTCGTGGACCCGGGAGAGTTTACGGTGATGGTGCCGTAAGCTTGCGACGCCGCCCGCAGCCTGCCACCTAAGACGGCGTTCCCTGGGTTCACTTCAATTTCGTTCCCTTGCTTCCATCGTCTGCCGTATCCGGATCTTGCGGGGCCGTTGGCGAAGCTGGGCTGCCTGCGCTGGGGTCGCTGGTACTGGCCGGCGAACTCCCGCTATTGATGAATGCCATGGGAGTTCCTGTGATGTAAACACCACTCGGGGAGATATCGATGGAACTGGCCGCCGAGCTCAGGGTAATACCCGCGGGACATTCAATCACGATTCCCGCAGTCGCGCTGAGATGGATGCTCAGGGCGCTGAGCAGATGCCCCATCGTGATCGATTCTGCTTTTCCCCCAGTCACCGAGAGCGATACATTGCCAGTCACGCTCTCATTCTGATTCCCAGTAACGCTGAGCGACTTGTTGCCGGTGACGCTCTCCATCTGATTGCCACCCACCTGGAACGACATATTGCCTTCGACTTGCTCGAAGTGATTCCCTTTGACATGCAGATGCTTGTCGGTGTTGATCAACTCCTGCTGGTTGGTGGTGACGATCAGGTGCCGGTTTGCCCCGATAAATTCGCGCGAATCTTTTTCTACTCGCAGGTCCATATCCATTTCGGCGTTCATGAAGATCTGTTCCTGACCTTTGAGATCTTCGAAGCGAAGTTCGTTGTAGTTCGCCGCGCCTCCGCCCTTGGAACTCCGTGACATGAACGTGCTGCGCGTTTGATACTGCGGCAGGGCGTAGGGCGGCATCTCGTTGGCGTTGTAGACGCGGCCTGTGATGACCGGCCGGTCCGGATCGCCCTCCAGGAAACTCACCAGCACTTCCTGTCCGATGCGCGGAATCCACATCGCTCCCCAGTTGCCGCCGGCCCAGGGTTGGGAGGTGCGAATCCAGCAGGAGCTATTCTCATTCTGCTGTCCCAAGCGATCCCAATAGAACTGCACGATCACGCGCCCGTATTGATCGACCCAAATTTCTTCCCCGCTTTTACCAACAACCAGCGCCGGTTGCGGCCCCTGCACAAAAGGTTTCGGCGTCACCCGCGCCGGGCGATACGGAACCGAAGCCGGGATACAAGTGAAATGATTCGAGTAGGTCTCTCCCCCTTGGGTCCCCGCCGACGTGTAACTCTGCCCTGCCGAACCAAAGTGCCGGACCTCCGTGACCACGTAGTTGGTGTTTTGGTCGCCGCGATAGTGATTCTTCAAGGTGAACGAGTAGCCCGACATCAGGCCCCGACAGTTGCCGGCGCCTGACACCACCATGTAGCTTGCTTCCTCTTCCTGCATGCGAACCTTGGCCACAGTGTCGCCATCGTCTTTGTTGGTGTGTAGTCCGGGGTAGTCAAACAGCTCCAGACCCTGACTGGCCGGCAGCGGTACGATAGTGGGATCGTTGGCCAGCAGGCTCGCCGAAGGGGTGATGAAGTTGTAATCCGTTACCGTGTACTTGCCGGTGCGAACTTCCTGTCCCACGTGCCAGTTATCGATTACCTCGGGATCCAAGAGGCCGCCGACCTGCACATCGTAAGTGAGAGGAGAGCCGGGACAGGCAGGAAGGTTGCTGGATTGGTCGGCCAGCACCATGGTGTGTTTGCCCTGCGTCGAATGATCGAAGTAATAGAAGATGCCGCACTCTTCCATCAGACGGGAGACGAAGTTGAACGAGGTTTCGCGATATTGCACGCAATATTCGAGTTGGGGATAAGTGGCTTGCAGGCTGAGCCGAAAATCCTTGAAGTTGGGAAAAAGATTGAACACCTGCGTAAGGATGTCAGGCACCGCCAGGTTCTGGAAGATGCGGCAGTCGGCCTGCCGGGTCAGAAACCAAAGCCAGGGCACAACTTGGGCATGATAGTGCGTAAACAACCGATCGTCTGTTTCCCCTTGCGTAAAGCGGCTCACGTAGCCGCTGATGTAGCGCGGCGTGCCGTCGGGAAGCTGCAGGGTAATAGAAACTTTCTGCCCGACAATGGCGGAAAAATTAATCGACTCGTTGTTGTAGGCCAGGAGATCGAGTTCGTAGCTGAATAGACGAGAAATCCCTTCGAATCCCGTGATCTCCTGCAACAGGAGAGCGTCCGTTCCCAGCGGAGTATCGACGGCGAGCAACCGATGTTCTTGACTGTAATTTGGGTCCGGCACAGCGCGGTCCTTTCCTGAGACCGATTACTCCGAGATCACACCGCAAACCGCATGCAAACCTGACTCATCCGACTAGGAAGGTCTCACTGGTATACGAAGGCCCCGTCTGACCCAATGCCGATATGAATTCGCTCCATAGGCTCATTCGCCGCCATGCGGCCCAACAGTTGTCGCGAAATGTCGGGCAGCAGCGTGTTGGTAAGGATGTTATCCACATTGCGGGCACCGCTTTCTACCTCCGTGCAACGCTTCGCCACTTCTTCCACCAAGGCGACATCGTAAGTGAGATCGATTTTGTGATTCTCCTGGATCCGCCGCTGGATCTTCCCCAGCTTCAGCCTGATGATCTGCTTGAGATTCTCATCGCGAATCGGCAGATAAGGAATAATTACCATGCGCCCGAGAAACGCCGGCTTGAAGATTTTATTGAGTTCCGGCTTCAGCGCCTTCACCAAACCTTCCGGGCCGGGCATGGTCTCGGGATCCGCACAGAGTTTCGCCATGGTGTCGGTGCCAGCATTGGTCGTGAGAATGATGATGGTGTTCTTGAAGTCAATCTCGCGGCCCTCGCCGTCTTCCATCATGCCCTTGTCGAAGACCTGGTAAAACAGCTCCAACACATCGGGATGCGCCTTCTCCACTTCATCGAGCAACACAACCGCATAAGGCCGGCGCCGGACGGCCTCGGTGAGCACACCTCCCTCGCCGTAGCCCACATAGCCCGGAGGCGAGCCCTTCAACGTGGAAACGGTGTGCGCTTCCTGGAACTCCGACATGTTGATGGTGATCAGATTACGCTCGCCACCATAAAGCAGATCGGAGAGCGCAAGCGCAGATTCGGTCTTGCCAACGCCGCTCGGCCCCACCAGCATGAAAACGCCGATCGGCTTGTTGGGATCATCGAGCCGAGCGCGCGACGTCGAGATGCGTTGGCTGATAATCTCCAAAGCATGCAACTGCCCGATCACGCGCTGGCCCAGGAATGACGGCAGAGAAAGAACGGTGGAGATTTCGTCCTTCATCATTTTCCCAACCGGAATTCCGGTCCAGGCGGAAATAACCTCGCCGACAATTTGGGCATCGACCGCAACCCGAATCATCGGAGTCTCCCCCTGGAGTGCGGCGAGATCGGTCTCGGCCTGCGCGAGTTGTGCGCGGACAGCGGCCGTGTCGAACGACTTGGGAGCTTCTTCCACGGCAGTAGCCGTCGCGGAGGATGCCGCAGCTGCGGGAGCCGTCGCCGGCACGGCCGCGTCCCCATCGGCCTTAACTCCCGGGATCTCTGGAGCCGCACTTGCGGCACCGTTGCCGTTCGAAGACGCGGAAGCTCCTTCGAGCTGAGAACGTAAATTGCGGATCGTGTTTACCAGATCACGTTCTTTTTCGAAGCGGGCGCGCAATCCTCCCAGATGGGATTCGATTTCCGCGCTCTTGGTGGCAATCTCTTGCAGCCGCTCGCGGTGGTCGGCGCCCACGATAGCTTCGCGTTCCAGGATGCGTTTCTGCACGGCGAAATCGTCGAGCTGCCGCACGCAGTCTTCAATGGCGGGCGGGGTGGCACTTTGTCCCAGTGCCAGCCGCGCGCAGGCAGTATCGAGCACGCTGACGGCTTTATCAGGCAACTGGCGACCCGCAAGATAGCGGTGCGAAAGATGGACGGCTGCATCCAGTCCTTCATCCAGAATGCGAACCTTGTGATGCTTCTCGAGTGACGGAACGATGCCACGCAGCATCGTCATGCACTGCGTCTCGATCGGCTCCTCTACTTTCACAACCTGAAAACGGCGGGCCAGCGCGGGATCTTTTTCGAAATATTTCTTGTATTCCGACCAGGTAGTGGCGGCGATCGTACGCAACTCGCCGCTCGCCAACGCAGGTTTCAAAAGGTTAGCGGCGTCACCTTGTCCCGCTTGGCCACCCGCCCCAATCATGGTGTGCGCTTCGTCGATGAATAAGATGATGGGTATGGGCGAGGCCTTCACTTCTTCGATCAAGCCCTTTAGCCGGTTTTCGAATTCACCCTTGATGCCAGCCCCGGCCTGCAACAGAGCGAGATCCAGCGTGCGGATGATGACGTTGCGCAGAGGTGGGGGAACATCGCCTTGTGCAACGCGCAACGCAAAACCTTCCACTACCGCGGTCTTGCCGACTCCTGCCTCACCGGTGAGAATCGGATTGTTCTGTCGCCGCCTCATGAGAATGTCGACCACCTGGCGGATTTCAAAATCGCGGCCCAGCACAGGATCGAGCTTTCCGGTTTTCGCTTTCTCGGTGAGGTTGATGGTGAACTGATCGAGGTTGGGAGTTTTCCCACCCGGCTTGGCACCGGGCGAAGGCGCTCCGGCGCCTGCCGCACCGGCAGCCGCCGCGGCCTGCACGGTTTCACCGGAATGGGAGACGATCGATTCAAAATCCTTGCGCAGGGCGTCTGCCTGAATCTTCTGGAATTCGCGGCTCACGTCGCGCATCAAGCGCACCAATTCCTCGTTCGTGACCAGAGCAAGAATGGTGAAGCCGGTGCGGATTTGTGCAGCGCCATAGTCGATCGAGCCAATCGTCCACGCCTCAAGGAGCATTCTGATCAGCGTCGGACTGAGCGCGGGGGTGCGGGCGTTGCCCGATTTCAACTTGTCGAGACCTCTGGCCAACTCACCCGAAAGCCTGGAGGTGTCGACTTCAAAGTGCTTATAAATCGCGGCGGCATCGTTATCCGTCGAGTCCAGGAGCTTGGTGAGATAGTGTTCTACTTCGATGTCGTAATGGGTGCGCGCCAGGCAAAGCCCGGCCGCGCCCTCGGTCGCACCGCGTGTCGAATCGTTAAGCTTCCCGATCAGAGATTTGAGATTCATGTTGTTCCCCCTCCGCTTTTTCCAGCGCCAGCACTGTTTCGTCCGGGTCCCGTGCAAAGGGCACGGACTTCATGGACTTCACCCAAGAAACCCAGCCCAATTGCGGCCCAGCCACGCCTTCCGCTCCCAATTCGCAAACTGGAACCTGCTCGCGCTGCAGGATCAGTTTCACTTCGAAATCCCATTCGTCGTTGGAAAAGAAGCGCACCCACGCCTGCAACGGCTTGAACGATTTGCCGTCGGGCAGGAAATCGGTATAGCGTTCCAGCGTCAATGGTCCTAAAACAATCCGCACGCGGGACTGCTGGTTCCACACTTCGTCGCCGACCACCGCGCCGAAGCCGAGTTCTTCGCTTTCGCTGCTTCCCTCCGACAGGCGGCACTGGGTCTCGGGCTCGAGGCGATACCAGGCTCCAGAAAACTGCTCGATCTCTACCGGCACCTCGAAGTAGTCGGTGAGAATCTGGCGTAAAGACTGGGCCGAGCGCGGCCGCTGCGCCAGCAAACCCGCGTAGTAGATGAGCGTTTCGTCGGGCACGCCCTGCCGGTCGCGCAAGCCATCGGTGCCCAACCCCAGCAAGCTGAGAAGATGACGGGAAAAAAGTTCGCGCTCGCCCTCTTCGCAAGCCACGTCGAAACGATACTTTCGCCAGGCGCGATAGAAGAGCGAGATGATCCGGTGATTGAAAACGTCCAGGAAGTCCCGCGTCGCATTATCGGAGGAGCGCATCCTCTCGATGATCAGGGTAGTGTAAGGATTGGGGAGAACGCCCTGGGGACCCGTGAGACCCATAAAGTTCACGGTCATGTGCACGGGCTTGCTCTCGGGCCAATCCATGCCCTGGATCTGGCTGGCGGGAAAGGCCAGCGAGGGATGAACTCCAAAACGCGCCACCTCGGTATTCGGGTGGGTGAAGCGGCCGACCGAATTCCGCTCCGGCAGAAGCCTTTCGAGCAGACGCACTGCCTGGAAGAAGTCAAAAGAGAAAGGCTCGCGACGAAGCTTCTCTTCCACCTCGGAAGCAGTTAGATCAGAATTGACTGTCCCGCTCTCGGTGCCCACTCTTCCAGAGGCTCCTTTCGCTGGCGGCTTCGGGCCACCAATTGACTGAAGCTGTTCATCGACACATAGAGGCTGAAGAACTTTTCCAGCACGCTGGCGAAAAGGTATGCTCCTCCGCCGCTGAATTGCTCTTCATCAAATTCGATTTCCACCCGCGTTCCGCGCGCAAAACTGATGCCAAGTTCTGAGATCACTCGGGTGAAGTGCTTCTTGGCGTTAACGGAAGTAATCCCGCCGATCTGTTTCTTGGTGTCCGGCGAGTCGGAAAAATCATAAAGCTCGAGAATTTTCTGGAGCGCTTCCTTGCCGTCATCCACAATGGAAAGATAGTTCAGGGACAGATGCGAGATCAGGCACCACAGCGTCTTCCCGTCCATGGGAGGCCGGAGCGTGCGGGTCGGCTTGTGTAGCGCGACGATCCGCTTGATCGCCGCCGCTCCCGCCATTTCGAAATCTCCGTTTTCGCTGCCGAAGGGCAACCGGGTCACGAGATCGCGGTTCGTGCAGGTGCACCGCACCGTTATGGTGTCATAGTCCAGTTGCATCGGACGAACTGAGAGATCGACGAGCGATAAAGAAACTTCCGATCCCTCATCGCCCTTTCGCGTCGATGCCGTCCGACTCACATACCAGTACGCTGGAGTAGTTCCCTGCACCACATGCCGTTCCGAATAGAGTGGATGATAGGTGACGGTTTCATGGGTCTCAGCATCGGTGCTGACCACTTGGTCGACGGAATAGACCTCCATGGTTTGCCTGCGCCGCGCGTCGGGGACGATGGGATACTGATATCGCGTTTGGTCGACCAGAATCGGCTCGGCGGTCTGTGCAAAAAGATTAATGACGGGCGTGCATCCAAAACGCAATGTCTTTTCGTTCACTGCTACTTCCAGGCGCTGATGGCGGCCGTCCTGCTCGAACGGTGAGATCAAAAAGAGGAGTTCGGCTTTCGATGTGAAACCTGCTCGCCTCAACTCGGAAAGCCCGCTTAAGCTCAGAAAAAAGAACTTCTCGGGAAATGCAAAATATTCCTGCAACAACCGGTATCCCATGAAAGAGCGCCTGGGATAGGGCAGAACGTCTTCATTGTCTCCGAAGCCCATGGGCTCCAGATTGCGCGCCGAAAGCTCACGCGGCAGCGCTTTCGGGTTGGCCGGGTCGCGCAGCAGAATACGCGCGCAGTTGCTGCACAACAATTCGTACAGCGAATGCACCACTGCGCTCTCACCGTTGAGATAGAAGGCAAACGAGTCAAGATCAAGCTTTTCGAAGGAAACATCGGGAAGGCATTCGAGTTCAACACTCAGGACAGCAGCCTCGGACGCCCGCAAAGTTGGGCGAATGCGATCCGGAGTCATCCACTGAGCCCGAGAAACTTTAAATGGCCACAGGGTGACGTCATAAGAGGTCCGGAACTTGCAGGGCACGCCATCGACCGGACGCGAATAAAGAACGGTTCCCTTTGGAACCTTGAGACTGGTGGTGAGCTTGCCCCCTTCGGTGTCGGTGTGAAACTGGGCGACCGACATCGAGGGCACGGGGCGCAGATAGTGCGGATAAAGGATGTTCAGTAGCGCCTCGGTGATCTGGGGAAAATCATCATCGATGCGCAAGTGAACGCGAGCCGCCAGCAGCGCGAAGGCTTCAAGCATCCGCTCTACGTGCGGATCTTCGCAGCGGTCGGGCTCGAGCAGCAGGCGCGAGGCAATCTTGGGATATTTGTCGGCGAACTCCGCTCCCGTCTGGCGCAGGAACGTGAGCTCGCTCTCGTAATAATTCCTCAGCTCATTGCGCAAGACCTTCTCCCTTTATTTCGTATTCGCCTTTTCCCAGTTCGAGGACGGTATCAAAACGCACCGGCTCCGGCGCCGGATCCATGCATAGCAGGCCTTCGATCACAAATCGCAAGACACGAAAGCTGCCCTCCACCGGCTCCATTCGAACCCGCGCCCGCTTTAACCGGGGTTCAAATACCGAAATCGCGGATTCCATCTCGCGCACAATTTCGGCCTGATCGCGGCTGGAATGAGTCGATCTTGAACTAATGTCGGAGAAGCCATAGTGGTACACGGAGCGATTCGTCTCCACCGCGGACTCCGGAGCCGGATCGATCGTCTTTCGGTTGTTGAGCAGCCATTCGAGATCGCGTTTCAGTGCGAGCTTCAGCTCCCGCAAAGACTGCGCACGGGTGAGCGGGATCTCGAAGCGATTCTTCGGCTCCCGGTCAATCAACCGGTCCAGCACCGAAAGCGTCACCGGTCCCGCAGCTTCTCGCCTGGCCATGACTTACTTTCCGTCTCCCAACGCTTGCGCGGGATCGAGGCGGCAAATGCGCTCGAAAATCTTTTGTTGCTGCGCTTTGTCCGCCTGAATCCTGATGCTCATCTTCATAATGGTGGCAAGGGCGCTGGCTACTATGCCCGGATCCTCCCATTCATCCAGCTTATGAGTCTCGATGGCGGCGGCCAGGTCGTCCAGTATGGGCTGAGCCACGTTCGACTTGTTGGTGGAAGCGCAAATCTCTACCAGTTGCATCTTGCGGTGAAAGCGTTCCCGCCCGGAACGCTTCCGTGCAATATCCTGCTGCAGAATTTCGAACGCCTTCCGCTCCTGGCCTTCGCGCAAGGCTTGAAGAGCAGAAACATACGCGTCGGTAGGCTGCCCCGGCCATCGCGACCCGAGCCCGTTCGACCCGTTCGGGGATCGCATGACCGGTTCAGCGGCCGCTTGCTCGCCAGTTCCCTGGCTGAGCGACTTTAACCAGGCTCGCGTCTCAGGATTAGCTGCCGGGGTTTCATCCATGAGCGTGGCGTCGAGCAGCTGTGGAATATCGGTGATCAGTGCCTTCAACTCAGAACGAATCGCCCGGGCGATGGCTTCATATCCGCTGCCAAGGGCCTCGCAAGCTTCAACGACAAAACGTTGTAAATCAAGCCAGGCTCGGCTGCAGGGCAGCGCCATCGCATTTTCGGCGGCTTCCAGCAACTGTTCATATTTCTTGGCCAACGACAGCTTCTTCAAATGCCGGCGCAGTTCGGTGGGCGGAGCTTCCAGCCAGGTGGGGTCGGCGAGATCGATGGCCGAGCGCAACTCTCCCCACCTCAGCCCGCGCAACATCAAATAGGATGCGGGGCTTTGTGGCTCCCTGCGCCGAAGGAATGCAGCCGCCTCCGCAACTTTACGAATGGCCTCGATACGGTCGGCGGGTTCGGATGAACCTTCCAGAGAGATTAGGACGCCGCCACGAACCGAACCTTCTTCTGTGCCCGAACCTTCGCCTTCGACACCGGGGGCGCCCTCGGCGACAACCACCTCCACGGGATCGGGTTCCTTCTCGCGCTTCTTCTGGAGGAGGCTGTGGATCAGGTGGCGATTCAATTTTAATGCGGTCTCGATCGGACCAAATGCCGGCCCATCATCGCCGAATTTCTCATCACAGCTCTTCTTTAGTTGCGCCAGACTTTGCAGGCAGGCATCCAGGTCCTGCTCAGCTTGCGCGTAAAACTTCTTGGGAGTTTCTTCGAACGCCTTATCGAAAAGCTCAGGCGTCAGCCTGCCGTCCTTCACTAGTTGGGCGCGTCTCTTCTTGGCTTCGTCGGTTTTGGCTTGATCTTCGTAGCCCAACTCGCGGGACTGCTGCTGATCGAGGAGGCCGTATCGGACCTTATCCACCACCGGCACCAACTTCAGGGGGATCTCAAGCTTGGTTCCAATAAACCCAAGCGGAGCCCCACGAGATTGGATATCCCCATCTTCAATTTCCGGGTACAACGTATCCCAGAACTTATCAATCAACCCGCAACACAGAGAGAGCCCATCTTTCAGTCCAACAAAGCCTCGTTGCTTGATGCTCGCCTCGGTAAACCAGGCCGCCAACTGCAAATCTTTGCTCTTGTTGGTCAGGAGGTCGGTAGTGAGCTTGATGACCTGGGGATTATCTGCAACCTTGCGGTCGTGCTCGGTCATTCCTGGAGGAGGATGATCCTCCTCGCGGCGGGCTTCCTTAATTTTGTCGTAGACGGGATCGTAGCGCAGATTCACGCCACTGGGATTTGGTCCTTCGATAGGGTTGAGCAGATCGTCGGGAAAAGGCATGATAGATCAGGCGGCCGCTGAGGCTGGCTTGAACTGGAGAGCGCGCAGCTCAAGAAACGGGATTTCCTCATCCTCGTCGACCAGCCACATCTTCTGGCCAAATGGAACTTGGTACTCGTTACCTTCGGGCCGCTCCCAAACCGTGACACGTCCCAGGCGCACAGCTTCGTCGGGATGCTTCCACGAAAAAGGCGCCAGGACCGGTAGCAACACCTCGCCCAGTTCAGTTCCTTTGAAGTCTGGAGTAGTGCGCACTTCGGCGGGCGTCCACAAAAGATCTCTCAGACGCTTCGGAGGTGGAATGTCGATCGAGGCGATATGCTCGAGCGGAAGCAGCAAGTAGTTTCCCGCGGCGAATAGCTCGAGCCGGGGGCCGGTTCTGGGATCGGCATCCGAGAAAAAAGTAAATGGTTTGCCATTTACGACGCCGCTACGACCGGACTTGTCGTCATCGTACGCCGCCGGAAGTTCACCGCGCTCGAACAAATCGTGGCGCTGGCGCTCGGCATACAAAGCGCTGCGATACAGAAGAACTCCCATTTCGCTTTCCGGTCCAGCCTCGGCTAACACTTCAAGCTGCTTGTCGGCGCGATCATATTCCCCGGCGAAACATAGCAACTCGAAGAGAAAGGTGCGGCGCTTCGTGTCGGTGGGATCGTCGCGCAACTCAGCGCTCAAGCACTTGATGGCATCATTCAGCCGTCCCGCTTGATAGAGTTCTTTAGCGTTCATGAAAAAGGGCCTCTGTGGGGGATCTGACTTTTGAGAGATCTGCCCCGGGGCTGGCAAATCGCAGTGCAAAGCTTAGCAAGAGAAGGCGTGGGCGAGCTCGATCGCCCAACGCCTCCCCTTGCTCCACAATGTCGAACAACCGCGAAACTAGCTGTTGACGCCAGTTGTGATGTTATACGTGGCAGTACCGGCCGAAGTGGTCGTGCCCTTGCTGGTGTCTTGCGTATAGTACTGATACTCAACCTGCGCGTAGGCAATGCTGACACTCTGAGCGGGCACCCCCTGCGAGCCTCCACCCGTACTTTGGCTGGTAATGAAACAATTCGTCATCACCACCTGAATGTACATGTAGGTGCTGCCGCCACCTCCGGCTTTGCACCCGCTAAACGTGCAGGTGGGAATGTGGGTGCCGGCATAGAGGTTCTTTACAATCTGCCAACTGGAAGAGTCCAGGGCACAGGAAAAGCTGAAGTCCGACAGGGAGCACTTGCCGGCCGCCAGTCCCATACCACCTACGTCAGCCGGGTTGGAAGCGCCGAACGAGTAGCTGTCCAGCTCAATGTTTTTTGGGAAGTTTGGATTTTGAGATTCGCCGTTCACTCCAGTAATCAGCAGATAATAGTCGCTCGGCATTGCCGTTCCTCCGTTAATTTTCCATTCTTGAGATTTCAAGGATTCCAGGGAATCCTTGTTTTACAGCCCCAAGTTCTACTTCGCAGCACTTGGCAATTCGGCTACCAGGCGCAGCGATACGTTGATTTCGTCCAACTGGAAGTGCGGCCGGAGATAGGCAACCGCACGATATACGCCGGGCTTGCCCTTCACTTCTTCCACATCCACATTGGCATCACGTAAGGGGAACTTTGCTTTAGCAGCAGGACTAGCCTTGTCGTCTTGAGTTACGTACTTCGAAATCCAACGATTCAAGAACCTCCAAGCATCGTCACGCGACATAAAGCCGCCAATCTTATCGCGCATCATGGCCTTGAGGTAATGAGCAAAGCGGCAGGTCGCCATCATGTAGGGCAATTGCGCCGAAAGTCGCGCATTGGCGTTAGCCGCGTCACTGTCATACAACTTGGGTTTGTTGCAGGACTGAATACTGAAAAAGGCTGCCTTATCGCTACCTTTACAGTGAACCAGTGGCACCAGGCCCTGGTCCGCCAGTTCCTTCTCGCGCCGATCGGTAATAGCAATCTCGGTCGGGCACTTCAGCGCCACATCGCCCTCGTCGGTACGGAAGGTGTGGGAAGGAAGCCCATCCACCAATCCCCCGCCTTCTACGCCGCGGATGGCAACGCACCACCCGTAGGTAGCGAATGCCTGCGTCATTTTAGAGGCGAGCGCATAAGCGGCGTTGCCCCAGAGGTACTTGGAGTGATCGGTGCCGTCGACCCCTTCTTCGAAATTAAACCCGTCCACCGGCTTGGTGTCGCGGCCGTAGGGCAGGCGCATCAGAACGCGAGGACAAGTGAGGCAGACATACTTCGAGTCTTCGCTTTCCCGGAAGCCCTTCCACTTGGCGTATTCGGTACTGTCGAAGATCTTACCGATATCCCGCGGCTGATCCAGATTGGTGAAGCTTTCCATATTCAGCAACTCCGACGAAGCTGCTGACAGAAACGGAGCGTGAGAAGCAGCTGCGACTTGGGATACCTTTTCCAGCAATTCCAGATCTTCCGGATGTTTGCTGAATTCATAGTCGCCCACCAGCGCGCCGAAGGGCTCGCCGCCGAAGATGCCATACTCTTCTTCGTAAACTTTCTTGAACATCGCGCTCTGATCGAACTCTGGAGCGCGCTGCAGATCGCGCAGCAGATCTTTCTTGGACGCATTCAGAATGCGGATCTTCAGTTGTGTGCTGGTCTCTGACTGGTCGAGCAGGTATTTGAGTCCGCGCCATGTGCCTTCGAGCTTCTGGAATTGGGGATTGTGCAGGACTTCGTTCAACTGGATCGAAATCAGGTGATCGATCTGCGCCAACCGCGCGGATATCATCTGGTCGGCATCGCGGCCCACCGTCATCGAGCCTTCCAATACCTGGGCAACGAATTCCTTGATCAGACCTTTGCCGCGCTCGCGCGCAGTCGTGTCAGTAAACCGCCCCTGGTCTACGATCTGATCGAGAAGATTGGACTCGGCGGTCTGCTCCACCACCGCCGCACTGCCAGCAACTTTTTGCGCCTCAGGCATTGGGTTCTCCCTTCTGGCCGACTTCGGATTTCAGTTTGTCGAGCTTCTCCGTTTTGCTGACGGCATCGAGCAACGCTTCATCCAACTTCTCGTTGGTTTGAAGCGTACCCTTCAGGTCGCTGAGGCGCGTCCGCAGATCCAGCAATTCTTTGAGCGGCTTAACCTGCCGGGCTACCTGCTCGGGCTCGAAATCTTCCAGGCTGCTGAACTTCAGATCAACTTTAATCTGCCCAGCGTTGGAGTCTTCGCTCAGTTTGTTTTCAACCGAGAAAGAGAGGTGAGGTTTCATGCTCTCCAGTACCGAATCGAAATTGTCGGGGGTGACCTCGACAAAACGGCGCTCTTTGAGCTTCGGCAGCGGCTGTACGGGTTGCCCGGTAAAATCGCCCAGGACCCCCACTACGAATGGCAGTTCCTTAATTTCAATGGCGCCGCCAGTCTCCACGTCATAAGTAATCTGAACGCGGGGAGGGCGCACCCGGTCTAATTTGTGCTGCGTGCTAGGTTTAGCCATATTGTCTCCCGAAATCTTTGGGTAAATTAGGTGTGATGTCCTAGGCTGAAATCGTCAATTCCGTACAGACGACAGGGGAAGGTGGCGATCCACGGACCAACTAAGGTTTGTGTGGCCAAGTCTCTTGCCGCATGACCTGAGAACCCGTGGTGCAACGGTTTATCACAAGCGGCAGGCAGAGTCAAGCACCAAACTCAGCTTTTCCCGGACAAACATTCATCCCATCCAACTGCCAACTGAACGGCGCATTGCTGACAATCAATAGTGATAAGAACGGGCCAGGCGTTACTATTGAAGATCGCAACACGACAGCATCCAGCACAAACTAGAACGAGCATCCCTCTGCTGAGATAGTGCTTTTCGCAGGCAAAGCGTTACAACTCTGGGACGGAAACTCGCGTCGGGACATCGTCTCGCAAGGCTTTCTATTGCCGGTTCTGACTCTGAATGATGTCCAGCCTGTGCAGACCCTGTTTTGCATCCGGATTGCCGGGCTGCAAGCGCGCGACGATTCCGTACTCTCGACGGGCCTTATCGTAGTTTCCAGCTCCTAAGTCGTTTTGGGCCACTTGGAGCAGAGTCTGGATGTCCTTCGGCGAAAATCCGTCCACGTTCACCGGGGGCGGCGCTTCCTCGGGTTTCGCTTTCTTATTCTTCGGCTGCTTCTCTATCGGAGGATTGGAAGCTGTCTGCGCTTGAACAGGCTTCTCCTGCTTTTTCACTGGCGGCGTGCTGGGCGGCGGTTTCGGCGCAACAACTACGTTATTTGAGCCCCCATCTGCGCTGGCAGGTGAACTCTGCTGCGTTTGTTCCGGAGGCTTCGAAACTCTCGTTGGATGGTAAAACACTGCCGTGAGGCTCGCCACGATAACCACGGCAACCGCACCAAAGATGATCCTGGTACGCGTGAAGAACGGCGTCTCAGAGACTTCCTCGACGTGACCTGAGCCGAGTCGGCCTGGATCGAGGCGCCCGGCTTCGGAATCGGCCGGGCTGTCCAGCCTCGGACTATCAAAGTTTGATCGATCCGACGTCGGAGTATCGACAGGCCCGGCGCGCTCTTCCCGCGAGGCAAAAATTGGCTCGTCCGTTATTGGCTCGGGCAGTGGGCTGGCCACTTTGCCTAGTAGAGACGGGCTGACGATGACGGTGGCGTTAGCCGGCAAGTTCTCATCAGTGAGCGATTGCGCCAAATCGCCAGCGCGGCTTTGCAGGGCGGCGAATTGTCCTGGCGGGGTCCAGAGCAATTCCTTAAGAGCAATTTGTGCTTCTCCGGTCCACGAAGCTAAAGGGGGAACCGCTCGAAACTCGAACTTCCCCGGAATATCGGGTAGACGCCAGGGAATGTCCTCCAGCAGGATTTGCCCCGGCTTCGCCAGTCCCAGTGCCTGTTGCACCTCGGGCTTCAAACCTGTCGGACCTGCGGTGACAGGCCGGGAAAGGAGAACAGCAACGGCAAGCGCGTCTGCGGGACGGCAGGCAACGAACTCCGAACTCGCCATCTGGATGCGCTTGGCAGCGACCAAAGCCGCGGCCGGACTATCGAAGTGAGCCGTCATCACCCCACGCAGTTCTTCGGCAACCCGGCCTCGACTCGCGGCTACCAGGTCCGCAATCATGTAAACAAAAACGCTGTCCGCATCCCACGTCAAGGGTATTGCACGATCCGATCCATGGGCGTGCCAAATCCGGAGGGTGAGATCGGTTGCATCCATCTCACGGGAATCCCCGATCGGCCGACCAGGCTGCGGGTCAAGCTTGGCTACCTCAAACTCTCGGCTATCGGTTTTCTGCTCGTAGTGCGCCATTGTGGGCTGTCTTCGGAGGAACGCCACCGTTTCGGTGTTGTAGGTTACGCCAAAATCAGCCACCAGGCAATCCCTTGCGTCTACCACTTCTGTGCCAGCGCAACACCACTCCTCAGTCTTGACTTCGACTCGACACTGAGTATGATACGGAGCACCGCTGCATGGGTAGAGTTTATGGCACTTAGCGCTACTTCGGGGAGTCTATGGCAACACGCTCGAAAGTTGATTTGCGTTCATGGTCTTTTCTGAACAGGGCTGCGTTTGTACTGGCTTTTGTTACTTTTTTTGCGCTCTCGGTCCAATCCAAAGATACCCCACCCCTCACTGCCATCGAGCTTTTTGATGGGCCCAATGGCGCCGCCTATGTGCAAGTGACTGAGCTGCTAATCAATGGAAAAGCGGAACTACGTTCTTGCGGCGGCGTCACTGAGATCAGCAAATCCAGCTACGGTAAGCTGACCAAGATTTCGCTGAACCCCGCGCCGGTTTCACTGCAACGCGACGCGAAGGGAGTGATGACTCTCAATCGAGGCTCGGGCGCCGAGTGTGTGGTTCCTTCAAATCTAAAGTTCGATAAAGATGAGACACTCGCCCTGGCTCAAATCGCCGACCGCGCCCAATTGCAGGGCCAGGTGCTGAGCTCTTCACCCGCGGGAATTACCGCAGTGCCCACTTTCAAACCGGGCGTGAAGATCGTATTTGTTACCGCACCCGACACCGAACTCGCTGAATATCTGCGGGCAGACCGCGCGCAAACGGTGGCGCAGTGGCAGGACTATCTGGCGCGTTACACCAAAACCCCGCACACGGATGCGGCCAAGCAATCCCTGGCGGCCCTCCAGTTGAAAGAGTGCGAAGCCAGCCTGACTTCCTACCGCAGTTCTGCGGGCACAAATTCTCCTGCGTATGCGGACCTCCGATCAACTTTCCTGGAAGCGACTCAAGTACACGATCTCCTGCCAGCGAATGACGCGGCCAACACAATCCTGGAAGGTGTTCACGCAGAATTGACGCAAGTGACCAGCAAAGGCCGCGCTGAATTGCAAACTTACAAAAAAGCTTTGGCCGCCCACACGAGCGGTTATGTTCACCTGGCTGCCGCCCAGCAGTTGACCAACCACGTGCTCGAGGTCGATCCGCACTTTGATCAGGGACTAGCTGTGCAAAGCGAGGTGCAGGCGGAGAGCAGCCACGCCGAAAGCGCGTTGCACAATGGAGAGTCGTTGATCGCGGCGCAGCACTACGACGAAGCCGTGGCGGCGGTTGCGGAGTATCGTTCTTTCGCCGATGAGGAGCCAAGAATTTCTGCGATCATCAACGCGGCGTACAACTATCACTTCGATCGAGCGAAGGCGAATTCCACCGCAGCGAAAGCGAATCCTACCGCCCAGAAGTGGCATGATGCCGTGCTCGAATATCAGAAAGCTTCCGAGTTGAAGCCGACGCCGGAGGCGGCGGCGGCTCTCAAGCAGGCGCAAGCGGAGTTTCAAACCGCGACCAATCGCGCCGCCGCCGATTACGCTCTTCAGGTGAGCAATGGCCTTCAACTGGACAAGCGCTACATCGAGGCCTACGAAGTTCTGGCCGATCTCATCCCGGCGCAGCGGGCCCTGGTGAAAGACCAGATGCAGGCGCTGGAGGCGGACTACATCAAAAGCGCGTCGGACGAAGCGCAGAAACTGCATGATGCTCACATCCCAATTCACGGACAACAGGACGAAATTGCAGTGCAAAAGGCATACAACTACCTGCATCGTGCCAGCGAGTTGAAGCGCGACGACGAGAATCTCGCGCTCCGCTTGAACGTACTGGCAATCGCTCTCAGCGACTACTATGTTGACCGGGCGAAAAAGTATCTCGAGAAACCGCTGGGATCGGGAGCGGGCATCGCATGGCTGTATCTCGACGAGGCGCAGCAGTATGAGCCCAACCGCGACGACCTCCACGATCTACGCACAAAATATTCGGCCATTAACAACCTCCGCTCCAAACTGTCGATCAAAGTAGTATTTCGCGACCAGACGTCGAGGCGCGACAGCGCCGGTTTTGCCGACCAACTCTCTGACTCGATTGCGACCGGTCTGGAAACCACAAATCTTCCGGTCAAAGTCATCCGCGCCTCCGAATCGACCCCCGTCGAGCCGAACTTCCAATTGATCGGGGACGTGTTGGAACATAGGCCGATCGCGAAGCCAAGCGTGGAGTCCGTAGAATCGGAATACCGCGCGGCCGAACGAGAAGTGCCGAATGAAGAATGGAACAAAGTAAACCGCGATTATGAAGCCGCCAACTTAGACCTGCAGAGAGCCCAGAAAGTTCTGGAAGGGGCTCAGGCCCACGGAAAGAAAAAAGAGATCGATGCCGCATCGAAAGACGTCGAAGATACCCAGAACAAAGTCGAAGACATTCATCGCAAACTCGACTCCATTCCCAAGACGAACCTGAGTGACATAGTAAAGCCCTATACCTACACAAAACGAACGATCGACTTGACTGGGGTGGTTGAGCTTGGATTTCGGATTGTGGATTCCACCGGCAACATTATTGCGGCCGTCCCATCGATCAAAGAAACAAATCACGACGTCTTCGTGGTTCTGGAAAATGTGAAACCGGAAGATACCAAGGGTGTTAAGCAGGTGGGCGTTCCGCCCGATGAGGCCCAGTATATAGGGGACGTAGAAATCAAAGCGCTCGCGGACCTGATCAAAGACGTAAAGATGAAGGTGGAGTCACTCCCTGCTACGATCCTGGCGCAGGCGCGAAAACAAGTCAGGGATGGGGATACAGATGGCGCCGCCGAGTCTTACATCCTCTATTTGAATTCGACTTCCGATGCGAAAACGCCGGAGCGCGACGAAGCCAAAAAGTTTCTACTGGAGCAATTCAACATGGTCTGGCCGGGAAGTTTGAGTTGAAGTTGCTGAATTCGCGGATAGCGGTTCTGTAATTTTGTGCGGTTTGGCGTGGCCTTCTAAACAGCAGTAGACTGGACGCTGCGCTGGATCAGGAAATCAGTCCAAATATCGTTGTGCGAGGTGCTTCCCGCCTTCGATATCGCAGGTTAAGCTCAGTGAGCGCTCCGCCTATAAAACGCATCGGAAAGTACGAAGTGATCGATCTTCTCGGTCGCGGCGGAATGGGTCTGGTCTATCGCGCCTTTGACCGCCAACTGAATCGCGAAGTGGCGATCAAGACGGTCACCGAAGGCTTCACCGGTGACCAGGACATGTTGCAGCGCTTCTATCGCGAGGCCGCCAAAACCGCCGCCTTACGACATTCGAACATCGTCATCGTTCACGACCTGGGAGAGCAAGACGGCTTCCCCTACATCGTGATGGAATATCTGTCGGGCGAACCGCTCGATCGGCTCATTCAATCCCGCAAGAATGTGCCCCTCGCGTTCAAGCTGCGAATCGTGGAACAGGTTTGCTATGCCTTGGGTTACGCCCATCGCAATGACGTAATTCACCGCGACGTGAAGCCCGCCAACATTATTGTGCAGCCTGACGGCAGCGCCAAGTTGCTCGATTTTGGCATCGCGCGGCAAGAAAAATTAGATGGGCATCTCACCCATACCGGGCATGTGATTGGAACCATCCAGTACATGGCGCCGGAGCGATTGAAAAACGAATCGTTCGACGGCCGTTCCGATGTGTTCTCGGTGGGCGTGCTCATGTTCCAGTTGCTGACCGGTGAACTTCCTTTTACCGGCGACTACAGCATCGTGCAAAAGCTTCTCTCCGAGAAGCATCCTCCCCTCAGCAACTATCTGCGTGACTATCCTCCTGCTCTGGATGGCATTCTTGATCGCGCCCTGGCAAAGGACCCGCACGATCGCTATCCCACCGCGGACGAAATGGGGGCGGAAGTCTCCGCTGTCGCGGATGAGTTAAAAAAAGAGCAGGTAGCGCAGTGGATCCAGCAGGCGGAACGCCTGGTACAGGAAGACAACTACACTTCGGCCAGAGATATTCTGCTGCAATTATTGAAAGTGGATAGTCAGCACACGGCGGCCCGCAGATTAATGACCCAGGTGCAGCACAACCTGTCGGTGCGCCAGCGAGCGGAGCAGATTCGCCAGTTGCAGGCTCAGGCCGAAGAGGCCGTCCATGACAAGCGGTACGAGGAGGCCATCAACTGCCTCCAAGAGGCTTGCAGGGTCGATCCGGCCAATGCGCAGCTGGCCGAACTTCTGGAATCGGTTCGCGAGAAGAAACGCCGCCGAGAACTCATTGAAGGGTATTTGCACGAGGCCGAAAGCGCTCGCGACCGCGGTGATTTCCAGGGAGCGGAAGCAGTGATCGAAAAGGCGCTCGAAATCGACCGCGAAGATTCGCGACTCCGAGCTGCTCACGTCGCGCTGGCGCGGTTAATCGAAGAAGCGGCACGGCAGGCGAGGGCAAGAAAGTTGCTGGAAAATGCGCGCGCGGAGATTAGTGCGCGCCATTTCACCGCCGCGTTCGAGTTGCTCGCCCAGGCGGAAGGCATCGATCCTTCGAATCCGGAATTGATCACTTTGCAGAACGCAGCTAAGTCTGGCCGCGAACAAGAACAACGCCGCCGCATTCTGGAGCAACTGCAAAATGAGATTTCCCTGGCGGTAACCCCGGAAGAACTTGCCCGGGTCGCGCAACGAGTTGATCTGGCTTTGGAGCGCATGCCCACCGAACCCATATTGATGAAGTTCAAAGGGCATCTCGCCAGGCAGTTGCGTGAGTCCGAGATCCGCCGCCGCGTCGATCAGGCAGTACAGCGCTGCCGCGAATTGCTCAACACCGCGCCGGAAGAAGCGCTGAAAGTGGTGTGCGAGGAATTGCTCGAAGTTCCCGGCAACCAGCGCTTGCTGGCCCTGCAATCCAGTATTGAGGGTCAGATCCAGGAGCAGCGCCTAGAAAAAACGCGCGCTGACTATTTAACCCGCGCCCACGAAGCGCTGCGTACCGGCCGATACGCTGAGGCCTTGCAACTCCTCGAGGCTTGTCAGAAAGAAGGCATCTTCTCGCACGAAGTCGCCGAACTGATGGACTTCGCCCGTCAGGAAGCCGAACAACGCCAGAAGGAGAGTCAGGCCCAGGTATTACTCAGGCAGACGCAAGAATTAATGGCGCGTGGGTCCTATGCCGCCGTGGTCGATCTGTTAGCACCGGTTGCGGGGGATGCCGGCAATGCCTCACTTCTTTTCGTTCTGGAAGATGCGCGCAACCGGCTGCAATCCCTTCAGCATGAAATGGACGCCGCCGTGCAAATCGCGGAGGCACTCAGCGCGCAGGAGCAATACGCTGAGGGCATCGGCTTTCTCGAATCGCTGCCTCCTTCTTTTCTGAATGCGGAGCCGCTGCAAGCTGCCTTGAAGCGGTTGCACCAGGCGAACGAAAGCGAATTAG
Organism: uncultured Acidobacteriaceae bacterium; assembly: GCA_963818935.1. Classification (GTDB taxonomy): domain Bacteria; phylum Acidobacteriota; class Terriglobia; order Terriglobales; family Acidobacteriaceae; genus Sulfotelmatobacter. The sequence continues at coordinate 176,723 of CAWFUK010000034.1, forward strand.
CAACTTTGCAGGCGATCGGAAGGTGCTACGCTGCGCTGGATAGTCCGGACCCTGGCTCCGGCGCTTTGCAGGATCCGGGTGGAAACGCAGAAGCTTCACTGCTGCAGCGTATCGTTCCGGTCTTTACCACGCGTCGCAAATCGGTGGCGGACCGCCAGCTCACGTCCGCGATGGAACAAGCGCGATCGGCGATGGACGCAGGAGACCGGAAACGCGCGGCCAGGCTGTTACGGGAAGTTGCAAGTCTCAGTCAATACTCCAGCAACGACTTACAGAGTGAGTGGCAAGCCCTCACAAAAAAAGCGGAGAAGGGCAAATGGCTTCGGGGCTAAAAGTGACTCGCGCCATTCTCTTGCCGGCGATACCATTTCACCTTTTCAATCTTTACCCAAAGCTGTTTTAGAGGCGGCATCTGCAACTCTCGCAAGCGAAACTGCTAGCGACCAGAATTCGGCAGGCGTAGTTTACCTTCTCTGTTTACCCAGAGCTTAGGCTGCGGTAGGATTTAGCACCTGCAATCGCACATGAGTTTCGTCATCCAAGCCGCTGGCTGCACCGACATCGGACTCGTTCGCAAAAATAATGAGGACAATTTCGGTTACGACTTGCGCCAGGGGATTTTCGTTGTGTGCGATGGCATGGGCGGACAACAAGCCGGAGAAATGGCGAGCAAGATCGCTGTCGATACCGTTCTCGATTTCTTTCGCCAGAAAAAGAGCGAAGTCGCTCCGGTCGGCGGATCAACCTTCGAAGGCATGTCGCAGCGCGCAGTGGACCTGGCGACATCGATTCAGCTGGCAAATCAAACCATCCACGAGTCGGGAGCGAGGGACGCAGGCCTGGCGGGCATGGGCTCGACCATCGTCGCAGTCTCCGTTCAGGACCATCTCTTTTCTATCGCGAATGTCGGCGACAGCCGCATCTACCTCATCCGCAACGACGGGGTCATCCAGCTTACCAACGATCATTCGCTGGTCATGGAGCAAGTGCGGCGCGGGCTGCTGACTCTGGAGCAGGCGGAACATTCCGACATACAGAACGTGATCATTCGCGCTCTGGGCACGGATGATACCGTGGAGCCCGATCTTGCCGATCATGAACTCAATTCTGACGATGTGCTGTTGCTCTGCAGCGACGGCTTGTCGCGCTACGTCAAGGAAGAAAAAATCGCCGAAGCCGTCAAACAGGACTCGCTCGAGCAGGCGTGCACCGATTTGATTGAAGCTGCGAAAAGCGGCGGCAGCGACGATAACATTACTGCCCTGCTCATCCGCGCCATGCGCCCGTCATGGAAAGACCGACTCTTCGGCCGGTTATCGGGGCAAGACATTCAGAAAAGTTCGACTTGATCTATTTGCCTGCCACCTGGCTAACACACTTCATACCCTGCAGATCGAAGAATGGATTCTCCGGACCGCTTACCAGCAATTGGTAATCGTAGGACTTCACCTTCTGGTTCGAAAGCATTACGGGCTTGCCGTTGTTCTCGATGACCCACTCCAGGTTGCTGGAGCCCGAGCGATGAGCGCGTGCGATAAAGTGGAATACTGCCCATGGTCCGGTGGCCGAGTCGAGAGTATCGCCATTCTTGCTGACATCGATGTTTTCGGGCGCTCCCGTCCAAACGAAAGTTTCTTGCGCTCCGTCACCCGCCAGGCTCACGCCTCCAATTTTCAGCACGACACCTTCCAGATTGCTGGGCATTTGCTTCAACGTGTAAGAAAAGTGCGGGGTTGTCGCACCCGACGGATAAAGAATTTCCCCAAGCGCTGCGATGCGATTCAAGAAGAGCAAGAATGATTTCGACGGCTGCACGCTGGCCTGCGGGTTCGCTTCGTACTTCGATCCGACCTTTTGCACAAAGGGCTTCACGTCGTCATTAAGCTTCTTCCAGGCATCGCCTGATGGCCCCACGATCGAGTACAACTGATCGACAGATGCTTCCTGCGATGCATTCGGATCGAAGGGATATTTATTCGCGAGCTGGTAGAACTGCGAGCAGTACCCTTTTCCGCCGGCATTGGCGATGTCGGATGGTCCGCGCCGGGTCAATGCTTCCGCGCTCGCGATCGGTTCTTCGAGCAGGCGGCGCACTTGCGCTTCGTTCCCAAATTTCGCATCGACCGGCACCGAGGTGATGATGGAAGTCACAGCAAGCCTGGCAGCGCCGGCGTCGGTAGCTGCCTGGTTCAGTACGGCTGGATCTGGAGCTCCCGTACTCTGGGCAATCTTATGAAAATCCGCCTGCAGATTTCCCAGAGCCTTGATGTAATCGTCATCGCTTTTCGCAATATAGTGATCGGGGGCTTTGTCAGCCGGACCGGGAGGTTCGACGGCTTCGACCGGTGCGAAGGGCGCCTTTAAATCCGCAGGCGCCACGGTCGTGTTGTGGGAAACAAAATACATGAGCTCCATCAGAGGGGATGTCGGCCCGGTGAGTTTTTCCAACTTTTTGTCGGCGTCGGAGTAGCTTCCATACCCGGCGACGGCCGAACTCTTTAAAACGGTGTTCCACTCGTTCACGAAGTCCTGGTTGTAACGATCGGACAGACTTTTCTGCAAGAGCGACTGGTCCATCTTGTCGGCGTCCTGCTCGCCCACAACCCATTTTTCACCGTTAAGATAACGCTGGGGATTCTTGATCGCCTCTTGTACATACAGGAACCCGCCGCGCGTGAACGCTCCTCGCACTTTGTGGTTGCTTACTACGACTCCGGCCGCGTTAGCGAACTGGTCATTGAAGCTGACATCGTGATTCGCCTGTGAAGCGTTATTCAAAAGCAGCGCGTAAAAGCGATCAACTCCGGTGAATTGCAGCAGATAAGCGCGTGTGTCCTGGATGAGGTCCTTCGAGTTGCCCGTGGGAAACGGATTCTCCTTCGCCAGTTCCGTGCTGTAAAAATCAAACTGCAACGCAGCCAGGTCCCTGCGCTCCTTATCGATATCGCGACTATCGACCCAGTGACTCATCAAAACTGGAGTCATGAATTCCTTGGTGCTCTTGTCGTGATCGACTGGTTCGGTCGTGATGAGATATTCCTTCAGCTCGTCGTAAGTCTTCTGGTAAGCGTCGTTGGGCGCGTTGACCGCCGTCTTGCCGTATAAAGCCAGCAAGGTATCTGTGACCCGCTTTTGAGTTTCGGCGAACAAGAGCTGGCGAAATCGGTTGAAGTAAACCGGTTTCGCATCTTGGTAAACCTGGTCGCCGACGTAAAGACCCCAACGCATGCTCCAGGGGCGTCCATTCTGTTCGTAGTCGGCGAGAGTCGCAAGCTCTAGTCGAAGTTCGTCGAGCTTTTTGAGGTCGTCCGCCACCGCCACCTGGTTGGGAGGCGTTTTCAGCTTGCTCAAGTCAGCGACGGTGTCGTGCACTTGGGTTTCGAGCGCGCGGTTGCGAAGAAACGAAGTCAGAAAACCGGCCAGACAAATCACAACCGCAAGCACTGCGGCTCCCAGAACAAAGCGGCGAACTAGATTCACGCGGGAACTCGCGCCGCTGGTGGCCAGCGCCACACGATCCTTCACCAGAATGTCGTTGAACAAACTGGTCAGGAAAACCCACTGCGGCACTCTGCGGGAGCCTCCACTTCGCGGAGGCACAACCGCCTGCGCCACATGGGAACCCACACCGCGGAAAATTTGGGTCGCGCCCGCGTCCATCCCGGCTTCTGTCGCCACCGGAAGGGCCGGCGCGGCGATCACATCATCCACCACCACGGGCCGCACGCCGGTAAAGTAAAACCCTCGCAGAAAAGGATTCGTCCCCAATTGGCTGGGCCGCGCCAGGTCCACCAGAAACTGTACGAGCAGCGTGCGCAGCTTTCTGATCTCCCGGGGAAACTCGTAGATGCCGGGAAGCTTGTCTGCTTCGTGTTCGCGCGGAAGCAGCAGAATGCGTCTCTCCGCGAGCGAATAAAAAATCTCATCGAATACTTTGGTGAGACGGCGCATCTCTTCGTCTGCGTAAACACCAGAGCTCAAGGACCGCAGCGGCAAAGTGGCTCCCAGCACTTCGGAGACCTCAGCCTTGCTCATTCCCCGCACAAACTCGTTAAAGAAAGCGATCCGATCGACCTTGGTGAACAAAACATAGACCGGAAAGTTGATTCCTAATTGGCGGGAGATCTCTTGCAGGCGCGCCGATAACTTTCGCGCTGCCGAGACTACGGCCTCGCTGGCATTGGGCTGAAGAAAATTTTCGCAATCGAAGCACACGACCGCGGCCCGAGGCGATTGGGCGCGCTTACCGATGGCAGCGGAGAAACGAGCGGGCTGCAGCAACTTCACCAGACGCCGCCAGCGCTCAGACTGTCCCATCATGGAGCCGGCCGGATCTACAAAAATTGCCTGGCGCGTGTACCAGATGTTGGCGACCGAAGTCGGCAGTATGTCGCTGTCGCGATAGACCTGTCCCGCCAGCAGTTCGGGATCAAGCGCAGAATTAATCAGGACGGTGGTCTTCGTCGAACCAGAATCTCCGAGTAGCAGCACCAGCGGAAGGCTAGCCAGATCCGAACCTCGGGTCGACTGCTTCAATCGCCGCACCGCATCCCGAACCACCGAATCAAGATCGCCGGTACTGCCCGGTTCGGGAGCGTCCCCCGAAGTCTCCTTCGCTTTCTTTATTTTGTGTTGAAACCAGAGAACGACGGCAGCGCCGATCAAGCCCAGAAGCGCGAGCACACCGCGGAGTGTCCACACGTCCATACCGTGCAGAGGCAGAAAAATGCCGAGAACCCAAACCAACACAAGGTAAATCAGTAGGACGAGAATGGTGACCCAGTACATCCCATCTCCCTATTTAAGTAGTCCTGCCGCCAGTTCGGAGAGTGACGACACGCCCGACATCAGAAGCAACTTGAAAAGCACGAACAGTGCGATCACCACGCCCGCGGCAAGGAGCGCTGTCCTTCCCAGGATGCGGCTCCAGCGGTCCGACTGCACAAGGCGGACGGCATCCGCGGGAATCGCGCCCCGCGGAGATAACGGCTGCGCGGGCCCCCGCACGCGCAGGATTTTGTCCTGAATCGCCCCCATGATCGACCGCAGATCTCCGCCGGCAGCGTAGCGCCCACGGAATCCCAGCAGCAAACACAAGTAATACACCTCGAGCAGATCGGCCACTTCCGGGGAGTCGTTGCGGTTCAACGTCTTCTGCAATTCCTGGAAAAATATTTCTCCCGCGAGTTGATGGCCGAAGAGTTCCATCTGCAAAGGCAGGCGCGGCCAGTTGGCAAACACCGGGTTTCCCGAACTCAGCACCGATTCATCCAGGAACGCGACGACCGCAAAAATCACCTGTCTCACATCATCGGGACTACTTCCGCTGCTGCGCGCCTCTTGTTCAGCGGCAGCTAATGCCTTCTTCAAATGCGCCCGGAACGCTTCCGCATCGGTGACTGCCTGGCGGTTGTAGCGAAGTCGCACGATTGCCGTGAAAACTTCCTGAAATCCCAGCGCGAGATTCCAGCCGCGCCGGTCCATCGCAGGACTCGACCCTCGATAACTGCCCAATGGCGTAATTTGCGTCGAACTCATAACAACTCTCTTATCACGTCAACTCTCGAGCAAAACGATCAGTTCAATCTCAGGGCTGGGCAATTCTCCCGGGACGTAGACCCCGACGTTGCCCGTCCTCATGATGTGCTCCCAGCAAGGCCCACTCCGATTAATGGTGAAATACTGGCTGTCCACCTTCGCGGCAACGGCAGCAGGCGGAACCTGTGTATGGGTTAGTGCTAAGCCGGGCAGCGCCCGTTTCACAAGCTCCGAAACAAATTGCGCAGAACACACTTTCACCAACTGCAGGGTTTTTGAGATTACGTCCGCCTCTCCCACTGGCGATCGCAGGCCGAGTATCCAGCGGGAGCGTCCCAGACAACGCTGGTCGCGGATCTCGCCTTCGTAAAAGTAGCGGGCCGCCGGCCTTAGCGGAATTACGATGGCCTGCGACGGGGCGATAATCTCGAGGTGGCGGAGAATGTGTTCCTCGAGATGGGCGAAGCACGGACCGGGATCATAGTGATTGTAGGCGGGAAGCGAACGTGGATTGCCGTCCAAACTGAAAGTGCAAAGGGCTCCGGCAAGTCTCGACATTTCGCGGAACATTTCCTCGGGATGCCGGTGCTTGGCCAGTAGAATGTGGCGCAACGGAGTCAGGCTGGAGTTGATCGCGTGGAGAAACCAGAACTGTGCGACCTGACGAGCCGACATGCCAGCCTGAAACTTCCCTCCCGATTGATGCTGCTCCTGTGAGACTACCGCGCTCTTTTCCTCGAGGATTTCCACCAGGCGCTGTAGCATCGTCGCCAGACGCTCGCTGGCGCTCAATCGCAGGCAAGTGGGAACATGGGTAGGATCGTAGACAAAGTGGCCGGACTGGTCCCGCATCACGCGGGCAATCGGAAGCGTCAATAGGTTCTCATCCTCGGCCGGAAGCACGACAAGGCGGATGTTCTTTCGTCCCAGCTGCACTGGCTTGGCGTCGATTCCAGTATTTTCGTCGTGCACCATCTCGACCGTGCTGGTGTAACGGGCGCTTCCCGACGGAATAGGATCCAAGTCGCAGTTCTGCTGTCCGGGAACCCAGCGAGGAATCGAAAGAGCCACCGTCAGACTGTCGGTCGCGGGAAGAAATTGTTCGGCGATATTACGAGGATCCGGGCGCGGGTCGCACTCAGGTATATCGAAGGGCAGGCCGTCCTGAAACATTCCGCGTGCTTGCAATAAGCTGACCGTACCATTGCGTAGTGCATCTGCGTCAAGTTGGCAGGCCGCCAGTCCGTAGGCGTTCCCCCAAAGACTGGCCGTGGCAAAATGAACCGCTTCCTCGAAGTAGCGATTCTGCGCCTGAAAATGCTGTGGCGCCAGATACATACCCTCGGCCCACACTACTCTGGACAGCAACTTCATGCCGCTTCACCTGAAGACTTATGGAGGTATTGTTAACAATGTTTCGCCGCCGACTCGACCCGTGCGTCGTGGCAAAAATCACATCTGGCCTGCGATGCTAGGCGTCCTCGTTTCTATTGTCAAGAAGTTGGCCGGGCGCAGGCAAGCCAGGAGCCAGGCCAAGTGGCTGCTTGATCAGCTATGCTTGCAACCGACAGTTCACCAAAGCTTGTCACCCTGGCCCAGGAGTCCTTACTATGATCGGACGATCGCATGATTCCAAGCGGCCGCAACATACGAGAAAGAAGGAGCTCGATGGCGCGAGCTCATGACCTCCCTCTAGAGCAACTGGCCATGGCGGCGCATAGTCTTTATTGCGCCGATAAGGTAGCCCAAGGGTTGTCCGCCAAGGAAGTTCCCGCGCTTGTTCCCTGGGATCAACTGCCGGAAGATCTTCGCCAAGCGAATCGTGCACAGGTCGCCGACATTCCGGACAAGCTATCCATTCTCGGTTATGGGCTAACCACGGGCCCGGGCAAAGCCGCGAGTGAACTTCACTTCACGAACGAAGAAACGGACCGGCTCGCGAAGCAGGAACATGAGCGATGGATGAAGGAACGGGAAGAAATGGGATGGCAGTACGATCCGGTTCGGGACAACACTCGGAAATTCCATCCCTGCTTAGTGCCCTGGGAAGATTTACCCGAGTCGGAAAAAGAAAAAGACCGAGAGGTGATTCGCAAGCTTCCGAAATTGATTGATACTGCGGGTCTTCACCTTCAAAAACAAGTCGTACGAAAATAGGTTCTCATAGTGCAAATCAACTATTGAACCTCGCATTCTGCGCGTGGGATTATTTCGTCCTTAGTTTTCTTGCGGAAAACTCTGTTGGGGAAATTGTGGGGGTTCGAATGGCAGTTGCGAATAGCAGCGTCCTAAATCCGGGAGCGGCGGCGCGCGCCAGCTTCTACGAAAAGCTCAATTCGCGATGGCACGAACGCGCGCTTCAGGGCTTCATGATTATCGTTCTGGGTCATTGGGCCGAACATCTTTTTCAGGCATATCAGGTCTATGTGTTGGGATGGCCGCGCCCCATGGCGAATGGCATGCTCGGCATGTGCTACCCGTGGTTAGTGCATACCGAGATCTTGCACTATGGGTACGCGTTGGCGATGCTCATCGGCATCTGGGTGCTGCGCAAGGGGTTCGTCGGAATCTCGCACACGTGGTGGATGATTGCCTTCGGAATTCAGTTCTGGCATCACTTCGAACATTTACTCTTGATCTGGCAAGCCACGACGCACCACAATTTCTGGGGCAAGCCGGTACCCTTCAGCGTCTTGCAGTTAGTTTTTCCGCGCGTGGAACTCCACCTCTTCTATAACTCGATCGTGTTTATTCCCATGGTGATCGCGATGTATTATCACGTGTTTCCACCGGCGGAGCAGAAGGAACGCGCCGCGTGCACATGCGCTTGGCACCGCAAAGAACTGCCCAGTGCAGCTTGAAAGTTTGCTGATAAATTCTGGTTTTGGGTGCACAGCGTTTTGGCACCGCGATGAGATTTTTTTCTTCCCGGGCCTTAGTCCGCGATTCGATTCACTCCGAGAATGCCGATGCATGCAAAGCGATCCATCGATCTATGCCGCACCGTCGTGCTGGCGGTTCTAGGATCGCTCTGTGCCACGTCATCAGGCTGTCATTCGACGCCTAAATTCCCCGACAAGAATTCCAAAGCATATACGGATGTAGTATCCGCCTTCTACACAGGTTTGGCCGCGTTGCAGGTGGGTGATGATATTCACGCGGAAAACAAACTTTCGGAAGTGACACGCCGGGTGCCCGGTGAGCCCGCTGGATGGGCGAACTGGGGCATCCTCGCTCTGCGCCAAAGAAACTATGATGTCGCTCGCCAAAGATTTGATCGCGCCCGCGACCTCGCCCCGAAGAATGACCAGATTTACAGCCTACTGGGTACGATCGAGAGCCAGCAAGGCAACTCGGCCCAGGCGATCAGCGATCTTCGCAAAGCAGTTGACCTGAATCCACGCAATCTGCGCGCCATTTATCAACTCGCGCAAGAAACTGAGCGCCAAGGGGCTGCGAACAGCGAAGCTGATTTCCAGCAGTTGATGCAAAAGATTCTCACGGCCCAACCGGACAATCTGGCAGCAATATTGGAACTGGCGCGAATTGCCGCGAAACGGGGCGACGCTTCCACCACACAGTCGGCAGTAGCCAAAATCACCGCCCGCTCGTCCGCGTGGCCACCGGAAGTTCAGCGCCAGCTAGACGCAGTACAAAAGGCTGCTTCCGGCGCACAGCCTTCGAACGCTGATTTGCGCACGGCCGCGACCCAAACTACGTTTCTGCGAAACGTCCTCATGCGCGTGCCTGATTATCGCCAGAGTCTGCGCGCGATCAAGGCCGCACCGGGAGAGGAAGCCGAGCCTTTTACGCACTTCCTACGGATGGAGACTCCCGACTTCAGACCCGCTCCAGCCGATATGGCACTCACCTTCAATCCGCAGCCGCTGACAACTTTCGACGGCGACGGGTGGAATTGGGTCGGCGCTATTTATCTGGGTAGCGCAGGCAATCCGATTTTGGCGGCGGCCAATAATCGTGAAGTGCGCTTGTCCACGGGCGCCACACTTCCTTTCCCTGGCGGGACTTCCGCGTTGCCTCCGCAACCAGAGGGGATTCTGCCCATCGATTTCAATTATGATTTCAAAACCGATCTTGTTCTCGCAGGCGCAGGCGGCGTGCGGTTGATGCGGCAAGATAGTCCCACCGGATTCACAGATGTAACCGCGCAAACAAAGCTCCCGAAGTCTGTCACCACTGCGCCGTACACCGGCGCGTGGGCAGTCGACATTGAAGCTGACGGCGACCTCGATATCGTTCTCGGAGCGGCAGCAGGCCTGCCGATGGTTCTTAGAAATAATGGCGACGATACTTTTCTGGCCATCCATCCGTTCGCGGGAATTTCTGGAGTTCGTGGCTTCGCGTGGGTCGACTTAGACGATGACGGAAATCCCGATGCAGCCATCATCGACGGCGCGGGGCGTCTTCATGTCTTTATGAATGAGCGGCAAGGCCAATTCCGCGAGCGCGCCTTGCCCGCGAATGTGGCCTCCGTCAAAGCGATTGCCGTGGCTGACGCCAATAACAATGGCATTCTCGATCTGCTCGCAGTGCAATCGGACGGCGCGATTATTCGAATCTCAGACAAGAACGAAAGAGAGAGCTGGGATACGGCCGAGATCGCGCGAGTTCCCGACCCGGCGAACAATCTTGCCGGCGAGGTGAGATTACGCGTGGCCGATCTCGATAACAACGGCGCCTTCGATCTGATTTTGTCGCCGGCATCGATGCTTTCCTCAAAGAGTTCCAACGGCCCGCTGATTTGGCTTGGGGACGCCCAAGGAAAATTTTCTCTGCTGAACCAATCACTGCTGCCGACGGTCGTCTTCGATGTTGCCGATCTTAAGGGCACCGGCAAGCTGGATTTGATCGGCCTCTCTGCCGATGGACAAACGCTCGAGGGCGTGAATCAAAGCTCGAAGAATTATCACTGGCAAGTCGTGCGCCCGCATGCCGTACAGGCCGTCGGCGATCAACGCATCAATCCCTTCGGCGTCGGGGGGGAAATAGAAGTTCGCTCTGGCTTGCTGGTACAGAAGCAACCCATCACCGGACCTCAACTTCATTTCGGCTTAGGTGAACAAAAAGAAGCCGATGTGGTTCGCGTGGTCTGGCCGAACGGCACGGTGCGTGCCGAGTTCGACGTAAAGGCCGATCAAGATATCGTCACCGAGCAGCGGCTGAAGGCATCCTGTCCCTTTCTGTTCGCCTATAACGGAAAGCAAATGGAGTTCGTGAAAGACGCCGTGCCTTGGGGATCGGCGATCGGTCTGCGCATCAATACCCTTGGCTCCGCGCAGATCGCCGCGACCGGCGAGTGGTACAAAATCGGCCGCGACCAACTCGTGCCGCACGATGGTTATTACGACATCCGCGTGACCGCCGAACTGTGGGAGGTTTACTACTACGATTATCTCGCGCTCATGACGGTTGACCATCCGGCGGGCACGGAGATTTTTGTCGATGAACGTTTCGTGATTCCTCCTGCCAAGCTGGGCATTACGACTGTCGAAACGCCGCATGAGGTTGCCCGGGCCATCGACGATACCGGCCAGGACGTAACCGACCTCGTGAAAAACCTCGATGGGCAGGCAGTAGCCAGCTTTGGCCGCGGTCAGTTCCAGGGCATTACCCGCGACCACTATCTCGAAGTCGATCTCGGCGACGATGCGCCGAAAACCGGCCCGCTCTATTTAATCGCGCAAGGCTCGATTCATGACACGGAATCGTCGGTGAACGTTGCTATCACGCAAGGAAGCCGTTGGCGCGCCCATGGGTTAAGCGTTGAAGTGCCGGATGGCCGCGGCGGTTGGGTCACTGCACAAGATAATCTCGGCTTCCCTGCTGGCCGCAAGAAGACAATTCTCTTCAATCTGACGAACGTGTTTCGCCCCGGCACACCGCGCAAAGTACGCCTGCGCACCAATCTGGAAATTTACTGGGACGCTATCCACTGGGCGAAGGGCGCGCCCGATGTGCCGCTGAAAGAAGTTACTCTCGATCCGTTTTATGCGGATTTGCATTATCGCGGCTACTCCGTAATGCACATGCCCACGACCGCCGCGCGTGCCCCCGAAGTGCCGGACTACAACCAGATAGAAGGGACCAAGCAGCACTGGCGCGATCTAATTGGCTATTACACGCGCTACGGCGACATTCGCGAACTATTGAAAACGATTGACGATCGCTATGTAGTCGTCAACTCAGGCGACGAGATGTCGCTGCGCTTCGCCGAGCAAACCCCGCCTCCTGCGGGCTGGGTCCGCGACTTCGTGATCAAAGGCGACGGCTGGATCAAGGATGGAGATTACAACTCAACGTTTTCGAAGACGGTGCTCCCGCTGCCCTATCATGCCAAGAACGAATATACGACTCGGCCCGTCGCCCTCGAAGACGAGTGGGCTTACCGGCAGCATCCTGAAGACTGGCAGAACTATCACACCCGCTACATCACGCCTGAAGTATTCAAGAACGCTTTGCGAAACGGGGCCTCACAATGACCGGCAACCGGATCGCAAGAATTCTTGTCACTATTTTTTTCTTCGGCTTGCTACTCACACCGCTAGCGATTAAGCGGATTTCGGCTCGCCATGTTTCTGATCAATCAACCGCCGACTCGGCAACTGCGCTGGCCCGGCATGGGTTTTACTTGCAGGAGGTCTCTCGCGCCGCCGGCATCAACTTCATTCATCAAGCTCCCGCTTTAGATTCCAAGCTCGATCGCATCATGCCCGAGGTCGCTTCGATGGGCGCCTCCGTGTCGATTGTAGATTTTGATCGCGACGGCTGGCCTGACATCTATGTCACGAACAGCGCAATCGGCAGCAAGAACGCGCTCTACCGCAATATGGGCGACGGCACTTTCAAAGATGTTGCCGAAGAAATGGGAATTGCCGACGTGAATCAGGCGGGCACCGGCGTTTCCACCGGCGCGGTGTGGGGTGATTACGACAACGACGGATATGAAGATTTATTTCTGATCAAGTGGGGACGTCCCGAGCTTTACCACAACGATCATGGACACGGTTTCACGTGCGTCTCCGAGCAAGCCGGGCTGCCTCCCTGGATCAACGCCAACACCGCCGTGTGGTTGGATTACGACGGCGATGGACTTCTTGATCTTTTCGTCGGCGGCTACTATGCGGAGAACATCGATCTCTGGCACCTCACGACCACGCGAATCATGCCCGACAGTTTCGAGTACGCCAAGAACGGCGGACGCAAATATCTTTTCCATAATCTGGGCGGTGGAAAGTTCGAAGAGGTCAGTGAGAAACTCGGCATCAGTAGCCGTCGCTGGGCGCTGGCGGCGGCGGCGGCCGATCTTCGCGGTACCGGTCATCCTGATCTATTTATCGCGAATGATTACGGAGTTTCGGAACTTTACTTTAATGACGGCAAGCGGTTTCGCGAAGTGGGTCAACGGACCGGCGTTGGCTTCGCTCCTAAGAGCGGCATGAATGCCGCGTTCGGCGACATTCTCAATCAGGGTCGATATGCGGTTTATGTTTCCAACATTTCTGAGGACGGCATTCTCATCCAGGGCAATAACTTGTGGGTGCCGAAAGAAGGAACGGCGGGAGATGACGTTGCGTACGAAAACCTCGCGCGCGATTTTGGCGTGGAACTCGGCGGCTGGAGTTTCGGCGCGCAGTTTGGCGATTTGAACAACGATGGCAATCTGGACCTCTATCTGACCGATGGGTACATCTCACTCGACCGCACACGCAGCTACTGGTATGACTTTTCCCGCGTCGCCGGCGGCAACAGCACGATCATCGGCGACGCCAACAACTGGCCTGCATTTGGAGGACGCAGTTTGTCCGGCTACCAAAACAAGCGTGTCTGGTTGAATGACGGAGCCGGCAAGTTTATCGATGTTGCCCAGGCCGCTGGAGTCACCGATACCTATGACGGGCGCGCGGTAGCTCTGGCCGATCTATGGAATCGCGGCGTCCTCGACGTATTGGTCGCGAACCAGAAAGGTCCCTTGCTACTTTATAAGAATACGGTGACGCCCGAGAACGAATGGATCGAATTCGATTTGGAAGGAACAGTGAGTAACCGCAGCGCGATTGGCGCGGAAGTCATGCTTTTCTGGAACGGACAACATCAAGTCCAGGAAGTTTCGGGCGGAAGCGGTTTCGCGGCGCAGAACGACCGGCGCTTGCATTTTGGATTGGGCAAGAAGCCACACATTGAAAAAGCCGTGATTCGATGGCCCTCGGGCAAAGTTCAGACCATAGAGCATCCGACGGCCCATCAACTGCACAAGATCCAAGAGCCTGCATGAGTTCGCAAACCATAGCACCGCCCCTGCCTGCGCCAGCGCCAGTGAAGAATAAGCCGTGGTTCAGCCTGGACAATCGCTACATCGCGCCCGCGTTCATCACGTGCATTTTGCTTGCCGGAAATTTGTCGTTTGGCATATTGGAAAGCTACAAGAAAACCCTGCTGGCGATCATCACCAGCGTTGTGCTCGAACTTATTCTGGGTCGCATCTACTTTCACAAATGGGTCCATCCCGCTAGCGCTTACATCTCCGGCATCAGCGTCGGTATTCTGGTTCGATCTCCTGCCTTCTGGCCGTACGCGCTGTGTGCGGCGCTCTCCATCACATCCAAATATGTGCTGCGAATGAAGAACCGGCATATCTGGAATCCGTCTAACTTCGGAATCTCGGTGATGCTCTTACTGGCGGCCGAAACCGTGGCCACGCTCAGCATCCAGTGGGGAAATTATTTGTGGCCGATGCTGGTTATCTGGGCGCTGGGTTCAGTGATCATCGCGCGCTTGCACCGCTTTCACATCACCGGTATTTACGTTTCCTCTTTTCTCGCGTTCGCAGTTTTGCGCAGTTGGATGACCGGCAGCCCATGGAAATCCGAGATCGCACCCATCACCGGTCCCATGTATCAACTTTTTATCTTCTTCATGATTACTGATCCCAAGACAACCGTGCGCTCGAAGAGGGGACAATGCATCGTCGTTTTTCTCGTAGCGTTATTGGAAATGGTTTTGCGCTTGCGCCAGGTCGTTTACGCACCGTTCTACGCGCTCTTTATCGTAGGACCGTTGGCCATGCTGGTTGAAATCTGGATGGACTCGCGGCGCGTGAATTCTGCAAAGGTCCTGGCGGCGCGGTGATCGTCACGAGGAGAGTTCAGCATTATTTGATGCGGCCACCCGCAGCATTTTTCTTCCTGATCTCCATTCTCGTTTCGTCGAGCGCATGTAGACAGCACCCCACAAAACCAGAGGCACACTCGTCCGCAGCCGTCGCCTCGAGTCCAGCATCGGGCGCTAGCGTCGCACGTGATCTTCCGCAATCGCAGCTTTCCGCGCGCCCTTCTGGTCCCATCGAATTCACCGACGTCACGGCGCAAGCCGGCATTCACTTCAAACACAAGAGCGGCGCCTTCGGAAAAAAGTATCTTCCGGAAACGATGGGCAGCGGCGTCTGTTTTATCGACTACGACAACGACGGTTGGCAAGACATTCTGCTCGTCAATTCGATGGACTGGCCAGGCCACAAGTCTGGCAACTCGTTCCCAGCTCTATATCACAATAATAAGGATGGCACGTTTACTGACGTGACGAAGCAGGCGGGGCTCGCTATGGAAATGTACGGATTGGGCTGCGCCGTCGGCGACTACGATAACGACGGGTACGACGATATTTACATCACCACCGTCGGCTCGAATCACCTTTTTCATAATCTTGGCAATGGCAAGTTTGCAGATGTTACGGCGAAGGCCGGCGTGGCCGATCCGGGATTTTCCGCGAGCGCCGTTTGGTTCGATTACGACAATGACGGCAAGCTGGACCTCTTCGTTGCCCACTATGTCGACTGGTCGATTGATACCGATGAATACTGCTCGCTCGACAACAAGAACAAATCGTACTGCACTCCGCAGCGATATAAAGGGCAAAGCTCGTCGCTCTTTCACAATCGGGGGGATGGAACCTTTGAAAATGTGACGCGTCGGGCGGGTCTCTACGACCCTAACAGCAAGTCGCTCGGCGTCACATTACTTGATTATGACAACGACGGATGGCTCGATCTTTTTGTCTCCAACGACACCGAGCCTAATAAGCTTTACCACAACAATCGCAACGGCACGTTCACCGATGTGGCTGTGGCTGCGGGATTAGCCTACGGCGAAGCCGGCACTGCGCGCGCGGGTATGGGCACGGATGCAGCCGACTATGACAACTCCGGCTGGCAGAGCCTGGTGCTGGGCAATTTTACAAACGAGGGCATGGCACTTTACCACAATGATGGCTCCGGGTTATTTACTGACGAGGCGCCCGCCACTGGCATAGCAAGGATCTCGACGAAGTCGCTCACCTTCGGAACTTTTTTCTTCGACTATGACCTCGACGGCTTGCCGGACATTCTGGCAGTGAATGGCCACGTATCCGATGACGTCAACATCGTGCAGCCGACGGTGAAATACGCGCAGCCGCCGCATTTGTTTCGCAACCTGGGCAAGAACCAATTTGAAGAAGTCACCACCAGGCTAGGCACGGCGCTGCCTCGGCCGATCGTTGGCCGTGGCGCGGCTTACGCAGATTTCGATAACGATGGCGATCTTGATTTGATTATCACGACCAACAACGGCCCGGCGCGATTACTGCGCAACGACAACGGCAATCAAAACGACATGCTGCGCGTGAAGACCATCGGTACACGATCAAATCGTGACGGCATCGGCGCAAAAGTGACAGTCAAGACTAGCAAAGGACTTCGGCTCTTCGGCATGGTGAAATCCGGATCCAGTTACCTATCTCAAAGCGAGCTGCCATTGACTTTTGGGTTGGGTAAGCCTGAGCCGGGCAAAACTGTAAACCTTGAGATTGCATGGCCAAGCGGCCGCGAGGATTCCATCGCAAGCGTCAAAGCGAACCAGTTCATCACTGTGCAGGAAGGCAAAGGGATTGTTGCTGCGCGGCCAATAGAATTCAACCATCATCCGCAGCCGTCTATCAAGACGCAGTAAACCCGGCGCAGTAAAACGCGCAGCCTCGCCTAAATACGCTACACCTCTTCCGGCTTTTCCCACTTGCCGGAATTTCCTGAACGGAAGATTGCTTCGATCGCTGCCATATTCTTGACAGCGTCTTCTAAGGACACTGGAACCTCACCATCTCCGCGGATCGCCCTCGAAAAGACATCGCCTTGGATGGTGTACTGATCGCAAATCGGAAATTCTTCGGTCGAAACACCGCTGCCAAACAGGTCTCGCCCGTCGTCGATGAAGATGCGACACGGCCGGTCATTGGGAGCGTTAAAGGGAATCTCGATTTCAATTCGGCCTTTTGTTCCCAGGAAATGGCTCCTCTGATACGGCACGAGTTGTGTGCTGCAAGTGAAAGTCGACTGGCCGGAAGGGAAATCGAGGATGGCGGAGGTGAGCCGATCAATCTTCATCTGCGGGTCTCGCTCGACAAGCCCGAATACTCGGGAAGGCTCTTCTCCGAAGATGAATCGCGAGGTGTTGACGGGGTAGCAGCCAATATCCATCAGCGCACCTCCACCGCATTCGGGGAGGTTGCGAATATTCGATGGATCGGTGTTGAAATAGCTGAACAGACTCACGGCCGCGCGAAGCGCGCCAACCCGCCCCGATTGGACCACCTCACGGACCCGCAGCCACTGCGGATGAGTGCGCACCATGAACGCTTCGCCGATCTTTACCCGCGTGCGCTCGCGAACGGCGAGAAGTCTTTTAGCTTGGGCAACGGTGAGGCTCAAGGGCTTCTCGCACAGCACGTGCTTGTCAGCTTCCGCGGCTTTAATGGACCATTCGACATGCAGCTGGTTCGGCAGCGGATTGTAGATTGCCTCAATCTGCGGGTCGGCCAGCAACTCTTCGTAGGATCCGTAGGCTTTGCCAATGCCAAGTTTGTGCGCCGCTTCTTCAGCTTTGCGTTGGTCGCGTGACGCGATTCCTGTCACCTCGCACCACTGGCCTTTTTGCATTCCTGGAATGACTTTTGCGACGCCAATCTTGGCCGTGCTGAGAATCCCCCAGCGGACTTTGCTCGATGCGTTGTTCGACATAGCCAAATATCATAGTCGCAAAACAACATTCCGGGCAGAAGCAACCAGAGAACTTATTCAATCGAACGGGATTGTCGCTTCATTCAAACAAGCACCGGTGCAACATCCACAGGGAAGTTCACCGATCTCGCAATGAAGCAGAGGCGATGGGCCCGATCGTGAAGAGTTATTGCTGTGGTTCGATCGTCCCCAGGAGAAATCTTCACGGTAGGCCGTAGCGTCACTCCAAGGAATTGCCCCGAGCCGTCGTCGTTTTCCTGCATTGATCCAAAAGCAGCATCGCGATACTCCAGGACCGTGATGTTGCTGGTCGCACACAGATGGAGATACCAGAGCATGTGACAAGAAGAAAGACTGGCGACGAGTAATTCCTCAGGATTGTAGCGGGATCGATCACCGCGAAAGCTGGGATCGCTGGAGCCAGGAATCTCTGGTTTTCCGTCGCAGACGATGGTATGGTCCCGGCGGTACGATCGATAAGTCTTTGTGCCATCGCCGTCGTTGCCCGTCCAATCGACTTGGACGGCGTAGCGGTGCTGTTTCATCGGACTCCTCCGGCTATCGCATGTGATCTCGATTCATCTTGTTGCCGATCCGGCGAATATTTGCTCGCGCGTCCACGCTTCCGACACAACGCGAGCTTTGGCGATCTTGTCCACCACCAATATCAACTGATGCTGGTGATCGCTGTAGAGCACTTCGAGATTGACGCCGGCCTCGGCCAGGTGTCGCGAAATGCTGCCGAGTTGGCCGGGTTGAGACTGATTCAGGCGCTGGATTACGACTTCGCGTTCACCCACGACCCGAATGCCTGACGCCTCTAATGCGCGGCGGGCTGCCGTTCCATCCGCGAAAAGAAAGTGGGCCACGCTTCGGCCATTCACCACCCACACTCCCCCGCCTTCTATACTCACTCCCGCCCGGCCCAGGCTCTCACCCATCTCGGCGAGGGCGCCGGGCCTGTTCTCCAGTGCAATCTCCAGGTCATTCATTGGGCCTCCCATTCTATCCACATGATGCATGTAACCGTAGCGCACCCTCTCGCATGTATGGTTCAATATATATTGAACTATGGATGTTAACTCAATCACGCATATTGCCGCCCTGATCGGCGAAGCGAGACGAATAAAAATGCTTGCCCTCCTGTTGGAGGGGAACGCTCATTCCGCGTCGGCTCTCGGAATGGCGGCCGACGTGTCGGCCCAGACTGCAAGTTCGCATCTTTCGAAGCTTCTTGCGGGTGGTCTGATCACGGTTGAATCCAGCGGCCGGCAACGGCTGTTTCGGCTGAAGAACGCCGACGTGGCCAAGGCCATTGAGGCCTTGGGCGCGATCGCTCGCACTCCCGCAATTTCTTCTGTCCCAGAAATGCGGTTTGCCCGAAGTTGCTATGACCACTTGGCCGGAGTGCTCGCGATTGCCCTTCGAGATCAGCTGGTAGAAACGCAAGTTTTGCGTCGGCTACGAGGTGCCTTCATTGTGACGCCCAAAGGAAAACACTTTTTGCGCGATCTTCTGATCGATGCCGATACGCTGCGTGGACTACGGCGTTCTTTCGCTCAAGGATGTTTGGATTGGACCGAGCGCGAACATCATATTGTGGGCGCGGTCGGAGCCAGTTTACTTTCCCGGCTTATCGAGATGAAATGGTTGGCTCGCATACATGATACACGTGCCCTCCGCGTGACTCACGATGGAGAGTACGGGTTTCAGGATGTTTTCAAGATCTGCTGCGCAGCGTTGCGCGTCCAGTTGCGATCGTTATAGGAATTGCTACCCCTGAGTTGAACAAACACCTCTTGGGCGTGGACGGACTACCGCAGGAGGGACTTTGGAAGAGTGGCTAAAGCAAGAAGAACGTGAGGTATTACTGCGAGGATTGTGAACCACGGCCCGCGCCGACTTCTGCCAGCCTGGTGCCGATAAAGAAGCCTGAGAGACTTCCTGAATTAAATCGTCACAAGTTCCCCACTCGGCTCGGCCGAGGAAGGGCTTGCATTCTCGATAGCACGGTCGAGGCAAGCACGCATGAGGGATGCGAGTTGGCCAACGTAGGGCTCGACGAGACTGCCGCGAGGACTAATGGGTAGCGGATAAAGTCGAACCCCACCTTGCGCGACCTTCGCCCAACCACCCAAGTCGGTGCGAAAACCCATCAGATGACGCTTCGCCAGGAAGACAGTCAACTCTCCGGGATAAGGTTTCACGTCGTATTTAGCGAAGGCATCTTCATAGACATCCGCCAGCCTGGTGGGAGGTGCGGCGACTGCAGTCGGCTGAAGGCTATGTCGAAGCCGCGCCCATCCGAAGCGAGTGGCGGCCCTGGCTCTCGCCACCTCTACGCGAAGTTTATCCATGAAGAAGCCGAGCCTTCCCTCGCCCTCCGCTTCGAGAAGGTTTTGCAGGTGAAAAAACGGATTGAGGATAATGCGATTGATCGCCCTTTGATGAAATGGAAGCGGCCAGCGCAAAGCACGAATGTTATAGGTCTCGATCATGCCCACAAAGCCGACCGTCTCGCCCGATTCCAGTAATTGCCGCGCCATTTCGAGCGCAAGCGTACCCCCCAGGCAGTAGCCGCCGAGCATATACGGCCCATGTGGCTGCACCTGGCGAATCTCGTCGACATATTTGCGCGCCACGTTTTCAAAACGGCCATCGACTGCAGATCGGCCGTCGAGCCCGGCGGATTGCAAACCGTATACCGGCTGATCGGTGCCAAGGTAAGCGGCCAGCGAACGGTACAGCAATACGTTTCCTTCGGCGGCGTGAACAAGAAATAGCGGTGGCCGATCTCCCGAGCGATTGATGGGCACCAGCGATTGCCACTCATCGCGCGCCCTGCCGCGGCTTAGAACAGTTGCCAAGCTGCGGGGCGTTGAGGCGTCGTAGAGAACTGCCAGAGGCGCGCTGCGTCCGAGTTCCTGCTGGATCAGCGCGAACAGGCGCGCGGCCGCAATGGAGTGGCCACCGAGGGCAAAGAAATCATCATCCGGCCTGATCTCGCGAATTCCGAGTATCCGCTGCCAAAGCGGCAGCATCGCACGCAACAATTCTGATTCAGACATCGCGGAACTGACAGACGAGTGGGCCAGTTGTCGGGAATCAGACCGCCCACTCGAAACCGCCGTCAGACGCTCGCGATCCGCTTCGCCGTGAGCTGCGCTCTTGTAGATAATTTCGTTTCCAAAAGGAGAAGTGCCGCGCTTCATCCCGGCCAAGTCGAGAACTTCACGAGCGGGATCTCCCGCAAGATCCTGAAAAATGCAACCCAGAGTCGAGAGCCATTCGCGGACGGTAAGATCTTCAAACAATTTGATGTCGTAGTGACAGTGAATCTCGAGATCATGTTCGAGTTCCACCGCGTTCAAATACAGCTCGAACGATTCGTAACCTTTTGGGTTGGCATCGTAATCGACAGTAAATCCGGATTGCGGCAATTCATTGGGCTTGAACTTCTTTACGTTGGTCAGACCGGCCGAGATCGGCGAGACGCCAAGCTCCGGAACGACCGGATGCAAGTCCTCGAGCAAGCTAACCATTGTGAACATGGAATGCTGCTGCGACGCGACCAAGTCCCTCTGCACCCGCTTGAGAAATTCTCCGGCGGATTCGTTCTCGCGCAGTTCGACCACGAATGGAAGCAGATTCACGCAATGGCCCACCAGGCCAGGCTGGCCAATCTCAGCCTGTTCCGCGGTTGGCAGTGCAATCACAAAACGGCGTTGCTGCGAGATGCGAGCCAGAAGCAATGCAACTGAGCTGAGCAGAACCGCAAAGAAGCTGCAGCCCTGTTTTGCCGCCACTGCTTTGAGCTCCTGCACCACCGAAGCGGGAATGGGATGATCGACCCGCCGTGCGATAAATTCGCGGCGCGCGCTGCGCGGGCGATCGGTGGGCAGGCGCAGCACTGGAAAACCGTCCTCGAATTTCGCATGCCAATATTCGGCAGCCTCTTTGAATTCATCCGAGTCGTGCCGTGCGGTGACCGTCCGCACGTAATCGAGATAACTTTGCGGCGGCTCCAACTTGGCGGGTGCGCCTGAGATTTCCTCCGAATAAAAGGCGCAGAGATCGTGAATCAGAACATCCAGCGACCAACCATCGCAAATAATGTGGTGCGCGGTGAAGATCACTGCCGCTCGATTCGGCCCCAGCACAACCATTTGGCAGCGGAACAGAGGACCGCCGGGAAGCGCAAACGGCAACAGAGTCTCATCGGCAATCATCTTTCGCAGCCGTTCCTGTAGCGCCAACGATTCCTTCATCGAGGACGCATCCTTGATAGTGAGATCGGTAATCGGCATGGCAATCGTCTGCGCCGGATTAGCCTTCATTACCGCGCCAGTCTCGTCGAAGCTGGTGCGCAGCGCGTCATGCCGCTCGACCAGGCGTTTCATGGCGCGCGCCATTTTTTCGACGGAAATCGTGCCTACAAAGCGCATGGTGATGGATTCGTTGTAAGAAGCCGACAAACGTTCGGAAAGACGTGAGGATGCGAAGATGCCGCGCTGGGGAACTGTGGACGCAGCTTCGAGTGCGGCGGAGGGAGCGTTGGCGGGCGGCGAGGACTGCGCTTTTGGTTTCGCAGACGCTGACGGCGCGGCGGCTGTCTGAATTGGAGGCGCAGGAGCAGCCGGAATGTTCGCTGTTGCCTTTTCGAGCAGCCCGACTAAACGGGCAATGGTGCGAGCTTGCTCGGCGACCACTTCTTCGAGGACGCTGGGGTTGGCGGCTGTGATCGGCTGAGGGTTGGGACGGATTTCGGCGGCGGGCACTGCGACTGCCCTCGAGGGCGCGGAGGCCGGCGGTTTGGCTATCGTTTCCGCAAAAGCGGCGGAGGGCAGAACGGAATCGAGATGACCGGCGAGCATTTCGACATTCGGCCATTGACTCATCAACTGGCTAAAGCTGACCTTGACGGAAAACTCTTTGCGGATGGCGAAGGCAACCTGCGTCAGAGACAACGAGTCGAAGCCCTGCTCCATGAATGTGGCCGAGAGACTTATTTGCGAGCGCTCGCGTCCACAGACTGGAGCCAGGAGATCCAGAACACGGGCGGCGATGCGATTCTGCCGCGAACCTGCGGAAGTTGAAGCAGCTTCTTCTTGTGGGGCGAGGGAATGCGTTGCCTCGATCTGACGATACTCGGTTGCAGCATCGGCGCCCTGCACACCTCGCGCCGCAGCCACGCCTACCGCCGGGTCCACCCAGAACCGCTGCCGCTCGAACGGATACGTCGGCAATGGCACACGCCGCCGGTCTTCGTTCGCGTAGAAAGCGTCCCAATCGATCGGGACACCGTTCTGCCACAGCGAGCCCATGGCGAATAGCAGCGTCGCCCACTCCGTATTATCTTCGTGCGTATCCGAAAGGGTGGGAATCGCGAAGCACGGACGTTCGGGGGTGAACTGCTGGCGCGCCAGTGAACACAGCGTGGAGCGAGGCCCGCATTCAAGGAAGAGATCGTGACCCTGAGCCTTGAGATATGTAATTGCGGTAGAAAACTCAACCGTAGCGCGCGCGTGTTGTGCCCAATACGCGGGATCAGTGGCCTCCTCGGCAGTGATGGGACGTCCCTTCACAGTCGAAACGAAAGGCTTGACCGGTGGTGAGAGTCGAACTTTAGCTACAGCTTCGCGCAGCGGCTCGACCATCGGGTCCATCATGGCGGAGTGAAAAGCGTGCGAGGTGTGGAGATGACGGCAAACAATATTTTCCGCTTCCAGTTGCTTCTGGAACTGTGCCACCTCAGCCTCCGGCCCCGAAACAACGCATAAAGCGGGCGCATTGTTGGAAGCAATCTGAAGTGCAGGCGGAAGGCGTTTCGCAATTGATTCCGCACCGCCGCTCACCGACAACATGGAACCTCGTGGCAGATCCTGCATCAGGCGACCGCGCAGAGCGATGATCGCTAGAGCGTCGTCCAGTTGCCACACGCCTGCGAGTGTGGCGGCAACAAATTCGCCGATGCTGTGCCCGGCCATGGTCGCCGGTTCGATGCCGATACTCTGGCAGAAGCGGGCCAACGCGTATTCGATTACGAAGATCGACGGCTGGGTAAAGAAAGTATTCTGCAACGAAGTCTTGGCCGTCTCCTCATCCCCGCTCTTCGGATAAAGAAGCTCACGCAAATCGCGGCCGAGGTGCGGTTTCAGGATTTCACAACAATCGTCGACGATGGCGCGGAAAAGAGCTTCGTCGCGATACAAGTTCAATCCCATGTTGACGTACTGCGTGCCCTGCCCACCAAAGAGGAAAACGATGGGAGGATTGCGACGCTCGCAACGCTTGCTGCCGCAGCGCAGAGGATTCGGTTGCAATAGAAGTTTCGCCGCTTCTTCGGAATCGGCCGCGACCACAAAACGCCGCTGCGCCATCTGCTTGCGCCCAGTCTGGAAGGTGTAGACGGCATCGGCAAAGGACTGGGGCGGGGCGTTGTTGAAATGGTCGGCTAAGGCCCGGCTGTAGGCATCGAGCGCCGTCTGGCTTCTCGCCGAGATCGGCAGGAGCTGCAGCGGACGAGACGCGCTTGACTTCTTAGGCGCGGGAGATTCTTCCAGGATGACGTGGACGTTGGTTCCTCCAAAACCAAAAGAGCTGACGGCCGTGCGGCGAATTTCCTCTCCGCGCGGGAAAGAAACCAACTTGTCCGCCATCACAAATGGACTGCTGGCGAAATCAATCTTCGGGTTCGGGGTATTGAAATGGAGCGTCGGAGGGATTTGCTCGTGATGCAGAACCAGAGCAGCCTTTATCAAGCCCGCGACTCCAGCCGCATTGGTCGGATGGCCGACGTTTCCCTTGATTGATCCCAGATAGCAGAATTGCTTCTTGTCGGTCTTGCTCTCAAATACTTTTCGCAGTGCTTCGAATTCAATCGGGTCGCCCACTGGAGTGCCGGTTCCGTGTGCTTCGATGTAACGAATGCTCTCCACAGGAACATCAGCGGCGGACTGCGCCAGAGCAATGGCTTCGGCTTGCCCATCGACACTGGGCGCGAGGAAAGATGCGGGACGCGCTCCATTATTATTTTTGCCGGTGCCGCGAATCAGGGCATAGATGGTGTCGCCGTCAGCCACGGCATCGGCCAGACGCTTTAAGATGACCACACCCGCCCCGTCGCAAAACATCGTTCCCGTGGCCTCGGCGTCAAAGGGACGGCAGTGGCCGTCTTTGGCGAATGTGCCTCCTTCTTGAAATAAGAAACCGCTTTTTTGCGGCACTGTGATGTCAATGCCTCCGGAGAGGGCAACGTCACACTCGTAATCCAGAAGCGAGCGGTAGGCTTGATCGACCGCCAGCAGCGTGGTCGAACATGCGGTGTTCAGGCTGATCGCGGGCCCGCGAAGATCGAGCAGATACGCGGTTCTCAACGCGATGTAATCCTTCTGATTTCCGTACTCGACGGCCAGCTTTCCCGCCATCGCCAGCAACTCAGGCTGCGTCAAGAGATTGGTAGTGTAGTAGTGGTTGTCACCGATGCCGGCGAAAACTCCAATCCTGCCCTTGTAGCGCTCGGGGTCATAGCCCGCATTCTCCAGCGCCTGCTGCGCGAGTTCGAGAAAAACGCGCTGTTGCGGGTCCATGACCTTGGCTTCGAGTGGGTTGATGCCAAAAAATGCCGCGTCGAAAAGATCTGCGCCTTCGATGAGCCCGCGAGCGCGAATGTAATCGGGATCGTGGCGCAGGCTGTCTTCGATGCCGGGACCAAGTTCTTCCGGTGTAAACCAGGAAATAGATTCCACCGAATTGCACAGATTGTGCCAGAGTTGATCGAGGTTGGCCGCGCCCGGAAAACGCCCGGTCATACCGATGATGGCGACCGCATCCGGGGCATGGCCATTTGGTGGTGAAGCTTCCGGCGAATGATTTCCCGCACTTTCTTGCGGGGCACGCTGGCGCTTATGGCGGGCGCGACTTTCGGCTTCAGCAAGAAAATCAGCCTTGGTTTCGCGGGATTCAATCGATTCCGCCAGTTTTGCGATGGTGGGATATTGAAACACTTTGACCAAAGGAATCTCGCGGCCGAATTTGCTTTGGTACTGACTCACCATGCGCACCGCGGCCAGAGAATTGCCGCCGAGATCGAAGAAGTTGTCGTCGATGCCTACTTCCTCGAGTTGCAACAGGTCGCACCAGAGGTCGGCTACCTGCTTCTCTGCTGCCGTGCGCGGGGCAATAAACTCCTGCGCCAGCAGCGGACGCTTGCCCTCAGGCTTGGGCAGAGCCTTGCGGTCGAGCTTCGCGTTCGGAGTTAAAGGAAATTTATCCACATGCACGAAGACAGATGGCACCATGTAATCGGGCAGTGTAGCCTTCAACGCAAGGACCAAAGAGCTGGAACTCAATCCGTCGCGTCCCGTATAGTAGGCGACCAGGCGCTTGTTACCCGGGCGATCTTCTCGCAGGATAACGACGGCCTGAGCGATCCCATCGATCTTAGCCAGCGCGCTCTCGATCTCGCCCAGTTCAATGCGAAAGCCGTTCAGCTTCACCTGCTGGTCAAGACGCCCTAGAAATTCCAGCGTTCCATCGGGGCGAAAGCGGACCTCGTCTCCGGTGCGGTAGAGGCGTGCATCGGGACCTTTAGCAGTAGGATCGACGATAAACTTCTCGGCCGTCAGCTCCGGTCGCTTCAGATATCCCCGAGCCAGGCCTGTGCCGCCAATCAGAAGTTCGCCGGGCATCCCCGGGGCGACCGGTTCACGATTTTCATCGACGACGTGAAATTGAGTGTTGGCGATGGGCAGACCCAACGAAATGCAATCCGGAGAGGCAACTAGCTGTGTCGAGGACCATATGGTGGTCTCGGTCGGTCCATACATGTTCCACAGTTCTTTGCTGCGCGGTAGCAACTGGGCGGCGAGGTCCGCAGTCAAGGCTTCGCCTCCGCAGAAGATTCGCAGATCGCTCTTCCCTTCCCAGCCGCTTTCGACCAGCATGCGCCAACTGGTAGGCGTGGCCTGCATCACCGTGACCCCATGTTGCCGCAACAATCGCTGCAACTCGCGCGCGTCTGCAGCCTGTTCGGCGGTGGCCAGAACAATCTGCGCTCCAGTGGAAAGGGGAAGGAGAAATTCCAGAATCGAGATGTCGAAAGAAGTCGTCGTCACCGCCAGGTGTGTGTCGGAAGCAGTCATCCCCGGCGTTTCCCTCATCGACAACAAAAAGTTCACCAGCGCACGCCGCGGAACCATCACGCCCTTTGGCTTTCCTGTCGAGCCGGATGTGTAAATAATGTAGGCCAGATGCTCGGACTCTGTGATCGAAGCAAGGTTGGTCGCGGGGGCCTGGGCAAGCGATTTTTCTTCGGCATCGAGCAGAATGACGCAAGCGCTGGTCTCCGGCAGGCTCTCCCGCGCCGAAGAGCTGGTGAGAACCAAAGACACTTCTGAATCTGCCAGCATGAACGCAAGTCGGTCCTTGGGAAAGTTCGGATCCAGCGGCAAGTAAGTTCCGCCAGCTTTGAGAATGGCCAGCAGGCTAACCACAGAGTCGAAGGAACGGTCGAGACACACGCCAACCAAGCTCTCCGGACCAACCCCCCACTCGCGCAGGAAGCGTGCCAATCGGTTGGCGCGGGCATTCAACTCCCGGTAGGAAAGCTGCTCCGCGCCTATGGTCAAAGCAGGGGCATCCGGAGTGCGCTCGACCTGGTCTTCGATCAATTCATGCGGACCCCGGGTGAGCGGAAAGTCTCGCCGAGTATCTTTCTGAGCAATCATCTTATTCCACTGATTAACGTTCACGTCTTTTCCCATCTTGCGGACTGTTTGAGATTTCACGCGCAAACGCGAGGCAACGTCGGCTGCTGGCAACGGCGATCCAGCGGATGCGACGATGTCATGCGAACAGCTGTCGGGGAGGAACGTGAGGGAGTAGGTACAATTTACACAGACTTTTATTGGCTATTGGAAGAAGCCGCGGCCTGCTTCTCGCGCTGATTCTCCAGACGGCCAACTTCCTGGCGCAGCACTGTAGTCTCCGCTGGCGTGGGCTGTTGTGAGTAGCCTTGTGGCGCCTCGATGCCCTCAAAACGTTCCATTGTCAGCGAATCCACCAGTTTCAGGTATTCATGTTTTTTGTGTTCCCAACTATTTCGCTGCGCATATTCAAGTCCGCGCGCGACCAGTTGCGCGCGTAGCGCTTTATTATCGATCACTTCAAGCATCGCTTTGGCCAAAGCCGGAACATCGCCCGAGGAGAAGAAGTACACATCCTTTTCATCGAAGTAATAGGCGTCGATCTTGGTGCGAGAAGCAATGACGGGAACGCCCTGCGACATAAACTCCATGATCTTAGTGCTGTAAGCTTCGTTGCCGAAAGAATTGGCGCGTTTGGGAACAACGCCGAGATCAGCATTGGCCATCAAATCTGCGATCCGGTCCAACGGAACACTGTCGCGGAACTGCACACTTTCATTCAAGCCGAGCCGCTCGGTCAACTGTTTTAGTTCGGCTGCCTTGTCGCCGCCCCCGCCGCAATATAGGTGAAACTCGGCCCGGGGAACCTTTTTCTTGACCTCGGCAAAGGCCTCAATCGCGATGTCCAGTCCCTGATGCCATTGCATGCTGCCCGGGAAGAGAACAATAAATTTGTCGTCCTCTCTGGTCCGCGCGTGTCGATAGAAGATTTCGGGATCGACATGGTTTACGAAGACTGAACATTTGTCCCGTGCGGCCGAACGTGAGGCAAAGGTTTCAAGCCACAAATGGTTGGAGACAATGACATGGTCGACGAAATTCGCTGACATCCGCTCGATAGTTTTGAGAAGCTCGACCGAGCCTCCGGTCTTTTTCACATCGAACTTGCTGGCAAACAGCTCCGGCACGAGATCGTGGATATCAAGAATAAGTTTTTTGCCGCACATCTTTGGATACCATGCGGCGAAGGCCAAAAAGTCAGGCATGTTATGAACGTGAACCAGATCGAAGCGATTCTCCTTGTGGAGCCTGGTCACGGCCCGTTGCGAGCTCCACAAAAAGCGAAGCAAGCGGGTCGCATAGCTCAGCTTGGATCGTTCGTTGTAGTCGCGATGCTGCACGCGATGAACCGTGACTCCGTTCAACTCTTCGACTGGCGCGCGGAACTGAGCGCTGCTCAAAGCCACGACGTCGACCTGATCTCCGCGCTTGGCCAGGGTCTCGGCGTAGCGCCGCACGCGATTGTCGGACTCGTAGCTGGTGTAAGCCACCATGCATATTTTCTTGCGGGTGTTGCGCAATTCGAGGGGCACGCGGTCGCGGTAATAACGGACTACATCGACCGGGCGCGCTGCCCAGTACGACCCTTCATATTTTTCGCGGGCATACTGCAGAAACTCTTCATAGAGCGCAACCGGAGCCTCATCTGGCGCCGGTTTGCCATCGAAGCATAGGTAATCCGGGTGGGTGTTCAGCAGAGCCATGCCGCCGTGGGCGGCGACCCAGTCCAGTTTTCGCTTCCAAATATCGATATTGGGTTCGCGCAGAACCACAAAGAGTGAGAAGTCTTGCACCAGCGTGTAGGGCAGCTCGACGAAGCCGCTGCCGTTGGGAGCGGAAACCCAGAACGGAAAGATGGTGCGCGCTCCATCCGGTTCCGGTTCAAACGGATCAGTATCGAAGGTGGAGGAATCGTACTCGACGCCCAGCAGGTGCATCCACTCCAACTCGTGTTGCATGAGAGGAGAACGGAATCCCACGGCATGCCAACGCTCCAGGTATTGCCGGATTCGTGCCGCCTTCGCGGCGAAGCTGGCTTTCGACTGGTAGAGCTTGCCATTATGGTTCAAGCCATGAACGCCCACTTCAAAACCGGCTTGATCCAGCGTCCCGCGCAAAGCGTCGGAAAGGCGGTACTCTCCCTCGGGAACAAAGTTGAAGCAAGAACGAAAGCCGTGCTTGCGCTCGAGATTTGCCAATCGCTCGACGCGCTGCACACCCTTTTTGCCTTCGACGTCGTGCGAGAGAACGAAAGCAAACTTCTTGCCGTTCGGCCACCCTGGCCAGTTGGGAGGAACGGTTGCCGCCCTTTCATCAATGGGCCACACGTCCATGTGGGTACTGCGTTTGTGACGGGCGCGCAGGCGGCGCAGAAGGATCCGCACCGACCAGGGCAGAAACGGCTTAAGAGTGTAATAGGTTCTCTCGATGAACATGAATCACAAGAAATGCTGGTTTGACGCTGCTGCCGGAGTCTGGCGGCTGCGCCACACAGCACGTTGCGGGAAGCAACTTCCTTTCTAGATTTTGTCTTATTTTTCTTTCTGTGATTTCCTGCCGTCTCACCTTGGAGAGGGAGGGTCCTGCGAACGCCGGTCTATCCGATGTGCTTGTACCAGGCTGCGCCCACAGCTCGCAGTGCGAGGTCAGGCACGAGGGGAACCAGCCTTCGCGCCATTCGCTTACTCCACACGCCGGGGCCGGGCGTAGTGCACTCGGGGTAAGACCAGTAAGTGATGGACCTTCGACGGGCACCCCAGCGGTCTTTAAAGGTGACGAGTCCGTCGTTGTCAGCGTCGGTGCGGCCCAGTTCAAGCTCGTCGAAGCCGCGCGCTTTGCCCTCTTGAATCGTTCGCCAGAACAGGAGGGGCGTGCCGCCCAGGTTATTGAAAGTGGCGTCACTGCAACCATATTTGTAGAAGATGGATTTCTTGTGAGCGAGCGTGAGGATGCTTGCGATGGCGAGGCCATCTTTGGATGCGACGCGAATCTTAAGATCGTCTCCGAAGGCAGCAATCAAACCCCGGAACCATCGTAACGGCTGCGGCGGCAGATATTGGCGGCGCCGGGTCATGATCAGCAGATGATAAAACTGTTGCAGCAGCGCCTCGGACGTTCCTTCCTCGTAGTGCAGCTTTTCGCGCTCGGCGCGGCGGATTTTTCTTTGTATGCAGTCTTTATGGAAATGCTGAAAAAGTTGATCCGCTGAGGGCCGAAGATCGAGGGAATGAAAGTGATAGTGAACCAGCGCTCTCAGTCCGGTTTCGACTTCCGGCCATCCCCGGACCGGGCGGATTTCAAGATACTTCCAGCGCTCGCCATCGACTCCGTTTTTCATCTGGCTGATCAGGACGTCCAGATCTTGGGGATTCTGAAGCAAGGGTTGGCAATGATCGGAAAACGGAAGAGATACCAGCCGTTTCCCCGTCAGCCAGCTTTCGACACGACAGAAGACCAAACTGTTAGCAAGAGGAGATCCCGGCGCAGAGGTGGTGACTACGACGGGTTCGTAGCCGTAAACCGTGCGCAACGCCTGCAACCACTTCGGGCTGTGAAACACCGATGCCATGGGATGCGCTTCCACCAACGCGGCCCAACGTGGATCGGTAAGCGGATCGAGGCAGTATACGGCCGCACTTTGGGCCGACGCCGCGACCGAAACTTTGATCCTGGCCAACCTCGTTCCCGCGGCTCCGCTACCGGTTGCACTCCATGTCCCGATTTGTGCATCCGTACTCAAAATCATTTCTCCCGGAGTCTCCATTGACCTCGTGCCGCCTGGACGCGATCGATCAGGTTTTCGGATAACTCTGTTACTTCCGTTGTCACGAACATTTACCGGCGCGTCAGTTCTGCTGGATCATGACCGCTTGCGGAACACGATTCGGCTCCAGCAGGAAAGGAAACGAGTTCAGCCACCACTTCCGCCACGGTGAGGATGCGAGCGCCTCGATCCGACGCGAATGACACTGCGGCTTCCAAAAGTTCCGGCGTACAACCGAATCGGGACGGGGTGGGTTGCACATCGTGTGTATAAAAAATCAGCCAGCTTCTTCGTCGCTCATTTTCGAGAATGAGCTGCTCAACCTCGGCGCACCGACTGTAATCCCCGTACAAGCTGTTGGCGCGAAGCAAGTTCAGATCCACACCGGGCCCGTTCCAGCCCGGCCAAATGCCTCTGCAGCTGACCAAATCCATGCCAATTGCCCTTTTGGCGTTCAGCGTGACCTCGCCAAAGGGAAAGGCGAAATTTCCCGAATCACTGAGTCCCGTGAATTCTTGTATCGCTCTGCGTCCCTGCTCTACCTCTTCTTTGAATTTGGAAATGGAGGTGGATCGGCAGGAAACATGACTAAAAGTATGGCTTGCCACTTCGTGGCCCTCACCCAAAAGCGTGTCCAAATCCTCCCGCCGGAATTGTTCGCCCAGCTCGTTGGACTGATTCATCAGGCCGACGGCGGCGTAATACGTTCCCCGGGCTCGCTGGCTCTTAAGGATGCGGCCACCGACCGTAAGCGCGGTGCGAGGGAAATCGTCGAAGGTAAACGATACAATCGGATCGCCACTCTTCAGCCAGACCCGGCGCGAGTATGCGGAAGAGAGCAACTGCCTGCGTAGCAATCCGAGCTGCGCTCTGACATTCATGGCCCTGAAGTTCATGGGTTAGATCGCAGGTACCGCCTCTTCCTGAAACACAATGCGAATCACACCGTCATCGGGCACTTCCTTGTTTTTCGGAAACATCAGACGAGTGACGCCGTCGGATGTCCCAATTTCCTGCATTCCAATATCCGCGAATACCTTTCCCGAAGGCGCGTTCTTGGGAGTCTTGCGATAGTTGGCGCAGAAGTCTTTCCCCGATTGGCCGACGTAAGTCTTGATGATATGGGCAAGGAATGCGTGCTCCACACGTTTCGATTGGATTCGGCAACTGAACATCAGATCGGTCATTCGTGGCTCCCGGCTGTCGACAATGCTGAAGCCGACAACGCCATAGGAGCCGAATCGATCTTCACAACTAAGGACATAAGTATCCAAATACGGAGCTTGCAAAATCGTTCGCAACACCTCGCGGTCGTAGCGACTACCGGAAAAGTTCATTTGATTGGTGCGTTGCGTCAGTTCGTGTACGCGATCGATATTCTCCTCGGTCATGGGCCGAATGGACAGCTGGATCTGACAGTGACGCAAAAACGCCATGTAATCATTTCCGAACTCCTGCGCCATATCCTGCCGCTCGGCTTCCACCTGATACATCTTTCGGCGTTGCTGGCTTTCGGCCGTCACCGGCACCTGGCATTCCTTCATCTCGGTCAGAGTCCGATACTGAAGTGCATCGAGAACGCGAACCTCGGGACAGACGGCCTTCACCTGCTCCAATTCGAAGGTGGAATCGTCGATGAACAGGAGAGAATCCAGGCCAATGTTGAGCTGCCGCGCGATCGCGCGCACGCTTTCGCTCTTGGGCATCCATGAAATCTGCGGGCAAAGGAAATATTCGTCGAGGCGGAATTGCTTGAGAGCCTGCATGGCCTCATCGTGATTATTCTTGCTGGCCACGGAATGCAAAATGCCTCGCGCATCCAGTGTCCGAATGATATCGGCGATTTCGGGTTTCAATTGCAACCGGCGCGCACCGTCTTCCACCAGGATTCCATCCCAGAGCGTGTTATCGAGGTCCCACACGACGCATTTGATCTTCTTTGTTTTATCTTCGCTTTTCGTATTCGCTTCGTTCTTCGCCTGCTGGTCTGTCTTCCCCACTGCTTTTGCTACCTCAACCTCGCGAACGAACTCCATCAGGCCAAAGTAGAGAGAGGTCCCGTCTTCAATGTCGTTGGGAATGATTTCGATATTGAAGGGCATTCTCAGGTCGAGGACTTTCGCAATCTCGCTGACTGGAACGCGCACCCGGTGGAAGCCAGGCGTAAGCCGGATCAAGGTCTGGAACGGTATCTTGGCTTTCTGGTCAATCGACCTCATGGTGAGCGAGAGACGAATCTCGAATGACTGTGGGTTGTAGCACTTGAGCAAGAACGATCCTGGCAGGGCGCTGTTATTGGCCGGCCGGCTGGCCATCCTTTTTTTGAAGCTGTACCGCTTGCCTGTCACCATGTACCGTACTTTCGAAGGTAGTGGAAGTTGGTACAGGGCGCTTCCGATTCGATAGTCCCGGCGCTCAATCTGTTCCGCCTGCGCCGCCGCGTGGAGCCGAGTGGTTGCCGGCGTCCACAATTTTCCCCAGCGTTTAAAGCGGATTTTCAGCAGATACGAATTGACCGCCGAGGGACATTCGACTCTTGCCATCCCGTCGGTAAATCTTCGGCACCGGCCGTCCTCCCGCGGAGTGTACAGATCGCAACTTGAGTAACAAGTGGGCCAAACGCACTCCGTGCAGTGCTCGCTCCAGGGCAGCACCGTACGCTCGAGCAACTTTCCTTTCAACTCGGCGAAGGCGGAAACCGCCTCTGGCGGAAGCTCGCTGCCGGATTCGATTTTGTGATTGCTCTCTGTTTCGTACATCGTCCTACTCCCAATGACGCGGGCTTACGCTTTTTGCAGATGGAAAATGTATTCATTCCCCATCCACGCGTTGCGGTTTCGATCCGAGGGACCGAAGAGAGTGCGCGTCATCTGGTACATCTCTTCCTGCCCGGCAAATTTCGAGGTGCCTATCGGCGGCATGCCGTAGCGATAGAGCGCAACCGGGGTGAGCCCGTTCCCTTCAAACAGCCGGATAATGTTTCGCGCCTTCAACCTGTTGAGAGGGTAGGGTTCCGGGCGCAGCAGCTTAAGCAGTTTTTGATAAACGACGACAGGCCAACCCCAGAAATGGTAGGCATCGGTGAACTCGAGGATGATCGACGCTCCCGGCTTCGCCAGCCGCGCAATCTCCGCCACGATGGCGGCAGGAGAATCGACGTGCGCCAGCACGCCCACGCACAGAATCAGATCGAACGATTGCGGGGCAAGTTGCGCTTCCAGAAAGCTTCCGTTAATCATGCTGACGTCTTCGCTGCGTTCCGCCGGAACTTTCTGTCTCGCCAGTTCGAGCATTTTGCTCGATAGGTCAAGCAGGGTGAGATGCTTCGCGCGAGCCAGCAGAGGCGCGGAGAGCGAGCCGTCGCCACAACCGATGTCCAACACGCGGTCGAGGGTCAGGCCCCGGGTGAACTGCTCGACCGTCTCCACCCGGATCTGAATATCAAAACGTCTCGGGCACAGATACTTTTCCGGAAGGTCAAACAGCGACTTCACCCGTTCCGTTTTCGATGTCGATGTCGATGTCATTGTGATTTCTGCCATATTCGTTCCCGCTACCTCCAAATGGTCTCTCCGCCCCATAGACGCCGGAGTTGCTGCTGGCGAAGATAAGCAATCGCCTCGGGATCGTTGAACTGCGGCACGCGCTTGATGTACCCGGAGATAAATCCGTAAATCAATCCCAGGGAACCGATCAGGTAGGGCTTGCGAATCAAGCGCACCGTGCATTTGCTGAGCATGAACAAAGGGTGGTAGCCGCAGATGTAATTGGCGCGCCCGTATTTCACCAGAGTGGGCCAGAGTCCGTCGGCCGCACCCGTATGGCGGTGATGAATCAGGTGAAGGTCGGGAAAACTTCGGCTGCTCCAGCCCAGGCTGTTGGCTTTCACTTCATCCATTGTGTCCCAGCCCGGTGCCGCCAGCAGGCCGCCAATGCCGTCCCAACACGCCTGGCGGTAGATCTTGGTCGCTCCGCGCACGTGAAAGGCTGGAGCTTCTTCAAACCGCTTCACCCCATTCTCCACGTAACAGATAACGCCGCCGCCCACGCCCAGCTTGGGATCGCGCTCAAATTCCGCCAGACACTTTGCGAAATAATCGGGCTCGAAAGAGAGATCTCCGTCAAATTTGACGATGAACTGCCAATCCGTCGAAGCGAGAGCGTGATATCCATCGTTGAAAGCGTCGACTACGCCGCCGCCCGCCTTGCGAAAGCCACGGTCCTTGCGGTGGATGGCGCGGATCCAGGGAAGCCGGCTGGCGTAATCGTCGAGGATCTTGCCCGTATTGTCTTGCGAGCCGTCATCGACAATCACCCACTCTTGCGGCAGCACGGTCTGCTGCATCATGCTCTGAACGGTCGATTCGAGATACGCCTCCTCATCCCTGACGGGAGTGATGACCACGTATCTCGGGCTTTGCCTGGTCGTGTTTTGCGAATTAGCCATAATCTGTCCTTCGCGCCAGGGTTAGACTTTCACCGACATCACTTTGGCCCAGCTCGGCGGCATCTTTCGCGGGACTTCAATGGCTTCAAAAATTGAACTCTCCCGAGCGCCGTGTTCGCGAACCCATTCGGCCATGGCACGAACGCCATCGCGCAGCGACGTCTTGGTGCGCTTGCCAAAGGCCTGTTCCGCCTTGGAGTGATCGGAAAAGGCGATTTTGACTTCGTTGCGCGGATCCAGGTGGTTGACCCGGCACGGCTTGCCCATGGCTTCCGCGACGATTTCGGCTAGCTCGTTTACCGTGTGCGGGATGTCGGCGCCCACGTTAAAGATCTGGTTGCGGGCCGCGGAATAGTCGACGCTGGCGGCAATGATCGGGGCCACATCATCGATGTGCGTAAACGCGCGCTGCTGCAATCCGTCGCCGAAGATCGTCATGGGCTCGTCGCGCAGCAACTGGTTCATGAAGATGCCAACCACGTTGCGATAACGGTCGCCGATGTTCTGGCGTTCGCCGTAAACGTTGTGCGGGCGAAAGATCACGAAGTCCATGCCAAACATCTCATGCGTGACTCGCAGCTCCTGTTCGACGGCAAGTTTCGCAATGCCGTAAGAATCTTCTGGAACCGGAATCATCGCTTCCGACATCGGACTCTGACCCGCGCCATAGACTGCAATCGACGAGGTGAACACGAAGCATTTCACATTGTGGTTGATGGCAGCGTTGACCAGGTTGACCGAGCCGATGAGATTGTTGTTGTAATTGAAGCGCTTGATGAAGTGGCTCAACCCCTCGGCAGCATAGGCGGCCAGGTGGTAGACATAATCGAAGCGGTGGCGCTTGAACAGGCGATCGATCAATTCGTGATCGAGAATCGACCCCTTCACAAAAGCAGCTTCGGCGGGGACGTTTTCCTGAAAGCCGCCACTCAAGTCGTCGAGAACCACCACGTCATGTCCCATGGCCAGCAGGTGATCGGCAACGTGCGAGCCCATGAAGCCGGCTCCGCCGGTTACCAACGAGGTCGGTCTGGTTTTCATATGCAAGGTCTCCTTCGGAATGAAAGCTTGGGGAGGATGAACAGATTCAAGAGGAACAGATTTAATTGCTTTGCGCCGCGACGGTTTCCGCCGGCTGCTCGGTGCCGTGTTCGACGAACTCGATTGGATCCAGTTGCTGATTCCAGCGGACCGTGGCCCGATACATCTCCAGGCGCCGCTTCATGACGTCATTGGGTCGGACCAGGTTGGCGAAGCCGTAGCCCGCCTGACGGACCCGCAATTTCGCCAGCAACATTCGCCGGTACTGCCGCGCGCCCTTCGCTCCGTAGTGCTTGTAGAAGTAGCGATAGCCGTTGCGGCACACTTCAATGGCAAAGCGCACCGGAAAGCGCCCCACAGATTGGCCGCCCAGGTGGGTGATGGAAACCTCCGGCGTGAAACGAATACGCGAGCCCGAAGTCCATACGCGCCGGCACAAATCCACTTCTTCGAATTGATAGAAGAACTGCTCGTCGAAGCCGCCCAGCTTCGTGAGCAGATCGCGGCGCAGCATCACGCAACAACCCGATTGCCAGTCCACTTCCCGCTCCGTATCGCCTTGCCACGCTTCGTACTCGTCGGACAGCACGGGCTGCCGCAAGCGGCCCAGAAATCGCAGACCAAACGCCGCCACGAGCGAGCGAGAGATGGTAGGAAACGGCCGCGCCGAGCGCTGGTACGTTCCATCCGGATTGTGCACCCGGCAGCCAAAGGCGCCTGCCTCGGGATGCCGATCGGCAAACTCAATCCATCGATCCAGCGAACTGTCGTGCACGATCGTGTCCGGATTCAAAATCAGCACATACTCCCCGCGCGCCTCGCGGATGCCCGCGTTATTTCCTTTGGCAAAGCCCAGGTTTGCCCGATTTTCTACGATTCGAACTCGAGGAAATTGCGCGCGAATGTTATCCACCGAGCCGTCGGTCGATCCGTTATCGGAGACGATGACTTCGTAGTCGATCTGGTGCGTTCCCTCGTAGATCGAGCGCAGGCAGTTCTCGATCACCTTCCAGTCATTCCAGCAAATGATCACGATAGAGAGTTTCATAGTTTGGTTAGACATTCTGGTTAGTTTGGTGCGAAGTTTTTGTTCAGCCGAACAACTGGCGCGAGGTCGAGACTGCCGATCCCTCGTCAAACGTAGACTCCACAATTTCCGGAACCGTGTATTCCATTTCGGCGGGCGGAGATTTCTTCTTGATTCGTGCGGCCGCGGGCGCGGCCATCGAGGCGGCGGGAATCATGGCGAGCGTGGCAAACCACCAGTACTTCATCTGGTCGAAATAACTGATCCCGAAAAAACCGGCAAGGTGGGCGCACAGGATGCACCCAAGCGTCCACAACAACCATTCCTGGGCGCGGTCGTGCGTCGTCTGTCTCGCCCGGCCGATGGTGTGAAAGCAAAAATAAATTAGAACGAGAAACAGAATTAACGTTGCCAGGCCTCCTTGCACGGCCTCGGCTACAAACTGATTGCACAAGTCCCAGGTATCGAAG
This sequence comes from uncultured Acidobacteriaceae bacterium, assembly GCA_963818935.1. Classification (GTDB taxonomy): domain Bacteria; phylum Acidobacteriota; class Terriglobia; order Terriglobales; family Acidobacteriaceae; genus Sulfotelmatobacter. Next base: position 214,783 of record CAWFUK010000034.1, read on the forward strand.
CCCCAATTCACGTTATCTGCCGTTCCCAACAGCCACCAGGAGCTGAAATGCTTCACACATTGATCGATCAAGTTGGCCCGGTCCCAGCCCGTTGATCCACCCGCGAGGTCGACGCGGGCCAGAACGAACCATACCGGAGCCTTCATCACGCAAGCCAATCCCACGATGGCGGCGGCGAAGCCCAGTAAAATCTTGCGCGTGTGTTTGCGGAATCGCCACAGACAAAGCGTTCCAATGCCCACTCCGGCGGCCGCGATGCCCGTGCTGGAAGAGGCGGTCACGGTGATCACCACCGACGCGATCAGGCCGAGAACTGCGGCAACTTTTGCCTTGGACGTACTCCACAGCCAGATGAACAGCGGCACCAGCGTTCCGCCAAAGGTGCTGGCAATGATTTCCTGCTCAAAGACCCCCCGGCAGCGGACGTGTCCATTGCGGATGTCGGGGACTACCCGCCCACCCATCAGGAGGGCAAAAACGTTTTCGACGCGATAATGCTCATAGAACATGCAGCCGGCCATTATGACCGCGATCGCTACCATGACCTTGGCGGTGCGGCGAATGTCGTCGGTGTCCCGAATCAAATATCGAAGTAGGAAGTAACCACCCACAACGTCCCAAAGAAACCCGATCTGGTTCGCGACGGCTGCGCCGACGTGATAGTAAAGCACGAATGCGGTCACGCGACAGAAGGCCCAGGCCAAAAATATCTTGTCGATGCGGTTGAACCCGCCCGCGAGAATCCTTTTTGCCGAAAAAGATTTGACCAACAAGCGGAGGCAACCGCATAGCACCACGATGCGATGAGCGAATAAGTGAAGCCCCCCGACATTGAACTGTTCTCGCAGAGGAACGAGAAAAGCGAAGAGAAGAAGTGGAACGATCATCCACTTGCGGGGCAGTACAAATAACAGCAGGATCGCCACCCCCATGATCGCCAGCCCGATGGGAGTGATCGTGGTCTCGTCTGGACCGCCGCCAAATGTGATGTTCGGTGCTTGCATCAGAACACGGTCGATTCGGAAAAAACTGGCCCACCGTTCATTGCGGTTGCAGTGACGCTACCGGCGGGCGTTGCACCCTCAGGATGATTTTTACGGTCGCACGGCGGAGGTGCCCATCGAGAGCGAGCAACGTGGTGATTCCTACCGCCCCTCCGATCGCGACTTCAGATGCCAATTGCAACACAGGCCGGACGGCCATCAAAATCCCCGATGCTTGGACCACGCCCACAACAAGTGCGATGCTGCCGGCAGCAGCGAGAGATGGGAAAAGCGAGGAGGCCAAGTCGGAACGCGAAATACCGGCCAGCCGCATGAGAATGTAGAGAAACACGGGCGTAACCAGCACCGCGCTGGTGACCAGCCGGGCCAGGCCGATCCCCATAATTTGCCGGTTCAACGAGCCATGGCGCACAACCAGGCCGACCACAACAATCAGCATGATTCCAGCCCCGGTGCGCGCCCACTCCAAAACTGCGAGCTGATGCGTGCGGGCGAGAGCCTGCATGAGGGGACCGGTAAAATAAGCGAAGATGATGCACATGCCTGCCAGGCTCAAGATTTTCAGCACATTCGAAGCCGGCTCCCACTGCGGCCCCACGGTTCTCATCAGAGGACTACTGACCGCCGCCAAGCCGGCTAGCGCCGGCAAAGTCAGCGATGCGCTCAGGCGAATGCAGGACAACGCGCTTTTCCGCAGTTCCGCCGGATTTTCTTGCAGGCGGGAGAATTCCGGCAGCGAGACCGCCTGAATCGACGATGTAGCCATCACCACGACACTGTTCACAAAGCGGTCGGCCAACCGGTAAAGCCCCAGGGCGATCGGACCAAACAGCAATCCCAGCAGAACCGAACCGGCTTGATTATCGGCAAAATTCGCTAGCTGGGCGGTGAAGTTCGGCAGTGAGAAACTCATCAGCTCGCGGAGATGCTTCCAGGAAAATCCCAGACGCGGGCGCCACGGACTTAATCTCCACAATAGAATGAGCGCCGTGATATCCCTGACGATTTGTTGCCCGACCAGAGCCCAGACGCGAAATCCGGTCAGGGCCATGGCGATACCGACCAGACCGCTTACGACCACGGCGGTATTGGTCCGAATAGAGAGGCTCTTGAAGTCCATTCCTCGCCGCAGCAGCGAGGTTTGCACCACCGCCAGAGCCTCAATCACGATGCTGATCGAGATCGCCGCAATTACCGGAGCCGCTTCCGGAGCGTGGTTCAAGCGGGCCCACCAGCGGCAGAAAACGATACTGAGCAGTAGCAGCACAAGGCTCAATCCCAGGTCCATCCAGAAGACGGCGTCGAGATGCTCCTGTTTAAGATCTTTCCTTTGGATCAGCGCCGCTGCCAATCCTTGATCCAGGAACATCTGCAGGAACAAAACTTGCGTCAGGGCAATGGAGATGACGCCGAAGTCGCGCGGCCCCAGCATCGCCGCCAGGATGAACATGAACAGCGCGGAGAATGCCCGTTCACCCCAATTCCCGGTGTAGGCCCATTTGATCGAATTAAGGAAGGATGGCCGATCTTTCATTTGTATGTTAGGCCCACGGCTTGTGAGTTACGCAGTCACGGGTGAATGCAGTTTCGCAGAGCTTTCCGCGGCTCCAGCCAATGGCTGGCCCTGTGTGGTTCTGCCGACAACCAGCATTTCGCGGGCGAGGAAGGGGCGCAGCAGACCCAGCGTGCTCCGGTCCATGCTTTGCAGGTGCTCCGGGACCTCATGCTCCAGTCGCTCCACTCGAATTCCGGCTTGGTGAAACCATCCGCGAACGATACGCTGCGATGTCAGGTGCATTTTGGTTCTCTCGAAATCTCCCAGGAACCGGCAACGTTCGGAATCGCGCATTTTCTTCCACGCTACTTTAATCCAGTGCAGGCTGGGCACAGCCGCAACTACCGTGGAATTTCGCGGAAGAACTTGCACGATCGAGGAGAGAACTTCCGCCGGATCGGACGCGAGATGCAAGACGTTGGAAAGCAACAGGCAGTCGACCCCGTACCCCGCCAGCCTTTCCCGCGCCATTACTTGATTTCCGGTCAGAACCTCCACCCCCCTGGACTCCGCCCAACGCGACATCACCGGATCGAGCGCGGAGACGATAACTCGACGCCCTGTTTGTCTCAGACATGCTTCCGTGGCTCCCCAACCGCAGCCGACGGATAACACCGTCTTGCACTCCCGAGGAATCAGCGTAATAAGATCGCGCCGCGCCGGCTCGTAATAATTTTTCGAAAAGATGCGGCCCGGAATTGCCGAGTCCGTATTCAGTCTCCAGGGAACTCTCTCGCTGGCCTTCGCCGTCAACAGCGCCCGGATATAGCGTTTGCACTCCTCTTCTTCCAGGCCGTACTCTTCCGCGTATTTGTTCGGAAGATGATGGACCAGAAAATCGCCAAAGTGGGAAAGGCTGATCAATTTTTGCAGGCCGCATTGGGTATAAGGATCGGTCGCCGCCGTGCATGCCAGGTCGTAAACATCGCGGTGAGGCGATACCAGAAAGCCTCCCGAAGCGATGGCATGCTGCAGTTGGCCCTGCGTCAGCAAGTAGCAACCAGCATGTTCATTGGTGAAAAATGCGAGAGTATGTCCACCTCGAACTCGCACCGACTTTGGCTCCCAGCGAAAGTTGGCGTGGAAATCGGGGTAATTCTTCTTTCCATCGGGCCGGATTTCGTAGCGGATGAATCCCGGAATCTCGCCGGACGGCAGAATGTCAGTGACTTCGAGGAACGCCCGGATGTTCCTTTCCGTGATCAGGATGTCATCTTCTGAGTAAATGAAGAGGTCGTAATCGCGCACCCGTTTGGCCAGGATCTCTTTGTGGGCAAAGGGTAGCGACCAGGGGTCTGCCGTCGGCAAGCCGACTACAAGTTCCACGTTTTCTGGCACTGCCTTGCCCTGGTTGGAACATACTGCGACGTCCACCGTGAACGGCATCGCACGATACTCGGCAATAACCTGCGAGAGATATCGATCGTTCGCCGTGCCGAAGCTGGTGATCGCGACTAATACTTTCATGAAATGTTTTGACCTGCGTGATGTCAAGAGACTGATCCGGGCGGGGGAAGCAGTTCCACGTGACCCTGAGCTGGGGATTTCGCAGCAACCAGCCTTGCCGAACTATTCCACCGTGGCCTGCAGGCCGGTCGGCGGATTAGGCGCCGTGCCACTGCTATAAGACAATGCCCCCGCGTCCCAGTTCCCAGAGATGGGCCGCGCGGTGCCTGCTTGGTCGCTGCATAGCGCGCCCAGCCCGGGGTTGGGCTGGCCACTGCAGGTAGAGTAGAGATTGGTTCCGCCGCCGATTGCGATCGAGCCAGATTGCAGCGTGCCGTTGGAGTTGATCGTGCAGCCAGTCGACGTTGAGGAGTTGGTTTCGCCGCTGTCGGATTCCCAGGTGGAAAATCCGGAAAAGGAAAGAAATGTTTTTTCCCAGATGAAAGAATTGTTACTGCCGCTCATATAGTAATTATGGTTCAGCGCGCTGATGCTGGTGCTCTGATTTCCGCTTTCATCCGACGATGCGATGCTTTCTAGTTGCCCGGTGCAGTTCGCATTGTTCTGGGCGGTGATCGAGGGGCCGCCCATATTCAGATTAGTTACTCCTTGCGAGGAGTTTCCAAGGAATGTGTTGTTGACAAAGTGGATGGTGTTGCCCTGACCGTAGACCGGTCCCGCGCCGTTCTGTAGCGACCGCGCCGAGGAGTCGATAATATTGTTGAAAGCCCACTCGTTGTGGATGTTTTCTTCATTGAAGATCCAGGAATTGAAGTTGGCGCCGGGATCGCCATAGAAGTGATTGTTGTAGATGTAAACGTTATTCCAGTACGTGCCCGCGCAATAAGAGTTTCCATCCGAGCAATAAGCAAAGAGATGAATGCCGTCATGGTGCCAGACGTTTCCCGTCGAATCCCACGCCACCATGCTGTTCACTGTGTTGTTGTAGAAATAAACCGGACCTTTCACGCTGGCCGCGTCGCTGTTGTTGCCCATGCCAAGACAATGGTCAAAATTCTGGCAGGTCGTCCCGCTGACGATGACCGTCCCCGAATTTCCGGCGTCTCCGTTGAAGCAGGTGGCCGCGTAGGTGCAGGTGACATCAGAGATGGTGATAGTTCCCGACGCGTTCGGAAATAACACAGCGGCCGGAGGACCAACTCCCGAACACCCGCCTGCGTTATTATCGGCCGTGCTGCTATGGATGTAGAGATTCAGGAACGACACTCCATTGACGGTAATATTGTTTGAGCCTTGAGCGTAAACCCCAACCGAACACACTTGATTCCCGTAGCCGCCCGCCGAGCTTCCATTGTTGGTGCTCTGAATGGTGCCGCCCTGAATCGTGATCCAGCCCCGATTGTTAAGCACGATCGCACCACTGGCCGGGATTGCCGACATCGAGATGCTGCCACCGGTTGCGCTATCAAACAATAGCGTGACTGGGGCGCTGCTCGTCCCGCTGCCTTGCGCGGTGAGAGCGCTAGTAAATGTCCCGCACAAATGCACTGTGGTTCCCGCACCGATCTGCCCAGACTTCGATCCCCAGTTAGAGGAGCTATTAAACCAGGATATGGAATAAGCGTCGGCGCAATCGGCGCCGGTGTTGCCTCCGGCTGCGTTCTGGGCGATGTAAATATCGTTAGCGCTGGAAAAAACTGCGGCGAAGATCACAAACATTACGGCAAGTGCCAACTTGCGGGACCCGTTCAAGCGTACCTCCACTGGTCGTGCGCTGGATTCGTCCTGTTGGCGAACCCGCTGGTAGAATCGTCCTTACCAGTAGGGGAATTGGCTCACGATCTACTGGCTGATCGAGTCTCCTTTATAAACAGTGGCAGCCTTCGCCGACAGGTCTCAAAGGTTCATGATCCTCTCACAAGAACCATTATGGGAGCACCGGGAAGTCTTTGGAAACGCTGTACTTGGCGCCACCTTCCGAACGTCGCCACCAGCCTTTTCCCAATTTGGCAAGGGACTGGGCTTTGGCCATCCAGTCATAGGCGCCGCTCAGTTTAGCCGCCAACAAAGCGGAGTCATCGCAGGAGTTCACCGGCAACCGTTCCAGAAAAAGAGGCTCACTCGCCGGCTTTGCACGGCCGACAATGGTGCACACGCCATTGCGATATCCGGCGTGCATGAGCGTGTCGCGCAACAGATTCTTGAACGCCGTGTCGGTTTGGGGAAACGCATACGGGTAGGCGAAGGAATCTACGGCGCTGCTCAGCTTTTCTTCGATGGTTTGTCTGGAATTTATAATCTCTTCCTGAATTTTCGCCGCACTTAAGTCGTGCAGCTGCGGATGAGTCACCGTATGCGACCCGAACCGGATTCCGTGCCGGTGTAGCTCCCGGACCTCCGCCCACGTCAGACAATCTTTCCCTTTGAATGCGACCGGGCTCTCGCCAATGTAAGCCGTAGGCAGAAAAACCGTTGCGCTGAAGCCATACTGATTCAATAGCGGAAATGCCTCACGATAAAAATCGCGAAAGCCATCGTCGAATGTGATGACCACCAGTCTCGCTGCTGTCGGAGTTTTGTCCTGCACGTAGTGAACGGCTTCGGCCAGGCTGCAGGTGGTGTATCCGTTGTCATGAAGGTATTTCAGTTGGCTGGCGAAAATCGCGGGCGAGGTCTTGGTCCGGTAATAGGCGTGAACCCCAAGCTCATCCTCCTCTGAAATGCTGTGGTACATCAGAATCGGCACGCACCGCTGGCTTCCCCCTGCCAGATGCAAAAAGGGCGACGCCACATAAAGACTCGCGAGCCGGTCGAGACGAAGTTCCATTTGCTTGGGTTGCACTGCCGATCAGGCCGAAACTTCCCGCGCCCGGTTGCCGGCCAGCGATGACGATGCGGCAGATTCCTGCCCGGTTGCCGGTTTTCGGGGCGAGGCGTCAATTCTGCCAATGCTGATGTAGCGGAATCCTTTGCGTGTCATCTCTTCGGGATGGAAGACATTCCTTCCGTCGATAACCAACGGCTGTTCCACGAGGGCAAGCAGCCGCTCCCAATCCATTTGCCGGAATTCGTCCCACTCCGTGACGATCAGAATGGCGTCTGCCGCTTCGGCTGCCTGATACGGGTCGGCGCAATATGTAATTTCAGGAAGCAGCACTCGGGCCTTTTCCGCGGCCTCGGGATCATAGGCGCGGACTGCGGCGCCTTCGGCCAGCAAGGCTTTCACCAGGTTGATGGAAGGCGCGAAGCGAACATCGTCGGTGTTGGGCTTGAACGCCAGCCCCCACAGCGCGACTCGCTTGCCACGCAGCACCCAGAGTTCTTTGCGAATCTTGGCTACAAAATGTTCGACGCGCTGCTGATTGATCTTCTCCACTTCCTTAAGCAGCGAGAAATCGCATCCCGATTTCTCGGCGATGCGGATGAACGCCTGCACGTCTTTGGGGAAACAAAATCCGCCAAAGCCGATTCCCGGATTCAGAAACGACGAGCCAATGCGAGCGTCAAGTCCCATGCCTTGCGCGACCTGGCTTACGTCGGCGCCCACCACTTCGCACAGGTTTGCCACCATGTTGATGAAAGAAATCTTCATCGCCAGGAAAGAATTGGAAGCATGCTTGATGAGTTCGGCCGAGTTGGTATCAGTCGCGAGAAAAACCGGATTCGGGCGCTTTGGGCACTCCGAATGTACGGGACAAGTGAAACTTTGGCAGATGATGGGTTCGTAAATCTGACGCAGCAGAGCTTCGGCGCGGGGCGAGTCCACTCCAATCACGATGCGCTCCGGATGCAGAAAATCCTCGACCGAAGAGCCTTCGCGCAGGAACTCCGGATTGGACGCAACATCGTAGCTCAGCCCATTTCTGCTGTGGATCGAAAGGTGCTTGCGCAGCTGCGCTCCCGTCTGCACCGGCACTGTGCTCTTTTCGATCACCAGCCGATAGCCGGAGGCGCCTTTCGCAATAGCTCGTGCCACCGCTTCGATGGCCGAGAGGTCTGCATCGCCGTTGGGCAAGGGCGGCGTGCCCACGCAGATGAAGATTGCCTCTCCCCAGCCGATCGCGTCCTCGGTAGAACCGAAATGCAGCCGGCCAGCCTTGCAGGCGGAGTGGAGAACATCTTCTAAATGCGGCTCAAACAGCGGCATTACGCCGTTCTGCAGCTTGGCCAGCTTCTCCAGATCGCTTTCGCTGCAGAAAACCTCATGGCCCACCTGCGCCAGGCAAGCCGCGGTCGTAAGGCCGACATAACCTGCGCCAATCACTGAAATTTTCATGATTCCCTTGTCCTTTGTGCGATGGCTTGAGAGACGCCAGCAGATCGCCTAGCGTCCGTGGGTTGCTCCGATCAGCGGCGCTGTTGCGGTCTTGAGCGCTTTCGGGCCGCCTTTGGCGACGAAGTTGAGAATTTCATCAACCACGCGCCGCTGTTGCTCTGCCGACAGCTGCGGGAACATCGGCAGCGACACGATCTCCGCGGCAACCTTCTCCGTGACGGGGAAATCGCCCTTGCGGTAATTCATCCCCGCGTAAGCTTTCTGCAGGTGCAGCGGAATCGGATAATGAATTCCCGTGCCGATGCCTGCGTGCTTCAGGTGCTCCATCAGGCCTTCGCGATTACCGGTTCGCACCACGTAAAGGTGATACACCGCGCGCGAGCGGGTGGATTCGTAAGGCGTGACCACGGCATCGCCCGCGGCTTGCAGTTGCCGGTTGTATTCGGCAGCGCGCTCCCGGCGCAGCGTATTCCACTTCGCCAAGTGCGGCAGCTTCACGTGCAACAGACCTGCCTGAATCGCATCCAGGCGGCCGTTGTAGCCTTCGAGGTCGTGATAGTACTTGGTGGCCTGCCCGTGGTCGCGCAGCATCTTCATGGTCTTGGCAATGGCCGGGTCGTTGGTCGTGGCCGCACCCGCTTCGCCGCAGGCGCCAAGATTTTTTCCGGGATAAAAACTGAAGGCCGCGGCGCGTCCCATCGACCCTGCCTTCATCCAGCGATTGCTCTGGACCGAGAAGTATTCGGCGCCGTGTCCCTGGCAGGCGTCTTCGATCACCTGCAGGCGATAGCGGCCGGCTAACTCCAGGATGGGATCCATGTCGGCCATCTGACCGTAGAGGTGAACCGGAACTACCGCCGTCACCGGACGCCCGCTGCGCCGGCTGATCAGCGTGCCCCCCTCGTTGACTTTGCATTGTTTTTCCAAATATTCGGCCAGCTTCGCGGGATCGAGGTTGTAGGTCTGCTCGTCGATATCAACAAACTCAGGCAGCGCGCCGGTTTGCGAGATCGCCTCGGTCGTCGCGATGAAGGTGTGCGGCACAGTGACCACCACATCGCCCGCTTTGACTCCGCTCGCGGTCAGGGCAAAGCGCAGCGCGTCAGTGCCACTGCTTACGCCGACCGCATAGCCGGCTTCGCAAAAGGCAGCAAAGTCTTTTTCGAAATTTTCCATCGCCGCGCCGCCGATAAAGCCGGCGCTATGCAAAGCCTTGTGAAAGACTGCGGTCAGTTCTTTTTCGAGCTCCACATGAGGGGTAACCAGGTCGAGAAAAGGAATGCTGTTTGGATTGCTGTTCGAAACACTCACTTTGAGGCCTCCGCGCTCTTTTTCTTCTTATCGATATAACGTAAAAGTTTGGCAGGATTTCCCGCCACGATGCCATTCGCCGGCACGTCTTTGGTGACCACGCTGCCCGCGCCCACAATGGCGTTCTCGCCGACGGTGACGTTGGCCAGGATGGTCGCTCCCGAGCCCAGCGATGCGCCTTTCTTGATCACCGTGCGCTCCACCTTCCAGTCGGCTTCGGTTTGCAGGCCTCCGCCTTCGACGGTGGCCCGCGGATAGCTGTCGTTGATGAACATCACGCCGTGCCCGATGAAGACGTTGTCTTCAATGGTCACGCCTTCGCAGATGAAGGTGTGGCTCGAAGATCTTGCAGCGCGCGCCCACGCTGGCATTTTTTTGAATTTCGACGAAGGCGCCGATCTTGCTTTCGTCGCCGACTTCGCATCCGTAAAGGTTGATGAATTTGGAGAGCTTGACGTCCTTGCCCAACTTCACGTCGGGAGCAATGCATTGATAAAGGTTCATGAAGGAAAGTCCAGAATCAGGGATGGATGAAATTCAGTTGACCGGAATCAGAGGCGTACGAGTTCTCCGCGCTTGCGGATGGACTGGTTGGCCGCTTCCAGCATGCGCACAATTCGCAGCCCGGCATGGCCGTCGTTGACCGGATTCTTGTCTTGCAGGATGCACTCGGCGAAGTAGGTTAACTCGCGGGTGAGCGCTTCGATCTGTTCGATCTGCGGCGCCCACATATCCCCCGAGCGATAGTTCACCAGCAGGTTATATAGGCCTTCGCGGCTCGTGATCTGCACGCCTTTATCGTAGATCTTGATTTTCTCGTCGGCCTCAAGGTCGTTCCATACCAGCATCTTCTTTTCGCCGCCAATCAGCGTAGTGCGAACTTTCACCGGAGACAGCCAGTTGACGTTGATGTGCGCGATCACCTTGTCGGGAAAGTACAGCGTGATGAAGGCCACATCTTCATGGCCGTTGAGGTGCGTCTGCCCGGTAGCGGAAATCGCCTCCGGCGTCATCTGAATCAGGTGGTCGATGATTGACAGATCGTGCGGAGCCAGATCCCAGACCACGTTGACATCGTGCTGAAACAAGCCCAGATTGACGCGCGTGGAATCGTAATAATAGAGCTTGCCCAGCGCGCCCTCGGTCAGCAGTTGCTTGATCTTCTGCACCGCCCCGGTATAAAGGAAGGTGTGGTCGACCATGATCTTGAGGTTCTTGCGGGCCGCCAGTTCGATCAATTCCTCTGCCTGCCCGGCATTGCTGGTGAACGGTTTTTCCACGAAGACGTGTTTGCCATTCAACAGCGCGGTCTTTGCCAGTTCGTAATGCGTCCACACGGGAGTGACCACGGCGATGGCATCGATGTCGGGCGAAGCCATCAACTCCGCCGGATCGTCGGTGACCAGCACGTTGGGGTAGGCTTTCGCCACCTTACGCCGGGCCGCGACACTCTTGTCGCACACGGCTACCAGTTCAGTCTGGTCGAGGCGGTCCAGGTTTCGGACCACGTTCGGCCCCCAGTATCCATAGCCGACGACGCCGAATTTAACGCTATCGACGTCAAGTTTGGGAATTTGTAGTTTGTTGTCAATGTGCGGTTTGGTGACGAATGTGGCCATAGAATTAAACCCTCTTTAAATTCAAAGTGGGGAGCGGAAAGTAAATCACAAAGGAAAAGATTACAGAGCGCCTGCGCCGAGTACGACAGCGCCGGGGGTGCGGGCCAGAATTTTGATATCCATCCACGGCGACCAGGTGCGGGCGTATTGCAAATCCAGACGAACCATGTCATCGAACTTTACGCGGCTGCGGCCGCAAACCTGCCACAGGCCGGTGATTCCGGGCTTGGCTTCGAGCAGGCGGCGACGATGCCAGATGTCGTAGGCTTCCACTTCATAAGGCACTGGAGGCCGCGGGCCGACCAAAGACATCTCTCCTGTTAATACGTTGATGAACTGCGGCAGCTCATCCATGCTGGTTTTTCGCAGCCAGGCGCCCACCCCGGTAATGCGCGGGTCTTTGGTCAGCTTGTAGACGCCTTCGCCATTTTCTCCGGTATGGGTTCCGGCTTTCCCGGCAATCAGTTGCTGCACGTATTCTTTGTGCACGGCAGCGTCGTTGTTGACATACATGGAGCGAAATTTCAGGAACACAAATGATTTTCCGTATTGCCCCATGCGCCGCTGCCGGAAGAATACCGGACCCTCGGAGGTCAGCTTGATGATCACCGGCACGATCAGAAAAATCGGCGAGAACAGCAGCAAGGCGAACAGGCTGCCGATGATATCCATCGTGCGCTTGGTAGCGCGAAACGACTTGCGGGTATCCTCCCGCTGCCGCAGGTCGGGATACAGCGTGGGATTGCTACGAATCTGGTCATCGTTGTCCTGATTCCACTCTTCCGGGAAGACGTGGAACGAAAAGCTGAGCTGATCGAATTCGTCGGCGGTTAAATTCTGGCTGAGCGTCTCCGTTACGCGGGCCACAATGGCGCTGGGAATCAGCTTGTTGTCTTCGACCGCGATTTCGGTGAATACCACTCCGATCACGCAGTCCTTGGCATACCATCCGGTAATATCGGTCTCGCGAGTGGTGAGGGCAAGCGCCGCGAAAATCTTTTCTACCGCCTTCGGGTTTCCCCCCGACAACGAAAGCTCGCCCATATCGAGCAGCAGCAGCATGAAGGGCTTGCGCGAACGCTCGCTGCGCTTTCTCTTCGAGCGAAATGGTGCGCCGAAAATCTTCGGCAAGCAAAATTTCCTGTTGCACCGAGGATGCGCTGCGCGGCGTCAGGCCTCCGGCCGAGCCTTTACTGGTACTTCTTGTAGTCACGACTTACCTCCGCTGTCCGCTTGCAGGCATGAAGCCAAGCGAACCGCCAATGCGATGGATTGATATGAATGTATGCGATCGATCCGGGGAGGTAGATGCGTCGCTGGTTTTTACTAACTTCTTTTTACAAAGATGGATCGGATGTCGACCGCTTGAATTCTTGCGGATCAAGCCTTTGCCGCTCGGATTCAGGTGCTCGATTTTTAGCCGGTCGGTTTTCGATTTTCAACCTTGGACCGCTCCAGTCCGGCCACACCGTAGCGCTGGTAATAATCGCTATGGGCCACGTTCACGCTGCTATTCACTAGGGCGCCCAGCAATTTCGATTGATCGAGCGCGTCCAGACCGCGCTGCAGTTGCTGCTTCTCGGTCGTGCCCTTGCGCGTGACCAGCAGGATTCCGTCCGCCAGCCGCGACCAGATGCTGGTATCGGCCAGAGGCAAAACCGGAGGTGAATCGATGACGATCCAGTCGAAAAAAGCCGCCAGTCGCTCCATCAAAGGGGCGAGCTTGCCCGATTGCATCAGCTCCAGAGGGTTATCGGGAGCGGCGCCGGCGGGTAGAATCCACAATCCCAGATTCTGCAAACGATAGACGTTCAGGCTCTCAGTCTCTCCACTCAGCCAGTCACACAGGCCAGGAACTTTCCCCAGGCCGAATTGCGAGGCCTCGGTGGGACGGCGCAGGTCGCCATCGAGCAGCAAGGTTTTGTGCGGCTTGCGACGCGCCAGGGTCAAAGCCAGATTCGAAGCCACCGTGCTCTTCCCTTCCTGCGGTATGGTGCTGGTGATCAGAACCTTCTTGAGCGGCCGGGTTTGCCGCATCTGCCGCAAGCGCACGGCGAGAAAGCGGAATTTTTCCGCGCCCAGGCTTTCCTGTTTTCCCGTGGCCACCAGCCGGTTTTCGAAGGGAATATTCGCGGTCAGCACCGGGCAATGCTCCAGTTCATCAACCGCAGTTGTCGCAAGGCCAGAGATGGGCTCGCTTGCTTCCGTCTCTGATTCTCGCGAAAGCTCAGCGGACGAACCGCTCAGTGCGGCGGCCTCGCGCACTTTTTGTTCGGCGGCTTCGAGCAATTCGGTGGCGACCGAGAAGGTCGACAAATCGCTCCCCGAGCTTTCCGATTCCAGTCGTTGCAATGCGTCAAAGATGCGGCTCATATTTTGTTAACTCGTCTTTTAACTCGGCTTCTTAACCCGTCCCGAAAATCGTTCCGCCATGCTCACCGCCATCGCACCCCGTTCCTCTTCTTCTGCCCAGTCGCCGCCGCGTAACCGCGCGGAAAGCAACAGGAACATCTTGGCGGCTTCTTGCACATCGAGTTCCGGCAAGGTTTTCTCTTTTCTTACAGTTGGGGTCTGTACATCCAGCCTGAAATCCTTCGCGATATCGTCGATCATGTCAGGACTGATGCTCTGCGTTTTCCGGGCATATCCAGCGATTAACGCGTTTTCGCAAATGGTATTGATCAGACGGGGCAGACCCTGCGAGTGCTGATAGACAGCCGCGCAGGTCTCGGACGGAAACAGCGCGGCAGGATTCGGGCTTCCCGCAAACTTAAGCCGGCGCTGGATGTAGCCTCGCGTCTCCTCCGCATTCAGCGGCGACAGATGAGAGCGCAGCGCGATTCTTTGCTTCAACTGGCGAAGGCCGGCGGAGTCGAGCTTGTCGTCGAGTTCGGGCTGGCCTACCAACAGAATCTGTAACAGCTTTCCGTCGGCGGTCTCGAGGTTGGTGAGGAGCCGGATTTCTTCCAAAATTTCCGGCGAAAGCAAGTGCGCTTCGTCCACCACTACGACCGTGGTCAACTTCTTTTGGCCGCGCGCGATCAGAAAGCGCGCAATCTGCAAGAGTAGTTCAGCTTTGTTGTTGCTGGCATGGGCAATTCCCAGGTCGCTGGCAATGTATTGCAGAAATTCCAGCGGAGAGAGCAGTCCATTAAAGATGTAGGCATAGGCAACGTCGCTGCTTTGCTGCAAGGATTGCAACAGGCAGCGCAGCACCAGAGTTTTTCCGGTTCCGACTTCTCCCGTCAAAACCACGAAGCCTTTGTGCCGCCGCACGCCGTAGTAAAGGGATGCCAAAGCTTCGTTGTGTTTCGCGGTGGCAAAGAGGAACGAAGGATCGGGCGTAATCTCGAAGGGATTGCGTCCCAGATTGTAAAAAGCTTTATACATGAGGTTGGTTATCCGCGCAGGTAGCTGATGGCCGATCCCAGCAAGATTGTGACCGATACGAAAACGGCGGCCGCCCATCCCAGCCATAAACGCTTCTTTTCGGCATGTTCTTCGCTGGCCAGCGACATAGCGGGAATTTCCGAGATCACCGGAACCGGCAGCAGCGTCTGCAACTCTTTCTCGTCATAGATGCGGTCATCCATAAATTCGAAGATGCCGGTTACCACCGCTCCCAGCACAAGACCAAGGCCCAAGCCAATGCCGCAGAACTTCAAACGGTTGGGAAACTCCGGCTTCACGGGCAGGCTGGGCGGATCGATGATGCGGAAGCGTTCGCCCTGTTGCAGCAGTTCCATGCTGGTCGCCATGGCCGACTCATTCTTTTTCTTCAACAATTCGTCGTAATTCGCCTTGGACTGTTCATATCCGCGGGTCAGATCGGAGAGTTGCTGCTCGCGCACGGGCTCTTGATTCAGCCGCGCCTGGTAATCGACCACCTTGGCTTTCAGATCGGCAACCCCGCGCTCGCGGTTGGCAATTTCGACCCGGTTCGCCTGGATCTGGCCCTGCAACTGCACCATCGGAGACGAGGGATCGCCCGCCGCGATCGTGGCATCAGGATTGGGTGCGTTTGCATCCTCGGTGCCTTTTGCCTTCAGGCTCGCCATCATCTGGTCGCGAATCTTTTCCGTCTTTGCGATCTGCTCTTTGACTTTGCGTACATCGGGATGCCGGTCGGTATAGTGCGCGCTCAGATCAGCCAGTTGCGCTCTCAAAGTCGTCAGCTCGGCTTCAATCGCGGGTAAGCCCTGCTGCGGGCCGCTGGCGCCGTCAGTCTTGGCAGTGCCGGGCAGGGAGCGGTACTGGTTCATCAAAGTTTCCAGATAGACCCGCTGCTGCTTCGCGGTATTGAGCGCGTCTTCCTCGGTTTGCAACTGCGATTGCAGCCCCGCCAGAATTTGCAGATTGCTGCTCACTTGCGTGGGTAGCTCTCCGGGATGCTGACCCTTGAACATGCGAATCTTGTCTTCCTGGTCGGCGAGGGTTTTCCGCGCCGTCTCCAATTGGCTTTCCAGAAATTTGGTGGTGTCTTCCGACTGCTGCTGGCGCACTTCCAGATTCTCGTTGATGAAGAGATTGGTCAGCTCGCTGGTCACATTCTGCGCCAGGTGCGGGTTGCTGGATAAATACGTAACGTTGAATGCGGTGATCTGGTTGCGCGCATCGCGCACCAATTCGATGCCAATATCTTTACGCATGGCATCGACCTTCTGATCGGTCGAAGCGTTCGCTCCGGGATACAGGCTGTACTGATCGATAATCTTCAGCAGCCGCGTACGGCTCAAAATCTGCTGTGTGATGCTCTGCATGCGCTCCTGCAAATCATCGTTTACGTTGGGCGTCACGTAATCCTTCGGCATGGTGGGCTGCTCCACCAGAATCAATGTGCTCGACTGGTAGCGCGGCGCCAGGACCCAGCTCGCTCCCCACACCACGGCCCACCCCACAAACAGCGGGATCAGAAAATGGAAATGCCGCCGCCTCGCTACGCCCAGGTAGTGCTGCAGGTCGAAGCCTTCCGAACTCTTCCCGTCACTTCTCTCGTCAAAATCTTCAGCCATAAATCGCCTTTAAATTGTCTGTGAGCTTTCTCTGAGCTTCCCCGGACCCTACCTTCCCAACGGCCTGGCGAATTGATAAGAGATCGAAATGAATTCGCGGTTGGTATTGGGAGTCTGGGCCAATACGGCGACGGTGCCATAATCTTGGTGCAGCCGCGTGTAACCCAGCTGCACATTCCAGCGCTGGCGGAACATTTGTTGCAGGACGGCCGTTCCCGAGAGCGTGTGGCCGTTCTCGCTGAACAGCGGAGTCGCGCTCAAAACATCATTTTGCGTATATCCGCCGCCGATCGTCGCGCTCAGCAGGCGCGTGAGCTGTTGATGAAGCGATACGTTTGCGCTATCCATTTTCACAGCGCCAATCAGGCCGCCGCCATTCGAGATCACATGCGAGTAGCTGAAGGCAAATGCAGTGAGCCGCGCCTGCCAGTTCAAACTGCCGCCGGCCGCGGGATTCCAGCTGTGCGCCGACGCCGAGGGAATCGCACTATCGAAATACTGCGGGCCCACGTCCGCATATTGCGGTCCGCCGAAGACGGAAATCGAAAACCTCGACGTAGGATAAAGCGTGTAGAAGAAAACGACCGCCTGAGTCTGCGTCTCGTTCTGACCCTGCGTGGGATAAGACAGCAAACGCTGATACTGGTAGCCCACCCCTAGATAATGGATGTGCGAGATGCGCTCGGCGTAGAACGCGGATCCGGCTTGCGCGCTGGAATCGAACAATCCGGGAACCTGCGCCTGATCGGGATAATGCAGGTTCACGAACGAGCCGCTGGCTCCCACCATTCCGTTGGCGGCGAACTGCGCCGTGATACCGACATTCCCTGTATTGCTCAGGCGATCGGAAATCGGCGCAATCACCGAAAAGTTTCCCTCCTGCGCCCCGCCCGATACCGTTACTGCCGAGGCCAGGTCTGGCTGATTAAAGACATTCGAGGTTTTCTGAAAGCCGTCGCGGCCGCTGATCGTCACATGCGGGCTTAAGCGATAGGCTAGGTTGATCG
Source organism: uncultured Acidobacteriaceae bacterium (assembly GCA_963818935.1). Lineage (GTDB taxonomy): Bacteria > Acidobacteriota > Terriglobia > Terriglobales > Acidobacteriaceae > Sulfotelmatobacter. The sequence goes on from CAWFUK010000034.1 coordinate 231,974, forward strand.
ACGCATTTTCATCCGCTTCGTTCAACTCGCTCGTGCGCTGGTAAAAGGTGAAGCCGGGCGCATAGGTCAGCAAAGCATGCATGCGGGGCGTCGTCTCGTCGATGGTCACGAAGGGAGCCACCGAGTAGCTCACATCGCTTACCGGAGTGCCGTTCAACGTTGCGCCCACCGCATTATCGGTGTAGGCGGTGGTAAAGGCCACGCCCCCGCGCAGATAGTTCGAGCGTTCTTCGGAGGTGAAGGTCACGGGAAACGCTTGTCCGCTCACCGGCGGCGGAGTCAACATGGGGTCGCTCGTATATTGCGGACCGACGGCGGCGGGCGCAGGGTCCGCGGGCGTCTTGTCCGACTGCGCCCACAGCCACGCGCGGCACAGCAACAACAAAGCAAAGCACAAACTAAGAATCTTCATATCAGGGGACCACGATGGTGTCGCGCGGCTGAAGCTTCACGTTCTGGCCGGAATTCTGCCCCTTGGCCACTTCCTTGTAGTTGAAGGGCAGGCGAGATTGCGTGCCGTCGGCATTCTGCCGCAGCACGTACATCGATTTTTGCTTGGCAAAGTCGCGGAAGCCGCCGGCCATGGCGATGGCGTCCAACACCGTCGCCGAGTTGGTAAGAACATACGACCCTGGCCGGTTCACTTGTCCGAGAATGTTGAACTTCTGGCTGTTGATCTGTTGCACGATCACCGTAACTTCCGGCTCGTCGATATAGTTCTTCAGCCGGGCGGCAATTTCCTTTTCCAGTTTCAGCGGCGTCTGTCCGGTGGCTTGTACTTCTCCCACCAGCGGCAGTGAAATTTTTCCATCCGAGCGCACTGGAATCGAGCGTGAGATGTCCGGCTCTTTCCACACGTTGATGGCCAGCACATCGTCGTTGCCGATCACGAAGCTGTCATCGTGCATCTTCGGCGGAGCCGGTTCTGCACTGGCCGTGCCCGCTGCGGCGTTGGAGCCGGCGTTCGCCGCCAGGGCCGATTGGGCCACCAACCCGGTCGACAACAGCAGGCAGGTTAAGGCTGCCGCGATGGCATTCTTCCAGGCGCTGTTCTTTCTCGATTCGAGGCTTGCTTCATGTCGTAAATTCATGCTGCACACTCCTTACGCACACATCACTCAACTTGCTCAGCTTGCCTTTCCACTTCCCTTGGGGTGAACCAGTCCCATCAGCCTGCCTCCCGCGAGCGGGGAGGAATATGACGGCGAAGCGCTCATGGCGTACTGCTCGATCTTGTACATCTCGATCTTGTACAAAACGGTTCGATAGCTCACGCCCAAAAGGCGGGCGGCTGCTTTGCGATTCCACCCGGTTTTTTCAAGAGCACCGGTGATGGCGTTTCTTTCCGCTTCGGATTTCACACTCTGCACCAGCGACTTTAGCGAAGTCGGGGTAAGATCCAGCTCCGGCTCTGCCTCCACGCGTCCGGTTGGCGCGACTCCGACAGCTTCGCGATCTTCCTGCTCATGGAGCGAATCGCGCTCCCACGCGCCCCGCTCCAGTTCCTGATCGCCAGCCACGAGATACCGCTTGACGAAGGTTTCCAATTCCTTGAAGTTGCCCGGCCAGGAATGCGCGTGGCAGGCAGCCAGCGCCGATGCACTGAACTCGCGCGGCGGAAGCCCGTAATAGCGCGCGAACTTGTGCATGGAGTAGCGCAGAAGAACATTGATCTCTTCTTTCCGCTGCCGCAATGGCGGCACATGCACGGTGAACGCGCTGAGACGGTAATAAAGGTCCGCGCGCAGCCGCTTCTCGGCCAGAGCCCGGCCCACATCGTGGCTGGAAGAAGCCAGGATTCGCACTCCGACGTCCACCGGCGTGCCATTGGCGGAGCGAACAAAGCGCTTGTCCTCGAGCACCTGCAAGAGTTTCGTTTGCAGAGCGCGAGGCATCTCGGTGATTTCATCCAGCAGGATCGTGCCTTTTTCGCCGATCTCAAGCTTGCCCAGACTGGTCTTGCTGGGATTTCTGCCCGAGCCGTTGGCCTCACCATTTTCCCGTCCGAACAGTTCGATCTCCAGAAGATCGCCCGGCATTTCTGCGCAACTAACGCGCAGGAACTTGAAACCGGAGCGCACCGACAATTTGTGGATCAGGCGTCCGACGGTTCCCTTGCCGCTTCCCGTCTCACCCAGAATCAGAACGGGCACGTCAGCTTGCGCCAGTAACTCTGCCTGGGCGCGCAGCTTGCGCATATTCGGGCTGACGCTGAGGAAAAACGCATCTTCGCCCACCGACTCGATGTCTTCGCTGGCCATCTCTACTTTATCGTCCGCCATCGGGGAGCCGAGATGGCGTTCAATCACCTGCGTTAATTGCCTTTCGTCGAAAGGCCTGACCAGCACATCTTTTGCGCCCAGGCGAATGGCTTCCTTGCGCCGGCCCGCATCCTCAGCATGGCAGAGCACAACTACCGACAGATCGGGACGCAACCGTCGCAGCCACGACAACAGTTGCAAGCTGTCGGGATCGCCACGCGGGATATCCAGCACGAGAAGATGCGGAATCTCGTCGGACTGCACCTGCTCCATGGCATCCCAGCCATTGGCTGCGGTTTGCAGCTCCCAAGAACTGGACTCAGCCATCGCCAGTACAGCTGATTCTTTGCTGACGAGCAGCACGCGGGACGTCTCAATTGGGTTAGCGATCATGCGGGATCGAGGGAATTAGTGGAACAGCCGGGGACGAAAGGGAAAGGAGTAATCCGAGAAGCCGGAATTTGAATCGCTAGACTGGTTCGACTTCGTAGCCTTCGACTTTCACAGCCAGCGAGCGTTGAATCGCATCCACTGAAATCACCAGAGTGCGGTCTCCGTTACGCGACACCAAAATGCCTTCCAGGCCATCGAGCGCGCCGCTGCGGATGCGCACGCGCTGCCCAATCTTCAAGAAAGGGTGCGTCGACCACGGCAACTCGCCCAGCACCAGGCTGCGTACCGCGTCAATCTGCTCGTCGGGAATGGGCGTACCTTCACCGCCGGACCCAACCAGTCCGAATACACCTTCGACCCGCAGGACTCGTAATCGCTCTTCGCGCTTGGGCGCAAACTTCGCAAACACATAGCAGCCAAAGAGCGGCAACTGCACTGTCTTCTTGCGATCACTCCAGCGATGGACCTCGGAAACCAAGGGCAGAAACGTTGTCACTCCACGCTCTTGCAGCCGTTGCACTACAATTTTTTCGTGCCGCGGGCGGGTTTGCAGGCTGTACCAATTTTCAACTTCCTCTTTTCCCTCTGCTCCTGACAGGAGCAGGCCCGGCTGCGGAACCGCGAACAAGGAACTGCTGACGGCCATAGCTTCGCCCTCTAAGTCACTGGCTCAGTGACCCCAAAATTAAATGACCATGAAGCTGCCAGAGATCTCAGTTGAGATCCGAGGGGAGAACCCACCACCAAGGAGAGAAACCACCAACAAGAAACTGGACTTGACCGGACATTGCCGCTCCGTGTCGTCCTGTTGCGGGCAGAGTGAGGGAGGAGAAAAACTGCTGCCAACTGGCTTGCAAATATTCAGTAATCGTTCCGCTTCGCTGTAAAAGCTCCTGGCATTGGAATGCAGAATTTTAAAACTGCTTTCCAGCCGTTCATCTTGCTCGCTTCTTAAAAAAATTGCAGTGATGAATAAGTGTCATTTGTGTGCAACCTGTCACAAATTCTTGCGACTTTTACTTTTTTTAGGATCGCGGCTTCATCTTCTGTTGAAGCCGCTGGGCGGGGGGAGAGACCATCGTCAATCCTACCGAATTGACATGCCCGGATGACCACACCTTACAGGCATTTGCACATGGTTGCAAGGGCACTTCCTCCCCATAGGCGTGGTACTTCCGTGCTATTGAGACATTAGAAAAAACCAATTCGGCAACATGAAGAGAACAAGCTAAACTTCTCATTCTACGAATCTTGGGAATCGATTCGCGCTAACCAGATCTTCTGCTTGAATGGCGATCTAAATGCCTAGCCTAGGCTCTGCAACCCAGCTCTATCGACAAATCCCATCGCAAAACACCAGTCTTCATTGCTTGCCTTTGCAACTTGGCAGCCTCGGATCGGGGGATGGGTTGCAATCGTTTGCACTTCAGCGACAAGGCCGTCGGTTGCAAAGAGTAATACTTGGCGCAGCAGGCAGTTGTAAGTGGTTGCGAACCTACGGAGCCGGAATGGAGACCGCCAGCGGAGTCGATCGAACGCTCTCCTCGTTGCTCGAATTCACTGCGGTGGTTTCGTAGTAGTAGGTCTGACCATCCGTCACGGAAGTATCGGTATACGTAGTTGCCGCATCGAGCACAGTGTTGATTTGCGAGTAGCTGCCAGTCGTTCCTGTACGGCGATAGACGTTGTACCCTATCACGTCGGACGAGGTGCTCGCGGTCCAACTAAGCAGCACAGTATGAACCGGAGCCGATACGCCTGTGCCGGTAAGAGTTGCAGAAGCCGGCGAGTTCGAGGCATTGCTGTAAAAAGAAGCGCTCACCGAAACCAGGCCACTGGTCGTAGGCGTGAACGTGACCGTAAAACCCAAGCTCTGGCCCGCGGGGATCGTGGCGGGAAAGGAAATCCCGCTCACCGCAAACTCGGAGCTGCCGACATCGACAGAAGAAACCACAACGCTGGCGCCCGTAGCCGTGAGCGTCCCGCTCGCGGTTCCACTGGTCCCGACGGTAATGCTCCCACAACTGATCGTTCCCGGACTCACGCTCAACTCTCCCTGTGGAACTGCGGTAGCCGACCCGCTCAACGCAATTGTCAGATTCGTATTGGAAGCATTGGACGTGATCACCGCACTTCCCGTGAAGGTGCCTGAAGATTCTGGTGCAAAAGTCACGGTAAGAGACGCTGTATCTCCCGGCCCCAACGTAAGCGGCGTGCTTATTCCAGAGATGCTGAAGGCCGAGCCCGAAACCGTATCCTGCGAGATCGTCGCGTTCGATCCTCCCGTGTTTGTTATGGTCACGGCTTGGGTTTGCGTACCCCCCGCTTGGCCGCCGGTGAAAGTAACGCTTGCTGGCGTTGCCGTCAGCGTGGCCGGTGCGGTTTCAGTCGTGCCAGTTCCAGAAAGCGCGATACTCAACGCCGTGCTCGATGCGCTGTTGGTAATGGATAACGTGCCCGTGCTCGCGCCCGCCGCGCTCGGCGTGAACAGAACATTCAATGAACTGCTCTGATTCGGTTTCAAAGTAAGCGGCAGGCTGAGTCCGGTAAAGGTGAAACTCGACGCTGACGACGTCACCTGTGAAATCGTGAGATTCTCTCCGCCGGTATTCGTCAGAGTTTCGGTTAAGCTCTGGCTGCTGCCAATCTGTACACTACCGAAGGTCAGGCTGGTCGGACTTGCGGTGAGATCTCCGGGCGTCACTCCGGTTCCAGAAAGCGCAATATCCACCGTGGTGCTGGATGCGCTGTCTGTGATTGAGAGTATTCCATTGCTGGCACCGGCTGCGCTGGGCGTGAAAACTACTCCAAACGTGCTGCTCTGATTCGGCGCCAGCGTTAGCGGCAGACTCAGTCCTGTAATGGTGAAGCTTGCGGCGCTTGACGTTGCCTGCGAAATGGTGACGCTCTCGCCGCCGGTATTCGTCAGCGTTTCACTAAGAGTCTGGCCGGTACCGATCTGGACGTTGCCGAAGCTTAAACTGGTCGGACTCGCGCTCACGTCTCCGGCCGCCACTCCGGTACCCGAGAGGGCGATGTTCAGCGGACTGTTCGATCCATCGTTGGTCAGCGCCAGATTCCCGCTCGCACTTCCCGCTGCCGCTGGAGCAAAAACTATACTGACGGCAGTGCTCTGTCCCACAGCAAGCGTCAAAGGCAACGTCAACCCCGTGACGCTAAATCCGGATCCGGTCACGGTCGATTCTGTCAGCGTTAGACTGCTTCCTCCAGTGTTGGTCAGCGTGACGGATTGATTTTGACTCGTGCCCATTTGCACGTTGCCGAAGGTGACGTTGGCGGGCGCGGCGCTGAGGTCGCCGGATGAAGGGTCGGTCGTGCCCTGGGAGTTAGAATTTCCTGCGCTGAATCCCTGGCAGCCGATCATCGTGCCCAGGCAGGACACGATAATAAACAAACTCCAAAGCGAATTCCATCGAGTGGGGAGGCGGCCCAAAGGTTGTCTTTCCTTGCACTTCTATTAAGTCAAAGAGCTACTGTGAACGTTTCTTATGAATGGCGTAAGATTCCGAAAGGACCTGTCGCAACGAGTAAAAAGGACTATACCCAGCAAGCACCTGTGAATTCAAGAACTTGTATAATTTAGTTAAAAGATAAGGTTTCAATTGTTTCGGGGGGAAAAATGACCCCGACGCCATGACCGGCCATTCACTGGAATCCAGAATGGCCCGAAATTAATTCCCCCAGCCTGTTTCAAGAAATCCTGATTTGGAACCCGCGTCCGTTCTCCATGCGGTTTCTGTACCATCGGAATCTTTCTCTTTCCGCCCTCCGCTTTGAAGATGGAAGCTATGCGACTCCCCCAGTCCATTCGCCAGTCTGTCTCTCTCCATTTCACTCACTCTTTAACCTTCTGTTTCGCGCTCCTGCTCGCTGCACTGTTGCCGAAGAGCGCGGTGGCCAGTACCGTTCAACTGACATGCTCACCCTCAACTCTTCGCTTCGGCGCAGTTGATACCGGCAAGACCGAAACCTTGCTCGTAACCTTAACCAACACAGGAGACACGAGCGCCACGCTCTCCGGAATCAGCGTGACTAACTCAAAGTTCGTTACCTCCTCGCTCGATCTGCCCGTGCTTCTCTCCGCCGGAGAGAGCCTTGATCTCAACGTGAGCTTCACTCCTAAGATCACGGGATGGACCAGCGGCACCATCAGCTTCACCAGCAATGCTTCGAATCCAACGCTCTCCCTTACCGTCGAAGGCTCTGGCGTGACCAGTGAAGCCGTAACCGCCAGTCCGGCGATCTTGTCTTTCGGCTCAGTGGTAACGGGAAGCAGTTCCACTTTGCCCCTTGTCATTACCAACGTCCGCTCTTATAAGGTCAACATTTCCTCCGTCGAAGTGACGGGCAGCGACTTTTCCATCAGTGGTGCAAGCTTCCCAATCACGCTGACTGCCGGGCAAAGTCTTTCACTGAATGCGACGTTTTCGCCGCAATCCTCAGGCGAAATTGGGGGCAGTTTTTTGTTGAAAGGACCGGGCTTGAACATACCTCTGACGGGCACAGGGACGGCAACCACGCACTACAGCGTCAACCTTTCATGGAACTCCAGCGAAGACGTGGAGGGCTACAACATCTACCGCAGCACCCGCGTGAATGGTAAATACTCCAAAATCAATTCCACGCTGAATGAGAACACGGAGTACACCGACAGCACGGTTGTGGCAGGCGAGACATATTATTACGAGGCCACATCAGTAAACAGCAGCGGCGCAGAGAGCTCACGCTCAACCCCTGCCGTGGAAGTCGCAGTACCGTAACGCTTGCGTGGTTAGATTGTGTACGAAGCCTTCAACTACGGACTCGCGCTTTCATGACGTGCAAGGCTTGGCCTGAACGTATTCGCGCGTGTCGGCGCTTAAATCCCCAGGGCGATTTCCTCGGTAACCCGAAGCTCCACCCAAAGTAATCATTTTAAAGGCCTTAATGGCACGTCTAGGCCATTTACCCCGCCCCGCATACACGTTAGTACTAGTACAGGTAGCCGATACTGGGGGCTCACCAACGTTATGCGAACTCACTGTTCGAGGCTTACACTCAGTGCGGCAATCCTACTGACAGCCTTCGGTCTTTGCTCGTTGGCGCAGGCGCAGCAAACGGTTTCCTACGCGTTGCTTCAACCGGACGCAATGCAACCCGCTCCCATAACCCCGGCGAGCCAACCCACAACGTTGCCCCAGGCTCCATCGGATCAGCATCGATTTTGGGATCGCGAAAACACTGTTCTGCTGGCCGCGAACGCAGCCTTCAGCGCCGCCGATTTTGTCGTGACCAAAGACAACCTTCACAGCGGCGGCCAGGAATTGAACCCGGTCACCCGAATGTTCAGCGGCAGCACGGCCGGCTTGGCTCTCAATTTTGTGGGCGAAAACGTTGGCGTGGCCGGTCTCAGCTACTTCTTCCACAAGACCGGACACCACAAACTGGAGCGCGCCGTTTCTATGGTCAATATCGGCAGCTCAGGAGCTGCGGTGACCTTCGGCTTGCTGCATCGATAGATTGCTCCGCGCGTCCTTCCTTAGCAGGTTGCCCCGGCGGAAACATGGGAGTTTTCTGGTACCCTGCTCCCGTGGCAAACGTAAGCCCAAATGACGCGCCCTCAGCACTCATTATGGGTGCCGGCTTCTTGGCATTCGGATTGACGATGATTCTCCGACCCAGCTACGTTAGGGCAAATTTGGATCGTTTCGCCGACAGCTGGAAGCAGGGTAGCTGGCATCCGTACAAGATGCCTGATTGGGGGTTGCGCATCGCTGGCATGGATTGCAATCGCAGTGGCTACGCTCTTTTCTTACATCGGTTATCTCGGTCTACATCGATAGTCAAGCCCGTCCCTGTTTCGCCGTCCCGTTGCTACACCTTGTCGCTCCAATCAGAGTTTTTCCGCAATCTGCTGGTCAACCGAGCGGCCGAGTTTTACTGCGCAGGCTGAGGCTCGCGGCACAGGGGCGCGTTGGCTGGAGTATTCGAAGCGCTGGGCGGCGAACTAGGAATCAAAGCGGGCGCCGGCTTCGAGACCAGACTCGTAATGCCCTGCGCGCTGATCGCCCGCACCACGTAGTAATACTTCTTACCATTTTCCACCAGATCATCGACACACTTCGTGCCCGCGAAAGGCAGAATGTTGATCCGCTCCGTCGCCCGCGTATTAGGGCCGGTCGCCCGATACAAACAATACCCAACTGCAGTGCCGTGCTTCGAATCTCGAGCGCTGGCATTCCAGGAGAGAACCACGCGGTGTCCTCCCTTCGTACTCGAAGCGGTGGCCGCAATAGATGAATCAATCGGGGGACAGACTAAACGCGGAGCGTTAGCATGGATTGGAAGCGCGTCCGGTTGTACCGACAATTGCTGCGGCGACTCAAGCGGCGGCGAAGCCGAAGATCTACTCTTGCATCCATTCAGCAGGAAACCAGTCGCGACCAGCGCAACCAAAGGCAGAATACGAACCCGCAACCCCCGCGGAGCAAGAAAGCGGCACATAAAAGGCTTGTAATTTCGCGACTATGGTAGCACACGAACATTTCCTACGCCCGTGCCTTTACCGCAGCCCATAGCTCGGGAAAGCTCACTCCATATCGGCTAGACTTAGATTCATGACCACCCTCAACTCCCTCGCCCACGCCTCCTCCGCCTACCTGCGTTCCGCCATGCACCAGCCGATTCGCTGGCACGAGTGGGGAGAAGAAGCCTTTGCGGCGGCGAGGCGCGAGAACAAGCCGATGCTGCTCGACATCGGCGCGGTGTGGTGCCACTGGTGTCATGTGATGGACCGCGAATCCTATGACGACCCCGAAGTTGCCGCCATCGTGAATGAGCATTTCATTGCGGTGAAGGTCGATCGCGACGAGCGTCCCGACATCGACAGCCGGTATCAGGCTGCGGTGAGCGCAGTCAGCGGCCAGGGTGGATGGCCGCTCACCGCGTTTCTTACTCCCGATGGCAAGCCGTTTTATGGCGGTACCTATTTCCCTCCGTCAGATGGCTATGGGCGTCCCAGCTTCAAGCGCGTGCTCTTCAGCATCGCCAATGCCTACAAGGAGAAAAATGGCGACGTGGTCGAGCAGGCCAAAATGGTGGAGTCCGCCGTCGCGCAAGCCGAATCTTTTGCGGGGCGCGACGGACGGATTTCGTCGAGCATCGTCGACGCCATTCAGAAATCGGCGTTCAGCATGTTCGACGCGGAAAATGGTGGCTTTGGTTCAGCCCCGAAATTTCCACATCCATCCGTGCTGGATTTGCTAATCCATGTGGCGACGGACGCCTTCGTCCGTCCCGCGGAGCGAAGCGACGCGGCCATACGCGATGACGACAGCGAAAAGCTTCGCAACCTGATCGTGACCACTCTCGAGCACATGGCCAACGGTGGCGTCTACGACCAGCTGGCAGGGGGATTTCATCGCTATTCGGTCGATGCGCGCTGGGTCGTGCCCCACTTCGAGAAGATGTGCTATGACAATTCCGAATTGCTGAAGAATTATGTTCACGCCTATCAAGCGACCGGCTCAGAGTTTTTTGCGGACGTAGCACGCGACATCATTCGCTGCATGGATGAGTGGCTGAGCGATCGCGAGCGTGGCGGCTTTTACGCCTCGCAAGACGCCGATATCAACATGGATGACGATGGCGACTATTTCACCTGGACCTTGGGCGAGGCGCAAGCCGTACTCAATGAAGAAGAAGCGCAGGTGGCAGCGCTCCGCTATGACATCAATGAGATTGGAGAAATGCATCACAATCCGGCGAAGAACGTGCTCTACGTGCGCGCCTCCCTCGATGACATCGCCCGCCGCCTAAGCCTCACCACTGAGCGCGTCCGCGAGTTGCTCGATTCCGCCAAAAAGAAAATGTATGCCGCGCGCCTTAAGCGTCCCACTCCGTTCGTCGACAAAACGGTTTATGTGGCATGGAACAGCATGTGCGTCTCCGCCTATCTGGAAGCGGCGAAGGTGCTCCGCCTGGAACGGGCTCGGCACTTCGCACTGCGTTCCCTCGACCGTGTGCTGGCCGAGGCATGGCACGCAAAGAAAGGCGCGGGCGAGGACTCTCGCGCCCCGCGACTTCTACACGTGGTGGCCTATTCCGATCCCGACGCAGCTCGGCGCGAGGTTCCGGGACTATTAGAAGACTACGCGGCTACGACGCTCGCTTCTCTCGATGCTTACGAGGCTACAGCGGATCTCAGCTACTTCAAGTTTGCGCAAGCCATTGGCGATGCCATGATCACTCGCTTCTTCGATGCGACCTCCGGCGGCTTCTTCGATTCCGAACCGGCTCCGGACGGCAAAAGTCTGGGAGTGCTGGCAACGCGGCGCAAACCGCTGCAGGATTCGCCTACGCCAGCCGGAAATCCCATGGCCGCGATTGCGCTTCTGCGCTTACACCATTACACCGGAAACAATGGATATCGGGATAAGGCCGAGCAGACGCTGGAGGCTTTTGCCGGAGTGGCCGAGCAGTTTGGAATTTTCGCTGCGACCTACGGAATTGCGGTACTGCACTGGTTGCAGAATCCGGTGCAGGTGCTGGTGATCGAGGGGGATACGCCCGACAACGCCGCTGCGAAGCAGACCGCAGCCAATCTCGAGGCCGTCGCGACCAGCGCATTTTCCTTGAACAAGAGCGTAATTCAGATTAAGGCGAGTCAGGCCGTGCCCGAAAACCTTCCTCCATCTCTAGCTGCCACTATCCCAAACTTGCCTCAGATAAGAACGGGAGCATCATTCGCGGTAGTTTGCTCCGGCTTTACCTGCCAGCCCCCAATTACCGACGCGGCAGAATTGCGCAGCGTATTGAAGTCGCCTCTCAGGAAGTGACTTCTAGAAACTCTCCAGGCAAAAAATGGGGGCTGACGGTTTATGTATGAAGTCCGTCAGCCCAAAGATTGCGAGCCCTAGATTCTCCCAAGCGGGTTCGGCCCAAGTTACTACAGGTTACTTTGGTGACTTGCGGCCACCGAAGATATCCGGTTTACTGCAAATTACATCGGGGGAAGTTGGCCACCGGTGCATTTGGTTTGAAGTTTCTGTTGTGGTGGGCACGTTAGAATCGGGCCTCCGTCCGGGGCGGGAACCTGCGGAACGGCGACCGAGGCATATGTGCCCACTAGTCCAAACATCAGGACCGAAATCCTGAACGCCTGTTTCATGAGTCTTCTCCTTCCACGCGTTTAGCTGCCCACAAAATGGTGCCTTCCGCGCGGAACCGAATTATACGGTACCCGTCAAGCCTTTCCGCAAATATTCTGCACAGCGTTAAACCAACGCCTGGGCAGATCCATTTCCTCTTCGCGCCCAATTGCCGCGAAGTCCTTGTAAATACAGGAAATACCCTAGCGTGGCAGCTCGTTTTCTGGTTTTCGGGACGGCTGGAAGAGGTCGATCGAAGAGAAACAAGTGTTACGAAATCCGGAAAAACTCGCGGACCAGGCTAAAACTGATATCAGCGATTCGTTTTCAGGGTATCAACTCCCCAAGCCCTTGGATGTGACCTGATCGACCATCCTGGAAACGCTCAGGCCGCTCATAGAACTCCCAGCCGCAGCGGCCGCCGCCTGGACTGGGGCCGCGTTTTCAGAGGTCAACGGCGAGGCGTGAGTGCGCGAAAGGGCTCGATCAACCATGCCCTCAAACATCGGAATGAGTGAATCGGCCGGCGATGGGTGATGATGAATATCCGTGAGGCTTTGTTCCCACCGCTGCGGCCGCAGCAAAGTTGAGGCGGCTTCGCGCGCCGGACTTTTCACCAGCGTATATCCCAGCCAGATAAGCAAGGTGGCGTTATAGGCCGTCATATTGATGAGGCCCATCGAGAGGTTGCTGAGGTGCTCGCCCGCCCAGGATGCGATCAGCAACAATTCCACCACGGCGAAAGTGCCGAAGCCCAGGGCGATGCCGAAGCTGTGCTGGCGGCGGCTCACTCCCAAATAGCGGGCAAAGAACAACAGGAAGAGCACCATTCCCACTTGAATAATGCGGACACAGCGCTGAGCGGTCATGATGGCCTGAACCCAGGGGGCATTATCCGAGGCGTTGGTAGAAACGGAAACTACCCCGGCGACCAGCAGCATGACCAAGCCGGCCCACTTAAACAGAACTGTGCCCAGGTCGCGCAAGGTGTGGAATGGGCGGAAAACATCGAGAAAAGCCTCGTGAATCACTTTGAATCCCAAGGCGACGCTGACGGCAGTGCTGAACCAGTAAAGGTAAAAGACGGAGGAAATATGATTGAGATACGCGGGAAAGACCACCGCGAAGGTCACGATCTGAGCGACCACGTAGGCGAAAAAGTACTTGAATTCCCGGTGTTGACGGCGGCGCAACATCGCCACGGCAATCGTGATTTGCAGGATCGGATGGGCGACCCATAGCGCGTAATACAGAATTTTGATTGGTGCGCTCATCCCTTTTCGCTTACCGCAATCATCTTTTTTAAACCCGAAGCACGCGCCCGTGTCCGGAAACATCTTCGCTGGTCACTCGCAGCAATCTACAACTGTGGCGTTAACAGCAAGTTAATCCTTTTGGCGCAGGGGTTCAATGTACTCAGGTAATCAAAGGTAACGTTACTTTCGGGCCATGGCGGCGTTCACGCGCAATATTAATCACCTTTGTGAGAGCGCACAAGGTAGGGCTCGTTGATCTAGTTGTCAAGAAACAGGAAGTAAGAGCAGTTCCACAACGCAGTAGGTAAAGTTCCCCGCGGACGCGCGGTTAGCACGATGTTGTACTCGCCGGTGCTGCCCAGATCGATCGAACGTAGAACATCTTCCCCGAGGAAACTTTCTTGTGGTGCCTTCCCTCCGCTCGCGCTTAAACCAGATTGAGCATCACCAAGCGGCTCTATCACCGCCAGTCTTGCCAGGAACTCATGCAGCTCCGCGCTGCGACCGAATCCCGATAGCACGAACGAAACCTCGGCATCCTGTTCGGTGAAATGCCACGCCAGTGATGCCGCCAGATTCACCGCTCGCTCGTATGCCTTCTCGGAAATTGCCCCGGCGGCAGGATTGTCGAAAACGATGCATAGCTTGCGCTCATCTTCGCGGCTGAATTCGCGGACCTTCAATGAGCCTGACTTCGCCGTCGCCTTCCAGTCTACGTGGCGCGCTGAATCTTCCGGCATGTACTCGCGGATACGGTGCAAGTCAGATCCCCGCCCGCGCACAAAACTCTCCCACTCCCCTCGCACCAGCGGAAGAATTGCAAACAGTTCATCGGGCGGATCGATTTTGGGGTAGACCAGAATCTCGCGCTCCAGAGCCACATCTCGCGTCTTGGTGAGAAAAGCAAAGGGGAAGCGCGTCGCCACCCCAAAGCCGGATTCGCGATAGCGTCCGCGACGTTCAAAACATAGATCGACTTCCGCCGTCAGCTTCGACCCGGGCGGCAAATACGCAAAATAGACCATTCCTTCAAACAAGCCGGGAGCGGGAGGCGCCACCGTAACCCGTCGTACTTGCCAGTCGCGCAACCGTACCCATTGATTTTCCGGAGGACGGTTCAGCGGGAACGCAAACGTGGTTCGTTCCACCTTCCACTGCTTCCGCGCCTTCTTTTCTGCTTTCCTTTTGCGCGCCGGCACCACGCGAATCGAAAATGAAGGCAGGAAACGCCGAGGATTGCGCAGCCCGATTCGTCCAACTACCGGCCGGCCGGCAAACACATGCTCAGGCAAGCGCACGTCGAGTTCGAGACTTCGCAGCACTAGGGCAGAAACTACTCCTGACACCAGAATGGCGGCCAGCATCGCTGCCACCACGATGTACAGCAGATTGTTTCCCGTATTCAGCGCCGCGATGCCGATCACCAGCGTGACCAGCACATACACTACCCCCGCCTTGGTAACTTCGTAGTGAAAGCTTTGGCGCAAGCGTTCGATGGCCACGCGCCGAGCCAAATAAGGCACAGTGACCAATCCCACAAACGCAGCCATCAACAGCGCAACCGAGGCCAGAATCACCGACGCCCAAATATGGCCAGCCTCGCCCGACGCGGTAGAAAATAAAGCTGCGCCCAGCGCCAGCCCCAGCCCTGCCAATGCCAGCAGGAATTTTATCCACACTTCCACGCTGGTGGATTGCAGCCAGGAAATCGCCGACACCCTGCCGGATGGGATCGAACTGACGGGACTGCTATACGTGGAGCTCACTTTTGCGAGCCTAGCATCGCCCATGAAGAACGGGCAAATGCCCAAAGGCTTGCAGCCGAAGTCTTCACAACCTCTGAAATGCAAGGTTCTAAAGTTTCAAAAGTCGAGAGGCCCTGCTGACTTTGAAACTCTGAAACCTTGTCTCTATTTTTTTGTTCCAGTGAGGCCGTAGATCTTTAATTCCTTATAGCTGGCGACGTAGACCTTGCCGTTTGCCACAGTGGGAACCTGATTGGAATCGCCACCCAGGTTGGGCCACGTGCCGGCCGTAGTATGGAAGAGCTGTTGCATCCTCGCGTCGGGATTGAAAGCAATCAGATTGATTTTGAGTTGCGAAGTTGGTCGCGTGAGCGCCCAGATAATTGGACTCGCTGTACCGTTGGAAGAGACGCTGGTGAAGAATCCGCCGCTCTGACCTGTGCTCAGACCGGCCGAACGCGCGGCGCCGACCAGTTTGGTAGTGGGCGTCGTCTCCAGCTTCCACACGTAAATCGAGTTCCCACCGCTGCTCACAACCCGGGACGATCCGTCCGTCGGATCGACGTAATACGATTCTCCGCACCAGCAACCGCCGATATTGTAGGTACCAAGGACGTTGTTCTTCTTGCCGGAGTATCCCCCCAGGCTGTCTTCGTTCATCAGGAACATGAGACCGTTCTTGCCCGCGGCTACGGCGAGATGGGGGTAAGTTCCCGTCTGCTCCGGCAGCACCAACACGCCGCCCGAACCAAAGTCTGTATCGTATTCATCAAGGCTCGCCCAATCTGCAGGCGTGAACAAGTCAACCACCTCGCTCAGATCGGAAGAAACCTTGATCGTACTTTCCTGAATGTTGGTTGTGCCTGTGTAACTGTTGCCCGAGTAGTCGGAGTTGCCCGTGACAAATACCACGTTGCCGGACGCATCCAGCGCCAGTCCGTAACCGGACATCCAGATCGACGACAAAAAGAAATTGTCCTGCGAAGTGGAAAGGGTATCGAAGACCTGGTTGGAAGCGAGCGGCTCCAGCGTCGTTGAACTCCAACCCAGCAGCCATCCCCGTGACGAGCCAGCATCATAATCGCAGAAGCTGCCGAACCCGGCGTAGATGTTGCCGTTCGCCTCCAGCAACCCAGGCCTTTGCCGTTGATAGGTAGCACTGAAATTAAATGCGCTCCCGTTGCTCAGCGTATGCGACGCGCTCACCAGTTGAGGCGTGATTTTATCGGTCAAGTTTCCGAGATCGAGCGCATGCACGTAATAGGCAGGGCCGGTGCTGCCCTGCACGTAAGCGATCACATAAATATTGTTAGCGCCCAGATCGATCACCGGCGTCGAAGTGATGCCGACATTCGGTCCGTTGTTGTTGCAGCCCAGGGGCTCACTCACCGGCGTTCCCAGGTTTTGGCTCAGCAGAATCGTTCCGCTATTCGCATCGATCGCGTACACCGTATCATTTCCCGTCACGATGTATACGACGTCGTGCACTCCCTGATAGACTCCCGCGGTGATGGTCACGTTCGGCACGACCAGTGGCTGTGCATCGACCTGATCGTCAACCGCAACTGTGGCCAGCAAGCCAAATTGCGCAGCATTCACATTGGCCGGGGTGAGCGTCGTTTCGTTCGAATTCCAGCCAGTGCGGTAAGTGTCGTTGTGATAAGTGGTAACGGCCGTTTGCGCAGCGGCGACGATAGAGGCTGCGAAAATGAGGGTTAAGACAAGGCTGGCATTTGCGGCCATACCGGTAACATTGGTCTTGCGACGAAGTGACATTTTTGATCTCCCTGGGAGTATGGCGGGGACGCGGGGAGCAATTCTAGGTGGATCGAAAAGCGCAGTCAACGGAGTCTTACAGCTTAGAGGTAGAGGTCTCTAGACCTGTGCAGCACAACTCGTTAGGGCATAGGAAAGAAGAGTCGGAGCTTTGTCGAAAATGAACGGAGCAAGCGCTCTTCCACCAGTACCAACGTAGGAACCGCCTGCGGAGATGCCCTAAGAAATGTATTGACGTTGTCCCGCTTTCTCGGTACAGTGTGTTGTTCTACGGACATCCGGAATTGTAAGTCCGTTCTCTGTAGCTCGGCCTGTGAGCCCAAACCGGGAAATACGAGCATCTTCCGAGTCTCGTTGAGCATCTATTCTGGGTAGGAATTGCGCTAACTCCTTAAAAACCTTAGTGGAATCAATGGCTTGGGATGACTTGTGGGGTTCTGGGCCGGTCCACAGGAACAAGGGCGAGGCGAAATGCCCATACTTATAAAGGAAGGAGCAGGACATGCGCTCTGATCGTGTGTTTGACGCTGTACAAACGTTGAGGAATCGTTATATGTTATGCCAGCTGACCTCCAAGGCCACGCGGAAGTTCCACCGGCCCAGCACCAGAATCCAGGAAACAATGAACGGGGTGTTGGATCGTATCGCGGGCGCGGAGCGGCAGGATGTTCTGTCGGAGCCGGAAAATTTTGCTGAGGCACAAAGGCGGGCTGCTTAAGCAGCCCGGTCCGCCTGCCTTGTTGTTGTCTTCCCTGACTGACCCTCCTTTGAAAATCTCCCGCCAACGCTGAAACGGATACGTTTAAGTGACCGGGTTTAGGTGAATCATCCAATGACCATTGCTGAATTAAAAGAGAAAAACATCACCGAGCTGACCAAGATCGCAAGGACCTTGGAACTGCCCGGAGCCAGTGGCCTGCGCAAGCAGGACCTCATCTTTAAGATCCTGCAGGCGCAGAGCGAAAAAGAAGGCCACATCTTCGCCGAGGGCGTGTTGGAAATTTTGCCCGACGGCTACGGGTTCCTGCGTTCGCCCGACTACAACTACCTTCCGGGCCCGGACGATATCTATGTGTCGCCGTCGCAGATTCGCAAATTCGATTTGAAAACGGGCGATACCATCAGTGGCCAGGTGCGGCCTCCGCATGAGGGCGAAAAGTATTTCGCGCTGGTCAAGATCGAAGCGGTGAACTTCGAGTCGCCGGAAGAAGCCCGCAACAAGATTCTGTTCGATAATTTGACGCCGTTGTATCCCCAGGAGCGTCTCAAGCTCGAAACGGCGCGCGAAAATGCGAGCGCCCGCGTCATGGATCTGCTGACGCCGCTCGGCAAAGGTCAGCGCGGCCTCATTGTTTCTCCGCCACGCGCCGGCAAGACCATGCTGTTGCAAAACGTCGCCAACTCGATTACCACAAATCATCCCGAAGTCGTGTTGATGGTTCTGCTGATCGACGAGCGCCCGGAAGAAGTTACCGATATGCAACGCTCGGTCAAGGGCGAAGTGATCTCCTCCACCTTCGATGAGCCCGCCGCTCGCCACGTACAAGTCGCCGAGATGGTGATCGAAAAAGCCAAGCGTCTGGTCGAGCACAAGCGCGATGTGGTGATCCTGCTCGATTCGATTACGCGCCTGGCGCGTGCCTACAACACGATCGTTCCTCCCTCGGGCAAGGTGCTTTCGGGTGGCGTGGATTCCAACGCGTTGCAGCGGCCAAAACGCTTCTTCGGCTCGGCCCGCAACATCGAAGAAGGCGGATCGCTGACCATCATTGCGACGGCGTTGATCGACACCGGGTCGCGCATGGATGACGTGATCTTTGAAGAATTCAAAGGCACGGGCAATTCGGAAATCATCCTCGAGCGCAAACTGGTCGACAAACGCGTCTTCCCTGCTATCGACATTCAACGCTCGGGCACGCGTAAGGAAGAGTTGCTGATTCCGCGGGAAGATTTGTCGCGCATCTGGGTGCTGCGAAAAGTGCTGAACCCCTTGTCCCCGGTGGAAGCGATGGAATTGCTCATCGACAAGCTGAGCAAGACCAAGTCGAACGCGGAGTTCTTATCGAACATGAGTTCGCTGTAAAGCACAGCGGTTACTGACAAAGCCCCGCCCGCAAAGCGGGGCTTTTGTATTCCCCGGCGTCTTTCCGGTATTGCAGCCCGCCTATACTGTCCTCCGCGGAAAATGTCATACTTTGAAAACGGGCCAGCCCCGCTTTCGAGGACACTGTGACCACCATACGACGACTTCGGGCCCCTGCTCTCTTTGTGCTTACTGCAGCTTTATGGTTTGCCATTCCCGGAGTCGCCCAGACTCAGGGCATCCATCCGCCTCCTCCGCCTCCGAACAGCCTACCAAGCCCCGGTACGGACGAACTCCAGCAGCGCCAGGCGAAAGAGGTCGCGAAGAAAGCGAATCTCGCACGGCAGGCCGCGCTCCAGCACGATACCGAGAAGCTTTACCAGTTAGCGACTGAGCTCAAGGATTCCGTGGCCAAGTCGAACGAAAATGTTCTGTCCGTCGATGTCATGCGGAAAGCGGAAGAAATTGAAAAGCTGGCGCACAGCGTCAAAGAAAAGATGAAGGGGCCGAGTTAGAGAAAGTGAGTGATTCCGTAATCGGGTAATTGAGTAACTTCAATAACTTTACACATGTGCCTGCGCACTCCCGCCGCAACTCCGCGGGCTCCGGCGTGTTTCTATTCACTAGAATCCGCTGGGATGCGGAGGAGGGATGGGACATGAAACGCACAATCGCTGGGGTTCTCTTGATGTTAGGACTGGGTGCGGGAACGATGTTTGCCGATGATTGCTGGCGCCGACGCGATATTCGCCACGACGAGATCCGGGTCGCACACGATCGCTACGTGTTGCGGCGCGATCTATATGAGGGACGATATCGCGCGGCACGTCATGAACGTAGGGACATTCGCCGCACCGAGCGGGATATCGCGCGCGACCGCGGTTGGCGATGAGGAAGAATTGGGTGATCGCGCCATCGGGTCATTGAAACCGCAGGCAGGACAGCAAAACGCCATCCGGAAATTTGGATGGCGTTTTACTTGGAGTGGGTCCCTCGGTTCGTCCAATGACCGATAAAATGACCCGGTTAACAGCTATTCCGCGCCGCCGCTTTTGATTCGCATGCCGTAGAAGCTGCGGTAGACGAAGAAGAACGAAACGGCGAAGAAGACCAAGGCCAGGATATTCGTGAGCATCGGGCCCTGATCGCGAGTAAGCGTTACCGCCAACTCGACGGCTAGCAGGCCGAAGAGCGTGGTGAATTTAATGACTGGGTTCAGCGCGACCGAGGAAGTATCCTTGAATGGATCTCCTACCGTATCGCCAATCACCGTCGCATCGTGCAGCGGAGTTCCCTTCTGCTTCAGTTCGACTTCGACGATCTTCTTAGCGTTATCCCAGGCGGCTCCGGCATTGGCCATAAAGATTGCCTGATAAAGACCGAATATCGCGATCGAGATTAAGTAACCAACGAAGAAGAACGGCTCGACGAAGGCAAATGCAAGCGTGCCGAAGAACACGGCGATGAAGATGTTCAGCATGCCCTTCTGCGCATATTTCGTGCAGATCTCGACCACCTTCTTACTGTCGGCGACCGAGGCCTTCACCACGCCTTCGAGCTTGATGTTGGCTTTGATGAACTCGACTGCGCGGTAAGCGCCGGTGGTCACTGCTTGCGTCGACGCACCGGTAAACCAGTAGATCATAGCGCCGCCAGTGATCAGTCCCAGGAAGAAGGGAGCGTGCAGCAGCGAGAGCTTGTCTACGTTTTCCGTAAGCCCGCCGGTCAAAGCCATGATGATGGAGAAAATCATGGTGGTCGCGCCCACCACAGCAGTTCCAATCAGCACAGGTTTTGCGGTAGCTTTAAACGTATTCCCCGCACCATCATTCGCTTCCAACAAGTGCTTCGCGCGGTCGAAGTTCACCGCCATGTTGAAGTTTTTCTTGATCTCGGCTTCAACGTTCGGAACCTGCTCGATCAAGGACAACTCGTAGACCGACTGCGCGTTGTCGGTGACCGGACCGTAGGAATCAACCGCAATCGTTACCGGACCCATGCCAAGGAAGCCGAAGGCGACCAGGCCGAAGGCGAAGACCGCGGGCGCCAGCATAGAAGCGGCTGTGGCCAAGCCCATCGCGGGCGTGCTCATGTAGTAGCCGATGGCCATCAATAGCATCATCGATAGGCCGAGATAATAAGCGGAGAAGTTGCCAGCAACGAAGCCCGACAAAATGCCGAGCGACGCGCCGCCTTCGTCCGCCGAGGTCACAACCTCTTTGACGTGGCGCGATTCGACCGAGGTAAAGGACTTCACCAGCTCCGGAATCAGCGCTCCCGCCAGCGTTCCGCAAGAGATGATCGTGGCCAGCTTCCACCACTGCGAACTGTCGCCGCCAATCTCAGGAATAATGAAATAGGAGGTGACAAAAGTAAGCGCGATGGAGACAAACGACGTGATCCATACCAGGGAGGTCAGGGGCGCTTCAAAATTCATCTCGGCCGCGTTGCCATACTTGGCTTTCGCCATGGCGCCATTGGAGAAGTAGGAGATGGTGCTGGCCACCAGCATGATTACACGCATCACGAAGATCCAAACCAGCAACTGCACTTGCACTTTAGGATCGCGGACACCCAGCAGGATGAACGTAATCAGCGCCACGCCAGTCACGCCGTAAGTTTCGAAACCGTCGGCGGAGGGTCCAACAGAATCTCCGGCATTATCTCCCGTACAGTCGGCGATCACGCCGGGGTTGCGGGCGTCGTCTTCTTTAATCTTGAAGACGATCTTCATCAAGTCGGAACCGATGTCCGCGATCTTGGTAAAGATGCCGCCGGCAATACGCAACGCAGCTGCGCCGAGAGACTCGCCAATGGCGAATCCGATGAAGCATGGACCGGCATAATCTCCGGGGATGAAGAGCAGGATGATGAGCATCATCAACAGCTCGACCGAGATCAGCATCATGCCAATCGACATGCCGGCTTCGAGCGGAATCTGGTAGACCGGATAGGGCTTGCCCGGCAACGAGGCAAACGCCGTGCGCGAATTCGCAAAGGTGTTGACGCGAATTCCAAACCACGCCACGCCGTAGCTGCCGGCCATTCCGATCACGCTGAAGCCGAGAATGATGGGAAGGGTCACGCCAATCGACTTGCCCGGCACCGGCGCCAGCCAGCCGAAGTAGAGAACAATGACTACGGCAATGAAGGCCCAGAGCAGCAGCAGGAATTTTCCCTGCGTCACCAGATAGGTTTTGCAGGTCTCGTAGATCAGCTCGGAGACCTCGCGCATAGAAATATGAACGGGGAGATTCTTGAGGCGCAGGTAGATCGCCATGCCGAACAGGAGGCCAAAAATGCAGAAGGCGATGCCGATCAGCAGCAGGTTATGGCCGTTGAGCCCGAAGATGAAAGAAACGGTAGAAAGGTCGGGAACTTTCAGCGAAGCTTCGCCGCCCGCTTCCGGTTGAGCAAACGCCGACGCGGCGCCAGCCATAAGCAGCACGGCCAGAGTCCAGGATTTCCTGAGCAGGTTAGTCAGGAAACCGCTGAATTCACGGCGTCCTAGGGACGCCTTGGGAGCGAGCATTGTTCGCATAGACAAGTCCGTAAATAAGCCCCGCATAATATCAGTCCTCCAAAATGATTCGGTTTCAGGAATCTCAACGTGTTGAGGCACCGCCTTCCGGAAACATCCAGCGTTCCCACGCATATTTAGCGGGTGAAAACGGAGGATTCAGCTCCCGGAATTCCGAACACGCTTCCACCGCAAAACCTAAACGGAGTGTTGGAGCTTGGCCGCGTCGGAGCCTGCCCCCGGCATCCCGGAATAGTTAGACCGTGCTCCCGGGACGCGAGTGCAAAACGGGCATTTATAGCAGGTTAGAGCGCAAGGGTCAATCAGTAGTCCGCTTCTTTCGGTCTGTGGGTTCGGAACTGGGAAATCACCGGGGCAGGAGCGCACTCTCGCGCCCTAGGCGTGGCTATTCCAGCCGCTCCAGCACGTAATAAAGGAGAAACTCACTGTTGTCGTCGTAGCCCTGGGTTACGCTGAACGAAATCTTGCTTTGCGCTTTCGCTTCAAAGACAGCCGGAGGACCACCTACATTCGGAAAGGCAAAGCTGTCCAACAGAAATGGACCCGCAATATTGCCGGACCCGTCCAGAAATTGATCCACGGACACGGGCCCCGCATCGTCACTCCAGAACAGATTCACCTCCCATGTGGAAGTGCTGTTCGGGTTCGCTCGGGTGACGGAGGCATACATCGACAAACGATACAGCCCGTCCTCGTCGGGCGTGAAGATCGTTGTTTCGAGGATGGGCAGACTCTGGTGGATGAGTTTGGCCTTGGCGACAATGGTTGGCTGAGTGGGCTGAGCCGTCTGAGCGGCAGCCAACGAAGCAACGGCCACAAGCATAGTGCAGAGAACCTTATACATTTGGCGTCTCCTGCGGAGTGATCGAGTCGCAGAAGCGTAACACGGCTCGACTGGCTGGAGGAGTGTGCAAATTTCTGCAAGCTTTTTTGCAGCAGAGTCGAAAGGCCTTATCCGACGCTACTTTTCATGCACCTCAGCAGAATTATTGATTGCGTTCCACGCAAACGCAGCATAAACTTGCGGACGCTCTTGCAGTCCTTCGCAAGAACATGTTTCAGTTCTGCTCGAAAGAAACACCCCCCAGAGGAGGAACAGAGTGACAACAAAGTTTTTCGCAGTAGCGTTAGTGATAACGCTAAGCCTCTCCGCGGCGGCGGCCGAAAAGCCGTTGAACACGCATTTGAACCAGCGGGGCAATCACCCGTCTGGAAAAAACCCAGAACTCAAGGCGGGGAAGCCACAACCTCCGTCTTTGTGCAGCCCATGCTTATTCTATGGTGGCGACCTCAACCCTACCGATGCGAATGCGGACGGATTCTCGGATGAGAACACTCTGCTTATCGTTGGCGGTAGCCAGACCTACGGCGCGGTGAACATTCCGACCGGCGCCAACGCCAGCGTTACCGGAATTCTGTTTAACGTTTTGGCGACCGCGGCCTTCGACCCTTTTACCGGCGTCTATGACGTACGGCAGGGAGTTTCGGAAGGCAGCGGAGGCACCGATATTGCCACCGGATCGGGTTCGATCAGCGTGGTTGCAACCGGGCGCGTCGCTTTCGGACTGTATGAATATACGATCGCAGTCTCCTTCCCCAGCTTGACGCTCATTCCGGGCGAATACTGGGTCAACGTGCAACCGCAGTGCACCAACACGCTGGACGGAAGCTGCACCGTGTTCCGGCAGTATGCCTCGAACACCACGCAGGAAACCAATGCGGTCAATGGCAGCTGGCAGCCGAATGGCGAGATATTCTTTAACTCGACTTTTACCGGCTTCGGCATTGACACCACTTGGGTCAACTGGTGCGATTCCTCCTTCGGCACAACTTCTGAACAATGCGCTGACCTGTCGTTCGGTCTGATTGGAGCCAACTAATGAAAAAGATACTTTTCGCAGTAGCGATGGTTCTGGCGCTCACTCTTACAGCGGCGGCGGCCAAGAAGCCGTCCCCCTATCAAAAGAGAGACGGTAAGGATCTGCCTCCTGGAAAACCGATCGTACCGGCTCTGTGCAATCCCTGCTTGTTTTACAGTGGTGACCTCAACCCGGCGGACGGACAAGCTGCAGGCTTCTCGGATGAGAACACCCTACTGGTAACTGGCGGCTCCACCTATGCACCGGTCACCATCCCCAGCGGCATTGCTTCGGCGAACCTGACTGGAATCCTGTTCAACATTCAGGCGGATGCGAACTTCGATCCGCAGAATGCCACCTACGATATCCGTTCAGGAGTTTCCTCCGGCGACGGTGGAACCGAAGTGGCCTCCGGCACCGGCAACATTACGGTGCAGACCACCGGACGTGCCTTCCTCGGCCTATCGGAGTTCACGGTATTGGTAACGTTTCCAACCGTGACTCTGGTGGGCGGCGGAGAATACTGGTTCAACATCACTCCCACCTGCACCAACGGAGCTGTTGATGGCAGTTGCTACGTCGGCAGAATGTTCCTCTCCAACACCACCGAGATGGCGAACGAACAATTCGGCCACGCCTCGCAACCCTATGGCTTGTACCTGAACTCGTCATACTTTGGGTACACCTTTGAACCCTGGTGCAGCCTGGGATTGGTAAACGGCCAATGCCGCTTTGCATCGTTTGGATTGGTGGGAACGGTGACGAAGTAAGCTCTGGATTGTTTTCTAGCCAAAGCCGGGGATCGATTCCCCGGCTTTTTCACGTCCAATACGTCCGATCCAAGCTTCGGTATTGGATCGCTTCCGCGATATGCTTCGGCTCAATAGCAGCCATCTGCTCAATGTCCGCAATCGTGCGCGCCACTTTCAAGATCCGGTCATGCGCCCGCGCGCTTAATCCCTGCTGCGTCATGGCACGCTCCAGCAATCGCTCGCAATCAGCGGAAAGTTCACAGAAAGTCCGAATGTGCTGCGAGGACATCTGCGCGTTGCAATAAATTTTCTCGCGCGAACCGGCAAATCGATCCACTTGTTTTTGCCGCGTGCGCATAACCCGCTCGCGAATCTTCGCCGAACTTTCCGGCTCGTTGGTCGAGCGCATTTCTTTGTAATTCACCGCCGGCACGTCGATATGAATGTCAATGCGATCCATCAGCGGCCCGGAGATTTTCGAAATATAGCGCTGGATCATCGGCGTGGTGCACTGGCACTCGCGCGTCTTGTCATTGCGAAAACCGCACGGACACGGATTCATCGCGGCCGCCAGCATGAATCGCGCCGGGAAAGTAAGGGACATGGCCGCTCGCGCAATCGTAACCGTTCCGTCCTCCAACGGCTGCCGCAACACTTCCAGAACATTGCGGGGAAACTCTGGAAGCTCATCCAAAAACAGCAAGCCATTGTGCGAGAGCGAAACCTCACCGGGGCGCGGGATCACGCCTCCGCCAATCAATCCAGCGTCAGAAATAGTATGAGGCGGCGAGCGATAAGGCCGCTTGCCGACTAACCCGCTTCCCGGATCAAGCACTCCCGCGACGCTGTGAATTTTGGTCGTCTCCAACGCTTCCTCAAAAGTGAGGGGCGGGAGGATCGTGGGCATGCGCTTGGCCAGCATGGTTTTACCCGATCCCGGCGGACCGATCATCAATATGTTGTGGCCGCCGGCGCACGAGATCTCGATGGCCCGCTTCGCCGTCTGCTGCCCTCGTACATCTTTGAAGTCGACCAGAAATTCCTGTGATTCGCGCAGCAGCGCGTCGCCATCGGCTTTCAATGGCACGATGCCGTTGCCCGAATTCACGAAGTGAATCACATCCAGCAACGACTTCACCGGATAGACATCGACTCCGCCGACCATGGCGGCTTCGCGCGCATTCGTTTCCGGGACGACGAGTCGAGAAATCTTGCGGCTGCGCGCTTCGAGAGCGATGGGCAGGGTGCCCCGAATGCCGCGCACTCCGCCATCCAGCGATAGCTCTCCCACAAAAAGGCAGTCGTCGATTGCCTTGCAGGCGAGGCCGCCATACGCGCCCACAATGCCAAGAGCCATCGGCAGATCG
Source organism: uncultured Acidobacteriaceae bacterium (assembly GCA_963818935.1). Classification (GTDB taxonomy): domain Bacteria; phylum Acidobacteriota; class Terriglobia; order Terriglobales; family Acidobacteriaceae; genus Sulfotelmatobacter. The sequence goes on from CAWFUK010000034.1 coordinate 258,156, forward strand.
AAGCCCGATCCTTCTTTCTTTATATCCGCTGGCGCCAGATTGATCGTGATATGCGTGGGCGGAATATCATAGCCGCAATTTTTCAGCGCCGCCCGCACCCGGTCGCGGCTCTCGCGCACCGCGGCATCGGGCAAGCCTACGGTATGAAAGTGGTCTTGATCGGTCTTGATCCCCGAGCAGTCGACTTCCACCTGAATTATGTTGGCGTCGATCCCGTACACCGCTGCGCTGAGAGTCTTGTAGAGCATCCGTGCTCCGGGCGAGACAGACTTCGTGCCGCCGTCGGCACACCAAGGCCTGATTCCGGATATACTCACGCTACGCGGCTGGTAGGAAAATGGGATGTGATGGATGTCATCACTAGGCTGTGGATAACTTCCGAGAGAGCCTGGACCGCTTACAACACTGCCCCCATCGCATAAGCGCTGTCGATGCGCCCGAACCGCGCGGCGTACCACACTCTCCAACAACTTTAGGTTGTTCCGCCTGGCAACTACCAGTACGATGGAAAAAGTGTTGTGGGTTTTGCCGTTTTTCGAAACGCGAAACCAGGTGAAATTCTGATGACCCAGGTCCCCCCCGGTACCTCTCGGCGTCCCCGTCCTCCTGAAAATTTGGAGCGTGAAGAATCCCAGCTTTGGCGATGGATCCTGTTGTTTATGGTGCTCCTGGCGGCGGGCTTTGCCGCGCTCGCCTGGGAGCGTCTCGAAAACCTGCCGTACCACATGGGCCCGGCGGCGTTGGGTGTTTTGGTTCTATCGATCCTGTTGGCCGCCTATGCCTATGGCCGGCGGCGCGAGGTCGGCGCACTCAAAGTGCTGCTGCAAGACTTGCAGCAACACGTAGGCGCGGCTCCCTCCGAGGAGCAACTCGACCAGCTCAACGAAGTTATCGCGCGCTCCAATCGCAGCTTCAAGGAACTCATCGACTCGTTCGAGGATGCAGCCTGCGCAGTCTCGCTCGACGGCACCCTGCGCACCGTCAACAAGAGCGTGAGCCTGCTTCTGGGCTTGCCCTACGCGGAAATTGTCGGCAAGAAGTTTTTTGATTTTCTCGAAGAACCCTCGCGCGCCGGCATCGAAAGTGGATTGGCTCGCTTCCTGGAGCAGAAACATTGGTCTGGCACGGTCCGCGTGCGTCTAAAAAAAGACGCCCGCCCACTCTATTTCGATTGCGTGCTGAATGCCATCGTCAAAGCCGACGAGGTGGTCGGGGCCAGCGTGCTCGGACGCGACGTAACTGGGCAGCACGAAAAGGAGCTACGTTTCACCGAACTCTTTGAGACCCTCCAGGAAGGCGCTTACTTCAGCACTCCGGAGGGCAAGCTCCTGGACGCGAATCCCGCGCTGGTCGCGGTTTTAGGTTATGCCACGAAAGAAGAATTGCTGGCCGTGGATCCCGCCACATTGAATGTCGATCACACCGAGCCGCCGGTGCTAGGCCGCGCGCCCGACGATCGCGGTGGATTACGTTCTCGGGAAATAACTCTGCGCAAGAAGGATGGGACGCAGGCCATGTTCCACGAATCCTCGCGCGCGGTCTGGGACGGAGCGGGAAAGTTGATTCGTTACCAGGGCACGCTGGTGGATGTAACCGAACGGCGTAGTCTCGAGCGCCAACTCCTTCAGCAGGAAGAATTCCGCCGCCGTTTGCTGGAGAGTTTTCCCGATCTCATTCTGGTGGTCGACCTCCAGGAACGTTACACGTTCGTGAGTTCGCGCGTGCGCGATCTGCTGGGCTGTGATCCTGAAGAATTATTGGGCAAGAAGATCTCCGAAACCACCGATCACTCGCCCGAACTGGCGACGCTTTTCCATGAGGTCATTGCCAGCACCAGAAGCCTTGAGGCTGCGGAATATAGCGCCCGGCACCGCGACGGAAGCTGGCGCACCATGCGAGCCTCAGCCAGCCAGCTTTTTAATGAAAATTCGCAGCTGGCCGGAGTCATCGTTTCGGTCCGCGACATCACCACAGAGAAGAAGTTCGAGCAGCAACTCGTCCAAAGCGAACGTTTGGCCGCCATGGGCGCAATGATTGGCGGTGTCGCCCACGAACTCAACAATCCTCTAACCAGCATCCTGGGAGTCAGCGAACTTTTGCAAGACTCGCAAACCACTGATGCTGCCCGCAAGCAGATCGTCATTTTGCAACAGCAGGCCCGCCGCGCCGCCGAGATCGTCCACAACCTTACCTATTTCTCGCGGCCGCCGGTGGGCGGGAAAACTAGCGTTAACCTGGGCGAGATCGTCGAGCGCACACTCAACCTGCATGCCTATTCGCTGCGCAAGAACGGCATCACCGTTGATTTCTTACCCGAGCCCAACCTCCCTTTTGTGGAAGCCGATCCGCATCAGTTGATGCAAGTGTTTCTGAACCTGGTCATGAACGCGGAGCAAGCCATCCGCCAGGTCCGCGAACGCGGCACTCTCCGCATCCGCCTCGCAAAAGTCGGAAACTCGGTTTGCGCCAGCTTTCAGGATGATGGGCCCGGCATTCCGACAGAGGTTCTAAAAAATATCTTCGATCCTTTTTATACGACGAAGCGCCCAGGCGGGGGACCGGGCTTGGGACTCAGCATCTGCAAATCGGTGATGAAGGAACACAACGGCTCCATCGAAGCCGCCAACGCGCCAGGCGGCGGCGCCGTATTTACCGTTATCCTGCCTGCGGTGGCTGCCCAAACCACCGGTGTTATGAATCGCTAACCTGGAACCGAGAATCGCGTGGGGACAGCCGTCCTCAGCCGTTTATCGCGTGAAGCTTCGATTTTCTTTCTGGCTCCCTAGACAAGCTCTTCAGAACGAGACGCCGCCAAAGCCTATCGCTCCACGGCCATAGCCACGGCATTCCCCCCGCCCAAACACAGCGCAGCAATCCCGCGATGAGCATCCCGCCGGATCATCTCGTAAATCAGGGTCACCAGCACGCGTGCCCCACTGGCCCCGATGGGATGCCCAATCGCGACCGCTCCGCCATTCACGTTGACTTTATTCAGATCGAGCCCGAGTTCGCGCGTCACGCCCAGAGCCTGCACGGAGAATGCCTCGTTCAGTTCGTAGAGATCCACATCGTCATTCTTCCATCCCGTCTTCTCCCAAATCTTCCGCACGGCGTCGACCGGGGCCATCATGACCCACTTGGGCTCGACTCCGCTGGTAGCCTGCGCCACGATGCGAACCATCGGGGCCGCGCCAAGTTCCTTAGCGCGCGCGGCGCTGGTCACCACCACCGCTGCCGCCCCGTCATTCACTCCCGGAGCATTGCCCGCCGTCACGGTGCCATCCTTTTTGAACGCAGGTTTGAGTGCGCGAAGGCTTTCGACCGTCGTGTCTTCGCGAGGAGATTCATCCTTGTCGAAAACAACCGGGGCAGCGCCTTTCTTCTTCGCGGGAATTTCTACCGGCGCGATCTGCGCCTTGAAGCGGCATTCTTTCCAGGCCGCGATCGCCTTACGATGAGAATTTACCGCGAACTCGTCCTGCTCTTCGCGCGTGATCCCGTATTTCTCGGCGACATTCTCCCCGGTGATGCCCATGTGGTAGTCGTTATAAATGTCCCATAACCCGTCGTGCACCATGGAATCGATCACCTGGCCGTTGCCCAGACGGTACCCCTTGCGCGCTTGCGGCAGAAGGTAAGGAGCGTTGGTCATCGACTCCATGCCTCCCGCCACCACCACGGAAGCGTTGCCAGTTTGAATCGCTTGCGCCGCGAGAGCGACCGCTTTCAATCCCGAGCCACAAACTTTGTTGATTGTCATGGCACCTGTCGTGGGAGCCAATCCGCCGAAGATCGCCGCCTGTCGCGCGGGATTTTGTCCGAGCCCGGCGGGCAGCACATTGCCCATGATGCACTCGTCGACCTGGTCGGCCTTCACGCCCGCGCGCTTCACTGCCTCGCGCACCACCACCGCGCCCAACTGCACGGCGCTCAAATCACTGAGACTCCCTTGGAATTTTCCTACCGCCGTTCTACAACCAGAAATGATGACCACATCATCGAAAGCCGCCATAGATCACGCTCCGCGAAGATTTTAGAACTTCTCATTATAGATGCGCGGCCAGGAAAGAAGAGCAAACACCGCCCGGTCGGCCATGCGAGCGATCGCGTATGAATGATGCCAGCGTTCATCGCTCCGGCAAGGATTCGTAGCTCGCATCGACGTTCTCGTCTTCCCATAATTTCTCTCTGCAATCTGTTTTCGAGAACTGTGAACGCAGTTGTTCTCGTGCGCACGCGTCGACGGGTAACTTTGGTACAGCATCGCACGCCTCACTCCATGCATTTTTTTCTTGACTTCATTTTTCATTAACTGAATACTTCATTTAGTTGCAACAAATCATCGTTGCAGATTTTTCCATGAACAATGGAAGGGAGAATAGAACCATGGCAACCAAGAAAAAGGCAAAGAAGAAGGCAAAAAAGCACTAAGCAGGCTGTAAACAAAAAGAGGGGGACGCCAAGAGCGTCCCCTAATTTTTTGTTCCGGACTTCCACAACCGGAGCAGCGATTAATCCAATGGCCTTCCGCTTTTCTTCCCCTCGGTCGAACCCGCACTCGATATTGGGCGTGCTGCAATATTCGGTATTCTCTTCTCTATTGCCGGGCACACTCCCCGGAACGCGCAAAAAGTGCAATGAAAGTCAGGCTTCGCTTTGAAGTTGCCATCGGCGATGCCCCGCGCCACAGCCTGTACTCGTTCTCGCGCCTCCTCCAACTGAAAATCTGTACGCTTCGAGGACACCGGCACATTGCCTTCGAGATTATGAAACACGAGCTCGCCGACTTCGTATCCCCACTTCTGCTGCGCGGCCATGGCATAAATCGAGAGCTGCAGGCTATCGTCCGCGTCCTCCTGCGCCCGCGCCTTCCCGGTTTTGTAGTCGACGATGTTCACTCGCCCGTCCGGCAAGCGGTCGATCCGATCGATTCGTCCGGCAACTTTCGTTCCTGCGATCTGCACGTCGAACCATTCTTCCGTATGCAGAACCTCCGGAGCGGGGCCACGGCGAGTTGAAGCCAGAAACTCCCGCAATTGCTCCATCCCTTGTTTCAGGTACAAATCGCGCTGGTAGTCATCCTGGATTCCAGCGATGCCTTCGTCGTCGCGGAAGATTTGAAGCAATTCGTCGTCGCTCTTCGTCCGCCCAAGTTTGATCGAATCATAGTAGGTGCGAAGCACGCGATGCATGGCTGCACCATATTGCATCGCCGCGTGCACCTCACGCCCCAGTTTCCATTCGCGTTCAAATTTGAACTGCAAGGGACAAGTCTCATAGGTTTCGACCGCCGACGCACTCAACTGAGCGCCCAGTCCTTCGATGGCCGGAAGTGCAAGCCACGCCGGTAACCGCGACCCCTCGGAATAAGCCGAATCGCCACCGGCCGCAATCTCAATCAGCTTGGGCTGCGAAGGTAGCGCCTGCCGCGCGCGTAACCACGGCTTTAACTCTGCATTCCCGATCATCTCCCGCATGAGGCCTGCCGGAGTCTTATCGTGTCCCAACCCCTGCTTTCCATAGATTTGCAGCGAATCTTTCGCACGCGTCATGGCAACGTAAAATAGACGCCGCTCTTCCTGATTGTGCAGCGTCTTATCATCGCTGGCTGCAGCCGAGTCAGCATCGCGCAACGCTCGAGGGAACTCCACCAGCGTTTCGTGATAACTGCTGGGAAACGAACTGCTGGTCGCCCGCAGGATGAAGACGTGCGCGAACTCAAGTCCCTTGGCGCCGTGGACGGTCATCAAGCGCACCGCATCCTCTTCTTCGTTCGCCGCCATGGGAATCACGCCGCAGGCCTCGCGGAAATACTCCAGGTAGTCGATCCACTCGCGGAGATCTCCCTCTTTCGTGGTCGCCTTACTCTCCCACGCTGCAGCGAAATTGAGCGCAGCCTGCACCACGGGCGAGTCCAGGTCCAGGGGAAACTGTTTAGCGATCAACTGAAGCGCAGCACGCGTCTTAGATTTCTTTCGATCGACCTCCTCCCGCGCTTTGCGAATACACTCCAGCACCGCCCGCCCGCCGCTCACGTTTTCTAGAACCGACGCGAGAGGGACAACCACGCCCTCCTTCGATTCACGCGCAATGTTGCGCAGCGCGGATCGAAGTTGTTCGGGATCGACCCCAAACTGCGGCAGGGCGGCCACGCGAAACAAATTCGCGTCAGCATTCAGATCAACCGCTACGGCAACGCAAGCAAACAGGTCCCGCACCTCGGGCGTGTCGCTGACGTCCATGTTTTCAATGGTGAAAGGAATCTCGCTCTCGGCTAATTCCCGCACCACGTCATCGCGATGGCTGTGCGAGCGGTAAAGGACAGCAAAGTCCTTCCACTTGCATCGCCGTCGCCGCCTGGTTTCCTCGACGATCCGGACCACATCCGGCCCCTCGGCATCTTTGGCCGCAAACGAAACGGCTTCGACCGGAAACGCAAGCAGCGGGTTTCCTTCTTTTTTGGCCGACTCTTCCCGCGCCGACAGCAAAGGAATTCGACGGTAAGAAAGCGCGCCGCTTTCCTGCGCCTGAAAGACCGGTGGATTCTTATCCACGATGGCGAAGGCGCATTGCAGAATAGCCGTCGTCGACCTCCGGTTCTTGCCCAGCACCACCAGCTTGGTCTCAATAAAGTGCCGTCGGAAAAGTTGAAACGCGGCGCTGGAGGCGCCCCGAAAACGGTAAATCGACTGATCGGGATCACCCACACCAAAGACGTTACCCTCGGCCCCCGCCAGTGCCGCGAGAATCTTGATCTGCGCGAAGTTGGCGTCCTGAAACTCGTCCACGAGAACGAAGCGCGCACGGGCACGCTCAACCTCCAACAAATTTTGGTCGCCCGCAAGCAGCGCGTAGGCACGCGTGATCATATGGCTGAAAGTGCCAAGATTTTCTTCCCGCAGCCATTTTTCGGTGAGGGAAAAAACGCGCGCAATTTCCTGGCAGCGCCCAATCACCTCCTCGTGGCTCAACTGGTCTTTTGATTTGCCGACGCGAGGCGCTGGTAACTCGCCCCGCTCCAGGCCTGCGACATACTCGGCGTAGCGCTCGGGTGTGATCAGTTCGTCGTGACATCGACTGACGAAATCCAGCAGGTCTCGAAGAAACTTTCCAGTGTTGGCCGCGCGCACGTAATGTTCGAGGTGGAATTCAGAAATTCTTTTGCGCAGGTAAATCCATAGATCGGTCTCATCGAGAACGCCAAAGCTCTGCCCGGCGCGCTTCAGCAGGTCGAGACAAAAATCATGGAAGGTGAGGGCGCGAATTGGCTTTCCGACCAGGGCGCGAACGCGTTCCTTCATCTCGTGCGCCGCGGCCACGGTGTAGGTGAGCGCCAGCACTTCATCGGGCTGGGCATGACCCTCGCGCACCAGAGTGGCAATGCGGTGAACCAGAACGGAAGTTTTTCCGGTGCCAGCCCCGGCAATCACCAGCATCGGCCCGGCAACGTGATCGATAGCCTCCCGCTGGCGCTCATCGGGAACAAATGGAGAATGCGATTTGGAAACAACCATTGCGGCTCAGGATATCATCGGCGCGGGGTCATCGGCGCGCGATCGTCTGCTCTACAGCAAAGCCGCGGCGACGATTGCGGTAGCCGCGATGGCAGCGGTCTCGGCGCGAAGAATCGTGTCGCCGAGCGATGCCGAGGTCCATTGCGCTTGCCGGAAGGATTCGAGTTCGTCTTCGGTCCAACCACCTTCAGGGCCGATCGCCAAAACAATTTCATCATTCCCCGAGAGCGACCGAACGACATCGCGCAACAGAGTTTGTTCTTCGGATTCCGAAAGCAGAATCCGGCAGGAGGCGGGAAACTTGATTGCCTCGGCGACTTTGATGGGCGCAGAAATTTCAGGAACGGCGGCGCGCCGCGACTGTTCAGCCGCCTGGGCTGCAATCCGCTGCCAACGTTCCGCGCGTTTGGCGGCGGCGGCGGCGAGGTGCGCATCGGTGCGCCGGGCAATCAGGGGAACAATCCTGCTCACGCCCAGCTCTGTACACTTTTCAATCGCCCATTCCATGCGGTCAAACTTGAAAACGGAGAGAAGCAACGTGATCGCGGCGGATGGATTGGCGGGAACCTGCTCGCATAACTCGAATTCGACGCGGTCGCTACGCAGGGATGTAATGCGCCCGCGCCGCACGGAATCGCCAGTCGAGATATCGAATTCTTGTCCGATGCGAGCCCGCAGCACGCGCACCAGGTGGTTCGCGTGGTCGCCGGTGAGTGCGGCGGCGTTCTCGGAAAATTCGTCTGCAATCCAGCGGCGGCGGGTCATGGGCGCTTCCTAGTTCTCAGTTCTCAATTCAGTTCTCAGTTCTCAGTTCTCAGTACTCAGTTCTCAGTTTCCGCTTCTCGGTTTTCGATTAGAGGCAAGGGGGTTCACAGCAACCGAGCATCATAGGGCAAATTTTAAGTTAAAGGCGTTGGGAAAATCGAGAAGAGGCCCGTGACCAGAAACTGAGAACTGAGTACCGAGAACTGAGAACTGAATTGAGAACTGAGAACTGCTTTCCTCACCCAAACATATCCTTCACTTTGCCCAGCAGCGTGCGCATCATCGGCTGATTGTCCACTTGGGCCGTGGTTTCCAGTTCTTGCAACAGCTCTTTTTGTCGCTTGCTGAGCTTCCCGGGAATCTGTACGCGCACCTCGACATACAGATCGCCTTTTCCGTGCCCACTCAGTACCGGTATGCCCTTGTTGCGAATGCGAAAGGTGGTGCCAGGCTGGGTGCCTTCGGGAATCTTCAGCGTGTGCTCGCTCTCGAGCGTAGGCACGCGAATCTCCGTGCCCATGGCGGCTTGCGTCACCGAGAGTGGCACCGTGCAGTGCAAGTCGTTCCCTTCCCGCTCAAAAAACGGATGTTCCTTCACATGCAGCACGACGTAAAGATCGCCGGCCGGGCCGCCGAAGGGCCCAGCCTCGCCTCCGCCGGAGAAGCGAATGCGCGTGCCGTCTTCGACACCGGCGGGGATTTTTGCGTCAATGGAACGCTGCCGCAAGACACGACCTTCGCCTTTGCACTTCGGACAAGGATCGGTGATCACGTTGCCCGTTCCCTGGCACGACGGGCAGGTGCGGGCGATGCTGAAAAATCCCTGCTGATAGCGAACTTGCCCGCGCCCAGCGCAGGATCGGCATGTGGTGGGACCTTTACCCGGGGCGGCTCCCGATCCATGACACTCTTCACAAGCCTCGTGGCGCCGCACCATCACCGTCTTTTCAACGCCGAATGCCGCTTCTTCAAATTCGATGGTCAGGTCTTCCCGCAAATCCGCGCCTCGTTGCACCCGGCTGCGCCGACGCCCGCCGGCTCCAAAGGCATCGCCAAAACCGAAGAACTCGCCGAAGATGTCGCCGAAATCCTGGAATACGGTGGCGTCAAAGCCGCCTCCCGCGCCCGCAGCGCTGCCTACTCCGGCATGGCCGAAGCGGTCGTAAAGCGATCGCTTCTCCGAGTCGGCCAGGATCCCATAAGCCTCGGTCACTTCCTTGAAGCGCTCCTCGGCATCGGGATTATTGGGATTGCGATCCGGATGGTACTGCATCGCCAGCTTGCGATAAGCGCTCTTCAGTTCTACTTCGGTGACGGTGCGGGTTACACCCAGCACTTCGTAATAATCGCGTTTTGCGTTCGTGGCCAGAATTGGCGCCTTTCCTGATCGAGAGAAAGAGATTTAGAAATAAAATTGGATGGGAAACTTACATCCCGGGATTCTTCGCGACCTTCACCATCGCCGGCCGCAGCAGGCGATCTTTAAACTTGTAGCCGCGCTGCAGTTCCTCGATCACCTGATGATCGGGCACCCGGTTGGTATCAACCATTTCAATAGCCTCGTGATAGCGCGGATCAAACGCCTCACCCCGCGCCTCGATCGGAGTGACCGAAAGCTTGGCCAGCGCGGCCTGCAGCTGCTTATAGATCAGTTCCACCCCGTTGCGCAGATCTGCCGGATCGGCCTTGACCTGCACGGCGCGCTCCAGGCTGTCGACCACGGGCAGCAATGACTTCATGGCATCGGACAAAGCGTAATCGCGAAAATCCTGCTGTTCTTTCGCCGAGCGGCGGCGGGCATTCTCGAACTCCGCTTGCGCCCGCGCCAGCCGATCGAGGAGCGAGTCCCGCTCCGCCTTCACCTTCTGCAATTCTTCCGAGGCGGGCGAATCTGCGCGCACGGAGGCTGTCGAGGGATCATCGCCATCGCCCGAACCTGCCGGCAGCTCGTGCTCCACATCCAGTTTTGCGCCCTGGTCTTCCAATTTTCCGTTCCCTTTACTCATAAACCTTGATTACTCCGATTCATTCAGAATTTTGTCGAAGAGACGCGCGATGTAAGAAACTGCGGTCATAGTGTGCTGATAATCCATACGCGTGGGCCCAATCACGGCGAGAGATCCGAACATATCGGTCCCCGAGCGCGCTGGAGCCCCAATCAGCACGAAGTTTTGCATGGAGGGCAGCGCATCATCGAGACCGATCACCACCCGCACCGCCTCCTGCTTCACGTCGAGATAGGCGCCGAGCAGCTGCACGACTTTTTCCTTTTCCTCGAGGGTCTTCATCAGATCCTGCAGGCGCTTGCGATCCTCCTGGCCGGTGAGCAGATTGGCCGCACCTTCGACGAAGACGACCTGCGTTCCCGCCTCCGAGGCGAGCGCTCCCTGCTTGTAGAGTTGCTCGATCGAATTCATGAGCCGGTCGTACTCACTGCGCTCCTGTTCGATGCGGCGCGCCAGTTCGACGCGCATGGTTTCCATGGTCCAGCCGCGAAAATTTTCATTGATATAGCGAGCCGCCATATCGAGTTCCGCCTGCGGCAAATCGAGACGCAGCACCCGATCGCGCACCAGCCCGGCCCGCGTCACCAACACCGCCAACACTTTCTGATCGCTCAGGCGCGAAAAATAAACGTGCTCCAGCGCGTTCTTCGCCGCGCTGGTCGCCACGGTAACGCCCACGTTTCGCGAAATCAGCGAGAGCACGTGCGATGTCCGCTCCATGAACTCCTGCACGTCGGTGATGCCGGCGAGCGAATCCGAAATCAGACTCTCTTCCTGTGGCGCCAGCTTCGCATTCCCCGTGATCTGCTCGACGTAATAACGGTACGCATCCGTGGTTGGAATGCGCCCCGAAGAAGAATGTGTCTGCTCGAGAAATCCGGCCTCAGAAAGATCGGCCATCACGTTGCGGATGGTAGCCGGACTCAACCCCTCGCGGCTGGTGCGTGCCAGGGTGCGCGAACCGACGGGTTCGCCGGTGGAAATAAAGGTTTCCACGATGGCCGTCAGCACTTCGCGCTCGCGCTTCCCGATGTTGGGGTCAGATGGCATTTGAGGGTATTCCGAGCCTGGGGGGCTTTGCGCCAACATCTCCAGCTAAGTATTTTAGATGCAAAAACTTAGCAAACGACGCAAGGCCGCGCCCTGCTTGGATTCTAGGAACGCATCCGCGTCCTGTCAAGCGCCGCGGAACCCGACACGGCCTCCTTCTGACAACACTATGGGCGTGGGGATGTGGGCACAGCCGCCCTCGGCTGTCCATCGAGCAAAGCTCGATCTCATTCTTGCCCTCGCCCGTTCGTTCGCCTGACGACAATCACCCGTTCCTAATGCGACACTTACTCCCATGAAATCGCAACCTCACATCGCCGTGATCGGAGCCGGCGCCTTTGGCGGATGGACGGCCCTTCATCTTCTGGAACGCGGCGCACGCGTGACCTTGCTCGATGCCTGGGGGCCGGGCAACTCGCGCGCATCTTCCGGCGGTGAAACGCGCATCATGCGCGCCACGTATGGGCCCGATCAGCCCTACACCGAACTGGCCGCGCGCGCGCTCCAACTCTGGCAGGAATATGAACAACGCTGGAAGCGCCAGTTCTTGCATCGCACCGGCGTTTTATGGATGGTCAGCGGCAATGACGATTCGTTCGAGCGCGGCTCGATGGAAATGCTGCGCAAGGCTGAGGTCGAGTTTCAGGAACTCCCGCTAGCCGAACTGAAAAAGCGCTGGCCGCAAATTAATTTCGACGGCATCGAGTGGGGCATTTACGAGCCGGAGAGCGGCTATCTGGATGCGCGTTCCAGTTGCCAAGCCGTGGTCGATGCGTTTATTGCCGCGGGAGGAAAATATCAGCAGGCCGAGGTAACAGGCGAATACGGGCTCGACGCGGGCGCGGGCTACGGCGTTGAACTCACCGAAGGGTCGCGGGTCGAAGCCGACTTCTACGTCTTCGCTTGCGGCCCGTGGTTGGGCAAGCTGTTTCCAAGAGCAGTAGGAGATTTGGTACGCGCCACTAAACAGGATGTTTTCTTCTTCGGAACACCGGCAGGCGATGACCGCTTCAGCGATAAGCAACTGCCGGTGTGGGCCGATCACTACGGGCGCTTTCGCTACGGCATTCCGTCGAGCGACGGCCGCGGCTTCAAACTTGCCGACGATACCCGCGGGCCGGTCTTCGACCCGACCAGCGACGACCGCGTCGCGAGCCCTGATACTCTCGCCGACATTCGCGAATACGTTTCATTTCGCCTCCCTGCCCTGAAAAATGCCCCGCTTGTCGAAACTCGCGTCTGCCAGTACGAGCAAACACCCGACAGCCATTTCATCGTCGATCGCCATCCCGAGTTTAAGAACGTCTGGCTGGTCGGCGGAGGCTCGGGGCATGGGTTTAAGCACGGCCCGGCATTGGGAGAATTCGTGGCAGATCTGATCTTGAACGATGGCGACACCAAGGCCGAATGGAAGCTGTCGCGATTCGCCAAGCCAACGTCCAAAGCTTAAACACAGGGGACACCGAGGGACACAGGGTAAACCATCAAGCTTTACCCTGTGTCCCTCCTGTGTCCCCTGTGTTTGAGGTTTTCCTACTGAATCTGAATCACGCCCGAACTCTCGCCTGCCTTGATCTCAACCACGCGCGCCACTGTCTTGCGCGCGAATTCGAAGATTGACTTGGCGTGCGGGGAATTTTCGCCTTCGAGCACCACTGGCTTCCCGCCGTCTCCAGACTTTCGTACCTCGGGGTCAAGCTCAATGCTTCCCAGAAATGGCACGCCAAATTGTTGCGCCATGGTCTGGGCTCCGCCACGCGAAAAAATGTCGATCTCATGATTGCAATGCGGACAGGTGAAAAAGCTCATATTCTCCACGATGCCCACCAGATCGACCTTCATCTGGCGGAACATTTCAATCGCCTTGCGCGCATCCTGCAGCGAAACATCCGAGGGAGTCGAAACCACCACCGCGCCGGTCAGCGGCACCGACTGCACCAGTGACAGCGCGATATCGCCCGTCCCTGGCGGCAAGTCGACGACCATATAATCCAGATGTCCCCACTCGACCATGCCCAGGAATTGCTTGATGATCTGGTGCAGCATGGGCCCGCGCCAGATAATCGGCTTGTCGCCGGGATTCAAAAATCCCACCGAGATCACCTTCACCCCAAATGCCTCCAGCGGCTCGATGCGGTTTTCGCCCGCCATCTTGGGCTGCGCATTCACGCCCAACATCAGCGGAACGTTCGGCCCGTAGACATCGGCGTCCAGCAGTCCGACTTTGTGGCCCATCTTGGCCAAGGCAACCGCCAGGTTCACCGACAGCGTGGTCTTACCGACGCCGCCCTTGCCCGAACCTACGGCGATGATGGCATCCACTCCCGGCAACGGTTGCGGCCCCGGCGCGGCTTGTCCGGGTTGATGAGGCATATGTGCGTTCAAAGAATCACACTCCAAAGATGAAATCAGGATGGCTAGAACACTTGATTATACAAGGGATTTTGCAAGGACTCGGGAGGCCTCTCGCAAATCGCCTCGCGCCCGAGCGATACCCGCCCCGGATCACTACGTGAGTGTAACAACGATGTTTCGCCGGTTACTTGGGACCTCTCACCTCAGTCTTGTTCGGAACATCGTGAGTGGTTGCCGGGATAAACGAGTGCTCGCAGTCCACATGTGAGTCCATACCCTCCGCCCAAACCCCCGGCCCCGCAAGGCGGTCAATCGTATTCTCGACCTCGGTGACGACATCGGGCATTCCCACTCGGCTGCCCCAGTAGTCAGTAACCGACATCGCTTTATCGTCAAAGGCGATCGAAGTTGTGTACGCGGGCAGGTCTGTTGCGTTCGAAACGTATCGGCTGAAGAGTCTGAAGTAGTCGGCTTTCCTGAACACTTCTACCAGTTGATGCACAACTTGCTGCGAGACATTTCCACGGTAATCCCCGCAATAATGTACGAAACCATCCCCATGGTAGATCACGCTTCCATTACCCAAAACTGTCAGCGTGTACGAAGGACATGCGCCAAGACAAGTCGTTCGCCGTAAGCCTATTCTCAGGGAACCCCACTCTTTGATTTGAGGAAACTCGATGTGTTCGGCAGGTTGTCTCTCTGGGCCATCGGTAGGTCTGTCACCCACTCTCAGGGGAATACGACACGCCGATTGGGTCGTGCCTGCAACATTGAAATCGGGCAGTACAGTTGTCACAAATCCGATCTGAGTGACCGAGACGGCATACCTACCTGCTCGCAATGCCTGAATCACGACGCCGTCTAGCCCCGTGTGTGAAACGATCGTGCCAGACTGCCCCTTGAACTTCACTTCCGCATTTGGGATGATCGCCCCCATCTCGTCGACGACCGTGCATTTGACCTCGAGTGATTTTTCTTGAGCATAGCTAGCTAGGCTCGTCCCTATAGCCACAACCACTATGACCGCGAAGCGCAGGCGCGCACGGCCTTGCTTCGGGCGCGGTTCCGGCTGAGAAGCGACTTTTCGAACAAACGTTCCCTCGTGAGGATTCATGCCAGCACTGTACACCGGTTTCGGGCCGCTTTGTTATAACTAACTGTTTAAATCAGGCCGGTACACTCACATCACCGACGATGAGCGTAGTGACAATGCCCAACCGCTCGCCGCTCTGATCGCAGCCGTCCTCCACTCTGCTCCGAATGCAATTACTCCCTTAGGGTAAACGTGGGATTGGAAGCTGACCGCAACCCGGCTAGCATCAGGCCAGCTAGCATCGCCTATAAGAGGAGGAATCATGCCGGATCAGGAAACTTTGAAGCGTGCCCGCGAGGATGCTCGTGAAGGTAAGTCTCCCTCGACGCAAGCGGGAGAATTTGTGCGCGAAGAAATGGTTCACATCCGGGAGGGCAAACACGGGGCAAGGTCGCCGCAGCAGGCCATCGCCATCGGATTATCCAAGGCGCGGCGCGCTGGGGTGAAACTGGCTGCGCCGAAGGGCTCGGCGTCGTTGCGAAGGAAAGCAGCGCAGGATGAGAAAGCCAGCAAGCGGCCGCACAAGATCTCGGGGAGGCGCTCGCGGGCGACGGAGAATGCTCTGAAACGCGAGCCGCGCAGCTCGGCCAGCAAGAAGGCGCTATCGACGCACGCCAAGCAGGTTGCGGCCAAGCGGGGAAAACAGGCGCGTCACCGATCGGCAGAAAAGGCTGCCGCTACGCGCAAAAGAGCGGCGTGATACACAATCGCGGCTAGGGATAGAACGGGTGTGACAAATGGCCAGGGATTGGGATCAGGTTCCCCTCAGGGGCTGAAGCCCTCTGGCTTTCGTTGGCTGAACGGCACGACTGAACGTCGTGCCATTCCCGGATTTGTTTATGACCCCTAGTACCCTTCACCCTCCAACTCCACTTTCCCGCGAAACATGCGGAATAAAAAAGTAAAGTATCCCAGCGCGAGAATCATGCCGATGATCCACCACGTAATGCCGACCGTCAGGCCGTGGTGTCCGGCGGCGGTGTTGTAAATGGTCAGGCTTCGATGTGCAGGATCCGTGCTGGCCGGCAGCACCACGGGATACAACGCAAACGCCGCGCCCACCAACATCCCCACGATATAAAGCGCCGAGCCCACGAAGGCCAGTTTGTCGAGGCCCTTACGCATGCCATACATCATGGTAGCCAGACTTCCGAACACGACGATCGGAATCAAGTACCCGATCGCATGCTGCTTATAGTTATCGAGCACCGTCGGTTGTACATACAAGGTGGCTGCGAGCCCAACAATGGTCAAAATCAGCTGCACCGGCCACAGCCACATCGCGATGCTGCGGGTGCGCTGATTCAAGTCGCCGTCTGTTTTCACTGCAACGTATAACGACCCGTGCGCCGTCAACGTCACCAGCGCGATCACGCCAGTCAGCACGGTATACCAGTCGAGAATTCCGGTATTGCCGCTCGCCCTGAAATTGGTAAACAGCGGCTCGAAGAAATAGCCGTCCACACCCAAAGGCACACCGCGCACGACGTTTCCCAGCGCCGCGCCGAAGAAGATTGCCAGCAGCACGCTCGATACGCAGAAGATCAAATCGAAAAAACCCACCCAGACCGGGTTGTCCATGTGCGCCCGCAGCTCAATACCAATCCCGCGCAGCATCAGCAACCACAGCACCATCATGAGCGGCAGATAAAATCCGCTGAAACTCGAGGCGTAGAGCAATGGAAAGGCGAAGTAAAGCGTACCCCCAGCAGCCAGCAGCCACACTTCATTCCCGTCCCACACCGGACCGATCGCGCGCAGAATCTTGCGCCGCTCGTCGACTGTCTTGCCCGCGCCCAGGTAAATCGCCCCGGCGCCCAGATCGAATCCATCCAGCACCACATAAGCCGCCACCATCACGGCCACCACCATGAACCATAATGTTTCCATTGCGCTCCTCAGTCACTGCCAGGAAGACCAACTGCCTTTACGAATGTGAAACCACCTCTCCACCCGGACCGTGCTCAATTTCCCGCCGCACCAGGAACAAAAACAAAATTCCCAGCACCGTGTACAAGCCCATAAATCCCAACAGGGTAAACATGGCATTTCCTGCCGAGACCATCTTGGAATATCCATCGGCCGTGCGCATCAATCCGTAAACTAGCCAGGGCTGCCGCCCCAGCTCCGCCGTAATCCAGCCGGCAGTATTTGCGATGTAAGGAAAAGGCAGAGCCAACAATAAAATCCACAGCATCCAGCGCGCCGAGAATAAAATTCCTCGCCACAATAAAAATGCGGCGACCACCATGATGGCGATAAACATCGTCCCCAGCCCGACCATGATGTGATAGCTGTAATAGAGGAGTGAAACATTCTGCGGCCAAAGGTCCGGCGGGAACGCGTCCAGACCTTTCACATCAGCTTTCCATGCCCGGTATGTGAGAAAACTGAGCGCGTCGGGCACTACCAGTGGATTATCTATTTTTTTTGCGTCCACATCGGGCTGGCCAATAATCACCAGCGGCGCTCCGGGTTGCCCTTTAAATAGAGCTTCCATGGCCGCCAGGGTGACGGGTTGATGCAAAGCAATCATGCGCCCCTGTCCATCGCCCGTCGGAAATAATTGCAGCACGCTGGCGATCAGTCCAGCAATCACTCCCATCCGAATAAAAATACGTCCGTAGGTCTCGAACTTTCCCCACAACAAATAAAACGCGCCCACCGACGCCATTACGACTGTGCCCGTGATCACCGCCCCGCACATGTTGTGCGCGTACTGCCACCATGCCCACGGATTCAACATCAGTTCCCAAAAGCTCGAAAGTTGCAGCGATCCATCGGCGGCCTTTGCGTAACCCACGGGATGCTGCATCCAGGCATCGGTCGCGATAATGAAGAAGCCCGATAGCCATGACCCAAGAAATACCGCGACCGCGGTCCACCAGTGCGCTCGCGGACTCATCCGCTTGGCTCCATAGAGAAAAAGTCCGAGAAACGCCGACTCCAGGAAGAAGGCAAACACGCCTTCCATGGCCAGAGTCTGCCCAATCACGCCACCGGCAAAGCGCGAAAAGTGCGACCAGTTCGTGCCGAACTGGAATTCCATCGGGATTCCAGTGACCACACCCAACAGGAAATTGATGCCGAATATCTTCGCCCAGAAACGCGCGGCTTGATGGTAGGCCTCGTCGTTGCGGCGCAAGCCGATCCACTCCAGGATGACAATCAGCGGCGCCAGTCCCATGGTGAGTTGGGGAAAAAGATAGTGGAAGGTAATCGTGAACGCGAAGTGAATGCGATGAACCAGAAGGGCACTATCCATGAGAACTCCTCAGCGATTACTGGACAGACTATCGTGTTAACTCACATAGGAATGTGTTGTTGGTCGCACGAGGAAGATGGATTCGCTCTATCGTTTTGCCTTGCGCCGCCGTTCCAGGTGCGCTCGCCGGATTTCGCGCCGCCGTCCCGCGTCGTCATAACGCCGCTGCTCGTCCTTGGTCTCCGGAATCACCGGCGCCATCTTCAAATGATTTCCCTTGGCATCGACGGCCACAAAAGTTAAGTACGCCGAAGCCACATGCTGCGCCGTATCGGCAATATAATTTTCCACGAACACCTTCACGCCAATTTCCGCCGACGTCTGAAAAACCCGGTTTACTGATGACCTGAGGATCACCAGGTCGCCGACCCTGACCGGAACCAGAAAATCGATGTGATCGACCGACGCCGTCACCGCATAACTCCGAGCATGCCGGTGCACTGCCATCGCCCCACTCAGATCGATCCAGTGCATCAGTCGTCCGCCGAGCAAGGCTCCCAGCGGATTGGCATCATTTGGCAAAACCAACTCCGCCATCTCCGATTGTGAATCCCTCACTGGCCGCGGCAGCAGAATATCTTCGTGCATAGTCTCCTTGCTTTCTCTTGATATGAATCTTTCGCCACCTCAAACTAACCAGCCACAGCCTCAGGCACTTCCTGCCGCTTCCTTTTTTCTAGGAACGCCCGCAGAAAGCATTGCGCCATGCGTTGCACGCGACCGTCGCGATGCGGCCGCTGACACTGAAAATCGGCCGCATCAAACTCCAAGACTCCATGCTCCGCCGGAAGATACCCGCGCTCGCACACATATGTAATTTGAACCCGCCCGCTCTTGGGATTTTCCATGCCACCACCCACGAACCGAGCGCCGAATCGAATCGAATCCCACAGGCGCTCCCGCGGCAGCCTTCCACAACCCTCCGCATAACCAAGGTTGCAGAACTCATGCAACTCGTCCTGCGATGGGAAATCCCCCTCGTGCCCCGGTGCCGTGCAATGTCCGCTCCAACCATATCCTAATGGCAGCCGACTCGCATGCAGCCATGTGCCATTTTCTAACTTTTCGATCGGCATAAAAAATGGACACGCCACAGCTTGACCTCTCCCGTGCCACAAAAATGTTTAAGACAGCCCATTCTACTCATGCCAGCAATAAAACCGCCACAAGTTCGGAAACCTTTTTGTAGTAAGCTCGTCTGAATCAAGAATGAACCGGGTACCATCAACCAAACTGACAGTCCAGAACTGAGAACTGCCCATGGATCGAATCGCCGCGCTTAATGAGATTCTCACCCAAAATCCGAGTGACAGCTTCGCCCGCTATGGTCTAGCGATGGAATATTCCAACCAGGGCGATTTCGACCGCGCCATCGCCGAATTTTCTATCCTCCTGAAAACAAACCCCGACTACACTCCCGGATATTTCATGGCCGCGCAAACGCTGGCCAAAGCCGACCGTATCGCTGACGCCAGAACCATGCTCACCGACGGCATCGGCTCGGCCCGCCGCACCGGCAATCTGCACGCACAGTCGGAAATGGAAGCCATGCTGGCCGAGTTAGGCTAGCTTTTCCTGTGGACGCTCCCCCAGCCGCCAAACCCGCAGAGCTCATCGAAACGTCGAAGCTTCGGCGCGTCTTTAAAGCTTTCCAATATCGCGATTTCCGCCTGATGTGGTTCGGCGCCTGCACCTCCAGCATCGGCACCTGGATGCAAATCGTGGCCCAGGGTTGGCTGATTTACCGGCTGAGTCATTCCGCCCGCTTGCTCGCGGCCGACCAGTTTCTCGGTGGCATTCCCATCTTCCTGCTCTCCTTGATCGGAGGCGTGGTCGCCGATCGCATCGAGCGCCACAAGATTCTGCTGGTTTCGCAATACGTGCAGATGGCGAGTGCCGCGATTCTCACGTATCTGGTAGCCACAGGACTGGTGCACGTCTGGCACATCCTCTGCCTTTCATTTGTCTCCGGTATCGCCCAGGCATTTGGCGGCCCGGCGTATTCCGCGCTGATTCCAACCCTGGTCGAACGCGAGGACATGCCCAACGCCATCGCGCTGAATTCTATTCAATTCAACATGGCAGTCACGATTGGGCCCGCACTCGCCGGCGTGACTTTGGCCAGACTGGGCGAGACGTGGTGCTTCGGGCTGAACGCACTTTCCTTCCTCGCGCCAATTATTTCGCTCTCTATGATTGCGACTCGGTTCACTCCAGAGCGCACCACCGAGTCGATGTTCGCCAGCCTGAAGCAAGGCATCAAGTTTGTGCGCCTGCAGGAATCGATGGGGGCATTGATCGTGCTGGCCTTCTGCATGACCGCATTGGGCATGCCCATGCGGACCTACATCCCCGTCTTCGTCAAAGACATTTTCCATCGCGGTCCTGAGACCTACGGCAACCTACTTTCGTTAATGGGTGTAGGTTCGATCTGCGGTTCGCTTCTGGTCGCGGCCATGGGCAACACCAAAAACAAGGGGCGCTTCGCCCTCACCGTGCTCATCTGTTTAGGGGCGGGAATTTCAGGTTTTTCCCTTTCGAAGTTCCTACCCCTGAGCTATCTCATGCTCGTGATCGTGGGCGCTACGATGATGGCAGTCTTCGCCACCGTCACCTCGCTCGTGCAACTCATCACTACGAATGAAATGCGCGGCCGCGTGATGAGCGTCTACAACTGCGCGTTCCGCGGCGGCATGCCCATGGGGAATCTGGTTTCGGGATGGCTCGTTCCCATCTTCAGTGCGCCAATCGTCCTGGGAGTGAACGGACTGCTGCTGATTGGGGTCGCCCTCTATTTCCTGCTCCTACAGCGCCGCCTGGCAGCGCTCTGACCCGGCTAATCGCTTTTCGGAGTCAGGCTCAGAATAATCCCAGATGATCCAGGACAGTTCTCGCGCCTCTGCCTACGGCCTTCCCCGGATTGTCCCACGCCTCATGGCATACAATCATTCGTGACCTGCTGGAGAACGCTTTGGACTCCCTGATCCCCCTGTTCCCGCTCGACGTCGTTCTCTTTCCGGGTACACCCTTGCCGCTGCACATTTTCGAACCGCGGTACAAAGAAATGATCGGCGAATGCCTGGCGCAGCAGCGCAGTTTCGGGGTGGTGCGCGCGCTTGAGCAAGGCCTGGCCGAAGTGGGCTGCACGGCGGAAATCGTCACGGTGGTGAAGGAATATCCCGACGGCCGCCTCGACCTGGTCACCGAAGGGCGCAAGCGCTTCGAACTTCTGCGCGTCAACCAGGAGCGCAATTTCCTCCGGGGCGAAATTCTTCTGCTCGATGACGAACCCGAAGCACCGCTCATCGAAAACAAGTCGCGCGCCATCGATCTTCACGCCGAATTGCTGTCCCTCGCCGGAGCGACTCAAGATCTTGCCGCAGCCGATCCCGACTTTCTTTCCTTTTACCTCGCCGGATCGCTCCCTCTTGATCTGGATTTCAAACAGAAGGTTCTCGCGCTACGTTCTGAATCCCAACGCCTGCAACTGCTCATTGGTTATTTCGAAACTCTCATTCCCAACCTCCGCCGCGCGGCCACCGCTAGACACAAGGCTGGCGGCAACGGCCACGTGCACTAACAACGGCGTCAGACCCCTGGCGTCGGACCTCAGCTAAATCCCAGCCGCCCGGGACTTAAGCTGTCGCTTACTGGACGTGCGCGCGCCCGCGGCGAGGTTTGTTGATGTCCGACGTCCGAGGTCTGACGCCTGCAACCCGCGTATAATTCAGGAAAGTTCTTCCGTGGGGGTTCTGCATGAGTGTTCCGCGCACGCTGGGCGAATTGCGCCGTAGTACTTTTTCCCAAGAACGTTTGCGCACTCGCCGGGTGAAAGACGAACTGCGCGAGAACCTGCTCGCGCGCCTGCGTCAGCACAAGGATGACGGGATCTTCCCCGGCATCGTCGGCTACGACGACACCGTGATGCCGCAAATCATCAATGCGCTCTTGTCGCGCCACAATTTCATTTTGCTCGGATTGCGCGGACAGGCCAAAAGCCGCATCCTGCGCGCCTTGACGACGCTGCTCGATCCGCAGATGCCCTACATCGCGGGCTGCGAAATTCGCGACAATCCCTATGCCCCGATCTGCCGCCGCTGCCGCGAAGAGGTCGAGCGCCTCGGCGATGCCACTCCCATTGCCTATCTCACGCCCGACGAACGCTACGTCGAAAAGCTAGCCACGCCCGACGTAACCATCGCCGACCTCATCGGCGATATCGACCCTATCAAAGCGGCGCGCGGCGGCCACGAACTTTCCAGCGAATTGACGGTGCACTACGGTTTGCTTCCCCGCGCCAATCGCGGCATCTTCGCCATCAACGAACTTCCCGATCTCGCGGGAAAAATTCAAGTCGGCCTGTTCAACATCATGCAGGAAGGCGACGTGCAGATTAAGGGCTATCCCATCCGACTTCCGCTGGATGTCGCCATCGTCTTCAGCGCGAATCCGGAAGACTACACGGCGCGGGGAAAGATCATCACGCCGCTCAAAGATCGCATCGGCTCGGAGATTCGCACCCATTACCCCTCCACCGTCGATGAAGGCATCGCTATCACCGCGCAGGAAGCCTGGACTCGGCGCAATGGGCACGCGCTGCATCTGCCCACTTACATTCAAGAAGTGATCGAGCGCATCGCCTTCGCCGCCCGCGAAGACAAGAAGATCGACAAGCGCTCGGGCGTCAGCCAGCGCCTGCCGATTTCGGCGATGGAAAACGTAATTTCCAACGCGGAACGCCGCGCGCTGACCAACGATGAAAAACTCGTCGTACCTCGCGTCAGCGATGTCTACGCCGCTTTGCCCGCCATCACCGGCAAACTCGAACTCGAATACGAGGGCGAGTTGAAGGGCGCCGACTTCGTGGGGCGCGAATTGATTCGTTCCGCCATTGCCAAAACCTACGACGAATATTTCACTGGGGCCAATGTCCAACAAATCGTGCAGTGGTTCGACTTAGGCGGCGAAATTCAATTGGCCGACTCGGTATCAGCAGTGGAGGCTCTCGAAAACCTGAAAGAGATTCAAGGACTGCTCGAGAAATTAGGCCCACTGGGCATATCCCAGAAGGAAAGCCCTGAGCAACAAGTCTCCGCCGCAGAATTCATTCTCGAAGGCCTGCACGCCCACAAGCGCATCGGCCGCAACGAAGAACGTGTCTTCAAAGCCGGAGACAAAAAACCCGAACCGCAACGCGAAAAGGGTTTCGATAAAGAAGAGATGCCCTATAGGCAGAGACGACAGTTTAATTGACAGTTCTCGGTTCTCAGTTCTCAGTCTGTGGTGCCAGCGCTGTGACAACTGAGAACTGAGAACTGAGAACTGCTTTATGAAACGCATTCGCTATTCCAAATACGTGCCCGACCCCGCCGGCGAAATGAGCATGGAAGACTTGCTCGGCGCGCTCTCCGATTACCTGCTGCAAAGCGGCTTCCAGAGTGACATGTGGTACGAGATGCCCGATGGCGAAAAGAGTCTCGACGATCTCAAAAAAGCGATCGAGCAGGCCCTGCTCGACAGCGATCAGTTCGACGAAGCGATGCGCGAAAAGATGCTGGAAATGGCCATGAACGGCGAGATGGACGAACTGATCGAAAAGCTGATCGAACGCATGCAGCAGGAAGATTACATCTCGATCGACCAGCCTCCCGATCCTTCGCGCCCCTCAGGAGTCGGGGGGCAGGTCGGCGAAAATCAGCAGCAGGCGAAATTTGAAATCACCGACAAGAGCCTCGACTTCCTGGGCTTCAAATCTTTGCGCAACCTGCTGGGCTCGCTCGGCAAGTCCAGCTTTGGACGTCACGATACCCGCGACCTCGCCACCGGCATTGAAGCCAGCGGCGCATCCCGCACCTACGAGTTCGGCGACACGCTGAATCTCGACATCACCGCGACTCTTTCGAACGCCATCCAGCGCGAAGGCCTGTCTCTGCCGCTCAACATCGAGTATTCCGATTTGCAAGTGCACCAGTGCGAGTACCAATCTTCCTGTGCCACGGTGCTGATGCTCGATTGCTCGCACTCGATGATCCTCTAC
Organism: uncultured Acidobacteriaceae bacterium; assembly: GCA_963818935.1. GTDB lineage: Bacteria > Acidobacteriota > Terriglobia > Terriglobales > Acidobacteriaceae > Sulfotelmatobacter. The sequence goes on from CAWFUK010000034.1 coordinate 282,244, forward strand.
GGGGAAGATCGCTTCACGCCGGCGAAAAAAGTTGCCATGGCGCTGTCGCATCTGATTCGTACGCAGTATCCCGGCGACTCGCTCTCGCTGGTGCTCTTTCACGATTCCGCCGAAGAAATCCCGCTGTCGCAACTGGCGCGCGTCAAAGTCGGACCGTATTACACCAACACGCGCGAAGGCCTGCGCATGGCGCAACGCATATTGCAGCGACAAAGAAAAGACATGAAGCAGATCGTCATGATCACGGATGGCAAACCTTCCGCGCTCACGCTGGAAGACGGACGCATCTACAAGAATGCTTTCGGCCTCGATCCGTTGGTGGTGAGCCAGACGCTCGAAGAAGTTTCGAAATGCAAGCGCGCCGGAGTTCTGATCAACACCTTCATGCTCGCATCCGATTATGGCCTGGTGCAGTTCGTGCAAAAAGTCACCGAGATGTGCAAAGGCAAAGCCTACTTCACGACTCCTTATACGCTGGGCCAGTATCTGCTGATGGATTACATGTCGCGGAAAACCAAGACGATCCACTAAGCATGCCGTCCAGTAGGACCCCTGCTTTCCGCGCCCAGCGCCGTTTTTAACCGCACAGCGCCGCGGTTGTGCTTATAATATTTCCAACAACCGAGCCGGAGTATGGCATAGCCATCCCGCCGTTTTTGAACTGAACTCCCGAGGAGACTCCATGAAGTATTTGGTCGCTACCCTTGCCCTTGCTACGTCGTTCGCGCTCTTATCGAGCAACAACGCTGTCGCCCAGACCCCTAACCACGCCGGTCACGTAGTGATCCCCGCCTCCAGCATCGAGCACGCCTCCGATATCGGCAAGCGGGCTCACACCAACATTCGCTTATTTATTCCTGAAGGCGGATTTACCAATGCCAATCCTCAGGGCGGACCGCCCTACGCCGGCTACGGCTACGAAACGCCGGCCTCTCTTGCCTGCCTGTACAATCTGGTGACTCCGGTCGCGGGTTGCAATCCGAATACGGTCACGGCGAATCCCGTCGGCGGCGCCAAAGCAATTGCCATCGTCGACGCCTTTGACGATCCCACCGCGGTTCGCGATCTCGACGCCTTCTCCAAGCAATTCGGAATCGTCTCCAAGAATCCGTTCTTCCAGGTTGTTTTCGCCAGCGGCAATCGTCCTCCGCAGGATTCTACCGGCGGTTGGGAGCTCGAAGAATCTCTCGATATCGAGTGGGCGCATGCCATGGCCCCGAACGCGAAGCTCTATCTCGTAGAAGCGCCCTCCAACAATACCGCCGACCTTTACAAGGCGGTTGAAGTCGCCAGCCAGCTGGTTTCCGCAGCCGGCGGCGGAGAGGTTTCCATGAGCTGGGGCGGAGGCGAATTCCAGGGCGAAACCAGCGTCGACACTTTGTTCACCACGCCCGGCGTGGTTTACTTCGCGTCTGCGGGCGACGGCGAGGGGGTCATCTATCCCAGCACTTCTCCCAACGTCGTTTCTGCCGGCGGCACCACCAATAGCCGCAACCCGTTCACCTTCGCCTTCCAGAAACAAACCGGATGGAATTCCGCCGGCGGTGGGCCGAGCGCGTATGAACCGTTGCCCAGCTACCAAAACGCCATCGCGTCGATCACGGACGGGCACCGCGGCATTCCCGATGTCTCTTTCGACGCCGACCCGAACACGGGCGTGTGGATCCTGGACAGCACTCCCTATGAAGGTCAAGGCGGTGCCGGAGCATGGTGGATCGTGGGTGGCACCAGCGTATCGTCGCCTGCGCTCGCCGGCATCGTAAATCTGGCGGGTCACTTCAACACTTCCTCGCAAGCGGAGTTGACCGAGATCTACAACAATCTGGGCAGCTCCGATTTCCAGGATGTGACGGAGGGAACCTGCTACTACTATGACGGCTTCTCGGCCACCACTGGCTGGGATTTCTGCACCGGCGTAGGCACGGTCTCAGGAACCTCAGGAAAATAATCTGACGCGCAAGCCAACTGAACCGTTGTTCAAAGCCCTGTCGCAAGACAGGGCTTTTTATTGCTGATAATCTTTTAGCAACCCATGGCCAATTGCATTCGATGCGGACGTCAGCTTCCCGGCTTTACCTTCGGCAAGAAGATTTGCCAGTGGTGTGTGCAACACGAGGCGGCGCAGCGCGGCGAAATCGTCGACGACACGCCGCAGCGCGTGATGCCGATGCCGTGGGTGCGGCGCAGTGAATCGAGCATCAGCATCACCCAGGTACTGGTCGGAATGAATGCCGCCGTATTTATGGCCATGCTCGTTCAGATTGCTCTGGGCAAAGCGCCGGAAGGCGCGAGCATCATGGATTTCGGCTCGCAAGTCGTGCTCTGGGGGGCGAACGTCGGCCCGCTTACGATTCAAGGTGAATGGTGGCGATTGCTGACCAACATCTTTGTGCACGGCGGCCTCATTCACATCGCCTTTAATATGTGGTGCCTGTGGAACCTGGGACAGCTCGCCGAATCGCTCTACGGAGGCTGGACCTACACGGCGATTTATCTGATCTGCGGCCTGGGGGCGAGTCTTACCAGCGTGTGGTGGCACCCGTTCGTGCCCAGCGTCGGCGCTTCCGGAGCCATTTTTGGTTTAGCCGGCGCGCTGCTGGCCGCCTTTAAGCTGGGCGAGTTTTCTGTGCCGCGCGCCGCACTCTCGGGTGTAATGCGCAGCCTGGTTGCATTTGTTGGCTACAACCTGCTCTTCTCGTTCCTTCCCGGCATCGATATGACGGCCCACATCGGCGGCTTGATCACAGGACTGATTGTCGGAGCGCTGATCGCTGTGCTGGCGCCGCGGCAAACGGATGCCCCGAAACGAGCGCTCATCTTCCTGATCATGCTGGCTGCGATTGTCGCCGGCGCCGATGGATTAGCCCATCTTTACAACGTCCCCTTCCGCTTGCATCGCATCCCGTTCGCCCACGCGAGCAATCAAATGCCTTCCCGCCAGATGCGCAAAGGCGAGAAGGCTGATTGGACTGCGAACGCGGTAAATGGAGTTACTGGCCCTCGGCTTTCTTAACCGCCAACTCCGCACCCTGGAATCCGATTTTGCTATGCGTCCCATCGCAAAAAGGCTTGTTGACCGATCCGCCGCAGCGGCATAGAGAAAACGCGGGCTTGCCCGTCAGGTCATAGGCGGTTCCGTTCACGTCCACTAATTCGATCGCACCTTCCGGCGCCTCCACGCGAAACGGGCCATTGGGCCGGACAGTAATCTTGACTTGAGCCATGTAGTTTTAATTCCTCCTTCTTTTTTCTACCACAATCCGCAGCCCCCGGGAGCCGGGTCAATCCCCCACTCGCAGTATCCGCCGGACATCGAAGGCAACTACAACGAGTCCGATCGCCAGCACCCAAATAGCGGAACGGTCCATCCAAAAATTGATGGCTTTCACAAGTTCCGCCGCATGCGAGGGATTGAGGTCGCCGCCGCTTAGCGATTGCAGCAAGTGAGCGCGGCACATCCAGTAGACCAAGCCCCAGGAATAGAGATCGAGGCCCAGCCGCAAACTCGCACCCGCGCGGGTCCACTGCGAGTGGGTGAGATTCATGCATCCTACAGCGATACCGAGGGCGCTAACCGCGCGACCAGTGCCCAAATGAAATATGGCCACTGGCGCGCAAACGTAATATCAATGCCAAACGCATGAAAGACGCGGTGAAAAACACCCAACTGGATCCACAATGCCAGGCTGCCCACGGCCAGAACAATTTCGAAGATGAGTGAACCGCGGGAGATCTTGTTTCGATCCCGCACAGCTGGCAGCTTGCCCGGGTTCCAGTCTTGCACCAGTTGCGTGCGCAACTGAGAACGCTCCAACAAGGCAAAGGCGAATGTGTTGAACAGCACCGAGTAGGTGCAGGCAAGCCACCAAGGTTCAAGCGACGCAAACATCGCGAGGCCGGGATGGTCCGCACGAAAATCCGGCGACAGGATGGTGATGGCGAACCACAGAATCAACCATGGAAGCAGGAAATAGTAAAACAGGTTGCGAATCACCAGGCGATAGATCGGAAACAGCGCCGGCCCAATCAGCGAGCGCTGCGGCATATAGCGCTCCGCCACTGCCATCGGCGAGCCGCAGCGTTTCAAAATAAGCTCAACTTCGGCCGGACTGAGAGCGTGGCCGAGCTCCGACTCTTTTTCTTCGATCTGCGAGCGCAAATCTTCGGAGAGCTCGGCAATAATGTCATCCTTCTCATTGCTCGGCAGCCAGAATTTAACCGCGTGCAGGTAACGATTCACCATCTCCATAAATCACCCCTAGGCGCTTCCGCATCGGCTCTGGAAGATATTCTCCAGAGACGCATTCATGCTCTTCCACTCGGCCAACAACTGTTTCAGAATCAACTTGCCATCGGCCGACAGTCGGTAAAAACGCTTGTTGCGCTTGTCTTCCTCGCGCCACTCGCTCACCAGCAGCCCTTGCGCTTCCAGCCGCCGCAGCAGCGGATAGAGCGTGCCTTCGTCAATCGCCATGCCGTGATCAGCCAGCGTCTTGCGCAGGGTGTAGCCGTAGTGCTCGGTGCGCAACGCCGCCAGCACCGCCAGCGGCAGGCTGCCGCGACGCAATTCCTGCCGCAGGTTTTCGAAGCGCTCATCATTCGCAGTGCTGGGCGACATATAGTGTACGTCACACACTGTATGTCGCACAGTACTAATTGTCAAGAAAATTATAGGGGGGATTTCTTGCGCCGGATGCGCAGTCGCTTTTGGGTTGTCGAATATTAAAGCGGCAGTTCCTGCGTGGTGGGAAAGTGGTGTTGCTCTCGTCCGACCTTGCCGTCATATTTCGTAGTCATCTTAAAGAGTTCGTTGCGACCATCGGACGCGAGAGAGCGGCAATGATCGCGCAAGGCCTGCATGGCCTCGGCCTGCAGCGGCTCGAAATTCACGGCCACTTTCAGATTCTGCTCCAGCACCTGCATGGTATCGACGCCGCTGATCGTCACCGCGACCGGCAGGCTCATGGCATAGCGCAGCCCCTGCTCGGCAGTGACCAGCCCGCGACGGACGAATTCTCCGCTCCCTCCCAGGCTCTTCATGTCGAGCGCAGCGATGCCTCGACGATTCGCCTCGGGAAGCACATGGGTTTCAAAGCTGCGAAAGGTGGCGTCACAACAGTTCAATGGCATCTGCACGGTGTCGAAGGGAAAATCGTGCGCCAGCATCTTCAAATGGATCTCCGGATCCTTGTGACCGGTGAATCCGATGAACCGCACCTTGCCCTGCTGCTTGGCGGCGAGAAGCGCCTCGGCCGCGCCATTCGGGGCGAAGATCAGATCGGGATCGTTGTCGTAGATGACTTCATGAATCTGCCAAAGATCGAGATGATCGGTTTGCAGCCGGCGCAACGACTCCTCCAGCATGCGCATGGCGATCTTTTTATCGCGGCCGTGGGTGCAGACCTTCGTCATGACAAAGGCCTGATCGCGCTTCCCTTTCAGCGCCTTGCCCACGCGCTCTTCGCTCAATCCGTCGTGGTATTCCCAAGCGTTGTCGAAGAAAGTTACGCCGTGGTCGAGCGCCTTGGCCACAATCTCATTGGCCGCCTGATCGGTTTCTGCCGATCCCAGATGATATCCGCCCAATCCCATGGCGGAGACCTGCACTCCCGTCTTCCCCAGCGGCTTCTTGGGAACCGTGCCCGAGGGAATCTGCGACTGTTTCTGTTGATCTTGCTCTTGCTGCGCCATGCTTCCTCCCGCGAAAAGCGGTGCCGATCCTAAGATTGCCGCGCTTTTGATAAAACTGCGCCGGTTCCACTCCGACTTCGAGCCCATCGTTCTTTTTCTCCTGACCGCCCTTCGCACCGCATGCGAAAACTTTCCTTAAAATTCTTTCTCGGGAAAAGGATGTCCCGTGTTCAGCTCCATACCGAACATGTCTTTGACTTCCGCTTGTTGGGTATCGAGCGGGAAACCGTGCGCGATGCGCGACTCCGGATTATCGAATTTCAGCGACAGCTTATACAGTTCGAAGCGGCCATCCGCGGCATCCGGTTTGCAACGTTCGCGTAAGGCATTCATCTCGGAGTCCGTCATGGGTGTGAAGTTTTGCGCGATTTGCAGATTCTGCCGCAGTATCTCCTGGCTATCGATTCCCGTAATCGTGGTAGCGACCGGCAGGCTCATCGCGTAGCGCAACGCCTCCTCGGCAGTGACCACGCCATGTTTGATCGCGTCCCCGTGTCCATTCAACGGCTTCATACCCAGCGCCGCGATTCCCCGCTTGTTGAGCTCCGGCAGAACCTGCTGTTCGAAGCTGCGGAAATTGGCATCGAAGGCATTCAGCGGCATCTGCACCGCGTCGAAGGGAAATCCCGTCTCCAGCATCCCCAGATGAACTTTCGGATTCTGATGTCCGGTGAAACCCACGAAGCGGCATTTTCCATCCTTCTTGGCTTTGGTTAGCGCTTCCGCCGCGCCGTTGGGACGAATAAACAATTCAGGATCATTATCAAAAGCCATCCCATGCACCTGCCACAAATCCAGGTGATCGGTCTGCAAACGGCGCAAAGATTCCTCGAGCATTTGCAGAGCAAGGCTGGCATCGCGGCCGTGCGGACAAGTCTTGGTCATGAGAAAAACTTTGTCCCGCCGTCCCTTCAACCCGGCGCCCATCCAGATCTCAGTCTTGCCTCGGCGATACTCCCAGCAGTTGTCATAAAAAGTGATCCCGCCATCGACCGCTTCGTGGATGATTTCGACCGCGGTTTTTTCGTCGGGCGCCTCGCCGAGGTGATGGCCTCCGAATCCGAGAGCGGAAATTTTCACATCGGTGCGGCCAAATTGTTTGAGAGGGATGGTTCCGCTGGAGGCTTGTGGCATCGAGTGTTCTCCGAACGATTTCTTGCTCCGTGCAGCGACAATCGGAATCGTGAAGTCAGTGTTGGATGCAACGGGCGAGCATCAGGTTGACGCAGATTCGGTACACCAGAGCCCAGAGGGGGTCAGGAACTACGCGGCGAGCGAGCCGGCCGGGGCCAGGCTGCGATAAAGATTAAGATAATCGTCGATCATGCGCTTCGCAGTCAGGCGCTCGCGGGCGCGAGTGTAGGCACGGTCCGCGTAAGTTTGGCGCAAGCCACGATCGGAATCGACGCGGCGCAGCGTTTCCGCCAGGCTGCCGGCATTATTCGTCTCGAAGTACAGCGCGGCATCGCCCCAGACTTCGCGGAAGCTGGGAATGTCATTTGCAACGATAGCGCAACGCGAGAAGGCAGCATCGAGCACGGCCATCCCCAGCGGTTCGTAGCGCGCCGTCGCCGCATAGACGGCAGCGCGACTATACAAGGCCCGCAGTTGTGCCTCGGTCTGCGCGCCGCGAATCGCCACGGAACTGCGCTCGGTTGCCACTTTCACGTCGGCCCGGATCGGAATCCGCGGCACGGGTATCGTTTGCTCCGCACCCACAATGCACACCGGGAATGGATGAACGTGTTGCGTGAGCAGGAAAACCTGCTTACCCGCATCGATCAGCCGGCCGATCGACAGCACCGAATCGTCCTTGCTGACGTAAGGATTGAAGAAAATTGGATTGCGCCCCGGATAAATCACTACCTCGCGCCGTGGAGTGGTATAAGTGGCGCGAATAGTCTGCAGCATCCAGGCGCACGGCGCGACTACGGCGTCGGCGCCGGCGATTCCGCGAATAATCGTCTCGCGATACCATCTCAACCACGGCGTCGATCGCGGAGTGCACCCCTGCACCGCTTGCGTCCAACTGATCAGGTCGCCATGGGCCATCACGATGCGCGGAACGTCGACCGGCAAATCCCCGTGACAGAATTGATGGAGGTGCAGCAGGTCAGGACGAACTTCCCGCACCAGGCGGGCCAGAAACTCGGACGATTCCGCCAGATCATGGGGCGCATCGTCCATCCACTCGAGGCGAAAAGCCGTGGGCCGATATTCCAGGCCGTGCAGCAGATCCATCCAGGCTGTCTGGTCCGGAAGCGGAATCTCTCCGAAGCTCACCAGCGTCACTCGCACGCCCCGCGTGACCAAACCCGTGACTAACTCCCGGGCATAAGCCCAGGAGCTGGAGAGTGTATCGGCCGTAACCAGAACGTGCACAGAGGCTCCCGCGAGTATGCCTGATGCCGCGCTTGGCGCGGCATCAGGCATGTGGCGCTGGCTTATTCTAGTGCCAAATAGGCCAAGGCGGCTAAGTCTTTTTGCAGCAGTCTCTGATTGATCTCGTCCTTAAATTTCAGAGGAAATAACAAAATCAGGTCGTGACGGATGGTTACTCCGCCTTCATTTCCCGGGAGGCAATCAGGGTGCCAACGGTATGCACCTGATATACGTGCTGCTCTAAGACATTAGCCTGCTCTGGTACGCTCCTCAAGCAGTTTCTAACTGCCGTCAGTTCGCTCCCAGCCTCAAGCGCATCTCCCGCGCAAGGTCATCGATAAGCCGGATTTTCTCCGCCACCGGCCCAGGCACGTCGGGCACAGCCATCGCCAGTTCGCACGAGAGCAGCATGGCCGTCAGTGATTCGCACACATCACTGCGAATCTGTTGCTGCACTGCGCGCCTCGCCTGCGTTTCCTCGCGTGTGCGCCTGTGCAAAGCAGAGCGCACTTCGCGTAGTAGCCGCTGCATGCCGCTTACGGCAAAGTTCAGGTAAACAGGGAAGGCCGTGCCCAGGTGCTCGAAAACCTGGTCACTCTCGCTGGGCTCATTCTCCAACAGAAATTGATCGAGCACCACAGCCGAGTAAGACTGTTCCCGAAGCCGCGCCAGCGCTTGTGACAAATCCTGCGCCCAATGAGTTTCTTCCCCGGTAGCTTCTTTCAACATGGCAGCGCACTCTTGGCCGCGTGCCGAAGGCGTGATGAGTAGAATCATGTTCTCTCTGTTGCACGCCAGCCGCCACAACTGCCGACACTGAGAATGCACAACTTAGCGGCCAACTTACAATCTGCGCTTCCCATTGCGGAACGCTTCTGCGTCCGGTTGCCTTTCATAACCGAACCGCCGCCGTGCTCCGCGCCCCTAGCCCTGCATCGCATAATCCTTCAATTTTCGATACAGAGTCGTTTTCCCGATGCCCAGCATACGCGCCGCCTGCAACTTGTCACCATTCAACTCCGCAATGGCGTTGAGAATCGTTGTCCGTTCCAGCTCCGCCATGGGGACGATCTTTCCCTTGCCGTTGCCGTTTCCATTGCCGTTGCCCCGAGCTACGTACGTTCCGGCAATCGCTGCCGGCAAATCGCTCACCTGGATTACCGGTCCGCTGGTGAAGGCACATGTCCGCTCCAGGCAGTTTTCCAACTCCCGCACATTGCCCGGCCAATCATAGGCCAGCATCACCTTAAGCGACTCGTCGCTCAGGATTTTCTCTTGAGCCGACGCTCGCGACGTCCGCTCCATGAAATGCGCGATGAGCAAGGGGATGTCTTCCCGGCGCTCGCGCAACGGAGGAATGCGCAGGCTTAATACATTCAGCCGGAAATACAAGTCCCGCCGGAAGGCCCCCTCGGTCACGGCCTGTTCCAGCACGCGATTGGTCGCCGCGAGAATCCGCATGTCGATTGGGATGCGCCGTGTACTGCCGACCGGACGAATCTCCTTCTCCTGGATCGCCCGCAAAAGTTTCGCTTGCAGATCGACCGGAAGCTCGCCCACTTCATCCAGAAAAACGGTGCCCCCTTCGGCCATGGCCAGCAATCCGTCTTTGGCCTGGTTCGCCCCGGTGAAAGCGCCTTTGACATAGCCAAACAGCTCACTCTCTATCAACGTTGGAACCAGCGAACCGCAATCCACCGGGATGAATGGCTTGTCGTGAAATGGTCCCGAGTAGTGAATTGCGCGCGCCACCATCTCTTTCCCCGTGCCACTCTCCCCTAGGATGAGCACCGGATGCGAACTATTAGCCGCCTTGGCAATGATGCGGTACAGTTTCTCCATCTCGGGTGCGCGTCCTACAATGCCGCCATACCCTTGCTTGGATTTCAGCTTCTCGCGCAGCATCCGGTTTTCGCTCTTCAGCTTCAAGTGGTTGGAGACACGCTCCAGCAGCATCTTCAGTTCGTCGATACTGAACGGTTTGGTTACGTACTCGTACGCGCCCTGCTTCATGGCCTGCACCGCGGATTGCACTGTGCCATATCCTGTTACAACGATGACCAGCACTTCGGGTCGCTGCGCCTTGATGTGGCGCAGCGCATCCAGTCCTCCCGCACCGGGCAGTCGCAGATCGAGCAACACCGCGTCGATGTTCTGCGTTTGCAGCAGCCGGTACGCATGTTCCGCCGAGTCCGCTACGTGCGCCACAAAACCGAGCGACAAGGCAACCTCCCGGCACGCATCGCGGATCGACCGTTCGTCGTCAACGATCAGCAGATTCAGAAAGTTCGCGGGCATGATCTGCGGGGTGGCAATCGATTGGGCTACGGCTGCGGTCATAGAATGAATTCCCTTCTCAACCTCGTGAAAAAATTCTGCCGACGCTGCGATCGCATCGGCCTTAGCTAAGCTTCGGGCACACTCAGGGGCAAAGCCGCGGGCAGAGTGGCGCGAGGCAGCAAAATCAGCACCCGCGTGCCGTGCCCAGGTTCGCTTTCGAAGTGAATCAACCCGCGATTGGTGGCGACGATGCTGCGCACGGTCGTCAGTCCCAACCCCGTTCCCTGCCCGGCATTCTTGGTCGTGAAAAACGGCTCAAACAACCGTCGCCGTGTTTCTGCATCCATGCCTCGGCCGTTATCCTCCACGGCCAACAGAACGCAGGGGAAAAGCGGTAGCCCCTCCGTCATCGGCGCGCCCGCCATGGGCTGAAATTTACAGTTGCGCGTCTCTACCGTAATTCGTCCTCCCTCGGGTAACGCATCGCGCGCATTGAGCACCAGGTTCAAGAGAATCTGCTGCGCTTGCGCCAGATCGATATTGACGGCGCCTAACTCCGAGTCCATCTGCAGCTCAAGCTTGACGTTTTCTCCCAGCAGGCGACTGAGAAGATCGTGCATCGCGCCGGCGACGTCGTTCAAACACAACGGCCGCGGAGGGCCGGCTTGCGGCCGGGCAAATGCGAGCAACTGCCTCACCAGCCCCGTTGCTTGCACGATCGCAGATCGAATTTCATCCGCGTAACGCCGGCGGCGGTCGCGCGCATCCAGACTGGAAAGCAGCAGATCGCAATACAACATCACGCCCGTCAATAGATTATTGAAGTCATGCACCACGCCGCCAGTCAGGCGGCCAACCGCCTCCCAACGCTGCGCTTGCAGCAGGCTTTCCTCCGATGGAAGCGGGTTCCCATGCGGGTTCCCGTTCTGGGCTGCGATCGTCGAGCTCTGCTCCGGGTGATTCGTGCCCTGCGTGGACCACGAAAGTGGGGTTGCTGTATTCATTCTGTTACTCTCGCTCAGGACAAGGGCATAAGAAAGCCCATCCTGGGTTGTCTGAGACTTCCGTGCTCCCAAATCGGGAGCTCGCCCCCTGTCTCACAATTCGCTTTCTCTTTCCGACAGCCAATATAGGAGGGCGAATCTGGCGCTGCGAAGTGCAGATGTCACTCAAAACCGGAAATACCCTGTGCAAAACCTCGTAACTCGCTTAATTTCTATTACATTGAAGCGCGGAGAAAAGACGAGAAATTCCAAAAGGGGACAACTCTGAGCGCTCGTTTGCTAGTTCTCTACAGGCAACGAGACACAAATGAGGGGGCCCCGTGTCTCGCTTCCTTTTGCAAGATATGGGAAGGTGGCCTGCTTCATTCAGAAAATCGACTAAGGGTCTTGCTAAATGGAAGCGTTTACCGGCTAGCAACCGCTTTAGGATCTTCAATCGTGACCGGAGCGGTCAATCGGAAGGTGAGATGGCGTCCTTTCGGAACGCTGATCGTGTTCGCACGAAGAGGAACTCCGCGGGCAAACAGGCTTGAAGTCTCCAGCGCAACCCGCCTGCCGCCTAGGTTGATCGCACTCAGGCTGAGCCGGAAATACCCAGATCTCGAACTTAGGCCGGGAATTTCAGTCTGCGCGCGGGCCGACTCGACCTGCCCGATCACTATCGTGCCGCGTTCGATGAGCGTCTCCCCGTCAAGCATAAGCGGGGCAGCAATCGCAGCCGCGAATGCGTCGCCAGCTCGAACTTTGGCCGAAGACAGCGTGTCCTCCAGTTGCACCGTCACCAAGGTTCCCGCCGGCAAAACTCGAGCGCGCGGACCACGAAACGGGACCGCCCCGGCGGGTTTCGCATCCGAAACGACAGCCGGAGCCGGCCTGTCGCTGGCTGAAGCTCGATCGTCACCGGGATGGAACGGAAGCTTCTGGTCGGTCGCCGGGGTCGTTACGTCCGTCCGATGAAAAGAGTCGGATGGCCCGCAGCCCGTGCCCAACCAGAGAACCAGCAAAAGTCCAGTCAGCCCAAGCCGACGCTTGCCGCCCGTTCGCCGTCCAGCCATGAAAAACATCCTCGCCCGCCGCTCTAGCTGGACGGAAGTGGCAAGTAAAGTACCAGACCCCAACACAGTCAAATCAAGCACATACAACACCCCAAGGCAGACAGCCCATGTAGAACTTGCTTGACGCTGGAGGCACACCTACCCATAGGAGCCCCATAGCCTACCCGAGCGAGGCCGAAGCCTCTCGCTTCTATTGCGAGATATAGGAACCGACGAAACCTGGGTCACCGCTAAATGGAGTCTAGCCCTTCCGTAGCCGTATCGATCCATCCCCGGTATGAATTGTCAGCAAATTTCCCCCGCCATTTAGCTTCCCATGCACTTCGTTCTCGCGGATCTTTCCCGTCGTCGTGACCGGCATATCCAGATCGATGTGCCCGTCGCCGGTGTGCAGATCCACGTCCGCCGCCAGGTTGTCGGGAACTTCCAGCGTCACCGAACCATCCCCGCTTTCGAGCCTCCAGCCGCTGGCCAGCGACGACCCCGCCGCCGCCCGAGCCTCTACGCTGCCGTCGCCCGTATGCAGATCGAGTTCATCAAATCGCCCGTTCGCCCGGATGTGTCCATCCCCGGTTACCGCCCGCAGCTTGCCATCTACGCTGTCGATTATCTGCGCGCCATCGCCGCTGCGCAGCAGCATCTCTCCCTTGAAGCCGGCCAGTTCAATCTTGCCATCGCCGGTATGCAGATCTACTCGCCCCTCCCTGGGCATCTGGATCGCGATATCCACCTTGCGCGAGCCGCCATTGATGGTGATGCCGAAACCATGATGCGGATAGCGCACGTCAATTTCGACCACATCGCCCGACTGGTGCTCATCGATTTGGATGCCGTCGCCGCCGATTTTGTAATGCGTGGTCGTAACTTTAGCCTCGATCGTGTTCGAATCCCAGGTCGAGACGCGAATGTTCGCGTCCGAAGTATCCACCCGCAGATCAGGCTTGCCGGAGATGGTGTAAGTCTTCGACCAATCATCGGCCCGCGCCGGTAAAGCCGCGCCCACGAACAATCCGCCAACCAGCAGCCCCATGACCAACCAGTGCTCGACACCAATGCGTTTCATAAAAGTCCTTTCCCCGGGCAAGCACACGCACGCACCCAGCCCGTTAGACGGAATTACGCAAGATAAGTGAGGTTAGTTCCGAGGTCTCGCCCTTAATCGCGGGCGAGATGAAAGTGGGTGCCCCGCTCTTCGCGCACTTTGCGAAGGGCGGGGCACCCACTGCGTTCTTGGATTCCACCATTCAAAGGATGGGCCACCCGTCCAAAGTGCGCGAAACCCGTGGCAAAGAAAAAACAGAATTCGAAAGGCTGGGCCATCCGCCGATCCCGGTTGCAGACACAGGTTTAGTTCCTTACAATCGCGGCGAGACTGTATTTATGGATTGCCCTTTCTGCTCCCACGCCATTGCGGCTACGTGGCAAAGGTTTATTGTTGAGAGCGACCATTTAGGCCGCAAAATTACGCCACATCAAAACGCGCTTACTACCTCTGTCTTACGAGGCGACACGAGAGGTTCTGTTACCGTGGCCGCCCAATGGCTTCTATGTCAGAACTGTCAGGAAATAGTCGTCCAAATTACGAGAGCGGAAGCTTTGCAGAGCCCGCCCACTGAAACATGGATCGCTTTACCAAGGCGTCCTAATCTACCTGCCGTCCACCAACTTGTAACCGACCCGTTCAGAAAAGACTACCTCGAAGCGTGGACCATCGTTGAAGATTCGCCCCGCATGTCAGCGGTGCTATCCCGCCGAGTACTCGCCGACATGCTTGAAAAATATGCGGGCTTGAAACAGTTTTCGCTCGCTCAAAGGATCGACGGGTTTATCGGGGATACGCGGCATCCCCTGTGGATCCGAGAAAATCTTCATTACTTACGAGAAGTTGGGGATTTTGGTGCTCACACCCAGCAGGATAAGAATGCTACCGCTAGCACGGTGCACCCGCCAGCCGAACCAGCAATTATCAATGTAGACAAAGCCGAAGCAGAATGGACGCTACGAATTATCAGCGACTTGTTCGAGTATTTCATCGTGGCGCCGCAAAAGGATAAGGAGATGCGGGCGGCTATAGATAAGAAGCTGGCAGACGCAAGCCGAAAGCCAATCGCTCCCCTTACTAATTGACCGTTGGCCTATCCAAGAAAATAGACAGAAATTCGGGGACAGACGGGCGGACTGAGGCCTGGCCCAGCCGTAATCTACCACGCCAAAGGATGCCCCAGCCGTGGCACTTTCACGGCTGGGCCACGGTGGCCCGGCCCACTTTTTGTTGGCACTATTCGATCGAGCTCCCAGCCTCGCCGCACCGGCAGTGCTCCCGCGATAATCAGTCCCCGTGCAACATGACCCACCTAACCCCTTTGTTTCACGGAGCTTAGTATGTAACTCCTTTGGGATCAAGATTTTACCTGGGTAATTATCCCTTGACAGTAGGTAAACTCATTTGGTAGGATTTTACCTGACAGTAGGTAACCAAATGGCACACAACAACCGCAAGCCGAACATGCTGCCGTACACGCTGAAAGACTTCCAAAAGCAGTTCCCGGATGACGCGACCTGCCTTGAGTGGCTCCGCAATTACCTCTACCCGGATGGCATCTATTGCACGAAGTGTGAAACCACTACCAAGCACCATCGCGTTGTGAGCCGTCCGTCCTACTCTTGCGATTACTGCGGCCATCACGTTCACCCGACTGCGGGAACGATCTTCCACAAGTCCCCGACTCCGCTGACTACTTGGTTCTATGCGATCTACCTCATGGCACAGACCCGATGCGGAATTTCCGCGAAGCAGATTCAGCGCGAAACGGGAGTGACGTACAAGACGGCATGGCGCATGTTTAAGCAGATTCGCTCCATGCTGGACGAAACCGAAAACGCTCCGAAGCTGGGTGGAAGCCAGAAGCCCGTAGAAGTTGACGAAATGTACTTTGGCGGTCGCCAGAGAATGCAAGGCCGCGCTTGCACAGCGGACAAGAAAGCTAAGACGCCCGTTGTCGGCATCGTTCAGCGCAAGGGCAGTGTCCGTGCATTCGTGACCGCCGATGTTAAGAAAGACACCGTGCAAGGGCTGATTAAAGAGCACGTCCTGCCATCGAATCTTGTTTTCACCGACGACTACACGGTTTATGACGGCCTTGGGAGAACCAAATACAACTACTACCATCGGCGCATTCGGCACAGCGAGAAGATTTATGTTGCTGGCGATGTTCACACCCAAACCATCGAAGGCTTCTGGAGCTTGGTAAAGAACGGGATTAAGGGCGTCTATCACTCAGTTGGCCGTCACTATCTGCAAACGTACTTGAACGAATACAGCTTCCGCTACAATCGGCGCTTTGATACGACTCCGATGTTTCATAGCTTCCTGTCCCAGATCGAAAAGCGCGATGCCGTTGTCCGCCAAGCTGAAAGCATTCCCGAACCTTTCTGACTCGACTTTGGCCTCCACGGCAGGACGATTGAGGTCTAGGTTCTAGAAGGAAGCGGTTCTCTTAAATGAAACCGAATCGTCATGTTCTCAGAAGTCCTTCGCTGCACCTCCTTGAGCAACCTAACGACTTCCGCGAACTCCTGAAGTTCTGTGGAATCGCGCCACCACGGCCTACGGCAGTTAGGGCAGCGCTGGTTTATTTCGTCTAGCTTGTCGAGTGGAATTAGCGTCTTGGTTCCGCACGTGCACCCAAAGTCAACGCCAACGATTTCCTTTGCGGTAATGAGAGTTCTTAGCTCGGCAGTCATAAGAGGTTGTCAAGGATATTAGAACTGTATTTCTTGGCGGGATTTATGACTTTTTTCGGCTGACTTTCTTTAGCGCGGCCTCGAAATCTTCCCTAGTGAGCGGATGCGGTTCTACTTCTACATCGGCGGCATCCATTGTGGGCAACATTTTTTCCCGATATGCGCGAACGGCTTCATCATCCTTATCAGCAAATTCTTTCACCACAGCTGTAATCTCCTCTGATGGAACCACAATCGATATTCCCATGTTAACGCTAACTGGTTGCTGGGTTCCATCATCCATCGTTGCATCATCAATCGAGGAATCCTCTACATCAAAATGTCCGTGCATTAAACCAAGCAGGAAAAACGATGGTCTATGATTCGCGTAACCTGGCAAATATGAGTTGATGTCCACAAACACTGGAGATCCGCTAATTCCACCTATAGAACGGCCTTCGACTAAGTAAGCCGCGAGCAGACCTATTCTCGTTTTAACAGGTTCTCTGCTCATTGGCATCGCGGCAATGTTTCCCATTCGCACAATGGGAATATTTTTCTTGTTTCCCCACCTCCGCGAAAACATACCAGCGACGAAAATTTCGTGCCCTATTCCAATTCTCTTGCTCTCAATCGCTTTTTCATCGGCGAAACCTTCCATTGGCCATCCGGTATGGTCTAGTTCTTGTGCTATCCCCTTCTGGAGCACGGCAACATCGCTCTTTGGTGAACGCTTCCAGTCCGCTATGTTGGTTTCAATCCAGTCGAGCCCACCGCTTTTTAGGTTCACACGAAGGTAAATGTGCTCTAAGCCTTTGTCTTGTATTTTCTGAATAACGTGCTCTGCCGTGACAAGATATGAAAAATTCTCAGAAAGATCTGGGGCCATTGGCCTCACCACCCAAAACGCAGATCCGCCCAGTCGGTATGATTTGTCAGCGAGACGGTAACCGACAAATACCACGCACTTTAGGATGTCTTCGGGAATGAACATAAGCTCATCCTCTTGCTCGGCGAACACATAGTGCTCATCACCGCCGACACGTTTATCAAGGATGAGCAAAGTATATACCTACTGTCAAGGGATAATTACCTTTACCTGCTGTATATACACGTAACCCACTGATTCTAAACGACCGAGGGGGTGGGGGGAGGGGTAACAAAATGATAAACTGGCGCTGAAAACAAATGACTTATAAGATTTCCACACGCTGCAAACCGCAAATTCACCCTCCATTTCCGCCCAAAATCGCATCATTATCCGCCTGCGCGCTCCATCGAGCACCACGCAACCGTTAATTCGATCCTCAGATCGTGCAATTCGCAGAGGCAATTCGAAAAATCGAGAACGTTCTGTCCCCGAATTTAAAAACTAAAATCGCGGAGAGCGTTTCCGCTCTCCGCGATCTTTATAGCAACCAAGAAGAATCAGTGGATGAAACTTAGTTCGCTCCTCCAGCATTGGCGCTTTGCGGTTCGCTATCGGGCTGAGCGATCACTCCGTCAAACGGAGTCGCTGCCACATAGCGTCCATGCACCACGCTGATGCGCCGCAGCGGGAAGCCGGAATCCGGACCGCGCTGCCAAGTCACGCCGTTATCGGAGCTTTCAAACACAACGCCAGTCTGCGCGCTGGTCGCGACCAAACGGCGATGACTGTTGTCATAGGTGATCGAGGTGATTTCTTTATCCGGCAAGCCCGCCATCACGTGGCTCCAGCTTTGGCCGGAATCCATGCTGCGGAAAGCGCCTTCGCGCGCGGCTACGAAAACCTGGCCATCCGGAGCAACGGTTACGCTGCGAATGTTGACGGGGAAACTGGCTAGCGCCGAGGTTTGCCAGGTCTTGCCTTCATCCTGAGAAACCAGAACGCTTGAGCGCGTCGCCGCGACCACAAGAACTCCCTGCGACTGCACTGCAACAAAATCAGTCTGTCCGGCTACGGGACCGCCCATCCAGACTTTGCCCAGATCTCGGCTGGTCAACAAGCCCGCCGAAGTCGCGGCGAACCAGCGGGTCGAAGTGAGATCCACATCGTTGACGCGGCCGGCAAATACGGTTTTCGTGGTGACGGTGGAAGGAACAACTTTCTTCTTGCCACTCTTCAAGGTCACGGTATGCGAAACCGTTTTCTCCTCGACCACGTTGTTGATCGGATGCCACAAGGTATTTCCCGGCACGAACTCGAAGACGCCTTTATTCGTTCCGGCGACCAACGTTCCATTGCTCGCCTGCTTCAAGGTGAAGACATCACTGCCGGCCAATCCGAGGCTCTTCTGCTCCCACTTCTGTCCGCCGTCGTGGCTGACGAAGACACCGCCGAAGTCACGATCGTTGACCACGCCGATGTAAAGCGTGTTGGGTTCTTTGTTGTCCGCCAGAATCGAGCTCACATAGCGATGCGAGTATCCGCGATTGGAGGCGTTGAAAGTGTTGGCGGCATCGTCGCTGGCCAGCACGCCGCTGCGATCGGTCGC
Organism: uncultured Acidobacteriaceae bacterium; assembly: GCA_963818935.1. Classification (GTDB taxonomy): domain Bacteria; phylum Acidobacteriota; class Terriglobia; order Terriglobales; family Acidobacteriaceae; genus Sulfotelmatobacter. Next base: position 300,856 of record CAWFUK010000034.1, read on the forward strand.
GAGCAGCACTCGCTTGGAGTCGCGAGGATCGATGAGCACATCATTCACTACCACTTCCGGATCACTCATCCGCTTCCAGTTCTTGCCTTCGTCGGTCGTCTTCCACAGGCCTTCGGTAGTTCCGGCGTAAACTACGGCTGGATTGCTGGGATCCTGTTTGAGGACGCGGGTGCGGCGCGCGGTGAACGGAATGCCCTTCACCTTGTCGAACAACTCGCCGCCGTTGACGCTCTTATAAATTCCCGAGCAGGCGCTGGCGAAAACCTCGGAAGGATTCGCCGCACTGACGATCACCGAGAACACGTCGGAGTCGTCGATCATACCTTTGTTGATGTGCTCCCAGTTGGCGCCGCCGTCGCTGGTCTTCCACGCCAGATGCCAGGTTCCGGCATAAATCACGTTGGGATCTTTGGGATCGACTGCGATCGACTCGATGTTCTTCACGATGCCATCGGCGGGCGAAATGTGCTGCCAGCTGTTGCCGCCATCCGAACTGCGATAGACGCCATCGAGCGCGCCCGCCGCAAGCACATCAGGATTCGACGCTGAAATTGCCATGGCTCGCACGGACTTGCCGCGCATGCCGGGAAGAGTTTCCCAGCGATCGCCGCCGTCCCGAGTGCGGAAGATAGCGCCCGCATTCTGATCTTGTACGCTCCACGCAGAAACAAAGATGGTCTTCGAATTCCGCGGATCGATGGCGATATGGTCAAGAACGAAATCGTCGCCCGTGCCGAGCTTGGCGAAGCGCGACCAGTCATGCCCACCGTCTTCAGAGACAAAGAGCACACCCGTACTTGTTCCCAGGAAAACCCGGTTGGGATTGTGCGGATCATAGGCCAGGCTGCGAACATCGCCGCCATCCGGACCCAACACGGCCCAAGGGCGAGATTCCGCGCCAAGCGCGTACAGCGTAGCCAACAGCATTACCAGCAGCGTCTTCAGGCAAACAGATTTCATAGAGGTTTCGTCCCCAAAGCGGAAAATATTGGATGCGCCTAAGCCTGACAGGGTACCTCGGCCACAGCAAGGTTACTGTGGGACACACTAAAAAGGGCCGGTCGACTATGACCGGCCCGTGGACAGGTGAGCCGAATTACATCCCTTTCTTGGTCGCTTTCTTGGCTGCCGGCTTGGGATGATCCGGAACATTCTTCACTTTGGATTCATTCACAGGCTCGGTGCCGTTGGCGTTGAAGGTTGCTCCCGCAGGAACGATCCAGTATTCGGCCGTCTTGGTGCCGCCGCTGCCGGTGCGCACTTCGATGCGGCTGGCATCGATGTGCTGCTGGGCTTCGCCCTCCACCAGGTAGAACTTGGAATTGACGGCGCGTTCTGCCGCCAGATTCTTGCGTTTTTCCTTGGGCTCGGCGTTACCCACGATCACCAGCTTGCTATCTGGGTTCTGCTGCAGGTTCTTGGCAACGTCATCCAAGATGGCCTTGCAGGTGTTATCGACGCGCCAGGGCTTGACCGGGTTCGGGAAATCACACTGGCTGAGCTTCGAGGCCATCGGCGGTGGCGGCGGTGGAGGAGGATTCTCCACTGTCACGGAAGCCGAACCTTGGCCGGTCAGACCGCGGGCATCGGTACAGGTGGCTCCCACCGTGATTGTGCCGGAAGGTGCGCCGGTAGTGCTCAACGTGGCGGAATTGCCGTTGCCGGAAATGCTTCCACCACTGGCGGTCCAGTTGGAGACGGAAACGGACTGTCCATCCGGGCTGGTGCAGCTGCAGGTTACGGTGACGCTGCCGCCGGCCGTTACCGTGGATGGATTGGCCGAGCAAGTCATCGTTGGCGGATTCTTGGGCGGGATCGGTTTCACGGTGAAGTTCGCGGTGCAGCTTGCTTCGCCATTCTTATGTTGTTTGGCATCGGTTACATGCGCCGTGACCGTGTAGCTGCCGGGGGCCACACCGTTGGTATCGATGGAAGCGGTTGTATCTTTGCCGGTAACCTGGCCGCCATTGCCGGTCCAGGCGTAAGTAAGAGTGTGCTTGGGATTGAAATTGGTGGCGGAGACCGTAGCCGTGATCGGCTCGCCGACCATCACTTCCGTAGGCTGCACCGAGCAACTGGCCGCGGGCGCGACCTCGGGCGTACCCCCCCAACTAAAGACAACACCAGTGCGCAGGCGGATGCCCTCAAAGCTGGGGCGACGCAGATCCGGAAACTGTGGGGCGGCGTCATCGGCATAGTTGTGCCGCGCCCAGGCGTAATCAACCTGGAAAACACGCCAAGCAAATTTCTTGGTGATCGGCAGGTCCATTCCGCCACCCAGCAGGGCTCCGATTCCATTAATGCCGCCTAGCCCGTTCACCTTCTCCCGGTTCAGGCTGAGCAGCGAGTGGATGAAGTAATTGCCCTCGTCCGTGCGCCACATGAAGCGCGGGCCGATAGAAGTCGTGTCCTCATAAATCTCGGCATTGCCGGTGGGCTCCCAGTTATGACCGTAGTCAAACTCCAAACCCCAGTGAGGATCGAAATTGTAGGTCACCGCTGCGCCAGCTCCCCTTGTCATATCCGGCAGCTTATAGGCTGTGGGATTATTCGGGTCGCCAAAAGGCGTCGGCACGTTGGCACCTGGATGTATGTACTGATAGCCTACAAACAAATCCCATTTGGGATTCGAGTCGCTTTGTGCCAGTGCTGTACTCGAAATAAGTGAAACTGCTAAAACAGCCAACAGGCCAACGACTACTCGGCCTTTGCTTACCTGAGAGAAAACTGACATTTCCATCCTCCAAATTGGATACGCGAATTTCGCCGGCGCTTCGAGGCGCTGGCCCGCGTTGAAAAATGACGCAAGGAAACCCTGGTTTGACTGACTCCCAAAACTGGAACCCGCAATTCTAACGCATCGCAACTTAATGCCAAAACAGAATTTTAGAAAATTGCTAATTCTGCCGAAAACCCGAGGCCTTCCCAACCTCGACCTTCGTCTCAATTTGACATAAGCACGAGGAACGTTTACTAACTGACTAAACCAATTACCGACCGCCGAGACCTTGCTCCCTACAAAGCTGGCCGAGTATGGTGTTCATTGATGTCGCAACCACCAGACGACGCCAAGATTAGGATGGCGCAACCATAGCTAGGATTCAATAGAGGCTGAGAGCGGATGCGAAGCAAGAAATGAGCCACGAGAAAGTATTAATCGTCGAAGATGAGGAAAACGAGCGAACCGGGCTAGCGGAACTGGTTTCTTCCTGGGGATACCGGGCCGAGACTGCGCGCGATGGAGTCGAGGGCCTCGAGAAAGTGACGCATTGGAGCCCTTCCATCATAGTCAGCGATCTCAAGATGCCGCGTATGGGCGGCATCGAACTGTTGGAACGCCTGGGAGAACAGTCGCAAGTTATGGCCGTGATTATGGTCACCGCCCAAGGCACCATCGATAGCGCCGTACAGGCCATGCGGCTGGGAGCCTATGACTACATTACCAAGCCCATCGACACCAAGCGCCTACACACCATGCTGCAAAATGCCTCGGCTCTGGTGGAGGGCCGCGCCGAGCTCGAAGACAATCGCCGCAAACTCCGCGATTCTGCGTCCCTTGGCCAATTGCGAGGTTCTTCGCGCAAGATGCAGGAGATTTTCCGCTTGATCGAGCTGGTAGCTCCCAGCACGGCCTCGGTATTGATTACAGGGGCCAGCGGCACCGGCAAGGAACTGGTAGCACGCACCATCCACCAATTGAGTCCGCGCCGCGATCGGCCCTTTGTCGCCATCAATTGCGCCGCCATCCCCGAAACTTTGATCGAGAGCGAGATCTTTGGCCATGAGAAGGGCGCGTTCACCGGAGCCTTAGAGCGCCGCACTGGCTGCTTCGAACTGGCCGAAGGCGGAACCATCCTGCTCGACGAAATCGGAGAAATGCCGGTCGGCACCCAGGCCAAGCTCCTACGCGTTCTCGAGGACCACAAGCTTCGCCGATTGGGTAGCAAAGTCGAAACTGCTGTGGATGTGCGGGTGCTGGCGGCAACCAACAAGGTTCCGGACGACGCTGTCGCCAGCGGCGAACTGCGCAGCGACCTTTATTACCGCCTCAACGTCTTCAATGTGCACATGCCTCCATTGCGGGAGCACAAGGAAGATCTTCCCGACCTGGTTCAGCTTCTGCTGTCGGAAATGAGTGCCAAACACAATCGCAAAGTCGCCGCCGTCAGCGAGGCTGTGCTCAACCAGTTCAACAACTATTCCTGGCCGGGAAACGTCCGCGAATTGCGCAACACGATCGAGCGAGCGGTCATTGTCTGCGACAGCGGCATGATCGAAACCAAACATCTGCCGCCGGGATTCGGCCAGACCCCGGTGCGCACCGCGGCCAACGATCCCGATGCGGTTCGATTGGGGGTAGGCACCACCGTCGGCGAGGCGGAAAAAATGCTCATCCTCAAGACCCTGGAGTCCACGAGCAACAACAAGACCAAAGCCGCGGAGATTCTTGGCATCAGCCTGAAGACTCTGCATAACAAACTGAAGGAATACGGCAGCAGTACAGCGGACGCAACCACCGACAAAGAAGGGGATTGAAAACGCGGTTAGGGGTCAGTTGGGTAAGTGAGCTCAATGCTCATGGAAACAACGGCGCGCGAACAACTTCTGCGATGGTTTTGCTACCTGCTAACCACGATCCACTAACCACTGTTTTTCATGCGACGCAAAATCATCATCGTGCTGGCCATTACTTTACTGGTAACGGTGATGGCTACAACTTTCTCCTACTTTTATATTTCGGAGATCCTCGCTCAATCCATCAACAATGCCTACGACGGCGCCGACCACCTGGCTGAGCAACTGCGCTACTTCGCCGAAAACGATCTGCCCGATTTGACCAGCACCCGCATCGACACCAACGACCCTGAAGCCATGCGGAAAGCCATCGCCGAGTATCTCCCGATGGATACCAACATTCTGAACAACCTGCAATCCTACACCGCGCTCTGGCCCTATATTTACGACGTCTCCATTGTTGACGCCCGGGGCAAGTCTCTGCTGCACACCAGCCCTCAATTCGTCGGGAAACCCGCGCCCGAACGTCCGCAGTTTGTTACGGTCAAGACGGCCCGCTTCCGCAAAAAGCTTGCGCTGGTCTACCACACGCCTACCGTCTACGATGTCATTTCCCCGCTGCTTTTGAACGACACACCCTTCGGCACGATTCGCATCGGCGTCTCCACAACCTTCATCAGAAATGAAATTACGCCGCGGCTGATGCGTGCCTTGTACCTCTCGGTGGCTTCTATTTTCGTCTCGTTTCTGCTGGCGGTCTTAGTTTCCAACATCGCTCTCGGGCCGTTAAAGGCGATTAGCCGAAACTTGGATAGCGTCAGTTCCGGTGAATCTGACGCTCTCTACACAGACGAATCCGAGCATGACGAACTCGGCCTGGTGACGTTGAAGATCGCCAACCTGGGCCGTCAAATGCGCGACAGCCGGGAGATTTTTTCCGCCCTGAAAGACAATGTCGACCAGCTCATGTCCAAACTTCAGGACGGCCTGATGCTGTTCACGCGAGATTTCCGCGTGGTGCTGGTCAGCGCCCCGGTTGAGCGCTTTCTCGGCCAGCCTCGCGGAGAATTGCTGGGGCGATCCGTCAAGGACGTCTTCTTCCCGGATTCGGCGCTCGGTCTCACCGTCCTCGAGGCTTTCGCCCGCAAAACGCAGCTCTCGCAGCGCGAATTTATCGCTCCCGCTGGCAGGCGCGTGCAGGTTTCGTTGGATTTTGTTCAGGAGACGGTTCAGGAGAAGAGCACGCAGATCGGCGCGCTCCTCATCATGCGCGATGCCGAATCCGTGCGCCGCATCGGTGATGAAATTGAGATGTCCCGCCGCCTCTCGGCCAGCGGCCGCGTGACCGGCGGCGTGGCCCATGAAGTGAAAAATCCCATCAACGCCATCGTGCTGCACTTGCAGCTTCTGCAAAACAAGCTGGCCGAACTCGACCCTGACACGCGCCGTCACATGGACATCATCGGCAACGAGATTCACCGTCTCGACCGCGTCGTGCAAACCCTGGTCGACTTTATGCGCGCCCGCGAACTTCACCTGATGGAAACCGATTTGCGCCGCCTGCTCGATGACGTTACGCTGCTCGCCGGTCCCGACGCCGAGCAGCATGGCGTCAAGATAAACCGTCGTATGCCCGACGAACCGCTGCCCGTCAAAGCCGATCTCGACTTCATGAAACAAGCATTGCTCAATGTTGTGCTCAACGGAATCCAAGCCATGCCCATGGGCGGCGAACTGACCATTTCGGCGCATCGCGACGAGAATTCAGTCATCGTTGAAATAAGCGACCGCGGAACCGGCATCCCGCAAGCTGTGCAGGACAAGATTTTTGAACTTTATTTCACCACCAAGAAAGAAGGCAATGGCATCGGACTCGCCCAGACCTACCAGATCCTGCAATGGCACTACGGATCAGTAGATTTCGAATCCACCGAAGGTGAGGGGACAACTTTCCGCTTTCGTTTGCCCCTTGCCACCGCCAGTCTAAGCGCTAAGGCAGAAACTGCAACCCAGCTGAACCGCTAGTCTTTACCGCAAAGTAGTTTCTTCGTTCACGTTTCCGCGCGTAGAATTGAAGGGCGCGCCGAACCGCGGGATCGAATATGAATCTGGCCGCACCCCTCGGATTTTGTTTCTCTCTCTCCCTAATTCTGGGGATACCCGCGAACTCGCTCAACGCCCAAAACCAGGGCGCCGCATCGCCTCAGCCGCAATCGGAGAGCTCCCAACCGGCACAGCCTGCGCCTTCTTCGGCCGCTCCGAAAGCAGATTCCTCGAGTCCATCCAACCCACCCCCCAAACGCCCGCGGCATCGCAAAAAAACCGCCGCACCCACTTGCTCACCTCAAACTCCTGCGGAAGCCAAGACAGGCGCTTCCGCTGACTTGTCAGCGAACGCCGCATCCAAGTCGCTGCCGCCCTGTCCTCCTGCCAAGAGAGTCGTCCGCAACGGAGGCTCGGACGAACCCACCGTGCAATTCACCGCCGGCGACACGGCTCAACAGGCCGCCCAACAGCGCTCAAGCGACGCACTCAAATCCGCGACCGAAGAAAATCTCAAAAAAATCGCAGGACGCCAACTTACGCCCAGCCAGCAGGAAACGGTGACCCAGATCAACGAGTTCCTCGAACAGTCCAAATCTGCCATTGCCGAGGGGGACCTTGAGCGCGGCCACAATCTCGCCTTGAAAGCTCACTTGCTCTCCGAAGAGCTGGTTAAGCCTTAGCGCGGCATAGCCAATAATCCGGAATCAATGATCGCAAGAATTTCAGCGGCGGCCGCACTTCGAATGCGTAAAATGGATGAGAGGAGCCGCCCCATGGACGCAAACCGCAAATCCACTCCCGAGCCTGACCAGTCACAAGCCGCAACCCACATTGCCGGCGCTCACGAAATTCTGAAAGCCTTGCAGGAGAAGATTGGAACTCATCCCGAGATCGGAGCGGCTATTACCCAACTGGAGATGGCGCTGAATATTCTGGCAGTAAAAACCGGAGGCGTCTTGTAGGCTATCGGCCGGCAGCCGCATCGCACCGATTGAGAACCCAACTGTACTTATCCAGATCTAGCTTGAACCCTTCCTGCGATTAATCAGCAGTTGCACAAACACTCCCGAAACCAGCAAACACAGAAATGAAATAAACAACCACATCACGTCCTGCCGCGCCAATCCCAAGAAAAATACGAACAGGCTCAGAAGGCTCATCACGGCGATGAGGAAAGTTTTCAGTTCACGCCTCCGAACACGCGAATCGTAGCGCCGAATTACCGACGCATGCAAGCAGGATCATCAAGGGAGCGAAATCGGCTCTCAGTCGCAACTGGCGACTGCCGATCGAGGTCCGAGGTCCGAAGCCTGAGTCCGACGTCCGCTCCCTGCGCTAAAGTAAATACATGCGTGCGATTCTTGGCCAGCGCCCGTTGCGATTCGTCTTTGCGGCCAACATGATCTCCATGTTCGGCAGCGGAATGAACTCGGCCGCGGTCTCGTGGTACACGCTGCAGGCTACACACAACGAAATGGCGCTGGGATGGTTCGTCGTGCTGCAGACGGTTCCGGCGATGCTGCTCGTTCCCTTCTCCGGCGTGATCATCGATCGGGAGGATCGCCGCCGCCTGGTCATGTGGCTCGACTCCATTCGCGGGGTGATCATCCTTAGCATCGCCATCCTGGCCTTCGAGCATCGGGTTCACATCTGGCAGCTTTACGTTATGAATACCCTCGTTTCTGCCGGCTTCTGGATGTTCTGGCCCACAGTCACCGCTCTAATTCAGGAACTGACTCCCGAGGGCCAGTTCGTGCAATCGAACACTTTTCTGATGGCTGGCGTGCAAGGAGGATGGCTGATCGCGGGAGCCGTAGTCGGCTTTATGTACAACCACATCGGACTGGGCGGCGTGCTGCTGATCGACGTTTCGACTTATCTGGTCTCATTCTTGTGCTACTTCGCCGTGCGCAAAGGCCGCCACGTTGTGATCCACGCGGATCAGTTGCGCAGCGATCTCGTCGCGGCCGAAACCGAGCTGCAGCGCTTCTGGCGCGACCTGCGCGAAGCGGTCCACTTCATTCGCGACCGCCGCGCTATCGTCAACCTCGGTCTGAGCTGGGCTCTTTTCCTGGGAGCGATGATGACCGGGGGAATCCTCACGCCGTCGCTCAGCGATCGCATCTTTCACTCCGGCGCGGTCGGCTATGGCTGGCTTAGCGCAGGATGGGGCACGGGCGCATTTGTCAGCGCGCTGTGCACCGCACAAATCATCGCCGTGCTTGGCGGCCGCCGCACCATAGCGTTTTCCATGGCGATGCTTTCCGTATGCATGGCCGCCGCCCCGGTTTCGCACTTCCTCTATCTCGCTATTGCAGTTTATTTCGTGATGGGCTCAGCGCGTGGCGTGGGCGGGGTCGCGATGAATACCAACCTAATGGAAATGGTGCCCAAGCACCTCATGGGGCGGGTGCAGAATGCCTACAACCTGCTCGGCACCTCGCTCCAACTGGTGCTCGCCCTGTGCGTAGGCGCGGTCGCCCACAACATCAGTCTTGTTGCGGGATACGCCATCGTCGCCTGCGTGTATATGCTGTCGTTCGTAGCCGCCAGTTGGCCGGTGGGAACACCCGCTGTGATCGAGGAAGTGGGAGCAGCGAAGTAAACCCGCTCTACCGGGGAGGCAAAGAGACACCGATCCCGAGCTCTTGTTTTTTCGTTATATTTTGGTTTTTCTCCGTGCGTCCGCGCTTCCGTAGTAAATCGATGCCCTCCGCTGTTATTCTTTCCCATTCCATACTGTTTCAGTTCGGAGCCCGCATGTCAGATCTGCAAGGCCGTAATGCCGTCGTCTTCGGAGTCGCCAACAAACGCTCGATCGCCTGGTCCATTGCCCAAGGCTTGCACGCCGCCGGCATGAAGCTCGCCATCACCTACCAGAACGAGCGTCTGGAGCAGGAAGCCAAAGACCTCATCCTCTCGCTGCCCGGCGCCGAAGGCTACATGTGCGATGTCAGCAAAGACGAAGAAATCGACGGCCTCTTTGCCACGCTGAAGGAACGTTACGGCAAGCTACATACACTCGTACACTCCGTCGCCTACGCCCCCGCCGACGAACTCAAGGGAGACTTCGTCAACACCACGCGCGAAGGTTTCCGCGTCGCGCTCGATGTCAGCGTCTACTCGCTCATCGCCGTAGCCCGCGCCGCCGCGCCGCTGATGGAAGATGGTGGTTCGATCCTAGCCATGACTTACTACGCCTCGGAAAAAGTCGTCCCGCGCTACAACGTAATGGCCGTCGCCAAAGCCGGACTCGAATGCAGCGTCCGTTACCTGGCCTACGAATTAGGAAAAAAGAAAATCCGCGTCAACGCCATCTCCGCCGGACCCATCAAGACCCTCGCCGCCCGCGGCATCGCCGGCTTCGGTGACATGCTCAAAGGGCACGAAGAACGAGCCCCTCTTGGTCGACGCGTCGAAGTAGAAGAGGTAGGGTCGACTGGAGTATTCCTCGCCTCCGATGCCAGCAGCGGCATCACCGGCGAAGTAATCTACGTAGACTGCGGCTATAACATCATGGGTTTCTAGGTTGTATCGGACGGCAGGTGTCCAAGCAGCCCGGAAAACTCAGCTTGAGAGGGATGCGTCTTCTGCCGCCCCTTCAAACCTTCCATTCATATCCTTCGGTTCGCAACTTTCCTTCATGGCGCGCCTTCAAGAATTTCGTGCACATAGTCATTCCCTCGTTATCCAGCTCGGCGAGAGAGGCGGGTTTGATGAAGGCTGGAGATGCGAGAGATGGCGGCGACCATCATGCTGGAGAGCAGTTGCATGGTGGCTACGTCGCGTTCGTCGAAGGCGCTGGGAGAAGAGGACAGAACCTCAAAGACGCCCAGAGTGCGGCGGTAATAACGCAGCGGCGAAACCAAGATGGAGCGGACGCCCAAGCGGCGGCAGCTGGCGAGATCGACGCGCGGGTTGCGCTCGGCATCGTGGCAAAGCATGACTTCGCCGGTGCGCACGGCTTCGGCGGAAATTCCAGTCTCGGTTTGCAGGCGGACACCGAGGTCGGGAGCGGTGCGTCCAGCGCGAGCACGGCAGACGATTTCGTTGCCAGCCTGTAGAGCAATGGCTGCGCCGGTAGCGCCAGTCAAATGCTGGGCGCGTTCGGTAATGGCGCTGATGGCTGGTTCAAGATCGAGTTCGGCGGCGTGAATTTCAACTTCTTCTCCGGGATGCACCGCGCGAAAACCGGAGACTGGATGGGCCGCGTTGGCGACGCGAAGCTGGCCGCGAAGGGCGAGCGATGGAAGGCGCGCGTGGTGGTCAGCGACGTCCAAGACGGTTGGGTCGGGGACGGTGCGCAAGAGATCGCGCACGAGGCTGTCGAGTTCGGAGTCGGTGATGAGGTGCGCGGCCTGCTGATGGCGAAGCGATCCGCCGAGGACGCGGCTGAGGCTGAGCAGCGACCGGCTTCCACAAGCCAGGCAATAGGGCGTGCTATTGGTGCTGATCAACTCGCATTGCACGCAAAAAGAAGCGGACTGCAGCGGAACGAATTCGATGTCTTTGAAGGCTGTGCCGTAAATGCTCTTGCCAAACATGCGTACCTTTCTGGGTCAAATCTTAGAGAAGGATAAGGTAAATAGGATCGAGGGCGTTAGACAGTAGCCGCGATGGTTCCGGATGTGGAAAAGTGGGGTGGTTTCACGGGGTTGTTTCGAGAGATTGGACTCAATGGAGCCTTTCGTCCAGGGTGATTTTCACCCTATTGATTTGGGGCAAGTGCCGGTATAGAATCACCGAACGCTTGAGGCAAAAGCCTGGAGCGACTGGGGGAAGAAAACAATGCAGTGGACAGCACCGACCTTCGAAGAAGTTTGCCTGAATTGCGAAATTAACTCTTACGTCAGCGCGAAACTGTAAAGCAGCGGCCCTCCCCGTAGTTCCCTACACCTGAAACCCAGAGGACAGGTGTGCGCTCGGCATTGCCTTCTTTCGGCCTCACAAACCACCAAGCAGCAGCCTGTCTCGCGCGAGATTAAGAAGGAGATTGTGGGAAAGGTTTGCCGCCAAGTGCTGTACGGTTCCCTTTGAGATTATTGAACCCTCCAGCTTAGCTCTGCCTGAGGAACGACTTCCCACCGAATATCATCATTGCCCTTCAACGGATAGTGCTCGGTAAGCCGATATACCACGTTAGACACAGTATCTCTGTACCAACTCTCTGATCGATCCTTTGAGACATCCGCGCTCGCGGGTGTGGGCAGAGCTTCTACCAACCCCCGCGCGACAAGAGCCTCAATCTGTAGTTTCAGAAAATGAGCCATCATTACGGTTTTTGGGCCGATCTTGATGCCGCTGAGGGGAGCCGGATTGGGCGACTCCACGGTTCCAAGTAGATCTACTTTTCCCCATTTTGGCATACAGGGCGGGTTAGGGGGAGAATAGAAATACACTTCGCCGGTCTCGGGATCGAGAAACCACTTCTCGCTCCTACCTCCCCAGACGGGCTTTAGGGCTGGTATCTCTCTCAACTGTCCTGACTGGACGGCGCGATCGAGTCTTTCGACAAAAGTCACCCAATCCGGTCTCTCGATGATGTTAAGCCCCTGCGTCAGAGATTCCAGGATGCTCACCATAACCCCTCAAATGTTCGGAATCCACATCTGCAATCCCCTCCATTATGCTCCGCGTCCGATGTTTCTACGCGTAACATGCACATGAGTCCAACAATTTCAGATATTGCGTTAACGGATGCTTCCTTCTCAATGCTGTGGGGATCAATCCAAACCGTTGAACTCGATAACAAGAACGCATTAGCCGGCCTGGGCGGCGATCAGGCCTTGTTCGTCATTTTCGGAGTGAGGGATGACTTGCACCTGGTGGAGAAGGATGCGGTCGAGGGCATCGGCCAGAGCTACAGGGAAGGCGTAGGTTAGAAGATTGATATCGAGTTGAAGATTCCGGTGCGAGTAGGAACGATGAACCATCATCGCTCCGCGATGGCGATTCGCAGAGCTGACAAGGTCGAGCGAGAGAGTCCACACCGCGAGACCGACGAGGGAATCAGAGTGCGTCTTCTCCCATTTAAAGGAGACTTCTCCGCGACGCGGTGAGGCAATGGCGTCAATGGCCTCGACGGGGCGGGCTTCTCCGGGAAAGAGTTTGAATTTTACGTCGAAGCTATCGAAGTCGTTGGAGTTGAAAGCGGCTTCGAGAACACGGCGAATCTGTTGGTAGTCGCGAGCCACTTTCAGTTCTTCGGTGGCGCGGCGGATGGCCAAATTGTTGATGAAAATCTGGCGCTGCTCGAAGGTGCGTTGCGCGACGCGGCCAAGTTCTCCGAGTTCGAGATAGCCGAGGCGCTGCACGCCGATCCAGATGCCGATGCCGAGCACCGCTAACACCAGGCCAAGCGAACTGCCGGTTGGCCAAAGCAGAAACAAACTGAGCAGGGCGAAGACGGCGGAAACCGCGTAGAGCACGATCACGACCTGACGATGGGTGAGGCCGTGCTGCAAGAGTTTGTGATGGATGTGCTCGCGGTCGGCGGTGAAGACGGGACGTCCGCCGATCAAGCGGCGAAGGATGGAGAGCGAGGTTTCGAGAATCGGCAGTCCGAAGGAAACCACCGGAATGGCGACGGCTACGATCGTCGGAGCTTTTTGCGCGCCAGCCAGCGCGAGAGCGCTGAGCAGGAAACCGATAAATAGACTGCCCGAATCGCCGAGAAAAATGGTCGCGGGATTGAAGTTGTAGCGTAGAAATCCGAGGATCGCGCCCGCCAGAGCGATGGTCATCACCGTGACCAGCGAGTATCCGGTCAACAAAGCCACCACGAAAGCCACAAGTGTCGAAAACAGAGCGGAACCGGCCGCCAGGCCGTCGAGTCCATCGATAAGATTGAAGGCGTTGGTAATGGCCAGCACCCACAAAATGGTTAAGGGCAGGCCAACAAACCAGGGCAACTGATGCGTGCCAAACACCACCGGGACATTTAGAATGCGCAGATTGCCCATGAACAACATGCTAGCGGCGACGGCTTGCACGGCGAACTTCAGATAGGGGCCGGCGGAAAAAAGATCGTCATACACGCCCAGCAGGAAGACCAAAGAGGCGGGCGCGAGAATTATTAACAACATCTTCACCGAAAGCGCCGAGCGAAGATGGGGAACGTAGGAGGCGATGATGGCAGCTGCGACGATGCTCAACGAAAAGGAGATGAAGATGGCCACTCCACCCAGGCGGGGGAGAGGGGTGGAGTGCAGATGTCTTTCCTGCGAGGGCGCGGTGACCCAGCCGCGCCGGGAGGCGAAGTCTCTCACGTAGCGCGTGAGTACGAACGAAGACAACAACGACAGAAAGAAAATCCCAAAAAAAACGACTGTCAACGACACCCCCTGGGGTTCGATCACGAGAGCCGACTCGCCACATCGTTCACTCGACAGATAAGTATTGCAGCGACACAATGCTGGCTGGCAGTGTGTTTCTGGGTTCCGTCTGCATTTTTGTGGTCTTGAGGGTTGCTCGCAATGTAGCAGGGCGCAGTTGTGGTTTCAATTCCCGCGCCAGAAAAATCTGTGGAAATCGGGGGAATGAATCTTTCCGAGTAACAGATGGTTATGATCGGCTTGGGGTGCATCGTGCTAAACTTCTGAGCGATCCTTCATCCAACCGAGGTTTTGTAAATGGAGTTCGGCAGATTTCATTTTGCCAGCGCCCTCAGCCTGCTCGCGCTTTTCTTGATTTCACTCTCGAACCCGGTGTTCAAGGCGATGGCTCAGCAAACGGCGGCGGCGGCACCAGCCGAAAATACAAAGACAGCGCTGCCACCGGCGCAACCCCTCGCTCAAGCTGCGGTGGGAATCGGGCGCAGCAATGCATCGTCCCCAGCACCGAATAGTTCTACGGGAATTGTTGCCAGCAGCGCCGATCCTGGGTCATCGTCGCTAAAACTCGGTCCGGGGGATTTGATTGATGTGGCCGTGTATAACGTGCCCGAACTCACTACGAAGGCAAGAATCGGCAATAGCGGGGACGTTTATCTCCCGCTGATCGATTATGTACACATAGGCGATCTCACGATGGAAGAGGCGCAAGCTCTCATTGAAAAACGATTGGAGAGCGGAGGGTTCGTGCGCAATCCTCACGTCACGATCTTTCTGGATGAGTCGGCTTCTCAGGGAGTGACGGTGCTGGGAGAAGTGGCGAGACCGGGCATTTATCCGGCGATTGGGAATCGCAAGCTCTATGACCTGATTTCTGCAGCGGGAGGATTTTCGCAGTCAGCAGGGCGCAAGGTAAGCATCATCCGGCAGCACAGTCCCGACGGGCCGATCACGCTCAACTTGCCAAGAAATCTGGCGGACGATTTGCAAGATAACATTGAGATCCTGCCTGGGGATACGATCACCGTACCGCGCGCGCCGATCGTGTACGTGGTCGGCGAGGTGGGGCGGCCTTCGGGATTCCTGGTGGATAACGGATCGCTGACGGTGCTGCAGGTGCTGGCGCTGGCGGGCGGAACGAATCACACGGCGAAGATGAGCGGGACATGCATCATCCGCAAAGGGCCGAATGGAATGACGTCGACGAAAATTCCATTGAAGAAGATGCTGGAGGCAAAGGCGCCGGATCTGGCATTACAGCCGGACGATATTCTCTTTGTGCCGCTGAGCGGGGCGCGCGTGGTGGCGTCGCAAAGTCTCTCAGCGGCGATCTCGACTGCGACGGGATTAGCGGTGATTGCGGCGCATCCGTGAGCGTGAGTTCAACAGAAATACGTAAGAGCCCATGAGCGCTGCCCAGATTGTGCCGATTACGCCTCGTGCTGAAGCGTTGCCGGTAAAGAATTCCGCCGGGAGTTCTGTACTGACGAAAGCGCTTATCTTTTTTTACTTACTTCTGCTGGGCGGGTCGGCGGTTCATCTTTATCGCACTCCGGTGTACAGCATGGACTCGCTTCAATACATGGGCAATGCACTGCTCACGGAAGAGCGAGATCCTGTGCGAGTGCACGAGCGCGTGTATGCCGAGGTCAACCGATCGGTTCCGAAAATCGCGCGGGACCATCTGCTGGGGCGCGACGCAGGGGCGCCTGCAGATCAGAATAGATCACGCCAGGCGCGGGCCGCGAACGCCGGCACGTTCGCAGAGTTTCTGCCGTTCTTTGCCATCCGTCCGCTCTACAATCAGGCGCTTTGGCTGGTCAGCAAGACGGGAGTGGGATTGGTGCGGAGCGGAATTCTGATTTCAGTGGTGTCTTAATTTCCTGCTCGGGGTTCTGGTTT
Source organism: uncultured Acidobacteriaceae bacterium (assembly GCA_963818935.1). Classification (GTDB taxonomy): domain Bacteria; phylum Acidobacteriota; class Terriglobia; order Terriglobales; family Acidobacteriaceae; genus Sulfotelmatobacter. The sequence continues at coordinate 316,650 of CAWFUK010000034.1, forward strand.
TTGTATGGATTTTGCGGTACACGCGCTGGCGTTTTCGCTTCTGCTCATGATCAGTCCCCCGCTGCTTGAGTTGGGACGGGACACGACATCGGACGCGCTGGCAACGCTGGTCGCCTTTGCCGCGCTGTATCTGATCTTCGAAAGGCAACGGCTTCTTTCCGGCATGGCGCTTCTGCTCGCCTCTCTCTACTTTCGAACGGATTTCTTAGTGCTGGCGGGTCCGGTTCTGCTGGCGTGCTGGCTGGAAAGACGGGTGCAATTTTGGAAGGCGGGCGTGCTCGCGCTGTTGGCGGTCGGGTGTGTCCTCGGTATCAATCACTTCGCAGGAGATTACGGTGTTGGGATGCTCTACTATCGCAACTTTGTTGGCGTTCCTACCGCTCCGGGTGAGATGACGGTCCATTTGTCGTTCAGGGAGTATCTATCTGCCTTCAAATTTGGCGTGACGTTAGTGATGGAAAGTTTCTTCTTGCCTTTTCTGTTGCTGGGGATGATCGGGATGCTCTCGAAGCGCACGCGAGTTTTCTTCGCGGTGGCACTGGGCTATGTCTTGTTGCATTTTCTAGTACCGCCGAACTCGGAAGAGAGATGGTTCGGGCTTTTTTATCTCGCCATGGGAGTATGTGCAGCAACAGCGATTGGAGCCACGCCGAGGGCGTGGTTCGTAATCGGGCGAATGCGACATAATTGCTAGGCAGCGGCCGCTTCGCGAATCGCGCCGGTTGAAGTCGTTGGGGCACGATCTTTCAAGCGCAGAAACGGCTCTTCGAAGTGGCGCCGGGAAAGATATGCCAATCCAATCGCCATGCCGCTGCACATCAGGAAGCGGACCAGCATGACGCCAAAGTGTCCTTTGAACGAAGGCGCCTGACGAAAGATTTTGTGCTCGAGGTTATCGAAAATATTGAACATCAACATGTGGATGAGGTAGAGGCCATAGCTGATCTCTCCGAAGAACCTGCGACGGTTGCGCTACACGCAAGATTCAAAGCGGATATATGCAGCGCACCTCCTGCAAGAGGACGATGGAACGGGATATCCAACCCGAGCAAAGCGATCGCGCCCGCAGGCGCGCCCAGCAAGATGAGTCGCAAGCCCCGACGATTTCCCAGCGGCCTGCGCAGGAGGACAGCCAGCAGAGATCCCAAGGCCAAGCCATCCGCCACCAGCCAGGTGTAATGCGCGAAATAGTCGTACCCGAGTCGCCAGGTGAGGATCCGCGCGAAAGCAGCGGCGGCTGCAATCACGACCGCGAAGACGCCTACGCCTCGCCGGCTTACGTTTCTGACAATGACCGGCCAAAAGAGATAGAAGTGTTCCTCGACCGCCAGTGACCACAGGATTCCGAACTGAATGGGCACGCCAAAAAGAACGGTAACGTTGGCCAGGTAAATCGCACTTAGGCCCAGGAAGGCCCAAAAGACTTTTTGGTCTTGCACTCAGTACGAGCCGAGGATGACCAATACAAAAAGAAGCGCGTAATAGGCGGGCAAAATCCGGAGCGCGCGGCGTACATAAAAACGCCGGTAGTACTGAGGGTTAGGCTTGCTATCGAGCAGTATTCCGGTGATGAGAAAACCGGAGAGCGCGAAAAAAAGATTAACGCCAGTCCAGCCTGGGGAAGCAAGCCACACCACAAGCCTGGGTAAACCAGAAAATGCTGTCAGATCCTGCCGAGTCGCAAATCCGTGATAAAACAAAACCATTAAAATAGCCACACCGCGGACGCAATCGAGTTCTGGCATTTTGGGACGAAGTAAGGACGGTGGTTCAGAAAGGGGTGTAGAGTCGGCAAAGGCCATAGAAAAAGCAGTGCTGACGGTTCATTGCCCGATGCGTTTGCACTGTGCCGGGTATCCTACAGAACGCATCGGCCGAGGCTCAATGAACTTCAGAGGGAATCTGTTCCGCAGACGTTGGTTGGAAAATCTTAGGCGAAGGAAGCTGTTTTTATCCGCGCCCTAGGCAGCCGCTTTTGTGGAGCGCGAACCCGGCAACTGCAAGAGGTGTTCGAGCACGCGAATATATCTTTCCGCAGTTTGGGCGCGGGAAAACTTGCTCACAATGTGCTCGCGGCCACGCCGTCCCAGTTCGGCCGCCAACTCCGGATTGGCGGCCAAAAAACGAATCGAGCTGACCAGCCATTCAGAATTTTCCGGTTCGATCGCCAGCCCGGCGCCGGCTTCCTCTAGAATTTCGCGCGCCTGGCCGTCTACTCCAAGAATGACGGGACGCGCGCTGGACATGAACTCCAACATCTTGGTGGGAATGACCGTCTTGAACAGATCGGTTTTTTTCAGCAGAACCAGGCAGACATCGGACGCGCCGATGTAGGCGGGAATTTTTTCGCGCGGCTGCTGATCGACGAAGCGAATATTTTCCAGACCGCGCTCTCGGGCCAGCGCAATGACATGTTCTTTTTCTGCGCCTTCGCCCACCATCAGAAAAACAATTTCGGGATTCGTCTCCTGCAACTGCGCGGCGGCGGCGATGATGGTTTCCATGCCGTGGGCCATGCCCATAGTACCGATATAAGAAGCGACAAACTTTCCTTCGAGGTTGAGTTCCCTTCTCAGGCGCAGTCGAGACTCTCCGTTGGATGGTTCGGGGACGAAGAGCTGGATCTCGACTCCATTCTCGATGACGGAGATTTTTTTTCGGGGCACGCGCCAGTGATCAACGAGGTAATCTTGGAAGGCCGACGTGACTACGACAATGCGATCGGAGTGCGCGTAGAGAAATCCAGCGAGTTTCGCCAAGGTTCGATGCAAAATGGAGTTTTCCTTGCCCATGCCGACGGCGGCCAATGACTCGGGCCAGAGATCGCGCACCTCGAAGACAAAAGGTACGCGCTTCCAACGGGCCAGCCACCACCCGGAAAGCGCGACCAGCAATTGTGGCGAGGTGGCAATGACAACGTCGGGACGCTGAATGGATAAGCCGGTAGCGGCAGCGGAGGCGCAGAACGAAGTGTAATTTAACATGCGCTTGTATGCGTTGCGGTTGGGAAAAGGAAGCAGGAACGTGCGAACAACATTCACGCCATCGACGAACTCACGCGATACCAGGCGGCGGAACTTTGCGCGGTACTCAGGAGAAATCACCCCGGTGGGGTGATTGGGAAATCCGGTGAGCACAGTCACTTCGTGGCCGGCATGGACCCAGTGCCGCGACAGTTCGGCGGCACGCGCGGCGGGCGCGCCCATCTCTGGCGGAAAGTATTGCGATACGTAGAGTATCTTCATGATGCGCAAACAGCAGTCCGGAGTTGAACTTTACGAAGCCTGGTCAAAGCCGGTTGCATCGGGCGCTAATCGGCACGCGCTGAAGATGCTCTCGGCGCTTGGTACTGGGATCCGTTGTCCTGAACATCTTGATTCCTCCAGCGCGAAGGTCGCCAGCATCGAGCTCACCACTTCGCGGAACGGGATTGGCGAATCGGATCCGGTTCGAACGGCTTGGCTAAAGGCTTGCCATTCCGCGTCATGGCCTTTGTCCTGGCGCAGAAGAGAGCGGAAGACATTCTTCTTTCCATGGCGGACGAGTTCCAGACGGCGAAAATCTTCGAGCATGGCCACGCTGCCGCCGCCGAACACTTCGATACGCTCCTTGGAAAAAGATTTGTCGCCGTTGGCGAAGTAGCTGATTGTCCCGATCGAACCATTCGCAAAACGCAGCCAACATTCGACGTTGTCGTTGCTATATTGACCGGCGTTGGTGAGACTGCACGTCTCGATCTCGACCGGGGAGGATGCCGTCAGAAAGCAGAGGAAATCTACGAAGTGGCAGACCTCGCCGAGGATGCGTCCTCCGCCCTGCTGCGAATCGTTCAGCCAATGATCGGCGGGCAAGAAGCCGGCATTGACACGATAGTGAACTGCTAGTGGTTCGTGAACCTCCTGCAGGAACATCTTGAGACGAACCGCGAGAGGCGCAAAGCGGCGATTAAAGCCGACCATTAAAATCGGTGGCTCGGCAGAAGGAGAATCTTCATGGGCCGCAACGATTTTGCGTAGCTCAGATGGGTTGAGGCAGAGGGGCTTTTCGCAGAAAACATGCTTGCGAGAGTTGAGCGCAGCGATCACCTGGTGCGCATGCAGATGATGGCGCGTGGTGATGACAACCGTGTTTACGTTTGGATTGTAGAGGATTTCGTTTTCATCCGTGGTGCAAGAGCTGAATCCAAATTTAGCAGCGGCGTGGCGGGCGTGCGACCCATTGGCCGCGCCGACCACGACGAGTTGTCGGCCGCCGATTCTCCTAATCACCGGCAGAAGCGTGCTGGTGGCGAAGCTTCCGGCTCCGAGCAGGCCAATGCGAAGGGTCAGATCAAGTTTAGATGCGGGCTTGGGGGCGATTTGATCGGAATCGAGGCTGACGTTCATGCGAACGACGCGCGTATCATTTTCAGGCGCATTTTCCGGATAGGTGATGAGAACTCCGAGAGATGGCTCGTGCGTTTTTCCGGTGATCAGGTCGTAGGCGGAGTTGGCGTTCGTAACTGGAAAGCGGTGAGTAATCAGCGGTCGCAGATCAAGTTTGCGATCGGCCAGAAGCTTGAGAAACGCCTCCATGTTGCGCGTCTCAGTCCAGCGAACGTAGCCGATTGGGTAGTCGATGCCCTTCTGCTCGTACACGGCGTCATAGCGGCCGGGGCCGTAAGAGCGCGAGATGCGAAAATCGAGCTCTTTATCGTAGAAAGGCCGGCGCGGAATATCCATCGCCACCGAGCCAACCGCGACCACGACAGCACGATTTCGAGCGATGGCTCCGGCGAGATTCACGGGATCGTTGCTGGTGGTTTGCGCGGTGATGAGCACGGCATCTACACCACGCGCTGCAGAATGCTGCAAACATAAACTCTCGAAGGCGGTGGAAGTGGTGCTCACTGCGTCGGCGCCCAGGCGTAGAGCAAGTTCCGCGCGTTCGCGAGAGATGTCCATGCCCAGCACGGGACAGCCTGCGGCTTTGAGAATCTGCACGGTGAGTTGGCCCAGCAGGCCGAGACCGATCACGGCGACAATGTCCCCCAGCTTGGCTTCGGCGATGCGCATTCCATGGAGAGCCACCGCGCCCACGGTGGTGAATGCCGCTTCTTCGAAGGCGACAACGTCGGATGGAATACGCGCAACGAGGAGACGCGGAACACAGGCGAACTCGGCGTGCACGGCATGCCCGGCGCCTGCGCAGGCCACGTGATCGCCGGGGTTGATATCGACGACGCCTTCGCCAACCGCGATCACGGTTCCAGCGCTGCTGTAGCCGAGAGCGCTCGGTTGATCGAGACGGCTACGGACGGAAGAGATGGTTGCGGCTAATCCATCGCGACTGATCTTGCTGAGAACCTCGCGCACCAGATCGGGCCGCATGCGGGCTTTTTGCAGCAAGTTCTTGCTGGCAAATTCGGAAGCTGAGCGCTCGGTGCCGGCTGACACCAGAGAGGCGGCGGTGCGCACGAGCACGCATCCGGCAAGCAACTTTGGCGCAGGCACTTCCACCACAGAAATTTCGGCACTGCGAGCATCCTGGAAAACTTGCTTCATATCTTCGCCATACCGATCGCCGAGAATTCGGGCTTCGCCGCAGCGTTACCGCTCGGCGAAATCTCCAGCCGATGAGTCGCGACGGTATCCCGCAAAATCATCAGCTGGCCGTCCTTCGATTCGAGTTGGCACCGATCATCGGTGAGAACCACCGTTGCAAAGCGCACCGGTAACCGTGATCGAGTTTCGCAAAGCAGCGAGACCGCTGGTTGCAGGCTGCCATAGGTGGGCGATTCCCACCCGAGCAACTCGGTTTCGGCGCCCGCCAAATCTATCGGTCCCCCGTCCGCTGCCCATACCAGCTTTCCGGCGCGCACGATTGACGCCTTTGCAGGAGCAGTCGACAAGATATGCCAGCGAATCAGAGACCGCTCTGATCTGAACGCTACATCAAAAGGTGCGTCAGAAACATCATAGGGCAGATCAGCCACCAGCCAATGCAAACGCACGCTGTGCACACCGGGACCCCTTATGTCGTCGACAATCAGCCAACCTGCGCCAGACAGCCAATCGACGGTGCGGCGGTGCGTGATGCCGAAGCGCTGGTAACCATCGTGCTCGCCTTCAAAACGATCGGAGAGACTCTCATGGCGCGATGACGATCGTCTTGAGGCTTGCCCCTCCGCCTGCGCCCAGTCGAGCCATAAGAAGCGCCCGGCGCGCCGCATCTGGTTGCGATGATCGACCGTAATAGTGTTATGGACTGCGGTGCCCGCCAATGCATTATTCCACGGCGCGGGGCCGTTGTAGAGATAGGTTCCGGGATCCCGCGCGAGATTGATGCCACCCGCCCATAAATCCACGTGCAACTGATCGGCTTGAAAAGGACGGCGAGTGTAGTGACCAGCGCGGATCAGCGCCCATGAGTTGGCATCGCCGAGGCGAAAATATCCAGTGTGGACGGAAGGCGGGCTCGGCAGATCCGGATTTTTCGCCGACCCTGGCTGGATTCCAAACCAGAGGGCGGTTTCATCCCAAGGACCTGCTTTCAGGCCAGGTCGATCGAGAACAGAGGCACCCAATTGCAACAGCGGACGGAAGTCGCGATACGATGCGGATGCGAGAGGCAGGATCAGGCTGCCGTCATCGGAGCCATAGTTCGGCGCAGAACCGCTGGCGCGATCTACCCACTGGCGCATGAAGTCGAACGCGGCCAGCGCGCGCTGGCGAATGTCTTCGTGCAACCGAGCACCGCAAACTTCGGCCAATCGTAATGCCCACAGTAACAAGTGAAGATTCATTCGCTGGTAGTTGAAGGAGTGCTGGTGGGATATGCCCTCGGGTGTGATCTGGTCAAGGACGGCTTCATGCAACAGCTGTGCGCCTACGTTTTGCCAAACTTCGGCATACCATAATTCGGGAAAGAGCGTGCCCGTCGTCCACAAACCGACCGCCTCGGTGATCAAGTGGTTGCTGCGCTGAGAGCGGGCGTAGCCCAGCGTCTGCGTCGTGCGCCAGGCGTGAGCGGCAATCATAGAAGTGAGGAGCGCGACTCGCTCGATGGTGGTCGAGGGTGAATGAATGAAACTTTGCAGCGCAAACGACCATGCGACGATACGCAACGAACATTCTTGTCCGCAAATCCACAGTGGGCCGGACATGGGCGGGCTGTGACGGGCCCAGTCCTCGATTGCGCTCCAGAAAGCCTGAGGGAAACGCTCGTCGCCACTGAGCGCGTAGGCTCGAACCAACGAGTAGATAAACAAGAACCGGGAGGGCTCGAGGATGAATTTCAGGTCGCCATAGCTGGGCGAAGCGAATCGCATCTGCGTCCAGGGCTGGTGCGGCGATACGCTTTGCGAGGTGGCCGGATTCTGAAACCATGGCGGAGGGAATCCGCAGGGGAAGGACAGTTGACCGAAGAAGGGGAGGTTGCCGGCGAGGATGCGCTCAGCGTCGGCGAGAATGGATTTTTGTCCGTCAGCGCCGACGATTTTTCTCAAGCTGGTCGCGAGCGAGCGGACATCGGTGAAGAAGAATTTTTCTTTGTCGTCGAGACGCACAGCGCGAAGGTGCTCAGCGCTTGCACCCGGTGCGATTCGTTCCAACGTCCAAGAATTCCAACCTTGCACCGAGCGCATTCTCCAGGACATCAAGCCGCTGCCGCGTTTAATTTCGTATCCCAGGCGCAGCATGCCGCCGCGCATGCCCAAGCTGCGGCCGGCCTGCAACAGGGTGACGAACTTTCGCAAAGGCTCAACCATTGGGCTCTCCGTGTACGGACGCTGAGCGGTGACTGGCGAGGCATTCGGCGGCACGGGCTGCGAGCCATTCATGCATCACGAAGTATTGATTGTCATGGTTGCGGTCAGGCTGTGGCGCGGCGGAGATGGTTCCGCGATCGAGAGCGCGTACAACTTCCGCAACTTGTTCTACGCCAAAAGCAATCAATCGATTCCTCAGATCGCTCAAGGAGTGGTGTTGGGCGGCATCGGGAAGTGGAAGACGCTGAACAATGGGTCCGGTGTCGATCCCGCCATCAATGAAATGAAGGGTGATGCCGATGGGAACATTTTTTAGCAGCGACCATTCGGGGCTGCTCATGCCACGGATTTCCGGCAGGAGTGCGAGATGCACGTTCAGAACGCCGAGACGCGGAAGGCTCAGCAATGGCTGACGCAGGATGTTGCCGCCGGTGAAAACGATGAGGTCCGGCGACCACTCGCGCAAACGCGAAATGGATTCCGGCGCATTTTGATTTTGGCAGATGACTACGGGAAAGTTATAGGCGTGAGCCACTTCTTTCAGGCTGCGAAAGATTCGGTTGCCATTTTTCAAGAAAGAGTGAAGGTGAGGATTGTTGACCTGCGATTGAGCGTCGCCGGCACTCGGAGAGAGTTTGCTGCGGGCGTAGGTAGCGGCTTTTCGAGGGCCCCACTGGTTCAGCTTGCGCAATAGCGTGCGGCGATCCAGAGTGGGCAGGGCAATGGCACCGCTGGGCTCGTAACCGTTGGCGGCGAGATGCGCGGCCATAGCGCACGCGGTTTCGCTGTAGATGCTCGAAGAAAGAATTACGATGCGCACGGCAGAGCCTCCAGGGTTGCGGTTTCGAAGGCGCGGGTGAGTTTCTGTTCGAGGAGGAGCGCGTCGGCGAGAAACTTGCATCCCCAACTGATGTAGCGCAGGGGTTGGTAGGGTCCCCAGACTGGAAACGATCCGGTGACGCCGCCGACGATTCCTTGCGCTCCGCGAGAGGGAAGAAATTCTTTGAGCATTTCATTGATCTTGAGGGCGGCATTCAAGTAGCGCAGATCGTCTGTGTGCTCGTACAGGCGCAACCAGACGCAGGACATTTGGGCATTTCCTGTGAGGCAGGTGAAGCGCTGGCCATTCTTGAAATCAGACGCGTAGGCGCCGCACATAAATTTATTGACTTCGAAATTCCGCAGCAGTACCCACGCCGACTTGGCAACGGCTTCGATGGCATCGCTACGATGGCGCAGAATGCCGCATTCGAGAACTCCCTGGAGCACATAGGCGATGAAGTGCAAATAATTCGGATGGCCGCGGAGATTGATGCCGTCGATCCAACCGCTGGGCTGGAAGTGAGAGAGAACCCAGTCGAGATTTTTCTCGGCGGCGATGGCGTAACGATGATCTCCACTCTGAGTGGACAACTGAGCCAGCGCCCACGCAACCATGCTGTAGTAGGTGTGAGATGAATTCTGATAGGCGCCAGAGCCGGACCATGATCCGTCTGGCTGCTGCATTCTAATCAGCCAATCTCCGGCAGCGAGGACCGCCTGTAATCCTTCTGCGCGATGCGTCTCCGCGTGGGCGCGAACTAATCCTTGCAGAATCTGGCCAGTGTTAAATATGGAGGCACGCGCCTCCGCCCCGTGTAAGCCAGCGGGGAATGCGCCGTCGGGCATTTGTAGCGAGAGCAGCCATTGCATCGCGCATTCGGCCGCAGTGACGACTTCGCCATCGTTTATGGCGTTCGGCGTACGCGCGAACTCGGTCTTCGCCACATCGTAGAGTGTGGGGATGATGTAGCCCGTGACCTCGGGATAAGATTCCGAATATCCCGTCAGCAGGCTGTAGTAGGCCGCGATGCCGCCATCGGGACGCTGCGCATTCAGAATCCAATGCAACAACAGGTTCAGGGCCTCTGCGGTATCTCGTCTGGTGGTTGTGTATGAGTACAAGTGATGCTGTTCAAACGTGAGTCGCCAGGCGTCAGAGCACAGCTTGCGGGTTAATTGCAATGTGCGCCACGGGCTGATCAGAAGGCCTGAGGCTTCGGCTAGCGCTTTGGATACGTCGCGGTTCAATTCATGCACCCTGAGAAGTTCAAGCGGTTGCGGCCTCGGGTAGGGGCGCGAATTGTTCGGTGCTCCGCGCGATTCCGGCATCGAGGAAAATTCGCATCCAACTTTCTAACGTCAGCAGTTGCCAGATTTGCATCGACCAGTCTTCGGCGCCGTTGCGTTGCTCGTTGACCAGACGGCGGACGGCCTGGGGACGAAACAGGCCACGCTCTTGAATGTTGGTATCGGAAAGCAGATCGTCGGCCATCTCGCGCAAGTCATGCGCCAGCCAGTAATCAACGGGAGCGGCGAATCCAGCTTTGGGCTGGCGGAGAACTTCCGCGGGCAAATCGTCCTGCATCGCCTGGCGAAAAATATGCTTGGTGGTCGGACGGAAAGTTCCTTTGAGCTTGAGATTGGGCGGAATGTTCCAGGCGGCGAACTCGGCGAGTTCACGGTCGAGGAAGGGCACACGCACCTCAACCGACGAAGCCATACTCATCTTGTCGTTGTAATTGAGATTCAGACTAACCATGAAAATCTTGGTGTCAAGATAAAGCATCTGGTTGAGGAAGTCCGCGTCGCGCACGGCGTCGAAGCCGGAATGATGCTGAACAGCGGGGTCGCAAGCGCGGAGTTGATGCTGAATCTCGGGCAAATACAAACTCGATTTTTGCGCGTCATCGAAGTAGGTGCAGTTGCGAATGAAGCTTTCCTGCGGCTCGAGCGAGGCGCTGCGCGCCATTTTTTTGGCCAGGCGGAGGCTTCCCTTCAGCGGGGTTCCGCGCAGGCTGGGCAAGCGGTTCAGCCCGGATGCAATGCCCGAGCAAAGCAGGCGAGGAAGGTTCTGGTAGGCGCGCGCCCAGCGATACGCAGCATGCTTGCGATAGCCCGCGAACAGTTCATCTCCGCCGACACCGGAGAGCAAAACGGTGGCCTGCTTGCGCGCCTCGCGACAGACGAGGTAGGCGGTGATGAGGGCGGGATCGGCGGTGGGCTCGTCCATGTGCCAAGTCAGGCGCGGCAGCAAGGCAGTCACATCGGGCTCAACCACAATCTGCTGATTTTCGCATCCGAGATGGCGCGCGAGGCGGGCGGGGACGTTGGGATCGTCGAGCGTAGTTTCGCCGATGCGATACTTCCGCGGGAATGTGATGGTGTAGGTGCGCACGGGCTGAGCCGTGGCTTTGCGCATCATGGCGACGATGCTGGAGGAATCCAGACCGGCGCTTAGAAAGGCGCCGATGGGAACGTCGCTTACCATCTGCTGTTCGACAGAATGGCGAAAACGATCGCGGAGTTCGTGGGCAAGATCAGATTCGGAGCGCGGAAAGTTGGCATCGGACGAAGGAAAAGTCAGATCCCAATATTGGCGGATCTTGAGTTCCCCATCCCGGAAGATGGCGCAGTGACCCGCGGGAAGTTTGAAGATTCCCTTGAACATAGTTTTCGGGTCGGGAACCCAGAGGAAGGTGAGGTATTGATGCAGAGATTCGAGATCGATCTCGGCGGCGATTTCGGGCGCGTGCAACAAGGCTTTCACTTCAGAGGCAAAGGCTAGCTGGCGGCCGCGCTGGGCGTAGTACAGCGGCTTGACGCCAAAATGATCGCGCGCCAGAAACAGCTCCGGACGCGGCGAACGGAGATCGCAAATGGCGAAGGCGAACATTCCATTGAGGCGCTGAAGGCAATCGGCGCCTTCTTCCTGGTAGAGATGAAGCAAGACTTCGGTATCGGTATTCGAGGAAAAGTGGTGGCCTTTGCTCTGCAGGTGGCGACGAAGTTCTGGGTAGTTGTAAATCTCGCCGTTGTAGGTGATCCAGAGGGTTCGGTCCTGGTTGCACATGGGCATGTGGCCGCCGGCGGAAAGATCGAGGATGGCTAGGCGGCGGCTGCCGAGGCCGATATAAGAACCGTCGGGAAATCTTCGCTCCCAGAGGCCGAAGTCATCGGGGCCGCGGTGAGACTGGACGTGGGTCATGCGGCTGAGCACTTCCCTGTCTCCACAATTCGCGATTCCGGCGATGCCACACATAGTTGTCGTTGTCTTTCTAGTCTTTCTAGTCTTTTTCGATTTTCTCGGGTTGCGATTTCAACTGGGAAATTTTTTTCTCATAAATCTTGGCTTTGGTGTGAAACATCTGCACGGCCTGAAAGCCGCAGTAGATAAGGCCGGGGACGCCGTCGAGAAATCCGAACCGGAAGACATAACGATACAGGAAAAGCAAAACGGGGGAGCCGGGAACGGCGAAAAGTTTTCGCTTGAGCCAGCGGCGGCGCTGGGCCTGCGTACCGGTGAGCGAGGGTGGGAGTTCGAAGTCGGCGTCGTTATTGCGCTGCGAGAGCACGCGCGACTCCCAGTTGGAATACTCGTCATGTTTGCGGATGTAACGGGAGAGCGATTCGACGTTGTGATGAATCAGAGGATGGCGGAGGCGTGCGGTCGCGCCATCGACTATGACGTGCTCGTGCACCTCCATATCGGCCATGGAAGCGTCTTGATCTTTTAAGCGGCATTCGAAGCGGCCTTGGCCGCGACGAAATAAAGAGAGCTTCCACAACCCGACATCGCCATGGCGCAGAACGCGACCGAGAAACTTAGTGCGCAACTCAATGAAGTATCCGTTAACCGCCAGCGTTTGAGCATTCGAGTTCGCAATAGCGCTGCGAATTTCTTCCGCCACTTCCGGGGTGAGGAGTTCGTCGGCATCCAGCAGCAGAGTCCAGTCGTAGGCGAGCGGCAGCGTGTTCATGGCCCACTGCCGCTTCTTGGGCCAACCTCCCTGATAGTGAAACTGCACGACGTGCGCGCCGTGTGCGCGCGCGAACTCTACGGTTTCGTCGGTACTTTGCGAGTCGATGACGTAGACTTCGCCAACACCTTTTAGGGCTTCGAGGCATCGCGGCAAATTTTTCGCCTCATTGCGGACGGGGATAATCACGCTGACGGGAAGTCGAGCAGTGGAGACTTCGCTTGCGGCCTTTTGAACTTCTTCCGCCTTTTCCATGAGGGCAATTACTCAATTCGAAAGCTGCTGCTCGAACCAGCATTGCAAAACATATAATGACCAAGGACGCGACCATGAAGTGCGGCCTATCAGAAAATCCTGCCAGACTTCGCGGGCTGCGGTGGCGCTGATCATGGAACTCAGTGGACCATCGCCAATGCAGTACAGCGTTTCTTCCAGCACTGGACGCAATGCGCCGCGAAGCCAATGCTCGAAGGGCAGCGTGAACCCGCGCTTGGGTCGATGAACAATTTTATCCGGAAGCTCTCCGCGCAACGCCCCTACCAGTAACGGTTTCGGCACCTGGGCATCCAGCTTCCACAAACCGGGCAAGGCCAGGACGCGCTGCACCAGTTGATGGTCGAGCAGCGGCACGCGCACCTCGAGGCCATGCGCCATGCTCATGGAGTCAGAATCCCGCAATAGTGTGTTGAGCATATAACAACGCGCCTCGAGATAGGAAACACGATTGATCGGGTCCAGGCGCAGGGCGGGGGCGAGAATATCAGCCAAGAGTTTTTGCTGCGAGGCGGTTTTTAATTTCGTTGGCAGCAAGGCGTCCTGTTGCGTGGGGGTGAACAACATGCGGGAGAGAAAGTAGGGATGAACGAGGCGCGCGCCATCGCGGGTGAGAGCGGCCAGCTTGCGATTCTGGTCATTCGAGGGAGCGAGAGTGGCGAACAGGTCCGCCAGAGAATTGCGAAGTGGGTGGGGCAGGCGCTGCCAGGCATGGGCAAATCGTTCCATGCGCGGTACGGCGCGGAAGGTGGAGTAACCGGCAAACACTTCGTCGCCGCCCAAGCCTGAGAGTGCAACTTTCACTCCGGCGGCGCGGGTTTGCTGGGAAACGAAGTAGGTGTTGATTCCGTCGATGGTGGGAAGATCCATGGCGCGAATGGCGGGAATGATCGCGGTGAAAAAATCGGATTGGGAGACGCTGATCTCGTGATGGTCGGTGTGAAATTGTTGGGCGATGGCGCGCGAGAATTCGGCTTCGGAGTAATCGGCCTCGCGAAATACGATGGAGAAGGTACTGGGGCAAACGCCGTTGCGATCGAGGATCGCGACCAGAGCGCTGGAGTCGATGCCCCCGGAAAGAAAAACTCCAACGGGCACATCACTCACCAGTTGCAGGCGGACGGATTCGTCGAGCAGGTCGGAGATCTCACCTACAACCTGGTTTTGATTTTTCGCGATGGATGCGCTTGGGCCAGTCTTGATGGGATTGGGATCGATGAGGGTCCAGTACTGCACTTGCTTTAGCTGGCCGCGCTCCCACGTGAGATAACAGCCGGGTGGAAGGGCGTGCACATTTTCGATCAGCGTGTTGGGGTCGTACAGGGAGCCGAAGGTCAGATAATTGGTGAGACCGGCGGGATCGATTTGGCGCGGGACGAGGCCGGTTCCGAGAAGGGTTCGAACTTCGGAGGAAAAGATGAAGTGCTGGGGAGATTGAAAATAATAGAGCGGCTTGATGCCGATGGGATCACGAGCGACGAAGAGGCGATGGCGATGAGCGTCCCAAATGGCGAAAGCAAACATGCCGCGAAAGTGATCGAGGCAGTGTTCGCCCCAGCGGCCGTAGGCCTGGAGAATGACTTCGGTATCGGAGTGGCTGGTGAAGTGCGCGCCTTCACGCTCTAACTTGGCGCGCACTTCACGAAAGTTGTAGACCTCGCCGTTGTAGACAATCCAGTTGCCAGTGGCGGGATCGTTCATGGGCTGGTGGCCGAGAGGAGAAAGATCGAGGATGGCGAGGCGGCGGTTTCCCAGGCCGACTTCGATCGAGTCGTCGTCGGTATCGCGGAGAATGATGGTTCCGCCATCATCGGGACCGCGGTGGGTGAGCGATTGCGTCGCGCGCTCCAGTATTTCCGCGGGAAGAGGCGCGTCACGCGTCACCATGCCGAAGATTCCACACATGGGTTAGCGCACCGCCAAAAATGAATAGAGGCCGGCGGGAACGGCGACTGAGGAAGTCGTTGGATTGCAGAAGTGCAGGGTAACGGTGTCGGCGGCGCTGGCGTATCCGTTGAGGGAGAGATTTCCCAGGGAGCGCGGCGGCTTTAATCCAGTGATTTGATCGGAGCCGGTTATGCCGGAGATCGTACTCTTCATATCGGTGCAACTCTGGGCGGGCACGTTTGCGGCGGAGATGCTGGCGCTGTAAACCTTCATTTGCGATAAGGGCGTGCCTGCACCTACGGTGAGGGTGCTGCCTTTCTCGATTGCGACCGGGACCGCGAACAACTTCTGCTGCTCGGTGAGGCGTTCCTTCCAATTTTTTCCGTCTCCGACATTGCCGATGTAGGTGGAAAGAGAAACAGGGGCGCCGAGGGATAGTCCGGTGTGGTTGCCGGAGCAGGCCTCGGTATCGCAGCCGATGTAGGCATCGGCGGGATCGTTGCTGGCGCGGTTGGCTTGCGTGGCAAATGTCTTGTTGGGGTTGGAGTCGATCAGGGTGATGATGTGGATGGGACCGCCGCCGCTATCCAGGAAATTCAGCCGGCCCTTCTGATTCTTCATAACACCGCCGTCATAGGCGATTTTATTTTCCATCAGAGTTGCGGGAGGAGTGAAGACTGTGGAGGCGGGCGCACCGGACCCGAGGCACGAGACCCACACGGGAGAACCGAACACGGAAAGACAGCGCAGCGACGAGATCGATTGAGCGGTGTTTCCGGCGGTGTTCACCTGCACCAGGCCAGGCGCATTTAAATCGTTGGGGGCAATTTCGGCCCAGGAGTTGGAGAGCGGGCTTTCGCCATCTGCGCTGGGGCCGAGCACAAGTTGGCCCGGCCAAAATGGCAAGAATGGAAAGTAAGAAATTTTCGCGGGGACTGTGTATTTTGCGGGAGCAATTTGCGTGTCTTTGAAGGAGCAGATTCCTCGGGCACAGTTCGCGGCTGCGCGAGTCAGCGCGGTCGCGATGGCATAGTTTCCGGTTCCGTAAGGAGCGGAGGGATAATCGTGGTTCGCGTCGGTAGCGGCTTGGACTTTCAAAATATCCATGTCGCTGAGCGTGGGAATGTCGGGCCACACGAGCGGAATTGTGCCTGAGCCGGTGGTGCGGGCGTCGCCCATGTAGAGGGCATTGCCGTAACCGTGCTTGGCGCTGTGGGGAATCAGATAATAATGATAGGTGGTGGGCCCGGAGTCGGCAAAGCGTGGCATCTGGGCGTTCAGCGGCTCGCCATCGCGAATGGCGATCTTGCCGCCTTGCACGATGACGCCGGCGATGCCGATATTACCCGCGGGATTTTTGCAGTTGCCGACTTCTTCGTAAACGTTCTCCAGGGAAATCATGTTGTAGCCGCCGCGGGCGAGGCCGCCGCGCAGGCCGTACTGGGCGTAGCCTTGAATTACGGAGTCGGAAATCCGCAGGCCGTTTCCGGATTGCCAGTCGATGCCGTTGCCCATGCACTGAATGTTGAGATTGACGTTCTTCATCCAGCCGAGGGCGGCATTGTCGCCACCGGAGCCGAAGCCGGCGGTTCCGCTGAATGGCCCGGGAGCTTTGATGACAGCATCGCAGTGCAGTGGAGTGCACTCCATGCCAAAACCGGCGCCGGTGTCCAGACCATCGAGCAGGAATGCCTGATCGCCGGCGACCGTTAAATAATTGCCAAAGGTTCCGAAGACGCCGTTGCCGATGAATTTACCGCCCATGGTCATCAAGTTGAGGATGCGCGTCTTCTGTCCCCAGACGGTGATGAAGGAGTGCTCGCCGTGGGGGATGGTGGGCTCGCCACGCGGATTGAGCAGAGTGACATTTAGAGTGGCGTTGTAATTGGTTTTGTCGCCGACGTTGATGCAATCGGCGTCAAAGTTGCAGACCACGGTGCTGCCGCTGAAATCCAAAGTCTGATGATTGGCGAGGATGGTGAGGGGCGCGTAGAGATGGAACTGTCCGGGGCCGACGCGAACGTAGCCGCCCTGAAGCACGTGACGGTCTTTGCCGGTAAGGTTGTCGACGCGCGCGGCGATGGAAGCTTCCTGAATGCCGGCGGTGGCGGAGGCGAGAGTATAGCCGGCGGGATGAGGATGTCCGGTGGCGAACTCGAGGGTTCCGGGACGGCCGTCGCCGGCGCAGGTTCCTGCGGTGACGAGCACGGCCTCGGGTGCTCCGGAGTTCGCGATGTAGACCCAGTACTGGGGATTGGCTCCGAGCACGCCGGTTGGGCAGCGCTCGAGATGAATAACTTTGGGGCCGGGAGTCGAAAGGTCATCTGTCGCGGCCGCAATCCATTGAAAATCGGAGGCGTACTTTGTAGCTTTCGATCCATCTTCAAGCTGCGCCGTGGCGTACGCAGCCAGCAGGGACGGTGCCATCGCGATACAGAGCAAGCGGAAGATCACGGTAGTCCTCCTGGTGGCAGCGGGAAAACGTGCCGGGAAGTCATCGGTTCGGGATGCGGGAGCCAATGGAAGCGTGTGAGAATGGGAGCGTGTCGCCCATCATACCAAAGAAATTTGTGATCGGATGTCTTCAGGTTGGGTGCATTATAAATCCCGCGAGCGAGGATGCGCTCGCGACAGCAATGGTGGCTCTGCTTTATCTAACCCCGAGCAGCCGCTCGGTAAGCCAGCGTGTCACTGCCGGCTGCGGTGACTCGATATCCCTCTCGAACCAACATGGCGATTGAGTTTTCATGGTCCGTGATCGAGAGGTGTTTGTGTTCGAATCGAACCATGGGCGGCTTTCGCATCGGGATGTCGAAGAGACGCAGAAGCTTTGCATCGAGGCCCTCTGCATCGATCTGTAGCAGATCCACGCTCTCAACGCGCAGGTCCTTGAACAAAGTTTCGAAGGTCATGCAGGGTACCTGCTCGGTCTCGATCATCGACTCGAGATTCGGCACCATGCGCGCATGCCCCGCCAGTACGTTGCGGTCAAAGCTTGCGATTTGATGCAGCCACTCCGGCCCACGGGCGCCTGGGTTGATCCGAAAGAGGTTGGAAGTGCCGTCATAGTCAGCAATTGCAGCGTTCACTAAGTGGAAGCTCGAAAAACGAGCGTAGTTGGTCTTCAGCCGTTCAAACGCATCTTTTTGCGGTTCGATCACAATGCCGCGCAACCCGTGCTTCTCTATCAACGGATAGATGGGGTCGCCCGTTACCCCGTCGAAGGCGCCCACCTGCAGGTACAGGACCTTGGGATGCTCAATGCGATAGTGCGAAAGAACCATATCGAGATCGAGTCGAAGTTCGGCGGATCGATACTTCAGCATTGCGGGGGCGGTTCCGCGAAATCGTGTTTCAAACCAGTCCCGGCCTCTAGCTCGCACCCCCTTCGGCAGAAATCGCGCTATTGTCTGGGTAATCATCATTTCGGCAAACCCGTGTGCCTTCACTCTATCCGGCACTCATGTTGTGCGAGGATAGCATAGGGTTAGCACGGATACCGCGCATCCCTGCAGTCGATCGATACTTCATGTCAAAGCCCAATTTCGATACTTCCAATTCGGAAAGAGTGTGGTGGATCTGCCTGCTTACTGCGACGGCGCTCAACTGTGGGTTCCAGATCGGGTGGTTCTGGCGATTCCGGGCGCGCGAAATCACGATGGATGGCATCGCTTACATTGGTTTGGCTCGGCACATTGTGGATGGAAACTTCAAGGCGTCGCTGCACGGGTACTGGAGTCCGCTAACGTCATGGATCATTGCTGCGGCGGCGATTGGTTCGAAGAATTTCACCTTGCTGGGCCGGGTGGTGACGATCGGCAGCTTTCTTCTCTGCCTGCCGCTGTTGTACGTGCTGGTGCTCAAGCTGTGGGATTCGAGAGTAGCGGGGGCGCTGGCGGTGTTCTGGTTTTCTACAGCGCGAGGGATCGTTGCCCTGGCCGTCGGAATGATTCTGGCGGATTTTGTGCTGACAGCCTGCGTCCTTCTGTATTTCATCTTCCTTCTGGATGCTTTGCGTCGGAATCGCTCTTCGGCCTGGATGCTCCTGGGCACGGCCCACGCGCTGGCATTTCTAGCTAAGGCAATCGCCATGCCATGGTTGACGATCGCGACGTTGCTGGCGGTGTTGGCCCGAAATGTGCGATCACCACGCCGGATGGTTGCGTCGCTCGCGCTCGCATTTGTCTTTCCCGCGACCGTGTGGGTCAGTTGGGGAGCAACGCTGCGAAGCAAATACGGAGTCTTTACGACCGGATACCAATTGCGCGCCAATCTCAGGACCAACTGGAACAGGCGGCTCAACCATCGTCCGCTCGGGGACGATCTCACGTTTGCGGACACCTCGTCCCTTTATGACGACTACATGGTTGGAGACACATCGTGGTCGAAGCTGCAAAACTTCAGCCTGCCAACCGCCCAACTGCTGCCGATGATTGTCGATGCAGAGTTCCACAATATTCCGCGGGCGCTTAAGGAGACCTTGATTTTACTGACCCCCGGCGGAGCTCTGGGTTTGCCGCTCATGTTCGTCCTGCTGATCCAAAATCGAAGGCGGTATGGAGTAGAAGTGCAATTCGTGTGCATCGCGCTGCTCAGCACACTGGCTTTGATTGTGGCGTATTGCATGTTGGTTTTTGATGGACGCTATGTGATTCCAGTTTTGCCTTTATTGATCGCCATCGGTTGTCCGTTGCTGTTACCGGCGGACAAGGCGGGTGGCGCGCCGCCAGTTCCAGCGTGGACGTGGAAAGTGTTACTGAGTCTGCTTTTGGCGAGTACGGTTTTCTTTGCTCTTTACTGGGCGTCCCCGTTTCGCACGGTTGACCGCGACTTTGAGGCCAGTTGCTACGGAGCGGCGAATGCTCTGCGAAGCCAGCAACCTCGCGGAACGCTGGTGAGCATTGGGGATGGGCCCTATCCGGAGCAAGGCGTAGGATTCGAGGCGGGCGTGTACGTTTCGTATCTGGCCGGGTGGCGTCTCATCGCCATGAACTCCGCGTTGCCGGACTCTTCCGCTCAAGCCAACGAGTTGGCAGGAAAGGTGCTCTCTTCCAGATCAGATGCTGCAGTGGTTTGGGGATCTCCGGCTGATCGAATGTATGAACATATCGTGGACGAACTGGAACACGCGAAAAGGTCGGCGTCGTGCCGCAAGCTGGTGGACCCCGCGAAGGGCGAAGTGGGCACCGTGATTCAATTTGGCGAGCGGAGATAGGGCGGCAACAAAGGGTCTGGAGGCGATGCTTCCGATAATTTGCGGGCTAGGAAATAAAGAGGCAGAATAGCTAGAAAAATCAAATCCCAGGCCCGGTGAGGCGCCACGAGTGCACGCCACCACCAGCCATTCACGATCGCCGGCGGAATTGAACCCATGCGGTCGGACAAAAGAGTGGCACCGGGGACGAGGAAGGGCACGATGGTCAGCAGGATGACAAACGACGTCGAACGCTTTCTGACAACCAGCAGGCTCCAGGTCAGGGGCCAAATCAACAGCGCTGCATCGTAAAACCTGTGGTAGCCAGCAATCAGGCTGAGTACAGAAATCGCGCTGATCGCGATCAACTCTGAACGTGTGCGGCGTCGGTAACAAAGCCAGAGCCAGCAGCCCAGCAATGTAACTCCCAACAGCAGCGACAGCCGACTGGCAATTGTCGCGTTTCGCAGCAGGCTATAAAAAAGCACCTGGGCATTGATCATGTTGAACCGAATGGCATCCGGGCGCGTGAAATCGTCCATCGATCCTGGGGCGAAGATGTGCCGGGTATTTTCGAAGTAGGAAGAGAACCAAGGCACGCCCGGCAGCGCCAGACGGGAGATGCCGATGAGTGCAATCGTCGCCGAGAGTGCACAGGCAACCCCGGCGACCTTCCATTGGCGGCGAACCACGTAATAAAGAAGGAGTCCGCCGGCCACCGTAGGCTTGAGGCAAATCGCAAGCGCCAACAGGATGCCATCTGTTGTCAGTTTGCCTGAGTGTGCCGCCCAAAACGCCGCGAACGAGAGGCCCACCGCCAGCATCGCGGGATTCGCAGTGGCGAGTCCGGTGTGCAATGGGGCAAGGGCAAAAACGGCCGCCAGAAACAATTGAGCACGCAGTTCGAAGGGATGAATGCCGCAGACCGAGAGCAGTGCGAACGGAGCCAGAGCGATGGCAGCTAGGTTGACCGCCCCCCACAAAATCAGCGCGAGCGGCCACGGCAGCAGCGCGAATGGGGAAAGCACCACAAAGCTGGTTACCGGATACGGGCTCGGAATACCCCGCGTCATCTCCAGCGTTCCGTTTGCGGCTTCGGTGTCGACCCAGGGAGGGCGGCTGTTCCCGGGAGGCCAAAACGACACCAGAGTTTGCGCGCTGTAGGGGTCTTTGCCATGAGCCCAAGCATTCGCTTGAATGTAAGGAGAAAGGAAATCGTTCCAGCCCATCGCTTGTAGAAGCCAGACCGGTCCGCGGATCGCGAACTCCGCGACGCAGGCAAACAGCAACATTGCGACCAGAACTCCAAGCCATTTCTTGCTTGTCACGTTGACTCTCATTACCTTCTCTCGCGCCCTGGGACGAGTGAACGCACGAGCGAGAGCAGTTCATCGATGTGCTTTCTCCAACTGAACGCGGCCGACCGCTCCAGGCCATTGGAAGAGAGTCGTGCCGCCAAACCGGAGGATGAAGCAATCTGGACAACACAGTCGGCCAATTCGGAATGAGAAAATCGCGAGAAATACATGGCGGCGTTTCCACAGATTTCCTGATGCACGGCCAGGTCCGAGGCGATCACAGGCAGGCCGCTGGCCATGGCCTCCACCAAAGGATGAGCGAAGGTTTCCGCGTAGGCGGGCGTCACGTAGATATCCGCCGCACGATAAAGATGATGAAGCTGATGGTAAGGAATCGATCCTAGTTCGACGATCATGCCGGCGACGCCGAGGTCACTTATGAGCTTTGCGGCAGCTTCCGGGTTATACGTGCCCGGATTCTCTCCGGCAGCTAATTTGCACGTCAGCAAAAGTTTGACCGAACGACCGCGCATACGATCGCGCAGCAACGGCAGGGTGCAAATCAAAGTCTCGAAATTTCGATAGTAGTTGTAGTGGCTGACGAAGAGAAGCTTCAACGAGGCTTCGGTGGGGCGGAGTTTATCTTCGACTTCTGCTGGCAAAGGACTGGCGTCGCGAGTAAAGGCATCATGATCGAATCCATGATGAATCGATAGAACATTGGCGCCGGTCCAACGGCGGAGTTCGGCGGCAAAGGCTTCACTGGGAGCCACGGTAGCGTCGGACCATAGAATGGATTTTCTGGCCAGGATCGACCGGAAGCGGGTATCGAGCCAGGTGCCGTACTCATGGCGCGAGCGCAGGTCGCGATAGAACTCCGGCGACAGGTAAATCGAATTGCGAGAGAGTAAGATTTGCGGCACCGGCGAATTTCTGATCGCGAAATTCCCAGTGGAGATCAGGACATGGGCGCCACTGCGGCGGATCAGGCCAGGCAGCGCCGACTGTTCGAACCAGAAGCGGCGCGAGGCCGTCACATCTGCCTCAACGAATTCAACATTGGGGAACGCGCGAAACTCTTCGCACAGTCGCGACGAAAGCGCGACCGTTACCCGCACATCGGAGCGAGCCGCGAAGTGAGGGATGACATTCCGAATGTAGGTGAGACCGCCGCCCGCGCTGGCAGCGAGAGCATTGATGAAGAGATGGATCATCGCTGGTTGTGGAACGTCGAGTAGGGCATCGTCCAGTAGCGAATGGGCAAGCTGGTCGGCCAGGAAATCATCGACCGGCGGACATTGGAACCGAGCGCGCCGGCACTGGCATCCTATTCCAGTCGCGGCTGACCAATGCCGTTTCATGCGACCTTCCGGATTGCAACTCAGCGAGGACAAACACTGAGGTCCAGAAAAAGATGTTGAGGTAGAACCCGACCGCAAACAACCAGTCCTCAAAGAAGGCATGGATCAGACCTGCGATGCAAATCAGGACGAGTGGAACGGCGTAGAAGCGCGCATCGCGGGTGCGGAACATATGGGAACAGCCGCGTCCGATCTCACGCACAACCATGGCCAGCAAAATCACAAATGGCATGATTCCGAGCAGGCCCATGTATTGCAAGAGGGCGAGGTAACTATTGCCGTGCTCCCGGACCTCTCCTTCCAGAGTGACGACTTCGAAACCTCCTCCAATCTCGTTCTTGCCCAAGTCGGTACCAAAACCGCTTCCGAACCAAGGGCTCTCCTTAATCACAGCAACGGTCTGCTGCCACGGAGTCTGGCGCGAGCCAAGGATGCCCTGCTGCGGCTTGCCTTTATAAATCATATCTTCGGTGAACGCTGTAATCAGCGCATCGAAGCGCGCAGGCTGCACGACGGCCACAACGGTCGTGACAAAGATCAGAGTAAAAACTCCCTTGACCAGCAGATGCTGGCGGCGGGTCGCAATGCACATGATCGTCGCCGCCACGGCACATCCCAAAATGGCGGCGCGGGAAACAGAGGAATACAGCAGATAGGCCGCGATGCAAAGTGCAAACGCTTGTCGCTGGCGGACACGCCGATCTTCCGTAGTGATGGCGGCCCACAGCAAAACTGGAACGATGACGACTCCCATCACCGCACCAAGCGCGTTCGGATTGCCGAAGAAATCAATACCGACTGCATAGCAGACTGCGGAGAGATAGGCGATACCCTCGCAAGCCTTAACCAATCCGGAAAAGAAGGCGGCCTCGCGGCCGGCAATCGCTAACCGTGCGCCGCAAGCCCCATACAAAAAGAGGCACATCAGACTCGTCGTCTTCAGCAGCGACATACTGCTGCGAGGAGAAACCAAGGCGGAAACCGCCGCCGAAAGAACACACAGCAAGGCGATCAGGTGAATGGCGGACAACGGTGGGCGGCGGTCGCTTTGACCCCAGCGCACGAGTCCCATCAGGGCGCCCACGCCGAGGAAGATCCAGCGTGCGACACCTCCGGCGCTCGATAAAGGCAATGCAGTACCTGCCCAAAGAAAGCTGAACATCAGGATGGGGAAAAACCATCGCTCGTAGTGCCAAATGGCCACTACGATGATCTCGATCATGAGGAGGCCGCCGAGGATGGTGACGTCGGTGAAATAGCCCGGACGCCGCTCCGCAACTGCGAACAGAAACACCGCCCCCACTGCGAAGGCTGCGAGTCCGAGAACTTTGGAGTCAATCTTCATTCGGTCCGTCAAACTTTTGCTGCGACAAACTCTTGCCCATCACAAGCGAACAAGGCGGCTTTGGCCATCCCTTCGGCGCAGGCCTGGGGCGAATGGGCCTGAATCTTTGCGGCGCTAGCAGCAGCAAATTTTTCCAAGGTTAAAGGGTCATTCAGCATTGTACGCATGGCATGGGCAAGGGCTTCGATATTTCCGGGCGGTACGACGAAACCATTTTCCGCATTCTTCACCAGGTCGGGAACACAGCCCGCAACATGGGACGCGATAATTGGCAGACCGCAAGCCATCGCTTCGTTGACGACCAACCCCCAGGGATCGCTATGCGTTGGAAACACCAAAGCCTCTGCCAGAGCATACAACTCCGCTAAGTGCTCGCGTTGAAGAAATCCACAGAAGTGAACGTGCCCCGGTTGAATCGTGGCAGCACTCCCGGCCAACTGCGAATGGGCCCTTCCATCTCCCGCGAACACCAAGCCAATCTGGGACCGATCGTGTAACTCCAGTTTGGCATAAGCGGCGAGCAGATCAAATACACCTTTTTCCCGCACCAGGCGTCCCGCATATAGAAAATAACGAGGTGGCAAGGCGTAGCGGGCGCGAACTTCTGTAGCTTGCTCGCGTGCCCGGGCTGCAAGTGAAGCGTAGAAATTTATGTCTACTGCATTGGGCGCGATAAAGATCGATTCAGCGGAAGCACCGAGATGAATCAGATAATCGCGCGACGATTGGCCCGCTACCACGAAGGCACGGCAACGGCGCAGAAAGCGGGATTTCATGAACTCCACGGGCAAGCGCTGGCGGCGGAAGTCGTTGGCCGTGCTCTCGGACCAGAGCAGCACAGGAATATTCCGGCCGTTGGCCCAGCGGACGGCCTGCCACGACGCGACATAGTTGTAGCCTCCGCATAAAATTGCTTGCGGTTGAGAGCGGACCAATGCCGCGCACACGCCTCGATTTACGAGAAGGTTGTACTTGCCAACACGCCTACGCCAGGCGGGAAGAATCTCGTAGGAAAATTGGATTTCGTTTTTGTAGATCTGCCACTGCCTCAAGCCGGGATCGGTTTCGGAAAGAAAGATCACGTGCAGGTCGATATCATCGCGCGACGCCAGTGCGTTAAAGACGGGGATGCGGTAGGGTGCGATGATTTCCGTGAGCAGGGTCAAGCGCCGCTTCATCTTGCGCACTCCCCGTATACGCGCAAAAGATCTTCGGCCTGTTGGGCCAAAGTGAAGCCGTTCAGCACGGTGTAGCGGGCGGCGATGCCCATCTGGCGGCGTAGAACCTTTTCTCGCAGGAGCGTGGAGATTGCGAGCATTAGCTCTCGATCGTTATCCGGGCTGACCAGCAAACCATTCCTTCCGTGCTGGATGACTTCGGCAATGCCCTGTCCACGGCAACCAATCGCGGGCTTGCCGGCGCTCATGGCTTCAAGATAAACGCAACCGAGCGCTTCGTAGCGGCTGGGCAGAACAAATAAGGTACAGCGACGCATGGCCTCCGCCACTTGGGCGCGCGATTGGCGTCCGAGAAAACGAACACGGTCCACAATTTGCAGTTCTTTCGCGAGGCTTTGCAGACGGCCGAGTTCCGGCCCCTCGCCGATGATTTCGCATCGCAGCGAGGGAAACTCCGCCATCCCCGATGCGATTGCTCGTATCAAAATGTCGTGACCCTTGATCGGGATTAAATTTCCGACACTGAGAATTGTGGGAGAGTCCGGCTCGGTCACATCCGGCGTAAACAGAACGGGGTCCACACCGTTATAAACCACCGAAGTGCGGCAGTTCGCACCTGCAAGCACCTGCTCGCAAACCCGTTCGCTGACGCAGATCACGCGAGCCGCGTTCCGAAAAACCCGCTGCGAAATATTGCGGCACCATCCTCCGGACTTGCCGGAGACCTGTACTGTGGAAAACGCATCGAGCCCGTGGACAGAAACGGCATAAGGAATGCCTAGCTCACGGTTCAGCAGCATCGCTGCGTGGCCGGAAGGAAGCGGAGCGTGCGCATGGATGAGATCGATGGGCTGCTTACGATGAAGGTCGCGCACCATGCCCACAATGCGGGCATACAGGAAAGCGCCGGCAGTTGCGAGTCCGATTGCGCCGGGCACTGCAAAGTAGCGAATCCATTGCGCTGGCGGTGCGAAAAGACTTGCGTGTGATCGCGATCGGTATATGGGTTCGGCAGCGAAAATTGTGTGGCGCACTTTACGATCGGCTAAAGCAACCAAGGGCTCCGCGACAAAACATCCGGAGGCATCGTCGCGGTCTGTGGGATAAAAAGGTGTGAGGGTAAGAACGTGCAACTGCTCTTGCTTTCGAAGTTCGCTTCGCTCGATAGCGGGAAGAGATGAGTTCATCGCGCTCGCCGCCGGTCTGCTGCTTCGAGGAAGGCTTCTTCCCATTGGCGCGTGATCCTGTCCCAGTCAAATTGCTGCGCGTGCCTTACTGCCTCCTCGGACATCGCGTGTCGAAGTGACCGGTCGCGGAGCAATAAATCCAGAGCGGGTTGCAGCTCGTCGTCGGTTGCGGCGAGGAACCCGGTCTTTTCGTGAACTACATATTCTGGCCGATAAATATTCAACGCGATCGCGGGAAGGCCGCTTGCCGCGGCTTGCAGCAGGACCTGCGGATGTCCCTCAAGAATACTGGGAAAGAAAAAGATGTCGGCGCGGCGCATCTCTTCGCCTAATTCCTGAGCCGACAAGTGGCCGAGAAATGTTACGTTGCTGCAGCCCGACTGCGAGGCGAGATCGCGACACTTCTGTTCTTCTTCACCGCGTCCCGCAATGCGAAAATCTACGTTCGGCCAGCGTGCAGCTTGTTGAATGACCAGTGGGGTGCGTTTGTAGGGTCGAAGCGATCCTGCGAAAAGAACTGTCAGGCGATTGGAAGAGGATTCGACTTGAGCCGAGCGCGGCTGGCGCGGCGGAAAGTAAAAGCGGCGATCGATTCCGTCATAGCGAATACCTGCGCCACAGCCCAGGCGCTCACGCACCAGCTCACAGAGATATTTTGTATTACAGAAGACCACATCGGCCTCGCGAACGTTGCGCGCCAGTTTGGCCGGCACCGGATCGGGATTATAAAGGCCTCCAGAAACTATGTAAGATACGACGGCCGTCTTTAATCTGAGACATTTTCGCAAGATGAAAAAGGCGGCATCAAGCGGACCGACGCGCGGAAAGAAGTAGACATCGGGAACACTTCGCAAACAATCCATCAGGATGCGCAGGGTGTTGCCGCGCTGGTGCCAGCGCAGCAATCGGGTATTGGGACGGCTCGCGATACGCGGGTCGGGAGAATTCTCATACAACATCACAAGACGAAACTGTTCCGGCGAGAGGCGGGCTGCCACTTCTTTGACCGTGAGATTCTGCGCGTTGGTGTCTGCCTCGTCGGCAAATGAGGGCGTGAAGACGGTCAGCATTTTTGGCGAAGTGAATGGCAAGCGCGTTAGAACCCAGCAGTCTGCGAAGGATGTGCGGGTTTGGCCCATTCTAGTCGAAGTTCCGCGAAGCGTGCGCGCAGTTGAAGTGCAAGATCGCGTTCTTTGCGGGATCGCTCAACGTGGTGACGCGCGTATTCCAAGAGACGGCGGCGCACCGGCTTCGCGGTGGCGGGCTGCAACGGGGAGAGTTCAAGAGGATCGCCTTCGAGATCGTACAGTCGATCAGCGGCAGGGTCAAACTCCAGAACCAGCTTGTATCGCGCTTCCCGGATTGCCAGAACTCTTGCTCCAAATCGGCGATCGGGATGAAAAGGATTGGTGCATCCGGAAACACATTCTACGACTGCCGCTTCATCCCACGCTGAGCCCTGCTGAATTTGCGGCCATCGACTCACGCCTTGAAACGCCGAGGTGGAACTGACCTGCGCAGCATCCATGAGCGTGGGCGAAAGATCCATGAGACTGAACGGAGATTGCGTCATCTCTTTTTTCGGCACATCTTTCGTAACACATTTCGACACATCGGGCATGTGCAGCAAGAGAGGAATGCGAATCAACTCCTCCATCAGACGAGCGGGAGGATGATAGCGGCCACCGTGGTCAAGAAATTCTTCGCCGTGATCTCCCGTAAGCGCGAAGATGCAGTTTTGCCAATGTCCAAGTTCTCGCAATCCATCGATCAGGCGCGCCATTTGAACATCCACCCAACGAATGCCGGCATCGTAGAGAACGATTACATCGTCGCGGTGACGTGCCAGAACGCGGGGACCAAGATCACGTTGCCAAAAGGAATTCAGGTAACGGGCACGATTGGCGGAAATTTTTTCGTGCCCCATCAGTTCCAGTGCTTTCTGCTTTGGGTAGTACGGGGCATGCGGATCCATCAAATGCAGCCACAGGAAAAATGGCTGCTGGCCCACGGACTGAAGCCACGAATGTGCTTGATCTAGAATTTGGTCGGCGGAAGGAAAGCGCCGCAAGTCATCGAGAGACTCGGCGGGCGGCAAGGCCCAACGCTGGCAGTACTGGAAGTAGAGTTCGTCGTAGATTCGCGCCGCAGGGCGCAGACTTCGACTCGCCTCGTGCACAGCGCGATTCAGACGACTGGCCCATCCATCTTTGAGTGTGAGATCGGAGGCGGAATCGCTGTTCCCGGCATTCAGTTTATCGTCGAGGAAATCGTGAAAAGTATCGAAACCCTGGTCATATCCGAAGCGAGCTGAAATATAAGGGTTCGCGGCGCTGAAGGCAGCGGTCGCGTATCCCGCATGCTTCAGTTCTGAGGCCAGAGTGGGTTCGGTTGGCGCCAGGCCGAGTACGTCGCGGCCGAGTGCGAGCGGAGGACGCGCACCGAGAATCGCAGGAAACGAATAGTACGTCGGAGCGCCGGCAACAATGGCGGCAGAAAAGACGAAACTTTCTTTCGCCAGCAGGTCTAGAAACGGCGTCGTGGGGCGAGTATATCCGCCGAAGCCGACGTGGTCGGCGCGGAGGCAGTCGACCGTTACCAGCACAATTGACTTTTGTTCGCTCACCTAAGCCACCAATCCTCGAGTTCGCGCACGCATGAAATTTTTTCTGGTCACGTTCAGCTTTACCGTTCCTTGCGTGCTTTCAAAGCAGCCGTGCTGTACCAGTTCGAAAAGATCTCGATCATGAACGTAATGTAGATTGGGATGCGCCGCCTCCAGTGCGGAAAAGAACTCATCCAGTAATTTCAGGGTTCGGCTTCGAAAATCCTTCATCGAAGAATGAAAATTAATCGAGTGCAGGGAAACGATGGCGGGGATTTTTCTGCTGAAGCATTGCTCTGCGCGTAGCAGGCAGGCCTCCAGCGAAAAATTGGGATCGGTTGCCGGCTCGAATTCCACAGTGCGATACGAATGCAGAAGCTCTCGATCCAGGTGCGGCGGGGTAAGTGTCCCCGGTCCGCTCTGGGCAATGCGAATGCCGTACTTCGCCCAGGCTTCATGGGTATCGACATTGGCGCGATAGCCCGGCGCGCAAGCGGAATCGGCCAGCGTGGAGAATATGCGAGAAAAAACTCCGACCGCATGCCCGATCAGATTAGACTGCTCTTGCGCGGGCAGAAAGCGATCATTCTCGCCTTCCGCATCCCAATATTCGTAGCCGATCCACGACATACGCCAGTAGATGTAAGGGGTTCCTGCCTGCCATAGGGTTCGCAACAGGTCACTGCGTTTGCCGGAATCTGATAAGTGACGTTCGACGGCGGCGCGACAGAAATGCGTGGTCCCGTGTAATTGCGGACGAAAGACCTGTTGGGCGATGCCGTCCCGGTAGGCTTCGAATAAGCCTGGGCGATGCCAACCCTCCGGCAGCCCTTCGGAAAGAGGCAGAAGATGAATTTGCCGGAAACCATCTTCTTTTATGCGATGGAAGTCGAGGTTCGCCTGGATGAAATTCATTCCGATGCAGGGCGGGCGCCCGGTCGAGTCGCAATGTTTCGCCAGCGTTTCATGCAGGGCTGAGACGTCCACGCTGGTTTCCAGCGTGTAGAAATCGTAGGGACGTTCGCCCAGTGCCATGCCCGCGGATCGAAGTTGATCGAGTCCTTCCTGATCGCGGAGGCCCACGCGTCCCCAGTCGTCACTTTGCAAAACAACGAGAGGCCGATCAAAATAAAAAGCCGGAACGGGGAGAAGACTCCGAAGACGCTGCCAGGCTTTTCGCGGAGAAGTCAGCATAGTCAGGTGGAGAGGTCTCGTTTCAGAGCTGGAAAACTTCTCCGCACTTTCGACACGAGATTCGAGGCGCCCATGCGCGCGGGGCTAAGCACATACCGGTGCGGCGGCAGGAAGTGCACAACCCGATCACAGAAGCCGCTTTTGAAATGAGCGGGGCCAGTGGTCATGCCTTCGCGAAAACCGCTGAAGTCGTACTCGAGGCAGCCTTCAGTTTTAGCCCATTGGATCGCGCGCCATTGCAGCAGATGGCCGGCGCTGAATTTGCTTTCTTTTGAAGTGGCTCCCCATAAGTACCAACATCGAAGGCCAGAACGAACGATAATGGCGCCTCCGCGCAGCGTTCCCGCTTCCCAGGCGAGAAACAAACCACCCCGGTGTGGATCGGCTGCTAGCCAGCGCAAGATGCGCAGCAGGGAGGCGCGATCGTCGGCCACGAATTGTTTTTGTGCCGCCATCTTCACGTAGAGGTCAAGAAAATCGCGGATCTCAGTCTCGCTGTTGGCGATTGTTACTTGGACTCCCTCGGCTTGCGATCGCCGAATCTCGTATCGCGTGGTCTTGCGGAAACTTGTCAACAACCGATCGAGAGCCGGCGTTAGGCCGAGACGCAAAGAACTTCGCGCACCAGGAAGGACTTGCCAACGGTTCCGCGTGAGGACTGCTGGGGCGGATTCGGCCAACGCACCCGTCCACTCTGGTGCAATGTCGACGTAGGTCATCCCCATCTCGCGGGCTTTGTCGATTAACTCGCGGAGCCCAATCTCAATGAGCTCCAGGTCATCGCAAACCGGCCCGCGATTCACGTGCAGAGCCTGGATGGTCCGCAGAAGCCTTCCTGCGGGATAAAATGCGGCACATTGCGCAAACCACCGAATTCGTCCCTGACTGCGCAGCAACGCCAGGTAGGATTCGCTTCCCGACCAAGGCGGCCACTGGAAGGGATGCGATGTATCTTGGGTGTCGAGAAAATCGGTAACTTCCCGAAGCAGCGAAGCGGAACATTGCGGCGCGCTGATGAATTGAAAATCAATCCGGTCTACAACCCGTAGTTCCTTAGCAGCCGGGCGCACGGACTCTACGACTTCGTGCGGAATCGCTTTGGCCGAGGGTTCTGGCTTCATCGATGACCTCGTCAGTGGCTTCATCGATGGCTTCATCGGTGACTTCATAAATAACCCAGGTCGCGCAAGCGCTGTTCGATCAGGCGCTGCTCTTGTTCGTCGGCACGAGAGGCGTCGTCGCGGAGCAGGTCGCGAAGAACGAACTCGAGAAGTTGCTCGATATTCCCGAACTTAGGACCGAATCGTTGCTCAGCTTGAGCACACAATTCGGCCGGCAGATTTACCATACGCATTTCGCTCACAGTGACGATCCTTTTGAGCTCGAATCCGCTGAGTTTGAGGACGTTGAGTTCGAACCGGTCGAGTTGGGGCGCCAGATCCGCGACAAGATCGCGTTCACGATCATCCGGTCATCGGTATCAAGGCCAGTGAGAGCGACGATCGCCGCGAAGACGCCATAGGCTGCGAGCAAGCTGATCCCAATCACCAGCCAGTCGTGTCCAAACAAGTTTGCTTCGCGCCTGATGAACAGCGCGACAAGAACCGATGCGACCGATGGAGCAAGCAATCGTGTAAAACCAGGACTGAACGGCGAAAAGCCCAGCTTTTTGCGAACACTCAACAAGTTCCAGAAATTCGTCCCTGCGTTGGTGATGGCAGCCGCGACCGCCGCGCCAATGATGCCCCAGATGGGAATGAGCGCGAAGCAGGCAATCACCATAAACGCTGCCATAGCAATCTGCACTCGCAACAGGCGACGCTGGTTGCCCGACATCAACAGGAGCAGGCTGACGGAACCCACGCCGCAGTTTACCAGTTGACCCGCCGTGCCGACGATGAGAATGGGCCATCCCGCTTCAAACTCGTGGCCGAAGATGCGCATTAGGGGACGCGCGCAAACCATTACCGTGATGGCAAGCGGCAAGGTGAGTCCCAGTACCCATTTCGTGAGTCCCTTGTACAACCGGCCGAGCATTGCAATGTCGCCCTTGGCATGAAGTCCGGCAATGATGGGTGAGAAAACCTGGTTGACGGAATTCAAAACCACACTCACGTATGCAACCATTGCCGCTGCCACCGCGTAGATACCAACGCTGCGTGCTCCCATGTAAAAACCGAGGGAAATCTTATCCACCTGGCCCATCAGAAACTCAAGCAGCAGAATGCCCAGTGCGGCGGTGGAGAACGACCACACCTCGGGTTCCAGACGGGTGGGCCAAGGCGACAAAGATCGCGCCTCAGGGGGTGTAAGCTGCCACACAAGAATCAGCAGGAGCGCGATCACGAATACAGCGCCCAAAACTTGCGCGAGCAAATAGCCGCGCAGCCCCCAACCCATACTGATGAGAAGCAGGGCAAGTAACATGGTCGCGGGACTGCCGATAAAATTCGTGACCAGGGTGCGCCGGCCGACAGCTTTGTAGCCCGCAAGAATCCTGCCGTAGAAAGTGGAAATCGCCCCCAGCAGCAGAAGAGCTGCAAACCATGGAATGTACCGGGCAAGAGTGGGCGAATGATAAAAGCGACGGGCGACCAGGCCTCCGCTTTTCAAGAAGATTGCGGCCAACAGAACATTGACCGCCAGGAGGATTGCCCCGCCTCGCCAGAGCAAGGCCCGCAACTGCTGCGGCTTTTGCGAGGCTCGATAGATGGCGGCAAAGCGCACCGCAGCTTCCACCAAGCCTAGCGAGTTGAATACTCCGACGAAGCCGACCAGCGTAATACCAAGGGCGTAGATGCCAAGAGCTTCGGCACCTAAAACGCGCGCCAGATAAACCTTGAAGCCATATCCGGTAACGACCGTGAAGAGAGTTCCGAGAAACAGGACTCCCGAATGTTTCGAGATGTGACCCACTTCCGAGCGGAATTGCTGGTTGTCACTGGCAATCGTGGAGGGATCAGGAGTTGCCTCTTCTGCGATTGCAGCTAACGATAGAGAATTTTCCGGATCGGAATCTGGTCCGTCGGAGAACCGATCGAGGCCCGGCGATTCGGTCACGCTGGCCTCGCCTCAGCCGTTGCAGGCTCTGCGCCAAGCCAGCGCGATAGCATTCGCGGGTCGATTCCCTGCCAGCGGAATTCCTGCGCTTCCACTGCTTTCTTATCGTCAAGGAAAGGGGACACGAGCTTACGCGGGATCTCGGCGACATCTTCCACGCGATGTAGAAGTTGTCCCGCTCCGAAACGGGCGTATTGATGGAGGTAGCCAAAGGGCAGGAAGGCGAGCCACTCGCAAAGGAAGCATGGGATGCCGCGCAGGGCACAATCCAGTACGGTTGTCGACTCGACCGTGATACCGGCCCAGGTCCGCGATAGCAAATCGTCAGACAGCGGGCCACTCACCACTGTGAGCATCTTGCGATCTGGCGGAGTCAAGACGGAGCGCACGATTTCCGATCGCGCGGATTCGCTTTCGAAAGGATGCAGCTTGAGCACAACGCCACGACCGGTTTCGCGCGCCAACTGGCATAGCGCGGGTAGAAGTTCGCGATAGACTTCTTCCGCCCGCAGGCCGATGTTTTCGTAAGGCTCAGAAAAAAAGACAATGGAAGTTTTCCGTGAAGGTTCGTCTGTCGTCGCGTTGCGAGATCTGGAAGAAACATCACGGGCAGGAATGGGCGCGCCAACTACCACCTTGTCGGTTGGAATCCCGCACACGCGCAGCAAATAGTCGCGCTCCAATTCAGTCTTGGCGAGATACAAATCGCACGGCGGTCGCTTTACCAGGTAATAGCCGTCCATTGCGCCATGATGAAAATCCAAGGTAGGCAGGCCACGACGCGCCGCCAGCGAGACCGGAAGCCGCGTGTTCACGTTGGTATCATCACCGCAAAGCACGCCGCATACCGGCTCCCGTTGCAGCACGCAACGCCAGGCGTTACGGACCGCAAGCCCCTGGGCAAACGCGGCCGGGAAGCTATCGAACATGCCCAACTGCTGGAGCATTTTGAGATGCGGATCAGATTGCAGGTCGGCGCTCAACTTACCCCACTTTTCCAGAATTTCGTCAAGCTCGGGTCCCGGCGAACCAGTTTCCGCATAGGCGCCGAGCGGACGTAGCTGAATATTCGGCGGAGGATCAAACAGGGTCGCGCTGCGCCTCGTGGAAACCAGTAAGAACGGCTGATCGGGAAGCAGCCGAACATAGGCAGAAGCGACTCGAGAAACATTCGTATAGGCGCTCGGGATCAGAATGACTGGCTGGCTCGCAGGCTGCACGCGATCCGCAAAACGTGCACGCCATCGATAAGCGGGGTCATATTTATCCAGACAAATTTCCTTGAGTTGCGCGGGGGAAAAGTGACGGGGCAGCCGGGCATAGTGCCGAACACGGGCCGCGCCGCGCGCGACAGAGCTCTGGCCGTACGCTCTCAAGGACGAACCAAGGATTCGGGCAAAAGAAGCGGCAGGTGTGCCAGGGCGCGTGGACCACAGTTCGGCGCCGCGAGGAATTTCCTCAGCCAAGGTCTGAAAACTCAGAATCACGGCGGCTTCTCGTAGAATCTCGATCGAACGCAGACTCCACCAATCGATGCCCTCGCTATCGAGCAGGCGGCCTTCGCCGAATGCCAGGATTTTGCCCGCGCGCCTAATATCCGCGATCCCTTTACTGAACGATTCGGCGCGCAGCAATGGGCAGCGCAGCAACTCAGACCAGGCGGCTGCCGTGGGAGGAGATGATCTTCCCAAATCAATGGCGAGGTCCCAAGACTCGGTAGTCCACGCTCCGCGGCGGGGTGAGTCTTCTGGTTGGAGAAGGAGAATTCGCATGGGCACGGTCAACCTGCGGAACATCGCGGCTGGTTGTCTTCACTGATTCTCTTCACTTTTTGTTTTCAGATGAAATGAGGGTTGCTCAGAAATTGCGATGCCCTAGTCTAATTCTTTTTCTGTGTTTTATCTTGCGAATCGAACACGTTCGAGCAGGTTTCGAATGGCTGCCTCGAGACGTGGCGAGCGCTTCAACCAACTAGCTGCCCCATATCTTGCTATTTCACGCAAATGCCGGAGCCACGATCGCGATATTGTGACGTAGAGGGTCTGCCGCGTGCAATTTCCAAAGCGTTCTTTATAGCCTTCCGCGCCCAGCCCCAAATCGACAACCTTCATATCCTCCATATCGCAGGCTTCGATCACGATTCGGGAAAGCAGACAGTGCCCCGGGGAATTCGCTTCCTGACTGCTGTCGAAGGTCGGTTGGTACCAGAACCAACTGCCGTGGAATCGAAAGCCGTAGTTCCACGCGACCGGCTTTCCTCCAATTTTTAACACGCTTAGGTTCACGACTCCTGTGCCGGCAAATCTTCTGGAAAGCTCCTCGAGAAACAACCTGCGCTCGGGCGTGGCGAGACTGCTCACTCGATGGGTGACCTCGAAGCGAGCTACATGGGCGTCGGCGAACACCGGCAGCTCGGCTTGAATCTGATCGTGCGATTGCA
Source organism: uncultured Acidobacteriaceae bacterium (assembly GCA_963818935.1). Lineage (GTDB taxonomy): Bacteria > Acidobacteriota > Terriglobia > Terriglobales > Acidobacteriaceae > Sulfotelmatobacter. The sequence continues at coordinate 352,218 of CAWFUK010000034.1, forward strand.
AGTGAGTGAATGTCACTGGGCCGTTGACTTCCATGGCGCGCAGGTAGCGGCGAAGTTTCTTTTTGCCGGCGAGGCGTTGTTTTAGTTCCTGCCGCGGCTCGCCAACTCCGAGTTTTACCTGGGCGCACAAGTAGGCAGGGCGCAGATATGCGTGGAGGCCATGCTGCGGCGCGATCGTTCGGAGAGCGGTGGTGGTTGCGGAGTCTTCCGGCAGGTTGGCCAGAGCCATGGATCGCCACTTCATTTTCGCAAGCTCGGCAAAAACTGCGTCGAGGAATTGGGCTCGCAGCGGCGGCGGGCTAAGAAATTCGCAGTAGTCTCCAGTGGTGGCGGCTAAGAAAGTTATCCTTGTTTCCGCGCCGTCGATCGCAAGTGACGCGACTCCGAACAGACTGTCGCCCTCGTAACCCAGGAACAACAGTGGTCGAAGCGACGACCCATAAGCAGACTGCATGGCTAGCGCCCACTCGCAGGTGTAGAAAACTTCCGGCGATTCCATCTGCAGAACCAGATCATTCCATTGCCGGAAGAGGTTGGGGTCTTCAGGAATTTCCCGGTGCAGAACTATACGCAGGCTCACTTCGCTCCCCTGGGCTCAATTGGTCGATAAACGCGCGAAACGTTTTCCGCAGCTCACGCGGCCGGCATCGCCGGACATTTTTCTTCTCGGCCAAACTTCTGTCGCAAGTCGCGATAGAAGCCGGAGACGTGAGCCTCGAATTCCGGGAGGCTCATGTCGCCCGCGACGTGGATGCGAGGCAAGGAATAGCGCGGAAGACGGGCACCAAAACCGCCGCCAAAGCTTAGAAACGCGGCTTTATATCCTGCTTTCTCAGCCAAGCTGAACTCGCGTCCCGACACCGCCGATGGGCCACCAAATGGATAGGCGAACGCCCAAATTTCCCGGCCTAGAGTCTTCTCAAGCCGTCGGCGGCCTTCCATGATTTCGAACCAGGCGCGATTCTCGGGCAACTTCGACAATATGGGATGGCTTAGAGTATGTGCCCCCACGGACATTCCGGCCGACAGCAAAGCACGCAACTCCGCCGGACCCAGCAAACGAAAGCGCTTGCACGCGCTCGGTTCGGCCAGATACGCGGGAACAAAGTCTTCGCTCAACCCTAGCCGACTGCGCACTGTATCAACAAAACGGCTGCAATATTCGTGGTCATACCTTTCCAGCGCTTGCGTTAACTCCCGCCATAAAGCGCATCTTTGGGGCTCGGTTCCGACGATCCCTGCAATTTCGATGTCACCGAATTGAACGGAAAACTCTTGTTCCCCTGCCGCGGTGAGCATCAAATATAGCTGCTCATACCACAGCATTTGCGGCGTATCTTCCGAACACAATCCGATGACGAAGAAGAGGCATGGAATCTTCTCTTCGCTCAAGATCGGCAACATATCGGTCACAACATTGACCAGGCCATCGTCGCATGTCACTAACACGGCGCGAGGGGGAAGATCGGTCTTTCCTTCGCACCACTGCAGCATCTGTTCTGGGGAGATCACATTGTAGTTGGCGCGAAGCAACTGCAACTGTCGACGAAACCCATCCGCATGCACCAGGCTGCCGTCGAGCGCGGGATCAATGATCTGATAATCCGCCGGCAGGACGCCGTGATACGTCACAATGCTGAGACCTTCGGCTGCCTTTCGTCGAAAGGCTCCAGCTTTGGCTAAGGTTGGGTACACCGCACGTTTCAACAGAGGACTGACAAGTCTCATTGGGGTTGAATCATACCCCAATCTAAAGGCGTTCCCCTTGCGATGTCGCGGGCTGCGCGGTGCCCCAAAATCTCAGGCAAATGACGCGTGTGCAAGCCGCAGGCGGGACGGATCGAGCGCACATTGTCTGCCGTTAACACTTCGCCGCGCTTTACCTCGCGCACCACATAAAGCGAACGGCGAAAAATCTGGCTGCTTTTTTCTTTTTCGCTCAACCCGAAGTGAACTCGCCCCAGGGCTTTCTCCGCGGTGCGTACAGCATTCACCATAGCCTTAAACTCAGCTGGTTCGAGGGAAAAGGCGCTGTCGGGGCCGGGTTCGGAGCGCGAAAGCGTGAGGTGCTTCTCAATGATGCAAGCCCCCAGCGCTACCGCAGCCGAAGGAACGATGAAACCCATTGTGTGATCGGAAAGTCCTACCGGGACATCGAAGCGGCGGGACAGTTCAGGAATGGTACGCAGATTCATCTCTTCGGGAGGAGCAGGATACGCGCTGGTACACTTCAGCAGCGCAATGTTCTCGGCCCCGGCCTGCCGCGCGGCCTGCATCGCTTCTTCAACTTCCTCGATCGTCGCCATGCCCGTGGACATGATCAAAGGCTTGCCTGTCCGCGCCATTTTTTGAATCAAAGGGATATCGACCAATTCGCAAGAAGCCAGCTTGTAGGCGGGGACGTTCATTCCTTCCAGAAAATCGACAGCCGTTGAATCGAAGGGCGAGGAAAACAAATCGAGCCCTATATCGTTCGCCGCTTGTTTTAGTCGAGGCTGCCATTCCCAAGGCGTGTAAGCCTCGCCATAAAGGTCGTGCAGAGTACGGCCATCCCACAGCGTGCCACCGCCGATGCGGAATTCTTCGCGATCGCTGGCGATGGTAATGGTGTCGGGAGTGTAGGTTTGCAGCTTGATGGCGTCGGCGCCGGAATCTTTGGCCGCGTGAATAATCTCAACTGCACGTTCGAAACTCTGGCCGTGATTGGCCGACATCTCGGCGATTACGTAGACCGATTGGTTCGGTCCGATTTCTCTTCCCGCGATGCGGATCGACTTCATGACTTGGCTCCCGCTGCCGTTGCCATCGCGGCCTGCTCCGGCGTAAAAGCAACGCGGCGGCCGCTGCGGATGATTTCCATCGAACGATCTCCTTCATTGAATAGCAGATCCAACGCGGAAGCGTAGGGGCAGAAGGGCGGGAAAAGCTGCTGGTACTGCGGATGCTCGTAGTTTTGAAAGGACACTTGAATTCCTGTGTCGGAAAAAAGCGCCAGTTCATCCACCAGGTAGACAGCGGATCCAAGAGCCGACAAATAGAAATCAGCCCGCAAACGGCGGCATAAATTCACCAGAAGCTCGCAACGCTTGCCTCGCTCGGCCAAAGCAGACGAACGGACGAGTTTGGGCTCGATGCCGAGCACCTGGCAGAACCACTCGATCAGACGAAGGTTCAAATCCACCAAGGCAAAGTGATCGTGGTCAATGGTGAGAAGCTCGCGCAGTTGCGGGAAGTAAAGATTGAAGTGCGGCGAGGCTCGATAGTTATGTTCGATGGCGCGCAACTGCTTTTGTAAGAATCTGGGCTCGAAAATTTCCACATCCTGAATTCGCTGACCCTCGATTTGCTGCCCTGGGCTTCGGTGAAAAATTACCGGGACCGTCAGCCACTCCAGACCGCGCGGAGTCTTAATGCGATTGCGCTGCTGCCAGGACCGCCTTTCAAATTGGACGCTGTCGAGGATCACGAAGCAGTCAACCTGATCCATCAAGTCGAAATATCCCATCCAAGGGAGGTAGGTCGGTTGCGTGATCGCGATTTTCATCGGCGCTCTTTGGCTAGAACCAACCGTTCGCTTACTTTCTGGAATTGCAGTGAGCTCCACAACGCCGCCGCTTCCGCGTTTCCTTCTATGAGTTCGATTTGGATCTTGGAAGGACCCAGGCTCCGAAGTTCACGGATCGCTTGCAGCGCGCACGCTTCGAGCGATTCCTCGCCTGCGAAACTGCGGCGCCACATAAAGCTCGTAGATCACCCCTGTCTTGCGCGGGAGGAACTTGTGATCTTCGATTCCAAACAGGATGAAACCGGCCCGCTCGCCATCATGCAGAATCCATCGCAGAAAATATCCAGGAGTCTTTTGTATGGTCTCGAAATAATGCGCCTTCCAGTCGTCGGCGGGCACGAACGACGGATTCAGTTCCGAAAAGTGTTGCTGCGCCATGTGCAAGAATTGAGCGCGCTCCGAAGGTGCGATCTCAACCATCATCACTGTCACGGCGCTCACCCGCATCCCTCGAGATTCCGCATCGCTTGCACCGCGCGAGTGGCCCCGCAGGCGTCGACTAACCGGCGTCCGATGCTGGACATCTGTTCACGCAACTCTTTCGATCGTGCCAGGGTCTCGATGGCAGCTGATAATCTCACTCCGTCAAAATCTTTCGTGGCGCCCAGATTTCGGACCACTCCTTTCTTTTCTAACTCTTCGACCACACGCGCTTGTACGAAATTTCTAGCATAGCTCAAAACTATGCAACCCATCGAAAGCAACTCCCAGAGCGTGCCTCCAGCGGCAATCACCGCCAGATCTGACTGCGCCATGATTTCGGCCATGTTCGAGGAATTCAAAAGGATGCGAACATTTGAGGAACCAATTTGCCCTACCTCAGCGAGGTGAGAATACCCCGGGCCCACAATCACAGTAATCTCGTGACCCAACGGTGCCAGCGACTCCACGATTCTAGGCGTGAGATTCTCCGGATCGCTTCCTCCCATGGTCACAAGAATTTTGCTGGCTTTTTCATGGAGAGTCCGCCCCGCCTGCGGTGTCGCAAATTCGCGTCGCAACAGCACGTACTTTTCTCCCAATAGCAGTGGAGCAACGCGCTTTCTGTATTCGCCTTCGGAGACACCGAGATTCGGATTCAGAATCAAGTCCGCGGGAAAAGATTCACGCTGTGCAAAGTCATCGATCAGGAGAACGTGCAAGCCAGGCGATTTCAGATATTCGAGAAAATTCGCTCCGAAGCGATCTCCGTCGACCACCAGCCAGGAACAATGCAGGCGACGTGCTAGCTCAGCCGTGGCTTTGGCATCGGCCATCTCCCCGGGAACTTCGGCGATGCGCTCAATGGAAAAGCCCTCTGATTCCAGTCTCTGCTCCAGCGCGACGGGCGCTTCGGCGGTGGCGAACACTGCTCGCCCACCCGCATCCTGCCAGGCTTGCGCCAGCCCGAGGCACCGCATGACATGGCCCGTGCCAATGGCGACATTAGCGTCAGCTCGTAGCAGCAGCGTGGCGGTGTTTAGCGAAGCATTCGTCATTAACCCTGGTGTAGCGCCTTCTGCATGACGGCGGCATTGATCTTCAGCAACTCGGGCTCCCGTTCGACAAGTTGGAGAACATCGCACCAGGAAAAGGCCGCGTCGCCGGGAAATCGGGCGTAAATCGAGCGAACAAATTCGAGATCTTCGGGAGTATCGAGCGTCCAGCGCTGGCGGCTGTAATCTTCGTCGCCGGTCACCGGCAGAATTTTAAACTTGTCGGGATGTTCGTAAATGTAAGGAGTAACATGCTCGCGTTCGTGAGGATTTCGGGCTTCCTGCCAGGCACGCGACAGGGCTTCGATCGACATCACTTCAGTGTCGAGGCCGCGCGGGTAGGTGCGCACCAGGGCATTGGAAGCGTAATCGGGGCGCACTTTCATAAACACCGCGATAGTTTTGTCGGCGATTTCAGGATCGATCAACGGGCAGTCTGACGTAATGCGGACCACGACGTCGGCCCTGGCCATTTTCGCGGCCTGGTAGTAACGATCGAGCACATCATTCTCATCGCCGCGGTAGAAGGCGACTGAGCAATTGCCGCACTCCGTAACCAACGCATCATCGGCCGGAGAATCGCTCGTCGCGACCAGCAATTCGCCGATCAGGCGAACGCGCCGCAGCCGAGCGACCACTCGGGCCAGCACCGTTTGCCCTCCGAGGTCTTTCAGCACTTTTCCGGGCAGGCGGGTACTGCCGGTACGGGCTTGAATAATTGCTACTGTCTTCATTAAAAATCGTTTTATCCCATCGCGCCGAGAATCGTCGCGGTGGTTCGCCGTTGCTCGATTGCCGCTAGCCAATGACCAACAACCGATGATGAAACAGTCGCCTCACTTGGGCGCGAATACTCGTCCCATGATATTCCGCATGCCGCGCTGCTTAATAATCTTTTTCAAACCTTTGACTTCGGCTTGCAGTCCCGGCTCAGGCAACGTGGGAAAAGTTCCCACGCGTTGCGCGGTTCGGCGATCGGCAAACCTGCCCACCAGCTTTTGCTCATATACCGTGCCTGCAATATAAACTCTCGGCCTCTCACTGGCGTTGAGCACCTTCACCGCTTTGTCGAGAAAGGCGGGGTCGACTTTGAACTCAACGTGGCCGTGCATGATCTTCACTCTCCCGTTGAGATAGCCCTGGCCGCGGAATTTGCAGTTGTACTCGCGGGTAAGCGTCGCAATTCGCACATCGCCGAAGTACGCTGCCACGCGAAAGAAAGGCTGGTCATTGATCGGCTGCCCAGGCTTCTCTTCCAGATATTGCTGGTAGAGAGCGCCCCACTCGTCCAACATGTGATTCAGCTTCTGCGAGCGCTTCAGCAGCAGAATGCCGGTGTTGAACTCGGGAAAGCTGGACGGTATATCTGTACGCGGATAGCGATGATGCCAGTCGGTATTCAGATACTCCTCGTGCGTGGCGGCGCAATCGAAATGATCGAGCAGAGAAAACAACTCGGGAACCGGCTCCAGGACGTAAGTGTCGGCGTCAATGAATAACGTTCGGTCGTAGGGAGAATCGCGAATCAGCTTGGCCTTGTCGTAAAAACCATCTTTCGTGGGATCGACCGAAAAGACCCTGTCAAAGAGGTCACTCTCCACGGGAAATTGCGAGAAGACCGAGATCTGCAGCCCGGGCATCGCTTTCTTCAGGCTAGCCGCGGACGTCAGCAGTAGATCGACGTATCGCGGATCTTGCGTGATGATGTAAAGAGCTCCGGTTGACATTCAAAGTCCTTGGGACATGGCGTACGCCCGCAGAAAAGCCCACGCATCAGCGCGCGTAGTGGTTCAGCACTTTCCCGACTGCCGCAATCACATCGTCGACGTCACGATCACTCATGCCGTGGAACATCGGGATGCTGATCAGCCGCTCGTAGGCATTCTCTGCGATGGGAAACTCGCCTCCCTGGTATCCAAAGCGATCGCGATAATATGGGTGCCGGTGCACGGGAATGTAGTGAACGTTTACCCCAATGTTTTCGGCTCGCAACGCGCGGAAGATCTGTCCGCGGTCGACCGTCAACTTTTCAAGGTTCAGCCGGACGGGAAAAAGATGCCAGGCTGGATTCATGTCGGCTCGCACAGCCGGCAGCGTTAATCCAGAAAGGTCGCTAAATGCTGCCGCGTAATGAGCTGCAATCTCACGTCTGCGCAATAAGTTATCTTCGAGCTTGTTCAGTTGCGACAATCCCAGCGCGCAAGCGATGTCGGTGAGCCGGTAGTTAAAACCCAGCAAAACCATCTCGTAGTGCCATTGCCCAGCGCTCTGGCGCTGCCGCGCATCGCTCGAGATTCCGTGATTACGAAACTGACGCAATTTTTCGGCGTAGTCGGCGCGGTCGGTCGTCACCATGCCGCCTTCTCCGGTAGCCAGATGCTTCACGGGATGAAAGCTGAACACCGTCATGTGCGCGACGCTTCCGGCGGGCCGATGTCGATACTCGGCGCCCAGTGCGTGACAGGCGTCCTCGATCACAACCAAATCGTGGCGCGATGCTAAGTCCAGAAAAGCATCGATGTCAGCGGGATGCCCGGCGTAATCCACGGGAAGCACAGCTCTGGTTCGCTTCGTAATGCGCGCGGCCACTTCCTCGGGATTCAGGTTAAGGGTGTCTACGTTCACATCCGCGAATACCGGAGTGCCGCCCTGATATAACACGCAGTTCGCAGTCGCCGCAAAAGTTAGTGGAGTGGTGATCGCTTCATCGCCCGGCTTGAGTCCGGCCGCGAAGGCGGCGCCGTGCAACGCTGCAGTGCCCGAACTGAAGCTCACCGCAAATTTAGCGCCCACCCGGGCCGCGAAGGCTTCTTCGAACTCTGGTACTTTCGGGCCCGTGGTCATCCAGTCGGAGCGCAGCACATCTACCACGGCTTGGATGTCGTCTTCGGCGATCGATTGTCGGCCATAGGGCAACAGCGTCTGGCGAACTGGAGTTCCTCCATCGACGGCTAGTGCTTCGCGGGTTGCCGAGGTTGCGGGCATGGTGGTTAGGAAAATGGTTGCGTGCAGTCCTCAGCGGCTAAGGCCGGCTCTGATTGGGCGCTTTACGGCGCGAATGAAGCCGCGTCCCTTCAAAATATTCTCTGCGCAAAACATCTTCCTCTGTCAAAACAACTTCGCCTTGAAAATTCTCTCAAAACTCTTCCTTAAACATGTGCTTCAAATAATGGCTTTTCAAAGCCACTTCAAGAAACACACTTCACTCACGCGGATACAGCCGTCCTCGCTCCGGGTTCGATGAACCGCTGTAATTGCTCGTGACTGAGCCAGTCTTCGTTGCTGTCACTGGTGTAACGGAAGCCCGCCGGCAGTTCTCTGCCCTGAACCCAGTTTCCACTCTTCCACCAGGGATGCGAGGGCTTGATGATATACATCTCGTCCAATTCCACGGCATTGCGCGCTTCATCTTCGGAGAGCAGCACTTCGTGCAATTTTTCTCCCGGACGAATTCCGATGTATTCAACCGCGCAGCCCGGAGCAATGGCCGTGGCCAGATCGACGAGACGCATGCTGGGAATCTTGGGCACAAAAATCTCGCCGCCGTGCATCTGCTCGACGGCGCGAATCACGAAGCGCACGCCGTGTTCCAGCGTCAGCCAGAAGCGGGTCATGCGTGGGTCCGTAATGGTGATGCGGCCACGCTTGCGCTGTTCCATGAATACCGGAATCACGCTGCCGCGGCTGCCTACGACATTTCCGTAGCGCGCGCAACTGAAGCGGGTCTCTTTTGCCCCGGCATAGGCATTGGCTTGCACGAACATTTTTTCCGCGCAAAGTTTGGTAGCGCCGTAGAGGTTGATCGGGTTCACCGCCTTGTCGGTGCTCAGCGCGAGCGTGGCGGCCACGCCTTGATCGATGGCCGCATCGATCACGTTGCGCCCTCCGATGATGTTGGTCTGAATCGCCTCGAATGGGTTGTACTCGCAGGCTGGAACCTGCTTAAGCGCCGCCGCGTGAACGACTACCGTAACTCCAGAGAAGGCACGCTGCAACCGTGCCGGGTCGCGGACATCGCCGATAAAATAGCGCAGGCTGGAGTGGTCGAAACCGGCGGAGCGCATGTCATGCTGCTTGAGTTCATCCCGGCTGAAAATCACCAGGCGCTTGGGGTGATATTCGCGCAGCATGATCTCGACAAATTTCTTCCCGAACGAACCCGTACCGCCAGTAACCAGCACGACCTGTTGCGACCAATCCATCGATCCCGCCTCAACTGTTGAGTTCATGCCACTTTTGCTTGTTTACGAATCTTATATCGCCGCGTTGGAGTATAGCGGAATTTCTTGTGCAACCGCGACCAGACGGGGTTGCAAGAAAAGCACCCGCCCTCACATTCGTGGATGCGTTCTTGCCGGACGATGCTAGAATATCGGCAAAACTGACACTTACATTTTTGAAATTTCCCGGACGATGAGCCAGCCATCGAGTCGCCGGGCTTGGTTGGAGTTGCGTCCCCTCCCTGGACTGGCGCAGCTCTGGGCGCGACCTTTGGTTGAGGAGAACGAATGGATTCAGGACCGCTGGTGCAGGCCAATCAGCAAAACTTTCGCGAAATGCCGCCGACCGCGGACTTGGGCAGAAACCTTGGCCAGCGCGTGTATCCCGAGTTGCAACCGCAAGAGTCGGCGCTCGGCGAATATGTTCGCGTTCTGATCAAACGGAAGTGGACGGTTATCGCCTGCCTGTTTTCGATATTTGCCCTGGTCGCGATCGCCAGCCTGAAGATGACGCCGATCTATGAGGCGAGTGGCAGCATTGAAATCAACAAGCCGGATTCTGGCCTGGTCAATTTCAGCAATTCTCCGTCGTTCAACGTGGATTACTACGATCCAACGGAGCTTGAAACGGAAGTGATGATCTTGCAGAGCGACCTTCTGGCGCTGCAAGTGGTAAAGGAACTGAATCTGGATCGCCGCCCGGACTTCGGGGGAAAGACGCCTGCGCTACCCTCTACTCTCGATCTGGCTCCCGACCCCCTACAAGCCGATTCTGCCCGAACATCCGCCTTGATCGGCGGCTTCCGGGGTAACTTGAAAGTTGCGCTTTCTCCGAATACTCACATCATCAAGGTATCGTTCCGCAGTCCCGACAAGGAATTGACCGCCAATGTGGTCAATACTTTGATGAACACGTATACGGAAAACAATTTCAAGTCGCGCTTCGATTCCACTATGCAGGCCTCCGACTGGCTCTCCAAGCAGCTTGTGGACTTGCAAATGAAGGTGGAGACCTCCCAGGAGAAACTGGTTCGTTACCAGAAAGAGCACGAGATCCTGGGCATCGATGAAAAGCAGAACATCATCACTTCCAAACTCGATGAATTGAACAAAGCGTTGACCGCAGCCGAATCGGAACGTATGGCAAAGGAGTCGGTGTATCGCCTGATTCAGGCCGGAGATACCGACTCGATTGTCTCTGCCGCCAACGCACTGGATGCGTCTGGAGCCACAAGTCAAACGCCTTCGAACCTGCTGGAGGCACTGCGCACCAAAGAAGCCGATCTGAAGATTCAAGCGGCGGATCTGAGCACCCAATTCGGGCCCTCTTATCCGAAGGTGGCGCAGATCAACAACCAACTGAAGGAAATCGACACCCAACTACTGGCGGAAAGCAAAAAAGTCGTGGGCAAAATCCGCGGCCAGTACATGGCAGCGTTGCAGCGGGAAAACATGCTGCACGACGCGCTCGAAAAACAGAAGCAGGAAGCCAATAAACTGAACGAGAGCGCCATCCAGTACAGCATCCTCAAACGCGATCTTGAAAGCTACCGGCAGCTCTACGAAGGCTTGATGGAGAAGATGAAGGAAGCTGGGGTATCAGCCGGGCTGAAGTCCAACAACTTCCGCATCGTGGATGTTGCGCGCGTGCCCACTGCGCCGATTGAACCGAACATTCCGCGCAATCTCGCATTTGCTTTTGTGTTGGGCTTGACCTCAGGCGTGGGGCTGGCATTCCTTCTCGAGGGGGTCGATAACACCGTGCGTACCACCGAACAGGCGCAAATGATCTCCGGACTGCCTCCGCTCGGAATGATTCCCCTGGGGTCGAGATCGGCTCGTGATGGCGCAAGCGCGAAACGGTTGGTGATCGCCACCTCGAAGGAGGCGGTGGAACTGGTGACGCAGGTCCGGCCGCAATCGCAGATGGCGGAATCTTACCGCGCCCTGCGAACTTCCCTGCTGCTCTCGAATCTGGGCGCGCCTCCCAAGGTCATCATGATTACCAGCGCGCTGCCGCAGGAAGGCAAGACCACCACCAGCATTAATTGCGCGGTCGTACTGGCGCAGAAAGGCATTAAAGTCCTGCTGATCGATGCTGACCTCAGGCGCCCGAGCATTCACAAAACTCTGGGCATGGGGCCGCGGAGCGGCTTAAGCAACGTGCTCACGGGAAGCGCGACGTTGCAGCAGACCATTACGCGATCGACCATCTTGCCGAATCTTTCAATCTTGCCTGCCGGAACGCCTCCACCGAATCCCGCCGAACTGCTCGCCTCAACGAATATGCGCGACGTTTTGGAGGAACTGCGCGGAGAGTACGATCACATCGTGGTCGACACTCCTCCAAGTCTGTCGGTCACTGACGCGGTAGTGCTTTCGCCGCGCGCGGATGCTATTGTGCTGGTCATTCGATCCGGACAAACCACCAAGCAGGCGCTGCGCCGCTCCCGCGACATTCTCGCTCAGGTCAACGCCAAGGTTTCCGGCGTGCTGTTGAATGCGGTCGATCTTAGCTCGCCGGATTACTACTATTACTACGAATACCAGGGGCGATATTCCCACTACTACCGCGACGAAGAGACCAAAGATCACGATGACGAGAATGGCGACGGCGAGGAAGTCGATGTGGAGCCGAACAGCGCGTAGGGCTCAGCACTGCATGGAAATTGCTCTCAATTCTTCTTCGCGGAAAGCGCTCATCCTCTGTGCGGCCATAGTTCTCTGCCTGATCTACATATTCATAGCCGGGCGTCTATTCGTAGCGTCTGTGTTTGGAGACAGACCGGAACTCGCCAGCCTTCAAAGGGCAGCCCGTCTCGATCCCAGCGACGCGGACTATCGCAATCGCCTCGGACGCTACTACGCTTTGGTGTCGCACGACCCTTTCGCAGCGATTGAGCCTTACCGCGCCGCGGTTCAACTCAATCCCCATTCTGCTCGCTACTGGTTCGATCTCGCCTCCGCTTATCAAATATTGGGGGACATTTCGAATCAGAGCTGGGCGCTTGAACATGCCATTCACGCCGATCCCACGACGCCCGATGTTGCCTGGGAAGCCGCGAATTTTTTCCTGGTGCAGGGTGACAACGAAAAGGCTCTCCGTGAATTTCGCGTCGTTCTGGAGAACGAACCAGACCTGGCGGGTCTGGCCATGCAATTCTGCTGGCGGATTGATCCAGATGTCGACATGCTTTTGCGCGACGTCATCCCCGCTCGCGCGCCAGCCTATCTTGCATTTCTAAACCTGTTGATGACCAAACAGGAGACGGCGGCGACGGCCAAGGTCTGGGCGGCCCTTATAGCCACTTCGGAACCGTTCGAGCGGCAATCCGTCTACGATTATTTCCAATACCTGCTCGATCATAAGGACATCGATCAGGCGCGCTTGGTTTGGCAGCAAGCCGCGCCACGCTTCGGGCTTTCTTCCTACTTGCCGACGCGGAATAATTTGATCGTCAACGGCGATTTCGGCCTCGACGTGCTCAATGGTGGCTTCGATTGGCAGTATCAGAAGCAGCCAAGCGTCACGCTGACGCTCGATCCCAGCGATTTTCACAGCGGGCACCGGTCCCTGCTGATTAGCTTTGACGGCCCGGGAGTGGTGGACGCCGGTATTCATCAATTCATCGCCGTGCAGCAGAATACGACTTACCAGTTCTCGGCCTATTACAAGAATGGAGAGATCGAGGGCGCTGGCGGCCCGCACGTAACAATTCAGGATGTGGTTACTCAAGACGTGCTCTACGACAGCGACGAACTCAAGGAATCGGGATTCTGGAAATCAATCGGCGGAGAATTTACTACCGGAGAGGATTGCAAACTGCTGGTGCTGCATGTGCGCCGGCTGCCGGTGGGCAGTCCGATCCGTGGTAAGCTCTGGGTCGACGATTTCAAGCTTATAGCCAAGCGGTAGCGCAATTAATTTCATGCCATCCACCATCACCAGCGTAAACCGACGCAGCCAACTGGCCACACAAGCTGGCAACGCCCTGTTTTACGGAATTTTCGGCCTGCTGCTGTTTGGACCCCTCGCCTTCGGCTCCGTCGAACCGTGGGCGATCTTCGTGATGGAAGCGGGCGCGGCACTGCTGTTTCTTTTGTGGATCGGCAAACAGGTTCTCGATCGCGGGATGAAGATTCGATGGAATCCGCTCTTCCTTCCCATGGGTTGCTTCGGTTTGCTCATCCTGGTGCAGCTGGTTTTTCATAGCACCGCGTATCCGCACGATACGATTTCTTTGGCATTTCTCTACGTCGCCTACGCGATGCTCTGCTTTCTCGCCGGGCAATCGCTCATTCGCGGTTCGCAGGCTCGACATCTCGCGATCGGGTTCACCGTATACGGAGCGGCGCTGGCCGGATTCGCATTGATTCAAGGCATTTCTTCCAATGGCCGGCTGTACTGGCTTCGCCAGGCCAAGCTTGGAGGCTGGATCTACGGACCCTACGTAAACCACAACCATTACGCCGGGCTGATGGAAATGCTGGTTCCGATTCCGCTGGTCTTGTCGCTGACGCGGCTGGCATCGAGCAGAACACGAGCGGCGGCGGCAGTTGCGGCAGCGGTGATGGCGGGCACGATTTTTCTCTCGGGATCACGCGGCGGCATGATCGCGCTGATTGCCGAGCTCATCCTTCTGGGCGCCTTGCTGGTGCGACAGAAACGCAGCCTGCGCACTGCGATCGGCATCGGGCTCTTTATGACGATTGTAGCTGGGCTACTGATCTGGGTCGGCGGCGGCGAGCTCGCGAGCCGAATTGCCACGGTGGGTCCTTCGCACTCAGAACTCTCGGGCGACATTCGCAACTACATCAATCGTGACGGCTTGCACATGTTTTTGAAGAGGCCAATTCTCGGTTGGGGACTGGGGACATTTCCCATTATGTATCCGCAGTTTCGTACGTTTTACACGGACTTCTTCGTCAATGAGGCCCACGACGACTACCTGCAACTGCTGGTGGAAACGGGCCTGCTAGGGTTCGGAACGATGCTGTGGTTTCTGGTAACGCTTTACCGGGGCGCCTTCAAGAAATTGACGAGCTGGAGCAGCGAAATCAGTGGCGCTGTGGCTTTGGCTTGTGTGCTCGGGTTAAGTGGAATTCTGGTGCACAGCGCGGTTGATTTCAATCTTCAGATTCCGGCGAATGCGGCGCTGTTCTATGTGCTGTGTACGATCGCGGCTTCGGCGCCCTTCGCACAGCCGGCGCGAAAACGGCGGGTGGTGCGGGCGAAACCGGTTGAGGACGTTATGACCACGCCGCAAGCGTTGGAACGGCCCGCTACAAACTTCTAAGGCTCTCGCTCCAAGAAACTTAAGCCGCCCGGGACTCGAGCGGCTCAGAAATTTGAATCGGAATCGGCTCAGTTGCTAGGGCGTTGACGGGCTCACGGGATTGCTGCTCTGCAGGAGGACCCACGTTGTCACTCCCGCAACGGCCGCGGCTCCTACGCCGATGGCAACGGTCGAGTTGAGAACACCTCCGCCGGCTGCGGGAGCGGCGCCAGCAACGGCCTTCTTTTTCTTCTTCTTTTTGTCTTGATCAGTTGCGCTCTGAGCGGACTGTTCGTCGCGTGTGGTTTCCTGTCCTTGTGCCAGCGTGGTCGTGCCGTTGTCGTCGGTGATGGTCAGGTCACCTTTACGCGCGGCGATTCGAACCGTACCGTCGGTGTCGATGACATTGAATTCGGTCCAGGCATTGGATGCGGGTGCAACGCGCACGTCCCCTGCAATCGTCGCCACACCTTTGGAGGTGGCGACGCTGACTCCGCCATGCTCCACCTTCAGCGCGGTGCCTTCGAACTGCACCAGAGATTCACCGAGAACAGTAATGCTGGAGCCAGGCGCATGAATGTTGGCGGCCGAGTCGGCTCCCGTCTGCACTAGATCCCCGGCAAAAATCGCGGAAGATTTTGGCACGTGGCCGCCATTCAACCAGGCGGCGCCGTCCGAATAAAGCATGGCCGCGCCGGAATCGGCGGCAGAAAGTGAAGCAGGCATAATCAACAAAAGGACACAACTGACCCACCCGCGGAAAGCGGCCATGCCCATTCCAAACTCCGTCTGCATAGTTTATGGTTCGTTAACGAATCGTACCTTCCGTGTTGTAGGCAGTCAATGCCTTTTGTGATTCGGAGGGGGCCGGGCGCAGTGGAAAACTTCTAATACTCACCGCCATTGATCCACTAGCTTCCACCACAGTAGGCGGAGCCATTCGTCGAAGAAAGTCTTGGCCCACTGGCGGTGAGTCCACCATTTTGCGCCAAACTGGGCGTCGTCGCGGGAGGCTGCGACTGAATATTTGTAGCCGGGGAGTTCGTGCTCATAAATGCTGAGCGCGCGGCGGGTGTGAAAGTCGGAAGTGACTATCAGGACGCCTCTCGCGCCTTGGCTGGCAATACACCTCGCGGCATCTTTGGATTCGTCTTTAGTCGAAAGTCCTCTGATGGGGCAGACGGTGACCAATGCGGCTTGCGGTAAATCGTGAACGTACTTCTGCGCTAACTCAATTTGAGTGAACTCGTAGATCTTGGTGTTGCCGGGAACGTCGATCAGGACGTGGCGGGCATATCCCTGACCCAGGAGTTCGAGGGCGCGGGCCGGGCGGTGGCTAGTTTCGCCCGCCAGGACGAGAATGACATCGCTGGGGCGCGGAGCGTCGATGATTAGATAGCGCCCGGCGTGCACGCCGAGCCAGAGCATGATCGCGATCAGAAGGATCAGAAGCGGCCAGATTGATCGTCTTTTCATAAGCGGGTTGAATCAAAACAAATTCTGCTTCATTCCCGAGTACGGAAGATGAAGCTCTTTCGGCATCTCCTGCTCCGCTTCCGAGCGGTTTGCGCCTGCCCCAAGATGCTAGAATCCAGACTGAAATTCATTTCACTCATAAAAGAGATTATCTGCCGCAATGACAAAACATTCTGCCGCACCTCATTCTCCTGCAACTCATTCTCCCGACCAATTCAAGAACAAGATACAGCAGCGCCAGGCGCGGGTCGGAATCATCGGCCTGGGATACGTTGGCCTGCCGTTGGCTCTGCTCTTCAGCGAACAGAAATTTTCTGTCACCGGCTTTGATATCGATAGCCGCAAAGTTGAGACCTTGGCCAAAGGCGAATCCTATATCTACCGTATCAGCAAGGAGGAGATTCGCGCCGCGCAAGCCAACGGTTTCAAGGCAACCTCCGATTACGCCAAGATCGGCGAGATGGACGCCATTATTATTTGCGTGCCCACGCCGCTTAACGAATATCACGAACCCGATCTCAGCTTCATTACAGACACCACGCATGCCATCGCCCCGCATTTGCAGGCCGGGCAATTGGTCGTACTGGAAAGTACTACGTATCCCGGTACGACCGAAGAAGTGATGATCCCGATTCTCGAGAAAGAGAATAAGAATGGACTGAAGGCATCGAAGAACGGCGCGCCTTCGGCGAAGGATTTCTTTGTGGCCTTCTCGCCGGAGCGCGAGGATCCGGGAAACACGACCGTGGCGCGAGCCGATATTCCGAAAGTCGTAGGCGGGGTGAATCCGCAATCTTCCGAGATGGCCGCGGCGTTGTACGGATCGATTTTTCATCGCACTGTGCCGGTTTCGTCGCCCTCGGCGGCGGAGATGACGAAGTTGCTGGAAAATATCTACCGGTGCGTGAACATCGCGCTCGTGAATGAGTTGAAGCTGCTGTGCCTGCGCATGGGAATCGATATCTGGGAGGTCATCGCAGCCGCCTCGACCAAGCCATTCGGCTTTCATCCTTTTTATCCCGGGCCTGGCTTGGGCGGACACTGCATTCCGGTCGATCCTTTTTATCTGTCATGGAAAGCCAAGGAGTGGGACTTCCGCACGCGATTTATCGAATTGGCCGGCGAAATCAACGTCAACATGCCGTATCACGTGCTGGCCTCGATTGGCAGTGCCCTGAACCAGCATAAGAAGTCACTCAACGGTTCAAAGGTGCTGGTGCTGGGCGTGGCCTATAAGAAGGATATCGACGATCTGCGCGAGTCTCCGGCGTTAACCATTATCGAACTGCTGCAGAAAGAAGGAGCTGAGGTTAGCTACAATGACCCCTATTTTCCATTCATTGGCAAAGGCCGCAAATATGACCTGCAGATGAAGTGCACTCCGTTGGACAAATTGGCGAAGTACGATTGCGTGGTAATCGTCACCGATCACTCGGACTACGACTATAAGAAAATCGTAAGCGAATCGCAGTTGGTGGTCGACACCCGCAATGCCACCAAGGGGATTGACAGTCCCAAAGTGGTTCGCTGCTAGGCAAGGCGGTCGCTCGAGACTCAGGCCTCGGTTTGGCGCAACAGGCTACGTGCCCGAAATAGGAAAGTAATGGGTTGTTTCGGGATATAAATTCTCACCTCTCTCGGACCCGCCCGGGCTCTTTGTCCGTCGTAAGTATAAGAAATTGAACTATTAATGGGATAGATTTTCATGTTTTCGTGGAAGTGGCCTTTGTCGTGCAACGTTCTTAAGTTAGTAGTAAAGTAGGCGCTAGTAGCCTTGGCGGCCCAAGTTCCCTCACCGCCAGAGTCTGAGAAGTACATCTTAAGAAACTTCAGCCCCTCGCGGGTGTTTGGAAAACTGACGAGTTGCGGATATGAGTTCTTCTGTCTCCCAGGCGACCCCATTCTCCCTGCTGCCGACGACGAGAGCCCCTTGGCGGGAGTTCGTTTTCAGCTCTGGGATGCAAGCGCTGGCAATTGCGCTTCTGATCTGGGTGCGCCTGGTGTTTCCGGCAGCCGTCTCGACTCCGGAACATCATCCTCAGTTGACCGTTCTCGTAAGTACGCCCGCGCCGGTCAATCATCAGCCTCAACCCAAGGTCGTGATTCAGGCTCCGCTGTTCGCCAATCTTGACCCGCCCGCTTTGCGTTTGCCAGCACCGCAGCCAAAGGCGGCGGCAAAGGTCGAAGAAACCGCTGCTCCCGCGGTGAGTATTGCGCCTAAGAAAATGGAGCCGCTGCCGGTCAATGCCCCACCTGTAGTCCCGAAACAGGGCGTAAGAACCAACGTCTTCTCCACTGGCAGTTCGGCCACTCCCACGATCGCTCGGACGCCGTCGCAGGTGCAGACAGGAGGCTTCGGCGATCCGAATGGCATTCCTACGAAAGCAGGACAAGGCAAGCCCGTTAACATAGCCGCCGTAGGATCGTTCGATCTGCCATCCGGCGCGGGAAATGGAAACGGAACCGGCGGCGCGAAAAAAGGTGTTGCGGGTGTCGTCACGAGTTCCGGTTTTGGAAACGGCACGGCCATCCCTGATAGTCGCCCGCGCCCCCAGGCCGTCATTCAGAACACCGGCTTCGCCAGCGCCGATGTTCCCGCCTCGCCGACGGTGCGATCGCGTCCTGCAGAGGTGGTCAAATCTGTACCTCCGGAGATCATTTCCAAACCAGTTCCGGTCTATACTCAAGAAGCGCGGAACTTGCGGATTGAAGGGGAAGTACTGCTGGAAGTGGTTCTCGAAGCCTCTGGCAGTCTCAAGGTCGTGCGCGTGGTGCGTGGCTTGGGACACGGCCTTGACGACAATGCGGTGAAGGCCGCGGAACAGATTCGCTTCAAGCCGGCGATGAAGGATGGCCAACCGGCCGATTCCACCGTCGTGCTGCACATAATTTTCCAGTTGGCGTAGGTTGTTCGTAGAAGGGGTTTATGGGTATCTCTCGGGCAGGTTCGCTCTCATTTTTCCTTTTAGCTTGGCTTTTTTTATCCTTACCTGTGCTGGCGCAGGATGCTGTGCCGTCGTCGACGCCGACCACGGCCAACGAGGCCAAAGCCGCGGAGCAGGCCTCTGGCAGTGTTCCGGCTGCGCCTCCGGCTTCGTTCAATGAAGTGCTCGACCGCATCGTGCAAAGGGAACATCTTTTCGTAGCGCAGATGCGCCACATGCATCCTCTGGTCGAGACGTATCTGCAATATCTCAAGAACGAAAAAGAGGGTGACCTCTCGCCAGTGAAGGACACCTATTTCCTGGGCAAGCTGGACATGAGCGATGGTCCGGAGGATACGTCATTTATTGGGCAGCCCGGCATTCGCCAGCGCATGGTCAACAAGCTCACCGGCCTCTATGCCATGCGCTTCCTGCCACTGGGATTCGCGCAAATGGTGGTGCTCGATCCTGATTTCCAGAAGAAGAATTACGACATCACCTTCGTGCGGCGCGAGTTTCTGGGCGAGGTGCGCTGCCTGGTGCTGGATCTTCAGCCGAAGGAAGGCTCGGATACTTCCCGCTTCATGGGCAGAATCTGGGTCGAGGATCAGGATTACAACGTCGTTCGATTCAACGGCACTTATTCTCCGCATCCCAAGATCGGCTACTACCTTCACTTCGATAGCTGGCGGCTCAACATGCGGCCCGGCCTGTGGTTGCCGGCTTATATCTACAGCGAGGAATCCGATTTGAAGTACGGCATCACCCGCGGCGTGCACTTCCGCGCCCAGACCCGGCTTTGGGGATATGACTTGACGGGGATGAATAAGAACTCGGAATTTACCCAGATTCTCGTCGACTCATCCCAGTCGGTCAAAGACCAAAGCGAAGCCGCCGCCGACGCGACTCCGGTGCTGGCCGAACGCATGTGGGAGCGGCAGGCCGAGGATAACGCAGTAGAACGTTTGCAGAAGATCGGCCTGCTGGCGCCTCCCGGCGAAGTCGATAAGGTTCTGCAGACCGTAGCCAACAATCTGCTGGTGACCAATAACATCGACTTGCAAGGAGACTTGCGGTGCCGCGTTTTGCTCACTTCGCCTTTGGAATCGTTCACCATTGGCCATACTATTGTGGTGAGCCGCGGGCTGCTCGATGTGTTGCCCGATGAAGCTTCGCTTGCCATGGTTCTGTCCCATGAACTGGGGCACATTGTGCTCGGTCACAAGTTCGATACCAAGCTGGCCTTCAACGATCGCATGTTTTTCGCAGACGAAGATTCATTTCAGCATCTGAATTTTAAACGCCGTCCCGCGGATGAAGACGCGGCGGATGCCAAAGCTTTGGAACTGCTGAAGAATTCTCCTTACAAGGACAAACTGGGCAGCGCCGGATTATTTCTGAAGGCGTTGCAGGAAGAGGCTCCCGCTCTGCCCAATCTGATTCGTCCACATCTCGGAAACAGTTTCGCCGACGGGAAGAGTCTGCGCATGTCGGCGCTGGTGGCGAATGCGCCGCAACTGGAACCGCAACGTACCGATCAGATCGCCGCGCTGCCGCTCGGTGGACGAATTAAGCTGGATCCATGGTCCGATCAAGTTGAGCTAGCCAAAGCAAAGCCGGTAGCTTTGGCATCGGCCAAAGAAAAGATGCCCTTCGAGATAACGCCTTTCTTCCCTTATTTGACGCGCTTGCCGGGAGCAGGAGCAGAGAAGGCAGCGCTAGCAACGGGGGATAGAAAGTAAGGCAAAAGTCGGCGTGCGGTGCCCCCGGCGTCGTTTAAATCTTCCCATCTCGACCAGCGCCAAAGCACTGGCCATTTCCAGTCGCCGCTTGCTGGCGGGCAGAACTGGGGAACATGCAAAAAGGCGCACCTCGCGGTGCGCCCTCCCAATCTTGATGTAGCGCGACTCTTGGTTTACTGGTTCAGCGAACTGCCAACGTTAGAAAACACGTTGTTGGCGTTCGAGCCGATGAGCCGGATCGTGCCGACCACGATCACCAGAATCACCGCCAGCATCACGGCGTATTCGGCGATATCCTGACCGCTCTCGTCCTGCCACATCTTTTGTAAGAATTTAGCCACGGGCTCCGTCTCCTTAAGAGTTTTCTCGCTATTCGCTTACGTTTACCGCACTAAGGGATCAATATTAAGAACTTTTGACCGGATCAGTTCCCATCCCGAGGCTGGTCTTACGCAGATCATAACCTTCGACCCCTACATCTTCCAATGGCCCGTAAGTGCCATGTCTCTCGTCATGTCAGGCTTCTCCCCAGCAGCTCAAAGTCAAAAAATATCTGCAGCTGCGAAAAGCACGGTCCAGCCTTCCTGCTAACCGATGCTTTTCAGCGGGAGCGACTGGTTAACTGCAAACAGCGCCAACTCGAGCCGCGTGGAGACCCCAAGCTTGTCAAAAATGTTGCTGAGATGGTGTTTGACCGTGTCTTCGCTGATCTTGAAATATTCTGCGATTTCCTTATTCGAGTAACCTGCGACTACTGCCGCCACAATTTCCAACTCGCGCGGAGTCAAGCCAAATTTCTTCTGCCGTACTTCATCGCTATTGGATTGCACGAGGGTGCGCAGATATTGCACGAGATTGGACACACTTTCGCGGCCCACCCAATATTCACCCGACATCACGGTGTGAATGGCCTTCAAGAGCAGTTGCGTGGCGGAATCCTTCAGCACCACGCCGCGCGCGCCCAACTGAAGCGCCTCCACAATCTGACTCTTCTCGGCAGCCGCCGTTAGGAGGATGACACGAACCGGGGACGAACTCACGCCCGTGCTGAGTTCCCGCAGCGCCTCGAGGCCGGGATGTTTGGGCATCGAAAGATCTAAGAGAAGAATGTCCGGCTTTAACTGGCGCGCCAGCTTTACCGCCTCGGCGCCATCCGATGCTTCACCCAGAACTTTCAAACCCGGCTCTGCTTCGAGAAGTCGGCGCAAGCCATCGCGGAAAATCGGATGGTCATCGGCGATCACGATGCGGACCGTTGTTGCCTTCTTAAAATTCATCGGGAACTTCTCCACTTCTCGGCACCTTCACTTCCAGGCGCGTGCCCGTACCCGGAGTCGATTCTACCGTGAGTGCACCCGCAATTAAACGGACGCGTTCCTTAATGATCATAGGACCCTTACCGATCTGGTCGAGCTCGTCCTGGGCGAGGCGGCCGGAAAAGGCGAATCCTTTCCCGTCATCCTCCAGCGTAAGGCTCCACTGGCTGGGGTTCGCGGTCAACCGCACCAAAGCATGACGCGCCTTACTATGTTTGCGCACGTTGACCAGACCCTCCTGCACAATGCGCAGCAATTCCTGGCAAACTTTATCGGGCATTTGAAGTTTCGTAATATCAGTCACGAAACGGGCCGAGATTCCCGTCTCCCGCTCAAAACGCTCCACCGTGTCGGTCACGACGCTGAGGAATTTTCGCGAATCCACATCAATTGACTTCATCTGCTGCATCAGTTCGCGCAGCTTCAGAACCTCTTCCCGCAGCAATCCCTGAATGCGTCCCAGTTCGCTGGCGACAACATTTGGCTTGGTCTCGGCTTGACGGCGTAGAACGTCAACCTGCATCTCCACTGCGATCAACGACTGCACCGCGCCATCGTGCAATTCTCGGGCGAAGCGGGCGCGTTCTGCGGCCCCGGCACGACGCCGCAGGCGATGCAGCAGGTAGACGTTGTAGACTGCGGGACCAACCTGTCGCACCACGTCTAGAAGAAAACGCAATTCTTCCTGCGTGTCCACCGGCCGGGACGGATCGAAAATAAAAACCCGCCCGCGCCACTCCCCGCCGAACATGAAGGAAATCGAAATCACTGAACGGAAGCCTTGCCGTTCCTGCAATCGAGCCAGCGTTTCGGATGAGGGGGCGGCGACTGGGTTGCCATCCCCGTCGAGGGCGGTGATCGACCAACGGGCTCTTTTCTCGTCCTTGGCGGCGTAGAGCGCGTCTCCTGGAAAATCCTCCAGAAAAGTCTGCGCGTCGCGCGGATTGGAATCCAGCCAGAAGAAATCGGAAACCGACTGATCGTCGTCGCGCAACTCTCCCAAAAACATCCGGTGGCTGTGAATCTCCTGCGATGCCACTACCAAACGAGAAGCGTGGTACATGGCAGCGATCTCGCGACTCATCTGTTGCAGGGTTTTGGTCAACCCGGCTTCGACCCGCACCTTGGCAAGCATGCGCGTCACGGCGGCCTTTTCCGCACGCAGTCGCCGCTGTTGCTGCGACAGGTAGCCCAGCAGAAGTCCCATCACCAGCAAGTACACTGACAGCATGAACAGGCGCTTGGGCTCGAATTCGGTCTCATTGATTTGCAGGCCGGAGAGAAAATGCCACGGCACTGTTCCCGCGCCCGCGGCCCAAACGTGGAGCAGCAGAAAGCTCTCTGCCCAGAGCAAAACCACTTCCGCCGCAGCCGTGCTCAGAGTCGCCCACAGACCCCAGCGATAGGCTGCCGCGGTGAGCACGAAAACGAAGAATAGAAAGAACGGGCTTCTTGGTCCCTCGGCAAATACGGAGATGAAGGCAGGCCACACAATATCAGCGGCGTGCACCAGCACCCGAAAGCTGGCGGTCGAGGCTTTACGCCGCCGCAGCAGCATCAGCACCAGGATGCTATTGCCCATGTAAAAACCAAGCAGCCCGTACGCGGCAGGGGAATTGCCCAGTTGGGTTGGATCCATGCGAATGGCGACGAGAGCCGAGACTGCCAGAAACACGCGGGCTGTGGCCAGCCAGCGCTCGATTCGCCGGGTTTCGCCGGGGTCGTCAGGGCTCTGAACGCCCCCGAGAAAGCGATGCTTGAGATTAAGATCCAAGATTCAGTTCACTTCTCAGAAAACTGATCCATCATTTAACGGAATGTTTCGCATATTATTGATAATGAACCCTGGGAGCAAGCAGATTGTACTTGATTTTTGGGCCCGAAATCTCCCTATGAAGGTTGCTCGAGCCGAGTCGTGTTGGCGTTTACTCACCACCACCCGCAATTCCCTATCCATTGTTTTCAGATTACTTCCGTAACCCGGCCTTTTTCTGAACCCATTCTAAAATGTGAATGAGGCTTGTTCTTTTTTGCGCACCCATACCAAACTCTGGATCGGGGCCATCGCTGCCTGTCTGGCGACGCTGGTCGCGGCTGCGCTCGTCCTGCCCAGTTCTTTTGCTCTCACTTCTCTAAGTGATGTGATCCAGTGTGTTTTGTTATTTTCTGGCGCCATGTCGCTGGTTCCGCATGCCGTGCACTCACGGGGACGTCTGCGATTGTTCTGGACGCTGATGGCCTCTGGCATGGCGTTCTGGTTTTCGTATCAATTGTTCTGGACGTATTACGAAGTCTGGTTGCGGACCGATGTCCCCGACATGTGCGCTGCGGACATCGTTCTTTTCCTCCACATCGTTCCCTTCATGGCAGCTTTGGCGTTGCGTCCCCATGCGCCGCAGGATGAATATGCCGCTCGCCTGCGACGCCTGGATTTTGCTTTGATGATGGTGTGGTGGGGATTTCTTTACGTCCTGATCGTCATCCCGTGGCAGTATGTCGTTCCTGATCCCAGCCCCTACAGCGACAACTTAAACTCACTCTATTTGATCGAGAAAGTTGCATTTCTGGGTACTCTGGTGATCGTGTGGTTTGGCAGTAAGAAGGGATGGAAAACTTTCTATGCGAGCCTCTTCGGCGCCAGCCTGATTTATGCCGGCGGTTCGTACCTCGCCAACTGGGCCCTCAGCCGGCACTCCTATTACAGCGGCAGTCTCTATGACATTCCCCTGGCCATTTCGATGGCATGGATCACGCTCATCGGTTTGACGACTGGTGAACGCGAGCCGCTTGCGGGCATACGCTCCACCTCAACCTCCCATGGCGTGTGGCTGGCGCGGCTGGGCATGATCGCAGCCTTTTCGCTGCCCATATTCGCCGGATGGGCCTTGACGGACACGGCGGTCCCGTCCCGCATTCGTTCGTTCCGCGTGGTCGTGACTCTGGGCGCATCGCTGCTGATGGGCGTGATGGTTTTCATCAGGCAGCGTCTACTGGACCAGGAATTGCTCCGCTTACTAAACTATTCGCGGGAATCCTTTGCTAACTTGAAGCGGTTGCAGGCACAGATCACCGAGGCGGAAAAGCTCGCTTCCATCGGACAACTCGTCGCCGGCGCCGCCCATGAACTCAATAACCCCATCACGGCAATGCTGGGATATTCCGATCTACTACTGGAAACGACGCTCAACTCAGAACAGAAAACCCTGGTGGCGAGTATCGGTCAGCATGCCCGGCGTACTCGCTCCCTGGTGGCCAGCTTGCTGAGCTTCGCCCGCCAAGCGCCCGCCGCTATGGCTTCGGTCGACCTCAACACGCTGCTCCGCACGGCCGTCAAGCTCTCGCAACCACACTGGCAAGGGCTGGGTATCGAAGTGGACACCAGATTTCCCAACGGATTACTTTTGGTTCAGGGAGATTCGAACCAGTTGCTCCAAGTCTGCGTGCAGATCATCAACGACGCTTTACACGTTGTAAATCAGCAGAGCGGACGCACCCTGCATATATCGGCCGAACGCAAGAATGGCTTTGCCATCGTTCATATTTCCGACGCGGCTACCCAGGATCGCCTCGAGAATCCTGGCACGAGCGAAGCTGCGAGCAAGCCGGGAGGTTCGTCTCTCTCCAGCCTGGGATTGACGGCCTGCCGTGCCATTCTGTTGCAGCATCGAGGACGCATCCTCTGGCAACAAGGCGGAAACGAAACCACCATCCGCGTGGAAATTCCGGTTATACCGGCGGGGCAGGAGAAATCGACTGGAGTTGGAGTTCCGGCGATGTGGGAACCTCAACCGTCCGCTTAAGCTGGCCGCACGCGGCGTAAATGTCGCGCCCCCGCGGACGCCTGAGAAACGCCGGTATGCCGGCCTCGCGCACAATCTTCTGAAATGTCTCCACACGCTCCGGACTCGGTGTTGCGAAATCGATTCCCGGCCCCGGATTTAGCGCGATCAAATTCACCTTGCAGCGCAGGCCGCGCAACAACTCGGCTACTTCTTTCGCATTCTCTGGTGTGTCGTTCACTCCGCCCAGCAGCACGTACTCAAACGTGATGTATTCGCGCGCGCGCTGCGGAAACGCGCGCGCTGCGGCTATTAGCATTTCGAGATTCCACTTCTTGTTCAGCGGCATGAGCCGCGTGCGCAGAACATCGTTCGAGGCATTCAACGAAATCGCTAGCTTGGGCCGTACTTTTTCTTCGCCGAAGTCGTAGATGCGGGGCACGATACCAGCGGTTGAGACGGTCATGCGCCGCTCAGCAATGCCTAC
Source organism: uncultured Acidobacteriaceae bacterium (assembly GCA_963818935.1). GTDB lineage: Bacteria > Acidobacteriota > Terriglobia > Terriglobales > Acidobacteriaceae > Sulfotelmatobacter. The sequence goes on from CAWFUK010000034.1 coordinate 378,478, forward strand.
GCCTTCCACCAGCAGCCGCGCGGCTTTCACGAAATTGTCGTAGTTAAGGAACGGCTCGCCCATGCCCATGAAGACCAGATTGATGCGGTCTTCCGGCGGCGATACGTGCTGGTCTTTCAACACCGCACAGACCTGGCCCACAATTTCTCCGGCAGTAAGATTGCGCTTCACGCCCAGCAGCGCGGTCAAGCAAAATTGACAGTCGACCGCGCACCCGACTTGGCTGGAGATGCAGATGGTGGATCGGCCCGGCCGAGGAGCGGCTGATTCCGCGGCTTCGGCGGCTTCGGCGGCTTCGCTTCCGTCTCCCGCTTCGCCCCCGTCGCCTTCCGGCATCCACACGGTTTCCACGCTTTGGCCGTCCGCGAAGGCGATCAGGTAACGCACTGTTCCATCCAGTGAAACGAATTTCTTTCCGATCCGGGCGGCGCCGACTGTCACCCCATATTCTGCCAGCTTCTCGCGAAACTCTTGCGGCAGGGTCAGAATTTGATCCAGAGATTCCACGCGTTGGCGGTAGACCGCGTCCATGAGCTGTTTGGCGCGGTAACCGGGCTGACCGGCCTGGCTCGCCAAGGCGACAAGTTCCTCGCGATTCATGCCGATCAATGTCGATGTTAAAGATTCATTCATATCTGTAAATGATTGATTGCACAAGGTTAATATTTATGCCGACGCAAGCATTTCTAACCTTGCGGGTTATGTCAGAATAGTCACGGGTCCTCCGGCCCAGTTTTACATCAATATCGTAGATGTAGCCCGAGGAACATCCCAAGAAATCATGGTAAAAGAAGTCCGCAATATTCGCCGCCAGGTTTTGCCTCACGGGCTGACTGTAATCACCGAGCAGATGGAGAACATCCGCTCGGCGTCGATCGGCATTTGGCTCGAAACCGGGTCGCGCGACGAGACGCCGCAGGCGAACGGCATCTCGCATTTCATCGAGCACATGGTGTTCAAGGGCACCAAACATCGCACCGCCGAGGAGATCGCGCGTCAGATCGATTCCATCGGTGGCAACCTGGATGCCTTCACTTCGAAAGAGTGTATCTGCTTTAACGTCAAGGTGCTCGACGAACATGTTCCGGTGGCGCTTGAGATTTTGTGCGACCTGGTGCTGCACCCTACATTTGATGCCGATGACATCGCGCGCGAACGTGGCGTGATCCTAGAAGAAATCAAAATGGACGAGGATAATCCCGATTACCTCGTCCACGAAATCTTCACCCAGAATTTCTGGAAAGACCATCCTCTGGGCAAGCCGATCCTGGGGACGAAAGAAACGGTGAAGAAGTTCGAGCGCCAGACCGTGCTCGATACTTACTCGCGCCGCTTCGCGCCCGGCAACATTGTCGTGGCTGCCGCAGGGCATCTCAACCACGACCAGTTCGTCGATCTCGTGGTCAAGCAGTTCGAGCACCTCAAGCCGGCGCAGAATGGCTTACATTCGCCGGTGCCCAAGATTGTTCCGCGCATCGTCTTGCGCAACAAAAAGGCGCTGGAGCAGGTGCAGCTTTGCATTGGCGTTCCAGCCTATCCCATTGCGCACGAGAAGCGCTACGTCGGCTACATTCTGAACACGCTGCTTGGTGGCGGCATGAGTTCGCGGCTCTTCCAGAATATCCGCGAGCGCCAGGGGTTGGCCTACTCGATTTACAGCGATTTGAATCCCTATCGCGACACGGGATGCATGGCCGTCTACGCCGGAACGTCGCTGGCCTCGGCGGCAAAAGTAGTGAAGTCGGTGGTGAACGAGTTCCGCGATCTGAAGACGAAGCCGGTGCCTGAGGAAGAGTTGCGCCGCTCCAAAGATCAACTCAAGGGCAATCTGGTGCTTTCGATGGAATCGAGCATGGCGCGCATGTCGAACCTGGCCCGCCAGGAAATGTACTTCGACCACTTCCAGGATCTCGACGAGCTGATCGAAAAGATCGAAGCTGTGACCGCCGAAGATCTGCAGGCTCTGGGACAGGAGTTCTTTAAAACAGAATCGGTCGCCGTAACCGCGCTGGGCAATCTGAGCGGGCTGAAGATCTCGCGCGACCAATTGGCCTGCTGAATCAGGTTTGATCGAACTGTGTGACTCTGTGGCGTAACACCGGCTGTTGGAGATTTCTCCAAGCATCTAGGAAGAAAATGTCGTTGACGCCGAGCTTTAACTCTCTTCTGAGACCGCCATATATTTTTCTGATACTCGGTGTCGCCTCAATCTCAGCGGCTACAGTTTTTACATGTATGGGCAAAGTGTGGGTCCGTCTTAACGGCTGGGTTTACCGCGCTAGAGAGCCGAGGTGGTTTTGGTGGGAAGTCGCACTATATTACTTGGGCGGAGCTTGGTTCATCGGACACTTCCTGCATAAGATCTAGGGCTTTCGACTGGCTCGTTTAGCCGGCTGATAATCGCAACCGCGAATCTTCGGTCCATCCTATGTAACTTTCCAGCCTGCGGCACATCCCATCTCAGCCAGCAGGTGCAAACCTGCCGGACGATCTAGCTCACCCAATTCAAGGAGAACATTATGAAAAAGATTTTCGGCAGTTTCGCGCTTGCGTGTGTTTTGGCCGCTTCCCTTCCCGTTTTCGCTCAAGATTCCATGAAGCAAGACAGCAGCGCACAAGACACCATGAAAAAAGATGATTCGATGGAGAAAGATGATTCGATGAAGAAGAGCGACACCAAGAAGGCCAAGGCCGCCAAGAAAGACAAGATGAAGAAAGACGACACGATGAAGAAGGATGATATGAAGAAGGACGATACCATGAAGAAGAACTAGTCGTTAGTCCGGGTATCGAAAGGCGCGGGTTCATAGCCCGCGCCGCGCTGTCTACCAAGGAAGTCGATTTACGGCGCTGCGGCGCTGGCCGCATTCACATGCACTTCGCCGTCGTGATCATCCCCGTCCTCGCCCCCGGCATTGGCATCGTCTTCATGCGGCCCGATCAAACCTGTTCTCAAATACTGCCGCAGGCAGCGGGTGCAGGGAACGTAACCTTCGCTCTTTGCTTCTTTGGCGGTCATGGTCCGCTCGCTGGCGGGATCATGAATGAAAGGACATCCCTTTATGTGAAACAATTTCGATCCGCTCTCTACCACGACGGTCAAATCAGGAGGGATATTGTCGCCCGGCTGCGCGTGCCGCGACTGAATGTAGTGGCGGATGGACAACGAGTTCGTCAGCATCACGCCTACTGCAATCAAAGCCATCGCGGCCACGGGCACCAGCCATGTCGCCAGAGTCGGCCATCGGCGCACAGTTCCCGCGACATTCTTGGCTAAGCGCTTCTCCAGCCGGCGACTAAATCCTGCGGGGACTTCCAACAATCGCTCATCGCCGTAAAGCTTCACCACGTTGCGGGTTCCGGCCAGCACGGAAGTGCAGCGGACACAGGTCTTGAAATGCTCGTCCAGCGCGGGACGCAGTGCCGGGTCGACCTCCCCATCGATGTAATTCGAAATCTCAGCCCAAACCTTTTCGCAATTGATTTTGTTCTCTACCATGGCTTGTTCCCCTTCTCGAATGGCAACCGGCTGAACCAGCCGTGCTCCCATCCGGCGGCCAACAGATCACGCAGCATCAGCCGCGCCCGCAACAGCCGCGTTTTTACCGAAGCCACCGAAATCCCCAGTGCCTCCGCCGTCTCCTGGATGTTCAAATGCTCCATATCGCGCAGCACAAAAACTTCGCGATACTTGCGATCGAGGGTGCCCAGCGCCTCGGCGAGACGCAACCGCACCTCCTTCCGTTCCAGCGCTTCTGAGGGAATCTCGCGCCAGTCGGCAAAATCCCGCGGCGCATACTGGCTATCTTCATCGCGGTGATCATCGATTCCTTCCATGATGACCGTCCTTTCCCTTCGCCGCCGCATCAGAGCCTCGTTTACCGTAATCTGGATCAACCAGGTGCTGAAGCGAGCCTCGGCCCGAAACTGCTGGATGTTGGCAAAGGCTTTCAGCATCGCCTCCTGCGCCGCGTCTTCGGCATCGTGCTCGTTGCGCAGAATCGCCAGTGCAGCCGCGTAGACGCGCCGCTCGTAGGGCCGCACCAGTTCGTAAAACAGCTCGTGCTGCCCGCTCTGCACGCTTGCAATAAGCTGCTGCTCGCGCGTGGGGGCAGACGGGCTGGCATTGGTCAACGCCATCTCCGCTTTTGACATGTCAATCGCAATCCTCGGCAGAGCTCGATATTGATTTTTGATTGAAGGCGGCGAGATTCAAGGTTTCAATCAGAAATCGAAAATCAACAATCAGCAATTCTTGAGCTACTGGCTACCAGGGGCCAACGTGCCAGCAACTCAATAATCCGGGTCCTTCTTCCACCCGGTAATCATGGAAACAAAATTGTTCCAGCCGTGCAGAATGACCATGACCAGATGCCCCAGAACAAAAAACAAGATCGCCCACATCACCGCGAAATGCCAGATGCGGGCGTAGTGAAAGCCTCCCATAAGCCAGCCCAGCCAGGAAAATTGGATTGGTTTCCAGACGACGAAGCCGGTCAAGACTGAGAGAACTCCCAAAATGATGGCGGTTGTGTATGCCTGCTTCTGGAGCGGGTTGTAAGCTTCGCGAACCGGCGGCTTGGGGCCGAAAAAGAAATAGTGCTTCACCATAGGCCACACGCCCGGGACATCCCGATGAGTGAACAATACCTGGCGATAGTTGCCGCTGAAAATCTGATAGGCAAGATAAATGACGCCCGTGGCGAGATAGATCCACATAAATGTGAGGTGCCACTGCAACGCGCCGCCGAGCCAGCCGCCAATGGCGAACGCCTTCGGCCAATGCAGCAAATCTTTCTGCGGAATCTTGGCGCCGAAGCTGGGAAAGGCTCGAAAAATCTGCAATCCGCTACCCACCATGACGAACAGAGCTACCACATTCACCCAGTGGCATAAGCGCACGATATAAGGATGTTCGTAAACGGCGTTGGCGATGACTTCGGGTTTGTCGTCAGCTTCTTCGAACGCGTTAGTGCTTGCGCTGGATTCGCCGGCAGCACCGCTCTCGGATTCGGCCCTTTCTTTAACGTCGATTACGGGCTCATTGGATACTTCTGCATCACGCGCCGCAGCGGCCTCTTTAACCGTTTCTTTTCGCTCGGCCAGAGCTTTGGTTCTGGGCCGTTCTCGAACGATCTCGATCACTTCACTCCGCACAGTCACCTCCGATAGTAAGGGACGCGTAACAACTCGTCAGGCAGAATAAGTATTCGATCCAATACTCAATTCGCCTTACGCTACAGTCCGTAGAACCACGAATAGCCCTGATCCTCCCAATAGCCAACCCGGTCCAGCACATGGGTTACCTTCATATCCGTCAAATACTTCGCCTGCTTGTAACCCACCTTGGTCGGAATATTCAACCGCAAGGGCGCACCGTGCTCGCGGGTGAGCGGCTGTTCATACATCTCATAACACAGCAGGGTTTGGGGATGCAGCGCGGTCGCCATGTCGAGCGATTCGTAATAGTCGTCGGCACAGTTGACCGTGATGTACTTCGCCGTCGGATCGGCGCCAATCATTTGCAGAAAATCTGAAAGGCGCGCGCCCCCGAACCGTCCAATCACGTCCCACCCTTCCACGCAGACGTGGCGAGTGTTCTGGCGATAGCGTGGCAGCGCCTGCACTTGGGCCAGCGTGTAGTCGCCCGGCTTTTTCACAGCCCCGCTCACGGTGAGAGTCCAGTTTTCGAAGATCACTCCGGGGTCGTCGACGTCATAGCCGTTGATGGGAAATTTGGAGAAGGGCGTGAGTTCGGAGTTTTCAAACGTGGTCGCCAAGTGCCCCGTGCGAAACATGCGTGTGGAAGCCCAGTCGCTAAACCCCAGCCCTTTCTTAAGCAGCGCCTCCTGCCAGGTCGGAATGGCAAATGCCCCCAATGCCAGCACCGGCGTCAGCTTCAGCAGCTCTCGCCGTCCGACTTGCCGAAATCTCTTCTCATCCATCTGCTTTTCGCCCATCGCGTGATCCTCGCTCTGCCCCTAAACTCCCGCAGACATGGGATTCACCAGGCCGGGTGAAAGTTTCGCGTAAGGTTGATTCGAGAATCATAACCGCATCCTCAGTTTGGGCGTCGGATGATATTCGGATCAGGTGCCGGGTTTTGGGTGTTAGGTCTTAATATTGGGATTTGCGTAGCAGAGTTTGCTAAGACGAGGACCTACTACCTGAGACCTGATTTTCCGTGGTTGGCGATCGCTTTTGCCCCAAATAACGAGCGCCTCGATCTCCATCGAGATCGAAGCGCCCGGGCAGCCCTCCCCCAGAACTGCTCACCGTCGAACTTACATCCCGGCCCAAGCGTTGAGAATGGCACCTCCGTGCTAGTCTGGCTCCCCCCAAAGTGCTATCCGGGTCTAGCCCTTCCACAATCGTGTTCGATGTGCTCTTGCTTTTCTCCTGGAGTATGTGCACCTACAGTAACCGCCGCGTTTGCCGATAAACTACTCGTCAGCCCTGTTGCCATACCATGCCCGCTTTTGCCGATCCCGAGATTTACCGCGACATTCTCGATGGACTGCGAATCGGCGTCAGCGTCCTCGATTTAAAGAAAAAAATAATTTTTTGGAGCGATGGTGCGCAGCAGATTACGGGCTATGCCCGCATCGATGTGCTGGGTCATCCTTGCAGCGATAACATTCTTCTGCGCTGCAACCAGAGCAATTGCGAAATGTGCAACCAGAAGTGTCCCGTTGCCACCGCGCTACGCGATGCCTGCCCCGTCGAAGCCATCTCGTTCATTCACCACAAGTCAGGACATCGCGTTCCGGTTCGTATCTCCGCTCTGCCTTTGCGCGACAAACACGGTTCGATCATCGCTGTGATTCAGACCTTCGAAGGAGAATTCGCCGTCAACGGCCCCGATCCCAACCAGCGCAGCATGAAAGAACGCGGCTGGCTCGACGACATCACCGGCTTGCCCAATCAAGCTATGATGCAGTCCCATCTGCGCGAAGCCCTGGGCACCTTTGCCGAACTTCAGATTCCTTTTGGCGTTCTCTGCTTCGAAGTCCCCGAGTTCGATCGATTCCGCACTCATTACGGCCGGCAAGCGGCCTCATCCATGCTGCAGGTCCTGGCCCGCACCTTGCGCAATTCAGTATGGGCCGCCGATTTTGTGGGCCGCTGGAGCGAAGATCGTTTTCTCGTGATTTTGATCGGCTGCAGCGATGACGAACTGGAGGCCATCAGCGAGCGCATGGTCCGGATGGTGTCGAGCACCACCATCGAATGGTGGGGAGAGCAATTGTCGGTGCCGATCTCCACCGTGCGCACCAGCGCTCAGGCCAGCGATAGCATCGAGTCCCTTCTGCTGCGCTTGCGTCTCGCTCCGGTCAACCAGCTATCACTATTGGGCCACCCCGCGGCGATGGCTGCCACCGCGGCCCCCAAGGACTAATCATGTTCGCGATCATCGGAATCATCGTCGTCTTCGGCTGTGTGGTCGGCGGCTATCTGATGGAGCACGGCAACCTGAGAGTACTGATTCAGCCGGCCGAACTGGTCACCATCGGCGGCGCGGCGATTGGCACCGTTCTTGTCGCCAATCCGCTGCACATCCTCAAGCAGATTGCCAGCGGCATCGGCGGAGTTTTCGGTGGCTCCAAGTACTCAAAACAGGCCTACATTGATTCTTTGAAAACTATGTACGACCTGTTGAATAAAGCTCGCAAAGATGGATTGATGGCCCTCGAAGGCGATGTGGAGGAGCCGGAAAAGAGTCCGCTCTTTTCGAAAGCTCCAGCCGCGCTCAAGAATCATCATGCCCGTGATTTCGTGTGCGATTCCCTGCGCATGGCCATCACCGGGGTCGACGCCTTCGATCTCGATCAGATGCTCGATCTCGATCTGGAGGTTCATCACCATCAATCCGAGCTGCCCACCGCAGCCCTCACCAGCATGGCCGATTCCCTTCCCGGCCTGGGCATTGTTGCCGCCGTGCTTGGCATCGTCATCACCATGGGCGCGCTCGGCGGACCTCCCGAGGAAATCGGCAAGAAAGTCGCCGCCGCGCTGGTTGGCACTTTTCTTGGAATTCTCCTTTGTTACGGACTGGTCGGACCGATTGCCGCCAACATGGTAAAACTCGCTGATGACGAACACGCCTATCTTTACGTGTTGCGGGTTCTGATGGTTTCGTTTCTCAAAGGGACAGCACCCATCATGGCGGTAGAAGTAGCGCGCCGCGCCATCCCCGGGCACGTTCGCCCATCATTTAAAGAGGTGGAAGCTGCATGCCGCAACAAAGGCGCGGTAGAACCGGCGGCCGCCGCGGCGTCCGCATAAGGTTCCTCTCATGGACAAAACTCGGCCCATCATCATCGTCAAGAAAAAAGGCGGACACGGCGGACACCACGGCGGCGCATGGAAGGTCGCCTACGCCGATTTTGTGACTGCCATGATGTCGCTGTTTATTGTGCTGTGGCTACTCAGCAGCAGCAAGCCGGTGCAGGAGGCCGTGGGCGGCTACTTCCGCGATCCCAGTGGGACCGCCGACAACAAGGGATCAACCATGGAGGGCTCCGGCGAGAATTTCACTCTCACCAAAGACAACATGCCCAAGCTCAAGGACGAACTCGAGCAAAAAGTCCACGAGATGAGCGACTTCGACAAACTCAAAAGCCACATCGAGATGACGGTTACAGCAGAAGGGCTGCGTATTGAGCTGATGGAATCCGCTTCTGGCACCTTCTTCGACACCGGCAACTCAAACCTGAACGCCGATGGAAGCCAACTGCTGAAGACGCTGGCCCAGGAACTCGGCAAACTGCCCAACAGATTGTCCATCGAAGGCCACACCGATTCCAAGCCCTACGCCACTGCCGGCAACTACGGCAACTGGGAGCTTTCCACCGATCGCGCCAATGCCGCGCGCCGTCTCATGCAAGCCAATGGTGTAGGAGAGAACCAAGTCACCCAGGTGCGCGGCTTCGCTGACCAGCGCCTGCGCAAAGCCGATAACGCCCTCGACCCTTCCAACCGGCGCATCTCGCTGATCGTGCAATATATTGCGGTGGAGAAAGAGAAAGGCGAGCCCGTAAGAGACGGAAAGCCCTCGTCTTCGGCAGATGAAGAGAAGAAGTCCTCAACTGCGGCCGAAAGTCCCGCGAAGAAAGAATAGTCCTTACACCCACGCTGCTATAATCCACCGTTCACACTTTCCCAGGAGCTCTTGCAATGAAGACCTTTGTCCGCCTGACGTGCCTCGCATTGTTGCTCTCTTCCGCTGTGATGTGGTCCCAGGAAAAAGTCGATCTCGAAACCATGAGCCGCATCCGCTACGAAGGCTTTCACAACTCCAAGGTGATGGACTATGCCAGCGGATTAATGGATTCGATCGGCGAACGCCTCACCGGCTCTCCCAACATGAAGCGCGCCAACGAGTGGACGCGCGATCAACTTACGGCCATCGGCCTTTCTAACTCGCACCTCGAGCCGTGGGGCCCGTTCGGCCGCGGTTGGGCCAATGAAGACGTCAATGTCCGCATGACCGCGCCCGACGTTGCACCGCTGCTCGTCTACGCTAAGGCTTGGACTCCCGGCACCAACGGCGTGGTCCAGGGCAAGTGCATTCGCGTCAACATTGAGAAAAAAGAAGACCTCGACAAATACAAAGGCAAGCTCGCGGGCATGATCGTCATCTTCGGTGCCGACCCCGATGTAAAGCCAATCACTGAAGCTCCATACAAACGCTACAGTGATGACGATCTCACGAAACTTTCTGACTATATGGCGCCGCCAGAGCGCCAATATCGCATGGCCGATATTCTGCGCCGCCAGCAATTGATCAAGGAGATGAACCAATTTTTTGCCGATGAAAAAGTTTTGGCGGTGATCGACCATAGCCGGCAAACCTCAGGCGGCGGCACCGTGTTTGTTCAGCAAGGGGGATCGTACAAAACGGGTGAGACTACGACCGTGCCACAACTCACGATGGAAATCGAGCACTGGAGCCGCATTGCACGACTCTTGCAGCATAAACAAGACGTGACGCTCGAACTGAACGTCAAGAACACTTTTTACGATGAAGACCCCATGCAGTACGACACCATCGCCGAAATTCCCGGCACGGATAAGAAAGATGAAGTGGTGATGCTCGGCGCTCACCTCGATTCCTGGCACACCGGCACGGGAGCCACTGACAACGGAGCGGGAACCATCGTGATGATGGAAGCAGTTCGCATTCTGAAAGCGCTCGACATCAAGCCCCGCCGCACGATTCGCATCGGCCTCTGGAGCGGCGAAGAAGAAGGCCTGCTCGGCTCCCAAGGCTATGTCGAGCACCATTTCGGCTCGCGCCCGCATTCGCAGGAGGCGGGGAAAAAAGACGATCCCACTCTGCTGCGTCGCGATGCCGGAGACGTTACCGTCAAACCCGAGCAAGCGAAAATTTCCGCCTACTTCAACGTCGACAACGGCAGTGGCAAAATTCGCGGCATTTATCTGCAAGAGAACGAAGCGGTCGCACCGATCTTCGAGGCGTGGATGCAGCCCTTCAAAGACCTCGGCATGACCACGATTACCATGCGCAACACCGGCGGCACCGATCATCAGTCATTCGACGCCGTGGGCATTCCGGGATTTCAGTTTATTCAAGATCCAATCGAGTACGACACGCGGACCCATCACTCGAATATGGATGTCTACGATCGCTTGCAACCGGATGACTTGAAGCAGATCAGCGTGATCGTCGCAGGCTTCGTCTACGACGCCGCGATGCGCGAGCAGATGCTTCCACGTAAACCCTTAGAGAAAGGACTTCCCAAAGAACCCGAAAAGAAAGACGAGTAACAAAATCTGCGACAAATGCTCACCCAATCTTCACAAAACTTTACCTGTAAATGGCGCACTACCGGCAACCTCCGGCCCGGTTCAGGGTTAGCCCTATTAGAGCATCTGTACGGACACGTATCGTGAACCGGATGGAGGCGCCATGCATCGTCTGCAAGTTCTTTGTGTATTCGTCGTCACTGCCATCGTGGGGCTGACCTCCTGCGGTGGTGCCGCAAGTCTTCCGCCGATCACCGGAACCACTCCACCGATCTCAGTCTTGTTCCTGATTGCCCCTCCCAGTTCGCTCGCCATCAACGCTACCACCACCGTTAACGCCGCCGCCACCAACGATTCCAATGGCTCTTTCACGTGGTCGGCCACTTGCGGCAGCGGGGCCTGCGGATCGTTTGGCTCGATGGGTACGCCGAGCGGCATCAACAACACGTATACCGCACCTTCTTCTATTCCGTCGGGGACAACCGTGACTATCACGGCCACGTTGGTTGGGGATTCGAGTAAATCGATCTCCGCCTCCATCACCATCACGCCTCCGCTTCCGATTGCGGTTGCTTTTTCACGGGCGCCACTCGCGGTTCTGCAAATTAACGCCACGGCCTCGCTGGCTGCAACCATCACCAACGATGTCTCCCCGAATCCCCAGGTGAAATGGACGGTCACTTGCGCCAGCACACTCTGCGGATCGTTCAATCCCACCACCACCACCAGCGAAGTTCCCTCTACTTTTACTGCGCCCTCAGCAATTCCTTCCGGCAACACTGTGACGGTAACGGCAACTTCGATGACCGATCCCACGAAGTCAGCCTCAGACACCATAACGATCATCCCGACGGCCGCGACTTTGGCCAATGGCACATACGTTTTTCAGGTGTCGGGTGCAGCGACCCCTCAGGCCAACTTCGTTTCCGGCGTAATCGTCGCTCAAAGCGGTAGCATCACCAGCGGCGAGCAAGACTTCGTCAACTACGAAGTCGACGGAAATTCCAACGGAGGGAATTTATTTTTCTTTGATCCAATTACTGGCGGCAGCTACGCCACCACTGCCGACGGAAATCTTCAGATCACTATAAATACGAGCGATTTGAATGTCGGAATTAACGGCGTCGAAACGTTCAATGGTGTCATCGTTTCGGCTTCGCGAGTATTGATCGCAGAAGTCAACGGTTTTTCCGGGGCGGGCTCTCTGGATCTGCAAACCAGCAGGGTCGCGCCCTCGGCGGGCTATGCCTTCTCCACTTTCGGGGTAGATGAGTTCGGGCTATCGGCCGGCATCGGAGGCATCCTCAACATCGACAGCCCCGGTGGGATTTCGGGGGGAGGCAGTGAACTCGACATGACTGACAATTTCACCGTCTCCGGCAAACAATCGTTGGCGCCGAGCACAGTCTCTGCGCCTGACAGCTTCGGCCGCGTCGTGTTTCAATTACTCCCCGGCCAGAACTCGGCGATCTTGTCGCTTAACTTGGCGGGCTACATTGTCGACGGAAATCGCATTCGCCTGGTCGAGACCGCCGGCGATAATTTTCAGGGAGTCATGGGCGGTACTGCCCTTAGCCAAGGATCGAATACTGGAGGCTTCACCGCGAATTCGATCTCAGGCTCCAGCTACGTATTCGGCGCGGCCGGAGTCGACATCAACGGATCGCTACAGATCGCGGGTGTTTTCACCGCCAATGCCGATGGCAGTTTGACCGGCACCCTCAACTGGAACGACTTGACCGGGACAGGCGTGCAGTCTCCCGTTGCATTCACGGGTTCGTACACCGTGGATGCCGCAGGACAGGTAACCTTGAATAACCTCTCGGATACTTCTTTCAACTATCAATTGGAGTTGTTCTTAAATGGAAGTGGTGAGGCACTCTTGCTTTCGAGTGATACCGGCGAGATGATGACCGGCCGTGCCATTCAGCAACAGAGCGGGTCGTTTTCTGCCGCATCACTCAATGGAACTTACGGCTCGAACGCCAGCCAGGTCGCAATGAACTTTGGCGAGTTAGGTCCCGCGGCGGCGCTAGGTCCGGTCTCCGCTGCGCCCGGTACTGGAACCGACACTTTGACCGGTTTCGTCGATTTCGGCAGCGGAGCCACGGATTTTCCGGTTTCCGGCAGCTTGACTGTGAGCTCCAATGGAATTCTTACCGGGACGCTCAATGGGCTCGATGCTTCGTCATCCGGAACCGCGGACAACTTCACCCTCTATCTAATCGACGATACGCGCTCGGTAATCATCGAGACCGATACTACGCAGCTGACGCTGGGTTATCTTGAACTTCAGCAGTGATGTCGAAAAAAGCCGCCCACAAAAGCGGGCGGATTAAGAACTCGCCAGGGACTCAGTCACCCCATGGCCGGATCAGTCAATCTCCCGATGCTTCCCAACTCTTCGGCACATTCACATAAGACCGATCCAAATCGGCCACCGAAGCGCAGCCCAGCAAATGCAAAGTTCGTTCCAGATCAGTCTTCAAGATCTCGATGGCGCGATCGACGCCAGCCTCGCCGCCGGCTGCTAGGCCGTATGCGTAGGCACGCCCGCAGAGCACGGCGTTCGCACCCAGGCACAGCGCTTTCACGATGTCGGTGCCGCGGCGAATGCCACCATCCATCCACACTTCGATGCGTCCCTTCACCGCTTCCACCACTTCGGGGAGCGCACGCAGCGAGGCAGGAACGCCATCCAGTTGCCGGCCACCATGGTTCGAAACGGAAATAGCCGCTACGCCTTCATCGATGGCGCGCCGCGCATCTTCGGCGGTCAGCACGCCCTTCATGACAATCGGTCCCTTCCAGATTTCGCGAATCCACTTCAGGTCGGCCCAAGTGGGAGTCGATTCGGCGAGCGCCGTCGCCACATCGATGAGTTGCATTGGCCCCTTGCCCGGAACCACCACATTCTGCAACGGAGGAACACCGCCATCCCGCAGAAAACTAAACAACCATCCGGGACGAGAGAAAATTTGCGGCAAGTAAGGAATTTTTTCGAATGGTCCGCCGCTAATCAATTCTTTCATGCCGTTGCGAAAATCGCGCTCGCGAATTCCTGACACCGGAGTGTCAATGGTCACGACCAGAGCGTTAAATCCCGCCGCGCGTGCTCGTTCAATCGCAGCTTCTGCCGCGCCGCGTCCGCCCATCAGGTAGAGCTGATAAAAAACCGGGCCCTTGGATGCCGCCCGCACATCTTCCAGCTTGTGCCCTGAAATGGTTGAAAGTATGTAAGCCGTTCCTGCGCGGCCCGCAGCCCGAGCCACCGCTACTTCCCCGCCGGGATGCATGAGCCGGCTGTAGCCCACAGGAGCCAGCAACAACGGCAGCGCCAGATCAAATCCGAGTGCTTGCGCACATAAACTGCACTCCGCTACCGCAACCGCATGCCGCGGGCGAAAGGTAACGTCATTAAAGACGCGGCAGTTCTCGCGCAGGGTGACCTCACCCTCGGCTCCGCCATCGAGGTAATCGAACACTGATTTCGGAATTCTCTGCCGCGCGATCGGACGAAAGTCTTCGATACAAACCACACGAGGCGAAGCCACTGCACGCTGCGCTCTGGTCATAGTCAAACCTCTGAATTCGGTGGTCGGCGATCAGTGCTCCGTGGCCGGTGTTTAGTCCGCCTTACTGGCCCTTGAACCCTGGCCGCTGCTCTCCGAATAATGCCGTTCCGAAACTTCCCTCATTCTCTGGGCCGCGACCTCGGGCGTCATGTCGCGCTGCGGCGATGCCAGCAACTCGAATCCCACCATGAATTTTTTCACCGTGGCTGATCGTAGCAGCGGAGGAAAAAAGTGCGCATGAAAATGACACTCCGGATGCTCCTGGCCATCGGTAGGACGTTGATGGAATCCCATCGAATACGGGAACAATGTCTGAAACAGATTGTCATAACGCGTCGTCACGCGCTTCAGAACATCCGCCAATGCCCTGCGCTCCGTATCATCCAGCGCGTTGATGTCGCCCACATGCCGCGTGCTGAGCACCAGAGTCTCAAACGGCCATGTCGCCCAGAAAGGCACCAACGCAACAAACAACTCGTTCTGGCAAACGATACGCTCGCGGCACGATGTTTCCAACTTGAGGTAGTCGCACAATAAGCAGCAGCCGTGTTCGCGCCGGTAATCTTCCAGCGATTTCTGCTCCTTGCCCGGTTCGTTAGGTATGCTTTGGGTCGCCCAGATCTGGCCGTGAGGATGAGGATTGCTGCATCCCATCATCGCTCCGCGATTCTCAAAAATCTGCACACAATGAATCTCTGGAAGATTCCCCAGGCTGCGATACTGCTCAGCCCACACATCGATCACGCCTTTAATGTCATCGAAAGGCATTTGTGCCAAACTCAGATCGTGGCGAGGCGAGAAGCACACGACCCGGCAGACGCCGCTCTCCGCCGTGGCGATCAGTAGATTCTTGCCCCCCTCATCGAGAGTCCCATTCGGCAGCCCGGGCTGTAGCGCCGCGAAGTCGTTGTCGAAAACGAACGTCGCCGAGTACGACGGATTCCGCATTCCCCCGGCACGTTCGTTGCCGGGACACAAATAGCAATTTGGGTCGTACTGCCGAACCACAATTCTGGCGGGCTTCTCCGTTTGACCCTGCCACGGACGTTCGTTGCGGTTAGGCGAAACCAGAATCCAATCCCGGGTCAGCGGATTGTAGCGGCGGTGCGATTTTCCTTTGAGTTCGTCGAGTTCCATCGTCGGTGAATATGTGGAGCGGGCACTTTTGCCCGCTTCTTTTGACTTTGATGTTTTCACATTTCTGCTGCAGGCGATAAGGCACAGTCTTCATCCGATTCCATCAACTCCTGCCCCGTCGCCCGCCGAACATATATAAATCTCCGGCCTGATTCCGGCGGCTGCCTCGTAGCGTTTGGAAATCAACTGCGCGAATTCTTCCGCCTTCGACGTTTCCACCAGATTCAGCGTACAGCCTCCAAATCCTCCTCCTGTCATGCGGCCGCCATAGTAACCCGGCAGTCCTTCGGCGGCTTCGACCATCCCATCCAGTTCGCGGCAACTCACTTCATAGAGATCACGCAGGCTGCGGTGCGATTCGCGCATCAGGCGACCGAAGCCGCTCACGTCGCCATCATGCAACCGCCGCGCGCCTTCCAGCACGCGCCCATTTTCCTCCGCCACATGACGGCATCGCCTAAAAATCTTTTCCGGGATTTCTCCCTCGTGCCGCATCAGTTGCTCGCTCGTAACATCGCGCAACGCACGGATCTCCGGGAACCACTTGCTCAGCAACCTCACTCCTTCTTCGCACTCTTCACGGCGCCGGTTGTATTCTCCGCCCGCATGCTGGTGTTTCACCATCGTGTTGCACACTACCATTCGAACATTCTTGGGAATCGGAATCAGTTCGAACTTCAGCGAACGGCAGTCGAGCAGCAATGCATGTCCAGCCCTGCCCAGGCACGAAACAAATTGATCCATGATGCCAACGCGTGCGCCGATAAAATTATTTTCGCAACGCCGGCACAACTTTGCCACTTCGGGCATGGGTAACGCGACATGGCTGAGAGCCATAAAAGCCAACGCGGTGGCCACCTCAATTGCGGCTGAAGAACTCAGCCCCGCCCCGATGGGGATGTCGCCATTCACCAACAGATTTGCCCCTCGCAGCCGGTGCCCGCTCTGCTGAAGCATCACTGCAACTCCCAGCACGTAATCGCACCACTTCCCTGAGCCTCGCTCCGGCAGATGATCGATGTCGAATTCAGAACTTCCGGCGAACTGTTCGGACGCAATCACCAATTTTCGGTCTTCGCGGACTGACGCGGCCACCCGCGTGCAAAAGCCGATCGCGCTCGGCATCACGAAACCGTCATTGTAGTCGGTGTGCTCGCCAATCAGATTGACGCGCCCGGGGGCGCGAAAAATTAACGGCCGTTCTCCGAACTTTTGCACGAATTGGCTAGCCAACTCGATCGATCCCATTTCTCCCCTCGATCCGAAGTGTTACCACTGCCAGTCTCACATTCTAGTGGATCAGCCTCACGAGAATCGCGATGGCGCCCAACCTTTCTTCAGCGAAATGAGCACTAATGAAGTTCGAAGTATCTGTTGCTTATGCTCGTAGAGACAATCAGGGCAAGTGCATCTTCGCCTCCGCTGGCGCGGCCTGCGCTCGCTTCAGGATCGAATTAGTGAATCAACAGAATTCCACTTCGCTTGCGGGTTCTCCTGAAGCCCGCTGCCGTCGTGTTTTCCGTGATTCATGAAACCGGCCCCACCTCACACCGGGCCGCATCCGGTTCGAAGCCAAAAGTGCAATAAATATACGGCGAGCGCCACGAATTCCTGCTCCGTATAATTGCGAGAGTTATGGCGTGGGCAATTCCTTCCCCGATCGAGTGGTTTTTGGGCGCGGCGCAGGAAAAGCCCGGCCGTTTAATTCCCCGCTGGATTTTTCTTCGCGCCCTGGGCGGAATCTATTTCTCCGCATTCTTCTCGCTCGTCTTTCAGATCCGCGGCCTCATCGGATCCAACGGCATACTGCCCGCGGGAAACTATCTTCAGTCCGTATCTCAGTCGCTCGGCCACTGGCAACGGCTGTGGTATGCGCCGACTTTGCTGTGGTGGTCGAGTGGTTCAGGAATGCTGAACGCGCTGTGCTGGGCCGGCATGGTTGCCTCGCTGCTTTTGGTGCTGAACCTCTGGCCGCGCGGGATGCTGGCCACTTGTTTCGTTTGTTTTCTCTCATTTGTCGCCGCGGCGCAAGACTTCTCCGGCTATCAATCGGATGGCATGTTGCTGGAGGCCGGTTTCATCTCTTTATTCTTTGCGCCTCCTGGGCTGCGGCCGGGGCTGGGCCGCGCGCATCCGCCCTTCCGCGCTGGTTTATTCCTGCTGCTGTGGGAGTGGTTTCGCATTTACTTTCAGTCCGGCGCAGTCAAACTTCTCAGTGGAGATCCCGAATGGCGTCATTTCACCGCCATGGATGAGTACTATCAGAACGGGCCGTTGCCGACATGGATTGGCTGGTACGTTGAACATTTGCCGCACTGGTTTCATGCCGCCACCGTCGGCGCGACGCTGGCATTGGAACTGGTTCTGGTATGGATGCTGTTTCTGCCACGACGCTGGCGGATTGCCTGCTTCTTCATCGTCACCCCGTGGCAGATCGGCGTAATTCTCACCGCAAACTATACGTTTTTGAACTATCTTGTTCTCGTGCTAGGGGTGCTTCTGCTCGATGATCGTTTTGTGCTTGGCATCTTACCCGCACGCTGGAAGAATCGACTGGCGCCTGTTTCCGAATCGACTGACGTGGGAATACCAACACACGCGTGGACGGAGCGACTTCGGCCCCCATGGAAATGGATCAAGATTTACGCAACTGCGATCGTGCTGAGTTGGATCATCTACGCGACCACGGCCGAATTAATCTGGATGTTCTGGAAAGCGCCGCTGCCAGAATTTCCAGTGGCAGCGCTGGAACCCTTTCGCATCGCCAATCAATACGGCCTCTTTGCCGTGATGACGCGAGGAAGATACGAAATCGAATTTCAGGGTTCCACCGACGGTCAGAATTGGGTGGCGTATCCATTTCCTTACAAGCCGCAGGAGCTAAATCGGGCGCCGAGAGTTTACGCTCCCTACCAGCCGCGATTCGATTGGAATTTGTGGTTTGCCTCTTTAGGTTCGTGGCGGGAGTATCCCATCGTTCCCAATACCGAGGTGCGACTGCTCTCGAACGATAAGGATGTGCTGCAACTTTTTGCCGGTAATCCTTTTGCGCGGGAGGCCCCAAAGCAGATTCGGGTTTTGCTCTGGCAATACTGGTTCACCACTCGCTCAGAAAAACGGGCAACTGGAAATTGGTGGCGGCGGCAACTGCTTGGCCGTTATGCGCCCACGGTCGAACGCTCACCCGATGGCCGGCTTAAGGTAGTAGAAATGCCAACAGTCGAGCCCAGAGAATAAGAGAATAAAAGACAGATGACCGCGCACACACACCCAGATCGAACGCGCCTCGCGAGGAATTTACGATGAGCCGCAATGCATGTGTGGTGGGTGCGGGTCCAAATGGGCTGGCCGCGGCCATCGTCCTGGCGCAGGCGGGACTGCAGGTCGACGTGCTTGAGGCGGAAGCGATCCCAGGTGGTGCCGCGCGCAGCATGGAATTAACGCTGCCCGGCTTTTTGCACGATTTTGGATCCGCGGTTTATCCGCTCGGCGCAGGCTCACCTTTCTTTTCATCGCTTCCCCTGCAGGAGTATGGACTGGAGTGGATTCATTCTCCGGCCGTATTGGCGCATCCGCTCGACGACGGTACAGCGGTTGTCTTGCCGCGCGACCTGAATGAAGCGAAGGCCTCTCTGGGCGCAGATGGAAATGCTTGGGGTCGGCTGGTTCAGCCGTTCGCCGAGCACTGGCGGGAGTTCGCTCCCGACGTACTTCGCCCGCTCCCTGCGATTCCGCGCCATCCCTTGCTGATGGCGCTTTTTGGGGCCAGTGCGCTTTTTTCTGCCCGAACGATTGCTTCTCGTTTTCGCAGCCAGCGCACGCGCGCCCTGTTCGCGGGTCTCGCGGCTCACTCCTTTCTCATCCTCGATGAACCACTGAGTGGCGCGTTTGGAATCATGTTCGCCATTTCCGTGCACGCAGCCGGTTGGCCGATCCCGCACGGTGGAGCGCAGTCCCTCACCAACGCGCTGTGCGGTTATCTCGCGACATTGAGGACCCAAGTAAGAACTTCATCACGGGTTGAGTCGCTCGCATCGTTATCCGAGTACGATTTAATTCTCTGCGACCTCACTCCGCGACAGCTTCTAAAAATCGGAAGCCCACGCTTATCCGAAAGCTACAAGCATGAACTCGCAGGCTTTCGCTACGGCCCCGGCGCGTTCAAAATTGATTACGCACTAAGTGCACCCATCCCGTGGAAGTCCTCCGATTGCCTGCTCGCGGCGACCGTGCACCTGGGTGGAAGCTTCGACGAGATTGCTGCGTCGGAGAAAACCACGCGAAGCGGGCAACACGCCGAGCATCCGTTCGTTCTGCTCGCCCAGCCCTCGCTATTCGATCCCTCCCGTGCTCCATCCGGAAAACACACGGTGTGGGCCTATTGCCATGTTCCGAATGGTTCGAAGTTCGATATGTTGGAAAGATTGGAAGGTCAGATCGAGCGCTTTGCTCCGGGGTTCCGGGAATGCGTTTTGGCACGCCGCGTTTTCTCTCCTGCGGCCCTCGAAAGCATGGACGCAAACCTTGTCGGGGGCGATATCGGAGGCGGAGTGATGGATATTCGGCAATTCCTATTTCGGCCGACTTGGCGACACTACGCCACTTCGGCCAAAGAGATCTACATCTGTTCGTCATCCACTCCTCCTGGAGCCGGAGTCCACGGGATGTGCGGCTATCACGCCGCCCAGCGGGCCTTGGCAAGTCTGCGCAACTTATAAACACCATTCGCCCCCCGTGCATGGCCGAGGCATTCCGCGCCCGACGCCCGTCCAAGGCGCGTTTTGGCGAACTTTGCCGCTCTTGAAGGGGCTAAAACGGGCTATTTACTTGGGCGAATAAAGGCCTTAGAATCGGGCCGGAATCTCCTGATTCAGGGAGAACCGGGGCCAGCCCAGAGGATCCAGTGCGGTGAACCAGCCAACGAAGATCGGGCGGTACGATGTCCTCCGCGTAATCGGGCGGGGTGGCATGGGCGTGGTTTACGAAGCCCTCGATCCGAAGTTGGAACGCCATGTCGCGATCAAGATGATCCTGGGCGCGACTCCGGGCCTGTTGGCCAGGTTCGACCGCGAAGCCCGCTCGATGGGCAGCCTGCAGCATCCCAACATTGTCACCATTCACGAATTTGGCGATCAGGACGGAAGTCCGTACCTGGTCATGGAGTATCTAGTCGGGATGAGCCTGGAAACGGCCATCTCCTCTGGCCGCCCGTTGAGCCTCGTCGAAAAGTTAAGCATTTGCATCAACGTCTGCGAAGGCCTGAACTATGCGCATGACCGCGGCATCATCCATCGCGACATCAAACCGGCCAACGTGATGTTGCTGGACGACGGCAACGTGAAAATCGTCGATTTCGGCATCGCTCGAATTGGAGACACTGGAATCAGCCGCACCGAGATTGTGGGCAGCCTCCATTACATGTCACCGGAGCAATTTCAGAGCCAGCCCCTCGACCGCCGCACCGACATTTTTTCGACCGGCGTGGTTCTGTACCAGATGTTGGCCGGCACTCTTCCCTTCCAGGCGACAGGAGGCGAGGCAGCGGTCATGTACCAGATTATTCATGGCGACCCGGCACCGCTTAACACGTTTCTGCAGGACTATCCCCCAGAGTTGGACGCAATCATCGCCAAGGTTCTGGCGAAAAACCGCGACCTCCGCTATTTGAGCGCCCACGACCTCGCCTTTGACTTGCAGGCGGTCGTCGAAAAACAGAAGCATGAAGACGTCGTGCAATGGATGAAGCGCGCCGAAATGGCCGTGCAGAGGACGGAGTGGAACAAGGCCGAAGAGTGCCTCAAACAGGCCCTGAAAGCCGACAAGCACTACACGCTCGCTCACCAAATGATGGGCGAGGTGCAAGCCCGCATGCGCCAGCAGCGAAATCTCGAGCAACTACGCCAGTTGCGGACCCAGGCCGATGAAGCTTATCTCGAGCGACGCTACGACGACGCCCTCAGGGCGCTGGACCAGGCGCTGAGCATCGACCAGACCAATCAGGATCTATCGGGATTTCGCAAGTCGATCCAGGAGGCGAAGTATCGCGCCGCCCGCCTGAAACTGGCGCTACGGCGGGCGGAAGAAGCGCAGCAAGCCGGAGACCTGGACGGAGCGCGACTGGCGGTGAATGAAGCGCTGGAGATTGATCCGGGGGAGACTGCGGCCAAGGCGCTGCACGTCGTGATTCTCAAACAACTGGAGGAGCAGGAGCGGCAGCAGCGGCTGCGCAAGCTCTTCGACAGCGCCCGCGATCAGATTGCAGCCCGCGATTTGACCTCGGCTTTCAAAAGTCTGAAGGAAGCGGAGATCATCGATCCTGCGTCGGTTGAGCTTTATTCCCTGCTGAAGGTGGTCAGCGCGGCCCGCGAGGAGCAGTTCCGCAAAGCGGAGATGGAAAAGCTGACTCGCGACATCGAACAGGCGCTGGGCAGCGAAAACTACGCGGCGGCGATCGCGATCGCCGATGAAGGACTGCAACGTTATCCGCGCGAGCAGGCGCTATCAAAGCTGAAAGCTTTGGCAGAGGCGCAGCAGCACAGAGTGCAGCTGAAGATCTATGCCCGCGATCAATTCCTGGTGGCAAACGGACTGCTGGAAGCGGGAAAGAGCGCCGAGGCTCTGGCGGCGCTAGAAAACGCTTTGCGAACCGTCCCAGACGACTCGCAACTGCAGCGGTTGCGCGATCTGATCAAGGAAAGGATCACCGCCGAGGAGGCGGAAGCACGCAAGCGGCAAGTCGTGGAGCGCGCCCGCGCGTTGGCCGCCACCGAACGCTTCGACGAAGCGGTTCGGCTCCTGGAAAACGCCAAACGGGACTTTTCCGGAACCGAGGAGATCGATGGATTGTTAGAGCGCACTCACGCTGCGCAGAAGCAGGCGGAGGCTGTGGCACAGGCTTTGAGCCGGGCGCAACAGTTGCTGAATCAGGGCAGCGCCGAACACGCAGTGCAGTTTCTCGAAGACAAAACGCTTGAGCTTTCTGACATCCGGCTGTTTGACCAACTGGAAATTGCCCGGCGCCGGCGGGAGCAGGTCCAACTGGAAGCGCAGAGTGCGATCGCTGAGTGCAATCGAATTCTGCGGCAGCAGGGCGCCGCAAAGGCAGCGACCTACATTGATGCGCAACCGGCCGAGTACCGTGGGATACCGGAATATAAGGTTTTGATCGATGTCGTAGCCCAGCGTGTTGCGGCGGAAGCTTTGGAGCAGGAACTGGCGCGCCGGACGGAACCGGACGCACAGATTCGCGTGGCGGAAGCGGCGCTCGCGCGAAATCCCGGCAACGAAGAAATAAGGAACAGCCTCACCGCCGCTCGCAGTCGAAAGCAGCAAATCGGCGCGATCGCGGAGAAAGCTCGTGCGCTCGAGACTTCCCAAAAATATGTGGAAGCGGCGGAAGAACTGCAGAGAATGCACCAGTTCTATCCCCAGTATCCCAACCTGGAGTCAGAGATTCGGCGGTTGGAGCGGCTGGAAGAACAGCGGCTGCTGGAAAATGCGCGCCGCCAGTTGGATGAGTTTCAGTCGCAGGTGCAGCGGTCGATTGACGAAGGCCAGCGAATTCTGCGAGAACGCGGGGCTGCAGAAACAGCGAGATATCTGGGTGAGCAATCGACGAAGTACCGTGAGATAGCGGAGTACAAGGCTTTTATCCAAGTGGTTGCCGACCGCGCAGCCTCGGAAGCTCTGGATCAGGAACTGGCTCGCACCGCGGAGCTGGAGGCGCAGGTTCGAGTAGCGGAAGCTGCGCTCGTGCGAAATCCAGCAAACGAAGAGATACGGAAAAAACTCGCGGACCGTCGTGGCCGCAAACAGCAGATTACCGCGATTGCGGAAAAGGCGCGCGCTCTCGAAACAACACAGAGGTACGGAGACGCGGTGCAAGAACTACAGCGGCTGCGTCAGATCTATCCTGAGTATCCCAATCTGGAGTCGGAGATCCGCCGTCTGGACCGGCTCGAAGAACAGCGCCGGTTGGAAACTGCGCGCCGCCAGATGGAGCAGTTTCGCTCGGAATTGCAAAATTCGATCGAGGGCGGTAAGCGGATTCTGCGCGAAAGCGGAGCCGCGGCAGCCGCGAAATATCTGGACACGCTTTCGCCCAAACTGCGCGTCGAACCGGAATATAAAGCTTTTGCCGAAGTCGTCGCTCGCCGCGCTGCCGCGGACGCACTGGAGCGCGAGCTGTCCCGCAAAAAGGATCTGGACGCGCAGATTCGTCTGGCGGAAGAGGCCTTCCGGGAAAATCCGGGGAACGAAGAAATCGGCGAAAAACTCGCCGCGTTGCGCGATCGCAAACAACAAATCGCGGCAATTGCCGACAGGGTGCAGCTCCTCGAATCATCGCGCCGCTACGCGGAAGCGGCACTCGAACTGCAACGTTTACGCGAGCTTCATCCTCAGTACCCAAAGCTTGAGTCGGAGATTCGGCGCCTGGAGCGACTCGAGGAACAATCTCAGGAGCGTCAGCGGAAGGAGATTGAGCAAAAGACGAAGGCAAAGACGGACGCGTCGCCTGTAGAACGCCGCGACGAAGGTCTCGGGGCGACAGTGATCATGGGGCGCAAGCCCTTGGCGGAAGCGCAGCCTGCAATCGACAGCCCTGCTGCATCTGTGGCGCTGGCCGAGATTCGTTCCGCGTCGGTGCGACGTGAAGTTCCGGCGGAAGTATTGGTGG
Source organism: uncultured Acidobacteriaceae bacterium (assembly GCA_963818935.1). Taxonomy (GTDB): domain Bacteria; phylum Acidobacteriota; class Terriglobia; order Terriglobales; family Acidobacteriaceae; genus Sulfotelmatobacter. The sequence goes on from CAWFUK010000034.1 coordinate 402,637, forward strand.
TTCGAGCTCACGCTCGTTCGTTCTCGAAGATCTTGATCGCCGCGGCGGTCGCCGTCGTCCTAGTGGTTGGATTGGTAGTCGCTTGGATGCTTCACCGTCCAACGGACGCCTCGATCAAGAACACTCCGGCTCAGGTCGCTACTACGGGGGGCGTTTCTCCGGTCCAATCAAAGGGCGGGGATGCGCAGGATAACCTAAGCGCCAAGGGCACTCCGGAAATTGTGTCCACTAAAACGAAGGAACCGGAAAATCGAGCCAAACCACCAATCCAACCTCAGGTGGTTGAGAAACAAAAACCGCCCCTAACACCAGCTGCCGAGAAGAACCCAATCACAGAGGTGACCAAGGTCATTCCTCCGAGCGTTCCCGCCGCGAATGCTTCCTCTGCGGCCGCGCAGCCAGCGAAGGCTCCGCCACCGCCTCCGACGGGGAGCTTCGACATCAACCCGAAAATAATTGAGAAGGGAAAAACCGCCACTCTGACCTGGAATATTCAAAATGCGGACACCGTGGAGGTGAACGGCCAGCAAGTTAAGGCAGCCGGTTCGATGACGGTGACCCCGACTGAGGCGACTACGACCTACCGCTTAACAGCGAAAGGGCCGGGAGGAGAATACGATTTCGGGGCGATGGTCATGGTCACCGCTCCTGCGCCTGCGCCCGCGCCCAAGACCGAGACTTCGTCGATTTCGCAGGACGACAAAGATCTGATTGTTGGCGTGCTCCAGAAATACTCGCAAGGGTTTGCCAACAAGGATGCAAAATCGATTCAAGCCGTGTGGCCGGGATTGCCCAAGGAGACGCTGAACGCTATCAAAAACTCATTTAGGCAGGACACCAGGCTCAACTTCTCCAATTTCAGGTTCGACCGACTGGACGATTCGACCGTGCGCGTCAGTTGTACTCAGTCCGTTAAAGAACAGCGGGAAGGCAAGCCTTTAACATCCGATCGGCAATTGACTGTCATCGTGAAAAAGAACGGGTCCATCTGGCAAATTAACTACATCCCGCTAAATAACTGATCGATTTCTCGGTAGCATTGCACTGTGCCTGCTACGTAGTTCGACTAGAATACGTACGAAATCCCCACCATAGGCGCGGGTTTGTTGTGCAAGCCATTGTTGTCCAGCTTGAACAAAACATTTGCCGTCACAAGGAGTGCGCCAACCGCATTCACCTTTCCCCCGACGGTCGCATAGTTGGTATTGAAGGAGCCAGTGTAGGTATTAATTCCAGAGAAGCCAGATGTCGACTGCGTAGTGATGCCTTCGCGCAGAGCGCTGAAGACACGCTGGCCAAGATAGTCGCCCGAGAGGGTGAGGCGCTTCACAACTCTCGCGTCCGCACCGACAACGTAGAACAAATTGTTGGGCAGTTTGCCGCTAACGCCGGGCCCTTGCGCGCTGGCGATATCGGAGTTTCCATTCCATTGAAAGCCGAGATCGGCATGCGGGGCGATTCGCCCCCGCAACGAAACCGCGACAAACGGCCTCACGCCCGCCGCACCAGTACCCAGAAAATTCAATTTGTCGCCGGTCGGCAACCGTACGTCCACTGCCGCTGCAACCCGCACGCGTTCGCGCTGCAAGACACTGAACTTGCCGCGAAGCACGATATCGCCGATGCCGGTGGCCTCGCCGGACTGGCTTCGGTAGGAGAACGTGTCGCCCGCTGCATTCAAGATGCAACGGCCACCGGGCGCCGGCGCGGGATAGCCGCCTACACAGGTTGCAACTGCTCCCAGTTTGACATCCAGAAAGGGTACGGCGACCGATACATCCAGCCGGTTCGTAATTCCGTAAGTTGCATAACCCGCAAACTGGTTGATCTTCAAATCGACGCGGTTGCTGGTTTCCACGTACCCGGTGCCGCCACTCGTGGAAGTAGCGGGAAAAAATGCGGGAATGCTTTTCAGATTAATCCCGTCCATATTGCTGAACTGGAAGTTCTGATAGGTGAAGGCGAGGAAGAACTTGCGGCGATGCAACGTCTCGCCGCGCTCGAACATCACCGGCCCGAAGCTTTCATTCGATGCGGTCGTGATCTGAAGTGCCGGGTCGGTGGTATAGACGATGCCCGAGGCCGGCGAGGCAAGTGGAAATAAGCTCGCCTGACTGGCGATTGCTGCATCCAGTCCGCCGATCGGATCCAGTCCCGAGGTTACTGGAGGAAATCCTAAATTTGGCAACAAGCAAATTAGCTTGTTGGCATTTGCCGTCGGCACAAAGTTGTTCTGGCAGAACGTGTTCGTCTGAGCGCGGACCGGCAAACAGGGAAGAATAAGCAAACTAAGTATTAATTTCGCAAAATTCTTTTTCATTCGAAGATCCCTCTGGCACGTATAGAACTGGTTGATGCCCCCCGCGGCAGTTAACTCCCCACAGTGAACCCGACCGTAATGGTTGACTGCGTATTTCCCGAACTGTCGGTCCCAACCACGCCGACGGCATAGGAACCGCTTGGCGTCGGGTAACCCGATGGCGTTGGCGTGGAAAGCGACGAACTACTGCAACCCAGCCAACCGCACATGAGTATTGCCAACAACACCAACCCCGCATACTGCACTATTTTTCCTTTTCGTTTCTTTGTACGGGACGCTCCAGTTCCGAGGAGCACAACGCCGGGCAGCGCCAGGAAGGCCGCATACAACCACCCGAGTTCATTTCGCTCGGGAGCCCGCGGGAACATCCGCGCGCTGCCGCTGGTGCCGGTTTGCACTGTAACCTGGATCGTGGAAGGCGTGCCGCTCAGCGTGGTCGAGTAACCCACTCCGTTCCCCGCACCGTTGATATTGCATTGCAAAGCATAGTAGCCGAGGGTCTGCTCCCCAGCGGGGCCGTAAGCAGTCGCACACGTATAAGTCACGCTTACCATGGGCACACCGAGGGGCGCGTTCGCGACCGCGCTTTGCTGAGCGCTTTGTCCCGAGGAAACCGATGCTTCCACCGGTGGAGTGAGCGTGATACATCCCGACGCAGTAGCACTCAGGTCGTTGGTGTCGGTCGCCGTTACCGTGATCGCGTATTTGCAATAGCTGGGATTCGTTCCGGTTCCCACTACGCACTTGTTCGGAGCGGTAGAGGAGAACGTGTAGACGTGCGTGGCTTGCCCGTTCGTCATAGTATCGGTCGAGCCATCGCCCCAGTTGACCGTGGTGGTCTGGATGGTGCCAGTGGAGTCCGTGCAGTTGCTGGTCGCGGTCACCGATAGCGGGTTGCTGGCGGAATTCACGGCCACGGTGGGGGCGGTGCAAGTGGGAGCGCCCGGCGGAGTGGTGATGGCAATGCTCAAATTCGCCGTCGCAATATCCAACGCCGAATCCGTAACCTCCACGGTGAAATCGAAGGTCCCGTCCGTCGTCGGAGTTCCGGTGATGACGCCCGCGCTGCTCAGGCTCAGACCGGGCGGAAATGGCCGGCTGGTGCTGGGAATCGACCATGTGTAGGGAGGCACTCCGCCCGTCGCGACCAGCGTGGTTGAAGAGTACGCCGTTCCATTCGTGTCGCTGGGCAAGCTCGTTGTGCCAATCATAAGCCCAGCCACGACGGTAATCGTCGCAGCAGTGCTATTGGCGCTTCCGACGCTATTGCTGACTTGCACCCAATAGCTTTCGCTGGCTGTCAGCGAGGGCGTGGTATAGGACGAACTTGTCGCTCCGCTGATCGGGGTTGTCGTCGTCCCGCTCGCCCCCTGATACCACTGATAACTCAGGGGCGCAGTCCCCGTAGCTACTACCATCAGCGTCGCCGTCTGCCCGCTTTCGATAGTTTGGCTGGCCGGCTGCGTCGTAATCGTTGGGGCAAAAGATACGGTAAAGGGCGTCGTAATGATCGCGGTGCCGGACGCATCCGTCACCACCGGCGTCACGGTCGCGCTCCCCGTTCCGGAGTATGTATGGGTCGTCGAAAGCGAAACCGTGCCAGCTGAAGCTGTACAGGGCGAGGTACAACCCGGATACTCAGTATCTGTGCCGTCTCCCCAGGTAAAGCCTACGTTCTGCGATGAGTTGGACGACGCAAAATGGCCGGTGCAAGCGAGACTCGCGGTCAGCGTCAGTCCAGAGAGTGAGTTTGTGGTAGTACAGTTGGCGGCGGCTGGAAATGCGGCCACGAACGCGTCCCTGCTTCCGCCACCGGTTGTGCTCTTGCAACCATAGTTTGTGCAATACCCGTTTGCCGTAGGAAAATCCGTCGACGAGGTCCACCCTGCGATGACCGACTCGTCATTGGAAGCCACTGCAACTCCCCGGCTCGATTGAGCCGTGGTCCCGCCGAGGTAGCTGGAAAAAACCAGCGCGTTGCCTGCAACGTCAAACTCTGCAATATATGCGTCGGTGCCGCTGCTGGCACAGGACGCGCACCCGGGCTGATAGTTGTAGTTCGGGTTCGGTGCGGAAAACAAACCGGCAGAGGACGATGTCTTTCCGGTAACGAAGGCATTACCCACGGAATCCACGGCGATTCGGTTGGCTTCATCCGCCCCATTGCCGCCCAGGTAGCTGGAGTAGACCAAGGCGCTTCCCGATGGGTTGAATTTGGTTACGAAAGCGTGGCCGCCCAATGGGCAAGAGTCCGCACAGGTTGATTGGTAAGAACCCGCAGTTGTCGGGAAATTTGTCGAGTTCGCGGCTCCGGTCACGTAAGCATGGCTCGTTGCATCGACGGCAATGGCGGATGCGCAATCTCCCGAAATCGAAAATGATGAATTCGTCGTTGGACAATTACTTGCTGCGCCGGTCGGATAAGTCGAACCACCGAGGAGGGTTGAATAATCGAGGGCGCCGAACGATGCGCTAAACTTGGCCACGAACGCCGCGGCAAAACCATTGGCACAACCGCTGCACGTGGTCTGATAAGCGCCGGAGGTGGTTGGGAACGGCGTGCTCGAGGAGTTGGTGTATCCGGTGACATAGATGCTTCCAGCGCTGTCGAGAGCAACGCTCGCGCCCTCGTCGTAGTCGCTCCCTCCCAGATAGGTGGAATAAACGATAGAGGCATTCGCCGAATCCCCGGAAGGCGGCCTTACTTCCGTCACAAAAGCATCATCTTCGCCCCCAAGGCTTCCTTGATAAGCATTGGTTGTAATCGGGAACCCATCCGCCACGGTGGAATTGGTCGACCCAACCACATAAGCGTTCCCTTGGGAATCCAAAGCGACTGCGGTGGCTACGTCAGTCCCCGTTCCACCGAGGAAAGACGAAAAGACCAGAGTACTGCCAGTTGAGTTGAGTTCAGTAACAAAGGCGTCGCCATTCGTGCAATCTCCCGCGCACGTCGTTTGGAAACCGTTCGGGACGGGGAAATTGCTGGAAAACGTTGCGCCTACGACATAGGCGTCGCCGGATGAATCGATGGCAATCCCGCTAGCCCCATCACCATTGCTCCCGCCCAGAAAAGTCGAATAGATCAACCCGCTTCCCGTTGGGTTCATCTCGGTTATAAAGACGTTCGCCGTTCCGGACCCACTGCAACCGCCGCAGGTGGTTTGATAGGCACCTGGGGTTGTTGGAAAATCGGGCGAAACTGTCGAACCGGTGACGTAAGCGTCGCCCGAAGAATCAAAGGTGACAGCATAGGCGTCATCTTTCGCCGAGCCGCCCAGATAAGTGGAATAAACAATGCTTAGCGTCGGATCTACCACCAGCGTTCGGTTATGGTCATACGCTCCCAAAGCGAAGCGAACTTCACTGCGACCGGATCGAATCCATCGCCCTTCCACCGCGTGCTTTTTGCCTGCTTCTTCCTGGTAGACATTGGGCGCACTCAACTGCAGATCCTGCGACCCCACCCCAACAAACAGGTTTCCTTTTTTATCGACTCGGAGCCCGCGGGCGCCACTAATCTTGAGTTTGATCGAGTTAGGATCGGCACCCGGGGCGATCACGAAATCGTATTCTAGGTGGCGCTGGTTACCGTAGAAAACGAGGTCGACTCCCGAATAGATGTTCTTGTAACTCACTCGCCCGAACGCCGGAACGCCGACGTGCCATTGCTTGGGATCGTTACCGATGAAATAGTTGCTTTTCCCGGGCAACTCATCCAGGCCGGCTACTGCAGCATCCGGTCTCGAACCCAGCCATTCCATCCCAACTATGCTGATCTGCGGGCGCTGCAGGGAATCCGGCGAATCGCCGGATGTCCCGGATAATGACAGTACCGCTTCGGTGGGCGTCAGAAACAGCGTATAGCCCTCGCCTCGCGACAGAAAACGAACGGGCGCGCCACTCTGGCCCTGATTTGCTTCAAAGCGGAGCGGCAGTTTGGCGTAGGCATCGAGAAAAAAGCGGCTTTGATCCGCTGGCGTCGCGGTCTTTGCGCTCGCCGTGAAAGCGGCGGCAACAAAATGTTGATCAGCCTGTGCGCTGGCCGAGCAGACGGCGAATACGAAGTTAATGGACAAGAGGAAAAGGGTGGACCACGCCGTAGTTTTCACACTGGCCTCCTTTGATAAATCCCGAGGGTCAAATCCGAAAACAATAACAGCAATAACAATGAAGAGAGAGCCCAACAGCTGCTGAGTGTCTAGCGTTAGCGAACGGCTAAGGTTGCACTCTAACGTTCCGGGGAGGGCACAGCGTCAGCATCGGCAGCGGATTGTAGGCACTCCTCATCAAACCTGTCAAGCATCGACCTCAATAAGCTCCGGGCGTCTAACTGCTCGCAAATTTGCAGCGGCCAAAGAACCGCTGTTAAGGCAACCCAAGTGCCGCCGAGCGCAAGATAATCCGCGCCCAGCAGAATATGAAACCTACAATGGCTGCCCGAGGGAAGAAAGCTAAATGAGCGAACGTTGTATCACCAAGCTGCGGATATGTCAAAGAGATTCTGCCAATTTGCAGTGGCTATCACATATAACGGTGATCGAAGGCCGGATTTCCCTGCCCGTAGCCGCCGCCACCGGGGATCCTCTGCTGCGACTGCGACCCTTTGGGCAAACAGATCGAGAGCGGATCGCGAACCACGAACTCCAAGAAGCACTACCCGTGCTTGGAAAAACAAACTCTCAGGAGCGCCCTTCAAGCAAGATACCTAGGCGTGCCAGAATTGCAATTGTCGAATGCAGCGAGGGGGCAAAGAAGAATGGTTCCTCAGGCAGGATTCGAATCCTGGCTTTTCTCCAGAAGGGATATGCGCAGTCCGGCTTCCAGCACTTCATCAGGCGAATGCAATGCGATCACTCGCCCCGTAGCGACTTGACCTTGTTCATATCTTGGTACAAGCTACTCCGTCTGCAGCAGAATCGGTTTGATTCCGACCAGCACCGTCCCATTGATCGAATAATTTGTCCCCGTCAGATCGCTATAGCTCTTATAGATGGCCGGCACGGACTGCTGATCGGTGGTGCAAACTCCGTTGCTGCAGGTCTGTGAGGTATCCCAAATGATTTCGGCTGGAGCGCCGCTCGCTTGCGTCAGTGTGCAAGTCCATACCGTGCCGTTTACGTCGCACGCTCCGAGTGTCGATCCCACCAGCCAGTCATACACCTGCTGATAAGCGGTTCCTGCTTTGCATATGTCGCCGCCTTCGCTGAAAGCGATGCTACATCCGCTGATGCTGTTCGGACTCCAGAGCGTACCGTATGCGGCGTTGTCCCACTGATACCAGTAAGTGCGCACCATCCCCGATGCCCAACTCATAACCAGGAAGCGCGCCACGAATGCCGCGTCCATGTCAGGATCGCCGTCGCTCACTTCGCTCGACGTTGAGTTCTCACCCCAGCCGCCTTCGCCGTTCCAGAACGGCTTCGCCAGATCGGTCGCGTCGAGAACCGCCCGTACCTTCGCAATCTGATTCGGTATTTGCTCGGGCGCGTAGTTATTCGGATAAATGTGCGCGGAAATGATGTCGACGGCGGCGCTGCCGCCGATCGTGCAACCGTTGGCACTCGCCGAGCAGGAATTATTCGCGCAAGTGCAGTACAACCAGTTTTGCATCACCACCGGATACGACTTGCCCACCTGAAGCGGGCTGCCCGAAGGCATCACCATGAGCGCCGTTGGATCGATCCCAGTCACGGGATACCCGGCACTCCCGCAAGTCGTGCCCATGGCCGAGATGGGATCGCTGGAGTTACCGATGATAATGCAGCGCGCGTCTTGCATCATGCGCACCAATTGATCATAAGTGCCTCGATAAGCCACCGAAGCCCCACCCGTGCCGAATCCAGGATCGAGCGTGGGCGAGCGATAGCATTCATTGCAGGGTTCCCAATATTTGATGTGGGCGTGGTTGCTCAGATAGTTTGGATTCTGACCGGGATACTGGCCATTTGCGTATTGGGCGACGCCTTGCACCCAGGTGCGCCAGGTCAGGTCCGTTCCTGTGCCATCTAGGTTGATATCGGTCGGCAGATCGCACTCACCGTAATATTTCGCTCCCAGGTTGGAATAGTCGCACGCGCTGTCGTTGGGATTGGAAGAAGCCCAGTTGGGGACTCTCCAGAGCGTATACATGACATCGTTGATGCCCGCGTTGAAGTAATCCGCCAGCACGCTGTCTAAGTTTCCCCACACGAACGTGTTTGGCGCAGTATTCAGATTGGGCCATTGTGCGGATGCCGAATCCCAGATACGCCCCGTACCCTGCATCGGGCCCGGAACCGGCGAAGTGGCCAGGTGCAGATGCATGCCGAAGAATGTGCTTGCCACGGGAACCAAAGTGCCCACGGTCAGGCTGGCGTTTCCCACGCTCCCGCTGTTGACCTGGGCAATAGCGGTGATGCTATGGCTGCCGATCAGCGCCGGCGGAGTGTAAAGGCCAGCGGAAGAGATCGTACCAATTGTCGAATTCCCACCCGCGATTCCATCCACATTCCAGGTCACGGTTTGATTGCTGCTTCCAGTCACCGACGCGGTGAACTGCTGCGTCCCGTTCAGCAGAATCGACGCCGTCACCGGCGTTACCGACACTGTCGGGTTCGATACGGTCAGCGTGGCCGTAGCCGTAAACAGGTTCGATCCCCAGACAGCCTCGATTGTGCTGGTGCCGCTAGCCACGCCTATCGCCAACCCAGTGCTACCGATGGTTGCATCATTGTTGGACGAACTCCAGGTCACCGAACCGGTCACAATCATCGAACTCCCATCCCTGTAGTTCAACGTTGCCGTGTACTGCTGCTGTGCGCCCACGTATACGGTCGAAGTTGCGGGAGAGATGACGAGGGAAACGGCTACGGCAGGATTGACGGTCAGCACCACGCCTGCGCTGATACCGCCCGAACTCGCCGAAATCGTAGTGGATCCAGTATTCAAGCCGCTCGCGTCCCCGCTGGAACTCACTGAGGCAACGGCAGGAACGGACGAGGACCAGGAAGCGGAGTTGGTGAGGTCCTGGGTGCTGCCGTCCGTGTAGGTCCCGGTCGCGGTAAATTGCTCCATCGTTCCCAGCGGAATCGCGACATTCGCCGGAGTCACCGTAATGGAGAGCAGTGTGGGACCGGAGACCGTCAGCGAAGTCGACGAGATGATCGTGTTCGAAGTCGCCGTGATCGTCGCCGTACCCTGCCCCGCACTCGTCGCCAGCCCGTTCGTCCCCGTCGTATTGCTCACAGTCGCCACATTCGTATTCGACGTTCCCCACGTCACCACCGTCGTGATGTCCTGCGTGCTCCCGTCGGTGTAGCTCCCCGTCGCCGCCAACTGCTCCGTCGTCCCCAACGCAATCGTCGCATTCTGCGGACTGATGGCAATCGACACCAGCGCCGCCGGATTCACCACCAGCGTTGCCGTCGCACTGATCGTTGCTGCACTGATCCCGATCGTCGTCGTCCCCGTCCCCAGCGAACTGGCCAGCCCCGCCGTCCCCGTCGTGTTGCTGATCGTGGCCACCGTCGCCACCGTCGAACTCCAGTGTCCGCTCTGCGTCAGATCCTGCGTGCTCCCATCCGTGTAGCTTCCCGTCGCCGTGAACTGCTCGGTCGTCCCGTTCGCAATCGTCGCGGTTGGCGGATTGATGGCGATCGACACCAGCGCTGCGGCCGTCACCGTCAACACCGTCGATCCGCTGATCGCTCCCGACGTCGCCGTGATCGTCGCCGTCCCTTCTCCCACACTGGTGGCCAATCCCATCGTCGCTCCCGCCGTGCCGATCGTCGCCGTCGTCGGCGTGTCCGTACTCCACTGCACCGTGCTGCTCAGATTCTGACTGCTACCGTCGGTGTAGCTTCCCGTCGCCGTGAACTGCTCGGTCGTCCCCAACGCAATCGACGGGGTCGCCGGCGTCACCGCAATCGACACCAGCGCCGCCGAGGTCACCGTCAGCACCGTCGATCCGCTGATCGCTCCCGACGTCGCCGTGATCGTTGCCGTTCCTTCTCCCACACTGCTGGCCAATCCCATCGTCGCTCCCGCCGGGCTGATCGTCGCCGTCGTCGGCGTGTCCGAACTCCATTGCACCGTGCTGGTGATGTCCTGCGTGCTCCCATCCGTATAGCTCCCGGTCGCCGTGAACTGCTCGGTCGTGCCCAGCGGCAGCGTCGGAATCGCTGGCGTCACCGCAATCGACACCAGCACCGCCGCCGTCACCGTCACCGTCGTAGATCCGCTGATCGCACCCGAGGTCGCCGTGATACCCGTACTGCCCAACTCCACCCCGCTCACCATCCCCTGTCCGCTCACGCTGGCAATCTCTGTGTTGCCGCTGCTCCAGGTGACCGCATTGCTCAGATTCAACGTGCTGCCGTCGCTGTAGGTCCCGGTCGCGGTCAGCGCCATGGTCGTCCCCAGGGCGAACGAACCATTGGCCGGAGTCACCGCTATCGACACCAGCACCGGTGCTCCCACCGTCAACGTAGCTGTCGCTGTGATCGCTCCATCGCTAGCGGTGATCGTGGTCGTGCCTGCGCTGATCCCCGTGGCCAACCCACTGCCAGAAATCCCCGCGATCGCCAACGCCGACGAACTCCAACTCACCGTATTCGTCAGCGTCTGCGTCGTGCCGTCGCTGTACGTTCCGGTCGCAGTGTATTGCTGCGTGTAACCCGCCGCCACCGTTGCTGTTCCCGGATTGATCGCCAGCGATACCAGCACCGGCGCAGTCACCGCAAGCACCCCCGATCCGCTAATCCCTCCCGATGTTGCCGTGATCGTCGTTGCGCCCTGAGCAACGGTAGTTGCCAATCCGCTGCTATTGATCGTCGCCACGCTTGTCGCCGACGAGGTCCAGGTGGCCGTATTCGTCAGCGGTTGTGTCGTGCCATTGCTGTAGGTTCCGGTCGCCGTGTACTGCTGCGTGTAACCCGCCGCAATTGAAGTCGTTGCCGGAGTAACCGAGATCGAAGTCAGCGTCGCTGCCGTCACGGTCAGCGTGGCGGAGCCCGTGATTGATCCCGACGTGGCTTTAATGGTTGTCGTTCCTTGCGCCACACTCGTCGCCAAACCAGTGCTCTTGCCTATTGTCGCGACCGCTGTGCTGGTCGAACTCCAGGTGGCACTGGTTGTCAGGTTTTGGGTTGTGCCGTTGCTGTAGCTTCCGGTCGCAGTGAACTGCTCCGTCGTCCCCAACGCAATCGTCGCATTCTGCGGACTGATGGCAATCGACACCAGCGCCGCCGCTGTTACGGTCAATGTCGCCGAGCCACTGATTGTTCCCGAGGTCGCTTTGATTGTGGTCGTGCCCTTGGCCATGCTCGTCGCCAAACCACTGCTGTTCACGGTTGCAACGGAAGTTTTCGACGACGTCCACGTTGCTGTATTGGTAAGGCTTTGCGTGGTGCCGTTGCTATAGGTCCCCGTAGCCGTATATTGCTGCGTGTAGCCTGCCACCACTGATGCGGTCGCCGGTGTCACTGAAATCGACGTCAACACTGCGGCAGTGACCGTCAATGTTGTGGACCCATGGAACGTTCCCGACGTGGCTGTGATCGTTGCCGTGCCCGGGATCACGCCTGTCGCCAAGCCGCCGCTATTGACAGTCGCCACGCTCGTCGCCGATGAAGTCCACGTCGCGCTGCTGGTCAAATTCTGGGTCGTGCCATTGCTGTATTCTCCTGTGGCAGTGAATTCCTCGGTGTAGCCGGCAGCAACCGATGGGTTCGCGGGCGTAACGGAAATCGAAGTCATGACCGCCGCGGTGACTGTCAATGTGGCAGAGCCACTGATCGACCCTGACGTGGCTTGGATCGTTGTCGTTCCCTGCGCCACGCTCGTTGCCAAACCCGTGTGTTTTCCGACGGTCGCCACTACCGTGCTGGTGGAACTCCAACTGGCGGTCGTGGTCAGGTTCTGCGTTGATCCATCACTGTAGGTTCCCGTAGCCGTGAACTGCTCTGTGTAGCCGGCTGCCACCGATGCCGTGCCAGGCGTAACCGCAATCGATTTCAATACCGGAGCCGTGCCCGTGCCGGTGAGGCTTGTCGTTTGCGGACTGGATGTTCCGCTGTCGACCACGGTCAATGTGGCATTTCGAGAACCCTGGGCGCTTGGCGTGAACGTAACCGAGATCGTACAAGTGGCCCCGACCGCCAAGGTGGTTGTACCGCTTGGACAATTATTGGTTTGACTGTAGTCCGACAGGTTGGTGCTTATGCTGGTAATCGTGATCGTAGTTTTCTGTCCGTTTTTCAGCGTGACATTGTGCACCGAACTGGACGTGCCCGCCGCCTGGTTGCCATAAGAGATGGTGGTCGGGCTGACTGTCACCGATTGCGTGAAGGCCGGCAAAAGAACGAAAGTTGTAAAGCAAATTACAAGTACGGAGCGCCACGCTGGGGGAGTGGTCATTGAACGTCCTTTTTTGCTGGAAATTAATTGCCCCTGGATTCGGCCCCAACAACGCGAAGAGCGTTTGCCCACAAACTGCAGCGATTGGCGTAAATCTACCACCGGCGCGCTGCCAGTAAATGGCCCACGAGTGCTCATCGGCAGCACTTTCGGGTGATTCGAGAGGCTAGACTGCACAAATTCTTGATGGAGAGGGACTGGAGAAATCGGATTGATGGTCGCGGAGAGAGGATCATGAAGATCGGTGGCTGGAAAACGCCGAGCACCTTTGAGCGCTACGCCATCCTTTCGCAAATGAATCGTTCTCGCCGTCCTGACGCGTAGCAAAACACTTACAGTCAGACTCGATACCTCCAAGTCGGGCTCGGTGCCTCTCATTCGGCAGTTAGTGTGCTCCGCTTTGTTCGCCCGGAGCACTTAGGTTTATCGTTCGCGTTCCAGTTTTCCGCACTCCAATGCCAGTCCAACTAGTCGCTTGGTCAACATCGTCATGCGTCAATGTCATGCATGAACTCTCCCTCGATTCGTCCGAATGCTGCTTTTGCAAGAAGGAGATAAAGCAGAGCTTTGCGGAGACACTAGTTTTCGACTTTCGTGCTCGCACTTTTTCGGTGGTCATATCCATGTGGACAATGCTGCGGAGACGACGTAGAGTCGGCGTGTGATTGTCCCCACCAATCCTCTTGCGCTGATTGCTCGCGCCCAGCAGCATGGCGAGCGCATCGCAGTCATCGATTCGCGGGGGGATTTCACCTACGACGAGTTGCTGGGTGCGTCGTTGCGCGTGGCGAGCACGCTGCTCGCTGGCCGCAACGACCTTCAAGGTGAGCGCGTGGCGTTCCTGGTGACACCGGGGCTCGCGTGGATTGCAGTTCAGTGGGGCATTTGGCGCGCAGGTGGTGTTTCCGTTCCACTACCGCTCAACTCTGCCCGGCGTGAGCTGCAATATTTTATTAACGATACCAAGTCGTCGACGCTGGTGTTCGACGCTGAGACTGCTCCTGTGCTGGCTCCAATTGCCGCAGCCCCAGGCGTTCGTGCATTGTCGTGTGAGCAGCTTCTCGCGCGGCATCCAGCGGAGATGCGCGACGTCGCGCCCGACTCCCCGAACATCACAAGCCAACGGCGTGCCATGATTCTCTACACCAGCGGTACGACCAACCGGCCCAAGGGCGTGGTCACAACCCACGAAAATATTACGGCGCAAATCGCAAGCCTGGTTGAAGCCTGGGAGTGGTCGCCGGACGATCACATCCTGCTGTGCTTGCCTCTGCACCATGTCCACGGAATTATCAATGTCGTTTCCTGCGCTTTGTGGTCGGGTGCAACCTGTGAGATGCTGCCCCGCTTCGACACGAATGCCGTGTGGGACTGCATCGTGAGAGGCGGGGTAACCCTGTTCATGGCGGTGCCGACGGTTTACGTAAAACTGATTGCCGCCTGGGACGCGGCTTCGCCCCAGCGCCGCGTGGAGTCGAGCCGGGCATGCCAGAGGTTGCGCCTGATGGTATCCGGCTCGGCTGCGCTCCCGGTGAGCACGCTCCAACGCTGGAAGGAAATCAGCGGCCACACCTTGCTGGAGCGCTACGGCATGACGGAGATTGGCATGGCGCTTTCGAATCCGTTACGCGGTGAGCGCGTGCCGGGCAGCGTAGGGACGCCGCTGCCGGGCGTCGAGGTTCGGCTTGCCGGAGAAAACGGCGAACCGGTTGCGCAGGGAGCTCCGGGAGAGATCGAAGTCCGCGGTCCATGCGTGTTTGCGGAATACTGGGGCCAGCCCGAGTCAACCAGCGCTGCCTTCCGCGATGGATGGTTTCGCACGGGCGACACCGCGATGGTGGAGAATGGCTTCTATCGCATTCTTGGCCGCACCAGCATTGACATCCTCAAGACCGGCGGACACAAGGTATCCGCCTTGGAAATTGAGGAAGCACTGCGCCAACATCCGGCGGTTGCCGAGTGTGCCGTGGTTGGCATAGCTGACCTGGAGTGGGGCGATCGCGTGGCCGCGGCGGTTGTTCTGAATAATGGCGCAGCCCTCGATTTGCCCTCCCTCCGCCTATGGGCCAAGAAGCGCCTGGCGCCGCAGAAGGTTCCTTCGCGGCTGCTTGTGCTGGATGCGCTCCCGCGCAATGCGATGGGAAAAGTGACGAAGCCCGCGGTGGCGGCATTGTTCAACCCGCGGGCGGCGATCCCGTTGCCTAGCAATGACTGACTGGCATAATGCGCTGTGCTATCCTCCTGTCCACCACAGGAGAACCCGTGGCCAATGAACCTATAATCCGCCCACAGCCCGCGATTCGCACGAAACTCTCACGGCAGCAAATCACTGGATTCTGGGGAGCGTGGGCCGGTTGGACATTAGACGGCATGGATTCTGTGATCTACGCACTCGTCCTCAGCCCAGCTCTCACGGAATTGCTTCCGAAATCAGGATACAAATCCACTCCTGCCAACGTGGGGTTTGCGGGATCGGCACTGTTTGCGCTCTTCCTGGTTGGGTGGGGCCTAGCGTTAATTTGGGGGCCGATTGCGGACAAATTTGGCCGCAGCCGCGTGCTGGCCGCCACCATCTTCGTGTATGCCATCTTCACCGGAGCTGCGGCCTTGTCGCAGACGGTGTGGCAGTTGGCATTATTTCGGTTGCTGGCGGGCATCGGCATTGGCGGGGAGTGGGCGTTGGCGGGCACCTACGTTGCCGAAGCTTGGCCAGAAGACCGCCGCAAGATGGGAGCCGGATGTCTGCAAACTGGTTATTACGCGGGCTTTTTTCTGGCCTCGGCACTCAATTACACGGTCGCACCCTACTATGGCTGGCGCGCCATGTTTTGGTGCGGCCTCACCCCCGTCGTCGTGGCCTTCATAATTTTGCTTCGGGTGAAAGAGCCGCAGCGCTGGCAACAAAACGTCAAGGCAAAAACCGCCGGTGGACTTTCCTCTATGCGCCGGATCTTCACTGCGCCTTACACACGGCGCACGCTGGTTAACACTGTCCTGCTGGCCTCCGCCATCTGCGGTCTCTGGGCGGCTGCCGTGTATGCTCCGACGGCAATCATGAACCTTGCAAAACGGGCAGGCATGTTGCAGCCTCAAGCCGTGCGTATGTCGTCCTTCGGCATGGGCTTGCTGTCGCTGGGCACCATTCTGGGATGCCTGGCGGTTCCTCCATTGGCCGAACGCTTTGGCCGCAAGCCAACCCTCGCCTTTTACTTCCTCGGAATGGCAACCTGCATCCTGCTCAGCTTTGGCTGGACGTTCTACTTTCCCCAGGGACTGCACCCGTTCATCGCAGTGCTGTTCTTCCTGGGCTTCTTTGGCGGCAACTTCGCTGTGTTCAGTCTCTGGCTTCCCGAGCAGTACGAAACCACTGTGCGCGCGACCGCGTTTGCCTTCACCACTTCGTTTGGACGCTTTATTGCCGCGGGAGTGAACTTCGGGATTGCCGGGCTTGTCAGCCGGATGGGAACTCTCGGCAAGCCGGTCGCGTTCACCGCGATTGCCTTCGGCATCGGATTGCTCGTTATTCCCTTCGGAGTGGAGACGCGAGGCCAAACGCTACCTGACTGAGCGCTTTGCCTCAAGGTGTCCCACGGTATCGTGGAATTGAGAACTGTTTTATGCGGGCAAAGAATGGCTCCTCAGGTAGGATTCGAACCTACAACCCTTCGGTTAACAGCCGAATGCTCTGCCATTGAGCTACTGAGGAGTGTTGCGGGGAACGCGCCAAACGCTCTCTGGTCTCTATCATAACATTCCTGGGCGTACAGCGAAAACATGGGATTTTACTTCCGGGGTTGTAGGGTTTGCGCGCATCCAATTCTTGTGGCGTCGGAAATAAGAGTGAGCATGATGGTTGGGCAAGTACTGGTTCGATGGTTTTCGGTGGGCGTCCTTATGGTCTTGGCTTGCGCCAGCGCTGGCGGGTCTGGAGTCGACGCAGCTAGCGGCATCGCACAGGCACGCGACGCCAAAAGTGCGGGACCGCCGCCGGCAGAGGTCCGACCGGTGAATGAGAATTTCCATGGTACGAAGTTTGTCGACAAATACCGCTGGTTGGAGGATGGCGGAAGTGCGCAGACGCAGAAGTGGATCGCGGCGGAAATGCAATATACGCGATCGGTGCTCGATCCGTTGTCGGAGCGCGAGGCGATTCATAAACGTCTGACTGAGTTGTTGAGCACTGGCGACATCAGCGTACCGAAGATGGCGGGGAGATTTTATTTTTATACCCGTCGTGAGGGCATGCAGAACCAGCCCGTGCTGTACGTGCGGGAAGGTGTCGACGGAAAAGACCGCGGGTTAGTGGACGTGAATCGACTCGCCGCCGATGGCACGGTTGCCCTCGATTGGTTCTTCCCTTCAGAGAACGGTCGCTATGTGGCTTACGGCACCTCTGACAGCGGGTCCGAGATCAGCACGCTGCACGTGATCGAAACCAAGTCCGGGGAACTGTTGCCCGACACGATTGATCGCACGCGGGCGGCGAGCCTCGCCTGGGAGCACGATAACTCCGGCTTTTATTACACACGGTATCCGAAGAAGGGCGATGTGCCGGTCGGGCAGGAGCATTACAACAAGCACATTTTTTATCACCAATTGGGCACCGATCCGGAAACAGATGCTCCGATCTTCGGCGAAGGGCGCGATCCGGAAGACCGGCCGGAAGTGAGTCTCGATAATGATGGCCGGTTGCTGCTGATTACGGAGTGGCAAGGCTGGACCAAGACGGAAGTCTTCTTAATGGATTTGAAGTCGCGCAGAGCACCTACTCGCATCACCACCGGTAAGAATTTTATCTATCGTACGACCGTTTACAACGGCAGGCTTTACATTCTGACCAATGAGGACGCCCCGCGCTTCCGCATGTTTGTGGCGGAAGCCGGCGACTATGAGCGCGAGGATTGGAAAGAAATCATTCCGCAGACGGAAGCAGTGTTGCGCGATGCGCACCTTTGGGGCGAAAAGATTTTTGCGCAGTATGAACAGAATGCCTCGTCGCGGCTTCGAGTTTTCGACATTCAAGGAAACAATGCCCACGATATTGGGCTGCCCGGCCTTGGCAGCGTAACGGAAACTTCCGGCAAGTGGAATCACGACGAAGCTTTTTATGAGTTTGAGTCGTTCACTTCCCCTCCCTCGATCGCTCGCTACGATTTGCAGAGCGGAACGGTTTCGCAATGGGCGAAGATCGATGCGCCTTCGATCGATCCCGCGGCTTATGAGGTCCGGCAGGAGTGGTGCAAATCCAAAGACGGCACGCGTGTCCCAATGTTCATCGTGAGTAAGAAGGGGCTAAAAAAAGATGGCCGCAATCCGACTTTGCTTGCAGGATATGGCGGGTTTGACATCAGCCTAATGCCAACGTTCGATCCGGAAACTTTCTTGTGGCTGGAGCACGGCGGAATCTATGTCTCCGCGAACCTCCGCGGCGGTGGCGAATTTGGCGAGGATTGGCATCGCGCGGGCATCCTCGATAAAAAACAGAATGTTTTCGACGACATGATTGCGGTCGCCGAATACTTGATCTCCGAAAAATATACCGACGCGAATCATCTGGCGATTAAGGGGCGCTCGAATGGCGGTTTGCTCGTGGGAGCGATGATGACGCAGCGTCCGGAGCTGTTTCGCGCCGTGGTCTGCGCCGTTCCGCTGCTCGACATGCTGCACTATCAGGAGTTTCAGATTGCGCGCTTGTGGGTTTCGGAGTATGGCAGCGCAGAAATTCCGGAGCAGTTTAACTGGCTTTACGCCTACTCTCCGTATCATCACGTCAAAACGGGAACAGAATATCCCGCGGTCTTGTTTATGAGCGGAGACACAGACACACGCGTGGATCCGATGCATGCGCGGAAGATGACCGCGTTGCTGCAGGCTTCGGCGAAGAATGGAGAAAGCCGCACGCGTCCAATCCTATTGCGGGTGGAAACGAAGGCCGGGCATGGGATAGGCACGCCGGTTGCGAAACGGGTCGAGGAGCTGACCGATCAGTGGGCATTTTTGTTTTGGCAATTAGAAGTTGGCGGGTCGTCATTCGCAGATGGCCGTTAAGTGTTCGCTGCTGATTGCTCGATATTCGATTCGTGAGCAGTTGACAGTGTCGCCTTCAAACCAGTGGTTAGTGATTAAGTGGAATTAGACTGATGATTCTTCGTTTGGAAGCGGGCGGGTTGCCCGCTTCCGGACCGAGATTAGTATTCCGAGAGTTCTTTCATCGCGCGAAAAAGATCATTCGCTTGCGGTAGGATGGCGTCTTCGAGAATCGGCTGGTAGGCAACGAAAGTGTCGGCGGCGGCGATGCGGCGCACGGGGGCATCCAGCTGATCGAAAAGTTGATCGGCGATGCGGGCGGCGATTTCCGCGCCGTAGCCCCAACTCAGAGTGTCTTCATACGCGACCAAAGCGCGATTGGTCTTGCTCACCGATGCGGCGATCGTGTCCCAGTCAAATGGATTGAGCGTCCGCAGATCGATCAACTCAACTTTCACGCCGTGCTCGCGCTCCAGCTTTTGCGCAGCTTGCAGCGCGCGAGGAACGACCGCGCCATAGGTGATGACCGTAAGGTCGGTGCCGGGATTCACGATCTTCGCCTTGCCAAACGGGATCATGTAATCCGGGCCGGGATAGGGCGCGCGTCCATAGGTCTCGCGGTAGAGCCGCTTATGTTCAAGAAACAGAACCGGGTCGTCGCAGCGAATTGCAGTGCGCAGAAGTCCAGCGGCATCGAGCGCGTTGCAAGGAAAAACCACGCGCAGGCCGGGAATATGCGTAAACGTGCTCTCCCCGCATTGCGAGTGATAGATCGCGCCGCCAGTAAGGTAGCCGCCGATAGCGACGCGAATTACGATTGGGGATGAGAACGCATTGTTCGAACGCCAGCGCATCACTGCGAGCTCATCGCGAATCTGCATCATCGCCGGCCAGATGTAATCGAAGAACTGAATCTCGACCACCGGCTTCAGGCCGCGCGTCGCCATGCCGGTGGCGCGGCCGACGATCGCGGCCTCGGCCAGTGGCGAATTGAACACCCGATCCGGGCCATACGCGCATTGCAGGCCGAAGGTGAGCTTAAAAACCCCACCCTTTCCTTTGACCAGCTTGCGCTTCAAATATTCTTCGCGGCTGCAATCGGCCACGTCTTCGCCAAAGATCACGATGCGCTCGTCACGCTTCATTTCGTCGTGCAGCGTTGCATTGATCAGGTCAGCCATAGTCTTGGCCGCGGGCCTCTTGCCATCGCCCGAATCTGCGCCAGCCATCGGTTGGGTTTCGAATGCCGCTGACGTTGGGTCTAGATCCGCCGAATACACATACTGCGTGATGCTCTCGGGCGCGGGTGGAAGCGCTTCCAACGCCTGATCGACAGCAACTTGCAGCTCCTCTTCAACTTTCTTTTCCAGATCGTTGATGCCCTTGGCGTCGAGGATGCCCTCACGCAGCAAGAACATCTGGGTGCGTGACACCGGATCACGGGCGGCATCGCGCTCGCGCTCAGAATCCGGGCGGTACAGGCGCTCGTCATCGGAAAGTGAATGCGAGTACGGACGGATGACGTGCGCGTGCACGAAGGCCGGACCGTGCCCCTCGCGGCAATACTGCGCAGCCCGCTGAAAAGCAGCGCAACTGGCTATGGGATCGGTGCCATCGACTTCTTCAAAGTGAAAATTCGGAAAGCCCGAAACTAGCCGCGATATGCTGCCTCCGGCGGTCTGCATTTCGATCGGAACCGAAATAGCGTAGCCGTTATCCTGAATGCAGAAAATGACAGGCAGCTTGTTGAGCGCGGCGGCGTTCATCGCCTCCCAGAACTCCCCTTCGCTGGTGGTGCCATCGCCGAGCGAAACGTAGACGACCTCTTCGCCATGGAAAGTCACATCCTTGAACTGACGATAGTCAGCCGTGGTCGGCGCAGACGCTACCCCATCCTTAGCGTGCTTTGCGAAGAGCCCGCCCTGAGCTTGAGGTAAGGGCGGGATTTCCGCAGCACTTGGCCGCTGCGAATAATATCGTCCAGCTTCGGCGCATCCCACAGCCTGCAGAATTTGCGATCCCGTGGGCGACGACTGCGTGACGATATTCAAGCGCTTGAATCCCCAGTGCGAAGGCATCTGGCGTCCCCCGGAGCTCGGATCGTCCGCCGCACCCACGGCCTGCAGAAGCATCTCCACCGGCTTCGCTCCCAATGCCAGGCACAGAGCGCGATCGCGATAATAAGGATAGAACCAGTCGTATCCCGCCTTCAGCGTGACGCCGGCAGCCATGCCAATGGCCTCGTGCCCCGCGCCCGACATCTGGAAGAAAATCTTCTGCTGCCGCTTCAGCATGATTTCCCGGTCGTCGATGCGCCGGGAAGTGTACATGATGCGATAAGCTTCGATCAGTTGCTCAGGAGTAAGTCCGTCGTAGGTTTGGGACTTACTTGCGCCCGCGACGGAGAGCTTAGGGTTCGTTTTTGTGGTCGCCATCGGTTCCTGATAAGTGCGTACTGAATGAGATGAATGCCGCCGAAAAAAGACGCTTCCCCATGGGTGCCGATTGTTACTGGCAGGTTGCATTGTAAACGGGAATCGAAGATTGGAAAATATGCAAGTTCTTGCGCAGGGAGGGGTCAGCTTGCCGCCCCTAGACCCGTGAATTGGTGACGCCGGATGCTAACTGCTTATGACGGCTGCATCGTTTATCCTGTACTTTCATGATCCATACCCGCCGCCGCTTTGACCCGCGCACCATCAAGCTTGTGATTTTCGATCTCGACGGCACGCTCATTGACTCGCGCCTCGACCTGGTCCACTCCGTGAATGCGTCGCTGCGGCATATTGGACGGCCCGAGCTGCCCGATGACGTGATCGCCAGCTATGTCGGGGACGGCGCGCCAGTGCTGATTCAGCGGGCGCTGGGCGGTGATGCGGTCTCTGAAACCCTCGTGCGCGAGGGATTGGAATTTTTCCTTTCTTATTACCGCGAACACAAACTCGATCACACGACGGTTTATGCCGGGATTCGCGAGTCACTGACAACCATTCAATCGCCAAACAGTGGCACGCCTGTCGACAAGCGTAAGATGGCCGTCCTCACCAATAAGCCGGTCGGCCCGTCCCGCGCGATTGTTGACGCACTGGGGCTTGGTCCTTTCTTCATTCAGGTGTACGGCGGAAACAGTTTTGCCAGCAAAAAGCCAGATCCCGAGGGTGCGCGGAAATTGCTCGAAGAAAGTGGCGTGCCTGCCGAGCACACGGCTATCGTCGGCGATTCGCATGTCGATGTGGAAACCGGGCGCAACGCCGGATTGTGGACCGTCGGCGTAAGTTACGGATTCGCTCCCCACACGCTCGAAGCATGCCCTCCTCATGTGTTGGTCGATTCGCCTGCGGATCTGGGAGAATTCTTTTCCTGATTCCCATCACCCATACCTCCTCTGCCTCTCATGTAAACTTCATTCGACAATGACCTCGACCGATCCGCTCCAGGCCTTCACTCCCAAAGAACTGCGCCAGCTCCGCGCCATGAAAGATCCTTACGGCATTCAGAAGTTTTTGGACGATGCTCCGTACCATCTAGCCGACACGGCATGGTCGCCGCGTCGGGTGCTGGCTGAACGGACGGCGCACTGCCTCGAAGGCTCCATCTTCGCCGCCGCCGCGCTTCGCGCCAATGGATTTCCTCCGCTTCTGCTCGATCTCGAGGCCGACCAGGATACCGACCACGTAATCGCCGTCTTCCGCCAGCACGGAGCCTGGGGCGCCATCGCCAAATCCAACTATGCCGGATTGCGCTGGCGCGAACCGGTTCATCGGACTCTGCGCGAACTGGCCTTGAGTTACTTCAACGAATACTGCAACCTGCGCCGCGAGCGCACCCTGCGGCGTTTCTCCGACCCCGTGGACTTGAAGCGCTTCGATCGCCAGAATTGGATGACTACAGACAAGCCGGTCTGGTTCGTCGTCTATCACCTGTTCGAGATCAAGCATTACCCGCTGCTCACTCCCGCCATGGTGAAAGGGCTGCATCGCCTCGATGATCGCCTGTTTGACGCTGGTTGCGTGGGCAAAGCCTACAAGACCAACGGCCAGTGAATGCAGCTTTTGTGCATCCCGAGGGAACTCCCAGGCTTCTAAGGACGTAATGTCGATCATGCGAAGGTTGGGTCTCGTTCCGCGGCGGCTGCATGCTCCTGTGTTCATTCTGTTGGGAGTTTTGCTCCTCTTTTGCGTTCCTGCACTCGGCCAGCAAGAAGAGCCCGCTGCCGGAGCGCCCGCAAACGCCCCTTCGGCCCCTGATCTGACCCCCGATGCCAATGGCTCCCTCCCGCAGCAACAAATGCAGCAATTGATACGTATCGTGGCCGACAAAGACGTCGAGAACGATAAACGCCTGCGCAACTACACCTACATCGAGCGCGACGAGGAACGCCGGCTCGATGGCAAAGGAAACGTGAAGTCAACTGAGATCAAAACATACGATGTCATGGAGCTTTATGGCGAGCAGGTGCGACGGCTGATTCAGAAAGACGACAAGCCGCTGGACGCCAAAGAAGCGGCCAAAGAGGACGAAAAGATTCAGAAGATCATCAATAAGCGCAAGGACGAATCCGATGACGAGCGCCGGAAGCGCGAGCAGAAAGAAGAGAAAGAGGAAGAAGAAGGCCGAAACTTCGTGCGCGAAATCGCCGACGCCTACAACTTCCGGCTGGTGGGAACGGAATCCATGGAAGGGCGCGACGCCTGGGTGATCGATGCCGAGCCTCGTCCCGGCTACGAACCGCACCTCAAGTATGCCAACCTCCTTCCGAAATTCCGCGGACAGGTATGGATTGACAAACAAGACGCGCAGTGGGCGAAGCTCGATGTCGAGTGCATCGATACGGTTTCCTTCGGACTATTTCTGGCGCGCTTTCACAAAGGGTCGCGCATCACGATCGAGCAGACCCAGGTCAACGACGAAGTCTGGCTGCCCAAGCACTTCGCCGTCAAGGTGGATATGCGCCTGGCCCTGCTCAAAGAATTGAACGTTGAACAAGATTCTACCTTTCGTGATTACAAAAAGTTCCGCACTGCTACCCGGATTGTGGGCGGTGAACCCGTCCCCGACCAATAGCTTCAATCGCGGCATGAAACCGAACGGCGCTCCCTGTCATCTACTAGTCTCAGTGTTTACTGAATCGGGTTCTGGGAGAAGCCATGTCTTCCCAATCAACAACGTTGTTGACGCCGCAACTTAAACCTCTTTTCGCCGACGTTCGCGGCGAGGCTTTTCCCAAGCTGACAGAGGAACAGATTGGCCGCATCCGGCCACTCAGCAAGCTACGGCAAGTAAACGTGGGCGAGATCTTGTTTGAGCCGGGAGATCTTGATATCCCCTTCTTCGTGCTCCTCTCGGGCAGCATGGAAATCGTTCAGCCGGATGGCCACGGCGAGCGGCCCATTGTGCAACACGATGCCGGCGACTTTACTGGCGAAATCACCATGATCTCGGGCCGCCGCGGCCTGGTCCGGGGCCGCGTTACCGAAGCCGGAGAATTTCTCGAAATGAGCAGCGACCAATTGCGCGCCATGGTCGCGCGCGACGCGGAGATGAGCGACATCCTGATGCGCGCTTTTATTCTGCGGCGCGTCGAGTTGATCAATCGCGGCCAGGGGAATGTGATTCTGCTGGGCTCGCGGCATTCGGCCCAGACTCTGCGCTTGCGCGAGTTCCTCGTCCGCAACGGCCATCCCCACACTTATGTCGATCTCGACACTGACACCAGCTATCAGGATTTGCTCGATCAGTTTCATGTAAAGCTCGACGAGATTCCCGTCGTGATCTGCAACAACAAAACAGTATTGCGGAGTCCTTCCATCCAGCAATTAGCTCGCTGTCTCGGTTTGAACGAACACGTCGATGCCGCCGAAGTGCGCGACATGGTGGTTGTGGGTGCGGGCCCGGCAGGACTGGCGGCTGCCGTTTATGGCGCTTCCGAAGGCTTGGATGTACTGGTGATCGAGGCCTATTCTCCCGGCGGCCAGGCGGGTTCCAGCTCGAAGATTGAAAACTATCTCGGCTTTCCCATGGGAATCAGCGGGCAGGAATTGGCTGGCCGCGCCGCCGCCCAGGCCCAAAAATTTGGCGCAAAGGTGCTCATCGCCAATCGTGTAACCAAGTTGAATTGCGACCGCCGGCCCTACGAATTAACCGTCGATTGCGGCCAGGTGATTCGTGCCCGCACCGTGGTGATCGCTAGCGGCGTGCAGTACAAAAGGCCGAATATCGAGAATCTCACCAAATTCGAGGGCCAGGGAATTTACTACGGAGCCACTTATATCGAGTCGCAACTTTGTGGGACCGATCCGGTCATCGTCGTCGGTGGCGGAAACTCTGCCGGACAGGCCGCCGTGTACTTGTCTCAAACCGCGCACAAGGTGCACATTCTCGTGCGCTCCGACAAATTGTCCGAAACCATGTCGCGCTATTTGATTCAGCGCATCGAAGAAAATCCCGCCATCGAGTTGCACTATCACACCGAAATCGTCGGCCTCTGCGGTGATACGCAACTCGAAAGGGTGACTTGGCGCGACAATAACACCGGCGAAAAATCGGACCACGATATCAAGCACGTCTTCATCATGACGGGAGCTTCTCCCCGCACCGAGTGGCTGGACGCCTGCGTGCTGATGGACGGCAAAGGTTTCATTCTCACCGGGCGCGATCTCGATACCTCTGCCCATGGTTTCACCTGGCAACTTCCGCGCGTGCCCCTCATGCTCGAAACCAGCCTGCCCGGAGTGTTCGCAGTGGGCGACGTCCGCGCCGGAAACGTAAAGCGCGTCGCCTCGGCCGTCGGTGAGGGTTCGATTTCCGTTTCGCTGGTGCATCGCGTTCTGGCAGAAGCGTAACCTTCGCGAAATGAGTTTTCTGCGCTGATCCCAGCGGATTTTCATGCTGCTCGGTTGCCCCGAGACGGCCTTTTCTCCGCGTTATAATAGAAAGATTGCCTGTCAGCAAAATCGCCTTCTGTGAGCGCCCTGTTGTGTTCAGCGGAGGGCCTAAGGCTGACAGCCGAGGTCAGTCTTTGGATTTCACACTTGTTTCCGATTACAAACCGCAGGGCGACCAGGGCCGCGCCATCGAATCCCTGCTACGCGGCGTGTTCGATCGCGAGCAGCATCAGGTTCTGCTCGGTGTCACCGGCTCAGGCAAGACCTACACCATGGCCAAGGTGATCGAGGCAGTGAACCGGCCTTCGATCGTCATGGCGCATAACAAAACCCTGGCGGCGCAGCTTTATCACGAATTCAAGAATTTCTTTCCCCACAACGCCGTCGAATATTTCGTTTCCTATTACGACTACTACCAGCCCGAGGCCTACGTTCCCGCCGCCGATTTGTTTATCGAAAAGGAAGCGACCATCAACGACGAACTCGACAAGCTGCGGCTCTCGGCGACCCGGTCGTTATTCGAGCGCCGCGACGCGCTGATCGTCGCGTCCGTGAGCTGCATCTATGGCCTGGGCTCGCCCGAAGCCTATTACGGCATGATGCTGTTTCTGGAAAAAGGCCAGAAAATCGCGCGCGAAGATATCACCCATAAGCTGGTCGACATTCTCTACGAGCGCACCAACGGAGAGTTCCGCCGCGGCACGTTTCGCGTGCGCGGCGACGTGATCGAGGTTTTTCCTACCTACGACGACATGGCCTATCGCATCGAGTTGTGGGGAGATCAGGTCGAGTCGCTCTCGCAAATCGATCCCCTATTCGGCACGGTCAAGCAGAAGTACATGCGGCTGCCGATTTATCCCAAAACGCATTACGTGATGAAAGACGAAACTCGCGCCACGGCGGTCGAATCGATCAAGCAAGAGTTGGCCTGGTGGGAAGTCGAACTGGAAAAGCAGGGCCGCATCGTCGAAGCCCAACGCGTTCACCAGCGGGTGAAGTTCGATCTGGAAATGATCAAGGTGATGGGCTACTGCCACGGCATCGAAAATTATTCGCGGCATTTTACCGGTCGTATGCCGGGTGAGCCGCCGCCCACGCTGCTGGATTATTTCCCCCGCGACTATGTGATGTTCATCGACGAGTCGCACCAGACGATTCCGCAGCTGCGCGGCATGTATGCCGGCGACCGCTCGCGCAAGGAAACGCTGGTGGAGTACGGCTTTCGCCTGCCCTCGGCGCTCGACAATCGTCCCCTGACGTTTGAGGAATTCGAGCACCGCACCAATCAACTCGTGTATGTTTCGGCGACTCCGGGGCCGTATGAACTCACCAAGTCTGCGGGTGTGGTGGTCGAGCAGATCATTCGGCCCACGGGCTTAATCGATCCCGAGGTTGAAGTTCGTCCGGTCAAAGGGCAGATCGATGACCTGCTCCACGAAATTCGAGCGCGTGTTGCCAAAGGCGAACGCGTGCTGGTTACCACCCTGACCAAGCGCATGTCCGAAGATCTCGCCGAGTACTATGCCGAAGTCGGTGTGAAGTGCCGCTACATGCACTCGGAGATCGAAACCTTGGAGAGGGTGAAGATTTTACGCGACCTGCGCAAAGGCGAGTTTGATGTATTGATCGGCATCAATCTATTGCGCGAAGGTTTGGATCTTCCCGAGGTTTCGCTTGTCGCCATTCTCGACGCCGATAAAGAAGGCTTCCTGCGCTCGCAAGGAAGTCTGATTCAAACCATCGGCCGCTGCGCCCGCCATTTGAATGGTCGAGCAATTCTTTATGCCGACCGTCAGACCGATTCCATGAAGCGCGCGATGGATGAAACCCTTCGCCGCCGTGCCATCCAGACCGCATACAACGAAGAAAACGGAATCACGCCGGAATCGATTGTGCGCCCGCTCGACATGACCTTGGCAGGAATCGTAAACGCCGATTACACCGACCTGACCGCTGGCGAAGCCGAAGGCATTCCTGAATTCAAATCGCAGGAAGAACTCGACTCCTATATCGTGAAGCTGGAAAGCGATATGCGCGAGGCAGCCAAGAAGTTCGAGTTCGAAAAAGCGGCAAAGCTGAGGGACACGATCAAGGAGTTGCGGACGAAAGAGTTCTTGTTTGCCTAACTAACTAACGCCAGTGCGCGCTGCGCCTTTGAGTTGATCGGCTCCCATAGTAATGGCGGCGAACACGAGGGCCCTATCGAGACCATCAATCTCAAATCCGACATGCCGCTCGTCCGCGAAGCCCTGCAACGGCTGGAGCGCGAGCTCGCTCTGGCACGCCAGAATAAGGTCACCCTGCTGAAAATAGTCCACGGCTACGGGTCGACCGGAGCCGGCGGCGAGATTCGTATTGCCGTGCAAAAGCGCCTGCTCGAGATGACGCAGTCCTGCCAGATTCGCGCCTGCATTTTTGGCGAGAATTGGTCGAAGTCCGACGACTCCTCGTGGAAACTTCTGCAAGCCTATGCCGAGCTCAAGAACGACTCCGATCTCGGCCGCCGCAATCAGGGAATCACCATCGTCGTCTTGTGACTGCCTTTGGACTGCTCTCAGCTCGACGAGAAGTTGTCATCCCGAGCGATGCGAGGGATCTCGGTTCCAGCCTGTGCCATCGTCGCTCCCGCCGCAAGCAAATACCAAGGTCCCGCGCTCCGCTCGGGATGACACCTGTTTCCCATAGCGATGTTGGGTATAATGTGGCGACTTTGAAGTCAGACTTGCAGGCTGATCCTGCCCGACCGGAGGCCCTTTGCGCCTGACTCTCGACACCCGCGAGGTTGGCCGCGTCACCATCGTCGCCTGCAACGGACGCATCGTAGCCGGCGGTGAGAACGATGCTTTGCGCGCGCATGTGGCATGGTTGTTGCGCGACCGCCGCTCCATTGTTCTCGACTTGGGCGCCGTCGACTTCGTCGACAGCAGCGGTCTGGGCACGATGGTTCGCGCCCTCACCAGCACTCGCCAGGTTCATGGAGAGCTGAAGCTCTGCAACGTCCCGCCTCACCTGCACAAGGTTCTGGAACTCTCACACCTGTCTAAACTGTTCGAGACGCACGACTCGGAAGAAGATGCCGTCGCTGCTTTTTACCAGCCACGAGCCACAGCTGAAGTTCCAACGGCGACCGGGCGCAGCATTCTGTGCATCGACAGCAACGCCGACGTGCTCGCCTATCTGCGCGAGTTGCTGCGCCGCGCTGGATACGACGTGCACACCAGCAGCCACCTGCGCGATGCCATGATCCTGATGCGGGTCACGCGCTTCGATCTCGTGCTGGCAGGCCCGGACGTGAGCGCATCCCCTGCTGCTCGCGAATCCTTTCAGAAGGCATGCGCCAAGCTTCCCGGGATTGAGTTAGGCAGCGAATTTTCTACGCTGGATGCCGGAGAAGCCGGCGCAGGACTGCTGGAAAAAATCGCAGCGCGGCTGGGCGCGAAGAATTGTTGATGGCTACTTGATTGCTAATCCTCGATTGAAGACGGGATGGCAAGACGCTTTTTCATTTTGTCAATAATCAGCCATCAGAAACCCACAATCAGGAATTGCGCTACGAGGCCTGCGTCTCCGCCGAACCCGGAATCGCCGGCCCAACCGCTGGCTCATTCGCCGGCGTGGCCACAGGTGCAACCACGGCAGCAAACGACTGTACTGCAATCGGTTCGACCATGTTTTGGAGATAATAGGTCACCGCAACGCCGCGCTGCCAAAAGCGCGGAATCAACAGTAAAAACAGCGTGAGCTGACTGATTAAAATAGCGCGGTAAACGCCGTCCGCCGGAACGAAGCGCATCCACACCCAGATCCCGGCGACGAGAATGATTGCCGCCACAATCGTGGTCAGCACATAACTGCCTGACAAACTTCCCAGGCTTCGCCACGTATGCCGGAAGCCTTTGGCAATCGAGCGCCGCACGGCGTGCTGGTCGCTCAGCACAATGTCGGCCTCCGCCAGGTCGAACCAGATGCGCAGAACGCTCATCGCCAGAAAAATCACCGTTAGGCAAGCCAGCGAAACGTAGAAGGGCAACAGTTCGTTCGTGCTCTCCCCGGCTGCTTTCACCAGCGCGCCTTGAATTCCGAAGAGTGCCGCCGCCACGATACCGAAGACGATCGCAGCTACGATCATGAGGCGGATAAATCGCCACAAGTTGCGTCCGCAGGCGCGAAAGAAATCCTCGCGCGGTAGTCGGTAGGTGGAAGCATAGCCTTGCAGCACGCCGGGAAGGAACAGAGCAGTTGCAACCAGGAAAAGGAATGCAAAGCCCGTCGACGCCGCGCTGGATGCCGCCGTGGGCCCAAACTCTGGCCGGGCAAACATCTCGGCAAACACAGCCATGTCGAAGCCATGGACCAGCCGGCCGGAGTACAAGCTATGGTCCAAAATCGCGTGCGCCTGGTTATTAAAAGCACCGGCGCCAAACCGTGCCAGCACCAAATTCAGCAGGTAAAACCACACCAGGTAACGCTTGTTGCGCCCCAACCTGCCCCACCCACCGCTCAGAAGACCTTGATTGTCAGCCATGTCCCTAACCTCGATGCGTCACTAGAATTCCATCCTTAACGCATGCCGCTCGAAACCCGTCCTTAAACCGCCCACCAGGCCAACGCTTGCCCGAGCCACTGCGTCACGAAGACCCAGTAGTTCGTCACTTTGGTCGTCGGCTTGGTGTTGGCTTCGACCACATAACTGTTATTGAAGTTGTTGCGATCGATCTGAACGGTGTGATCGGGATCGATCTCCGCGGATGTAACCTTCGCCTTCTTGTCATAGGTAAACTTTGTCCAGCGGCTGGCTCCGTCCCAGTGCTCGCGAACTTTTTCGCCGTTATCGAAGTTGATCTCCACCTCGATCGGCATCACGAAATCTTCTTTGCGCTGGACATAGACAACCGAGTGATAAATCGTGTTTTTGTCATCCTTCTGTGCGCCCTTTTTCTGCTCGTACCAGTTCACTGGATAGGATTCGATTTTTAACACCTTGTAATCCAGCACTGGCGAACCATAAATCGCCTGATCGAAATACCACTTCAAATCTTTGCCCGAAACTTCCTGAATCGTATTCAGAAAATCTGCCTTCGTGGGATGGGTGAAGCGATAGCGCATGAAATAGACGCGCATCGCCTTGGCCATGGTGTCGGGTCCGATGATGCCTTCGAGGGTCAGTAGCACGCTCGCCGTCTTGCCGTAGGTGATGCCTCCGTAGGAGCCGTAACTTTGATAGTCATAGGCTTTCTGGGCAATCGGATCGACATCCGCCGCGCTGATATAGCCGAGCCGCTGCTCCTCGCGCTCGCCCATGGTTGCGCCCGCGATGTTCATGATCGAAGTGTTTTTACCCAGAATCGAATCGAGAACCTTCACTTCGGTATAGCTGTTAATGCCTTCGTCCATCCAGGCATCTTCGAATTCGTTGGTCGCGACCATGCCGTACCAGTACTGGTGGCCGAATTCGTGCTCGACCACCAACTCGGGCGCGTACAAGCCGTTCGGCATCCACCAGGTTGTTCCGCCGGTAATGAATGTCGGATACTCCATACCCTCGGCCGCCGATCCCGGCTCGGTATCGACCAAGGTGATCGTTTTATAGGGATACGGCCCATACCAGCTCTCGAAATGCTCCAGCGACTCTTTCAGGATTCTTTCGTGACGCTCCACCTGGCTCCAGTGCGCCGGCTGCATCAGGATTTGCATTCGCACCGGCCCCATCTGCCCGTTAAACACGCCGTCGTCTTTGACTTTGTAACGCGGGCTCGCCGTCCAGGCGAAATCGTGGATGTCGTCCCCGTGGTAGGTGAGGGTCTTCGTTTTATCGGAGTTATTGACTTCCGCAACTTTCACGCCGCTCGCACCGACCACTTCGAATTGCGGGACGGTCAGCTTGACGTCATACACGCCGAAATCGGCAAAGAATTCCGACATGGCATGATACTGATGACAATTCCACGCGCCGTGCCACCACACGCCAACTTTCGGAAACCATTGCCCGCCCAGAACGAAGTCTCGCTTCCATCCCGACCGCGCCTGGGTTTCAGGAAACTTCGTCTGAAACACCATCTTGAACTGCACATACTCACCCGGAGCGATCGGCTTCGGAACCGGCACATCAATGACCGTCTTATCGTCTTTGTTCCCATCATCGGGCGCGATGTAATGCATTTGCGCGGTCACGTTGCCTTGGCCCACGACTTCCAGGCTCTTGATCTCCTCCGAGCCGTATTCTTTGGCCTCCCACTTGTCGTAGCCGGTATCGCGGTTGCCCGCGACTTTGGCCTCGCGTACCCAGGTCGCATTCGGCTCAAACGCATTCTGATAAAGATGGAAGGGAAAGTGGTCCAGCGCCTGCCCCGTCAGATTGTGATAAGTAAGCACCTCAGTGGCATCTACGACATGCGAGGTCGCGTCATAATGCGCATCAATTTCGTAGTGCACCACGCGCTCCGACATTGGCTTGTCGGAATTGATCGCCAGCGTAGTGTCTGGAATCGCCATCGACCCTGCAGGGCCTGCTGCCGCCGAGGCGTTGGCCGCTTTGGCCGCTGAGGTAGCCAACACGCCCTGAGGTGGGCCCGCGTGCGCGGCATGTTGCATTACGGCCAGAGATAGAACGACCACCGAAACCAACGGAAAAAATACAATAAACCACCGCATTTTCATGTTCCGACCCCTGCTTTCGCTTGGCTGGAATCATACTCCAGGCCGTAGAACGCCGTCATCCGACTGCAGACAACAAGACACCAACAACAGAAAAGGATACGGTGGAGGCGAGACGGAAGTTCCGATGGCCTGAGATAGCGGGAAAATGTTGCCACAGATAAGCGATTGGATAAAGGTCTAGACTCCCGCTTCTCAATCCGTTCAGATCCGTGAAAATCCGTGGCTAATTCCCAGCGCCAGACGCTTGCGCAATTCGGGGCCCGCCGACGATACTGAAAGATACGATTTCCTTCGACATCATGAAAACAACTATCTCTCTCTCTACTCCTTCTCAACTCGAAACTGAAGCGCTGGTTGCCGTCGTTCTAAATCAGGCTGATCCGCAGAAAGAAACCAAAGAGGCCAAAGCCCAGTTGAAGCTCGCCACCGGCGATGATGCGGTGCAATCCGTGGCCCTCGATCTGCTGGCCAGCGGAGAAGTCACGGGCAAGCCCTTCGAAACCAATTTGCTGCACAAGCCCGCAGGACTGAAGGCCAAGCGCCTGCTGCTGATCAGCGCGGGATCGGCAAAAAAATTCACCAGTTATGAACTACGCCGCATCGCCGGAGCCGCTGCGCGCACGCTGAAAACTCGCGGAATCCGGAGCTTCGCTTTCGTCGTCCCGCCCAGTATTCCAGCAAAAGAAGCCGTCATTGCGATTGTCGAGGGCGCGCTGGTGGGCAACTTCGATCCCGATTACTACCGCAGCGACCGCAAAGATCAGAAGATCGATTCGCTGACCATCCTTGCCAGTGGAAATACCGATCAATCCGCGCTGGAAAAAGCTGCGAACGAAGCACAGATCATCGGCGAATCGCAAAACTTCACCCGCGACCTGGTAAACGAGCCTTCGAATCGCATGACGCCCACCATTCTCGGCGAACGCGCTAAGAAAATGTCCGAAGAGGTCGGTCTGAAGTGCGAAGTCTGGGGCGCAGACAAAATCAAGGAACTGAAGATGGGCGCGTTCTGGAGCGTGGCCCAGGGCTCTGACGAGCCGCCCGCGCTGATCATCATGAAATACGAACCTGCCGGCGCTCCTGAGAAGCCCGTTCTAGGTCTGGTGGGCAAAGGAATTACTTTCGATACCGGCGGCATTTCAATCAAGCCCGCCGACGGCATGGAGAAGATGAAATACGACATGGCGGGAGGAGCGACCATGATCGGCGCCATGCGCGCCATCGCACTGCTGAAGCCGAAAGTCAAAGTCATTGGCATCGTCTGCGCTACCGAGAACATGCCTTCCGGCCACGCGCAGAAGCCTGGCGATGTGCAGATTGCGATGTCGGGCAAAAGCATCGAAATCATCAACACCGACGCCGAAGGCCGCCTCGTTCTGGCCGACGGTCTTTTCTATGCCAAGCAACTCGGCTGCACTCATCTGGTCGACGCGGCCACGCTGACCGGCGCCGTCGTGGTGGCGCTGGGCTTTGCCAATGTGGGCATCTTCGCGAACGATGACGCCATGTACGAGCGCTTCCACAAAGCGAACGAGCAAGCCGGCGAAAAAATGTGGCGGCTCCCGCTCGACGACGAATACAAAGACAACATTAAATCAACGATCGCCGACATGGCGAACGCCGGCCCGCGCTGGGCCGGAGCCATCAACGCTGCCATGCTTTTGCAGGAGTTCGCCGAAGACACGCCGTGGATCCATCTCGATATTGCGGGCACGGCGTGGATGGAAGATCAGAAGCCCTGGATCGCCAAAGGGCCATCAGGAATTGCGCTGCGCAGCCTGGTGGAGTTCGTGAGAGGCTTCGCGGGATAGAAAACCGGCCACGGATTCACGCGATCTACACGGATCTAAACAAGACTTCTAGTCTTATCCGTGACAATCTGTGAGAATCCGTGGCCAAATCTTAGGCGCTGAAGCGTTCTGCTGCGCGGGCCCTGGCCTTTGCCGCTTCTTCTTCGCGATTCTTGGGCGGCGCCGTAGTTTCGAGCGAATGCAGCAATCGAGCCGCGGCTGCAGCTACTTCCTCGACGGCTGCCTGAAACGCAGCCTCATTCGTCTTCGACGGTTTGTTGAAACCGCTGATCTTCCTCACAAATTGTAGTGAAGCCGCCCGGATTTCCTCGGCATTCACCGGCGGATCGAAATTAAAGAGAGTTTTGATATTCCTGCACATGGGACCTCGAAGCGAAAACCAACGCTGGTATTAGTTTGCCATACGACGTTACAGTTCAAAACAGCCTTCCGATGGAGAAGTTCACGCGCGCGACCCCGGTGGGACTGACACTGGTAGCCAGAGCGATCGGTCCGACAATGGTATCGGCGAGAATGCCGAGATTGAAGGTGCCACGGATCACGACCCCGGAGCCTGGATCGTTGAACGCGGTGCCCGCCTCGTACCATCCTCCCCAGTAGATTTTGCCACCGACCAACTGCGGCAACTGGTAGAACTCACGCCGAAATCCCAGCGACGAGTAGGCATAGTGGCTGCCCATGAATTCCTGCGGAAGGTATGCGCCGAGGTGAAAGGGACCGCCCAGTTCGAAGACCTGGAAGGGTCCGGCATTCCCGTGGAAGCTGGAGCCTCCGGAAGCCAGAACAAACAATGACGTCTTCGGACCCGTGGGAATGAAAGTAGAGCTTTGCGCCTCGAGTTGATCGACGGGATGGATCAGATCCGGCGTCTGCAGAAAACGGGAAAGACGAACAACGACGCGCGTGCCTTTGCCGGGAACCGAGGGATTATCCTGTCCATCCCAAACGTAACGTGCGCGGACTTGGCCTGTACTGCCGGTCACTGCGGGCAGTCCTGCGCTGCCAATCAGCGGCGCCAGCTTTCCGCTAAAGAGTTGATAGCCGAAGCGGAATTCACTGCGCGGCCCCGAATTGTAGCCTAGATCGAAACCGCCTCCGGCGCGTTCATCGCCAAAAACCGCGACCCGGGTCTGACCGGTAAATTCGTTGCGCGGCACCTTGGAAGCGAACGCATAAGGGGCGACAAATAAACGCGGGTTGCCCAGCGGCTGGTAAAACTCGGTGGCGGCAAGATTGCTCGATCCCAACAAAAGATCGTTTCGCCATTCGCCGCCGTGATGTTCGACGTCCATGAAAGTGATCCGCGTTCCAGCGGAGAAATCGAACGCGGCCACCCCGGAGCCATCCACGTTGACGGCAAGATCGACGAATGGCGGTCCGTAGGATTTTTCGTGAGCGGTCACGCGCAGCGCAGGCACGCCATCTTCGTTGAAGCCTTCATAGCCCAGACGATCGAATTCGCCCTCGCCGGCGATCTGCGTCAGTTGATTTTCCAGTTTCGGCAGATTCAGTGGGCTCGTCGTATCTGCTTTCAAGCGCTGCTCGATGCGAGCATCCTGGTCGGCATCTCCGCCTTCCACCTTCACGCTTTGCACTTGCTCGGGTGCTTGCCGTTTGCGCGCATCACGTGCCGCAAGGTATTGCTGCCACTCGGCATCGTCTTTGATGGCATAAGGCAGCAGCGTCGCCGACTGGCTCGCCGCTGCCTGGTATCCGAGGCGAATCAACTCGGGCAGGCGATCATAGTCTTCGATCGAAAGATTTCCCGTATCGACAGTGACCGTAGCGCTGGCCAGAGCCAGCGAGCGGCGCTCATTTTGCAAAATCATTACGCTGAGCGCGCGCGAGAGAACTCCGGTCAGCGAATCGAGCTGCGCTTTTTCGCCCAGCGGGATGCGCAGATCAACAGCAATCACGGTGTCCGCGTCCATTTCGCGGGCCACTTCCACGGGAATGTTTTCCACCATGCCGCCATCTGCGAGTACTTGACCATTCAACTCAACCGGGGTGAACTCGCCCGGAATCGCCATGCTCGCGCGGATTGCCTTGGCCAGCGAACCGTCGCGCAACACCACGCGGTCGCCGTCCAACATGTTGGTGGCCACGCAGCGAAACGGAATGGGCAAATCGTCGAAGCTGCGTACGCCGTCCTCCGGTAAAGCAATGCGGTCGAGTACCAATCCAATACCGTTGCCGGGGTCGAATCCGTTCGGACCTTTCAAGCCGTGTTTCAATCCAAGCGCGGCCGCGATCTGGTAATCGCGGCGATCCTGTTTGCGCCGGTAACTGAGCTGGCGATAGGCAGGCTCGGGGCGAAGCACGGCATCCCAGTCGATCGCTTCGGCAAATTTCTGGATTTCGGCGGCCGACATGCCCGTGGCATACATGCCTCCGATGATCGCGCCCATGCTGGTGCCCGCGACGCGGTCTACCGGGATGTGATTTTGCTCGATCCAGAGGAGCACGCCAATCTCCGCCAATCCCAACGCGCCCCCGCCACTCAGCGCCAGACCAATGCGTGGACGGCGGACAGACCCAGACGGTCCTTCGTGCTTCATACCTGAGGCTGGCGCCTGATCTTGCGCCAACGTCAAGGTGCTCACAAGCGCAAGCAGGAAGGCAAAATGATGCCGCAATTGACGAGCATGGCCAGCGAGAACTAAAAACATTCAATCCTCCGGTGCGAAAGCGGCTGGAGACGGAAAAATTTCACCGTAGCAGGTTTGAGAGTGATTGTTGATTGCCGACTAAGGTTTTGCTGGATGTGCTTGCCGACCTTGTTCCACCACGTTGCGAACCGCTTCGATTACCACATCGGGCCGGTCGAGTTGGATGTAATGCCCGCTATTTTTGGCAATCACATGCGTGCTCCGGGTTGAGAGTTGTGCCAACTCCTCCTGCATCTGTGACCATGCATCATTGAACGGGTTGACCAGATCTTCCGGCAAGTCAGGTTGGGGTTTGGCCGGATCGTGCGAGAGCACCGCAAGAGGAAGATCGCCGAGTAAGACTGTGGCTGCAGTCTGGGCGGCACTTTTGGGAAACGTCTTCAACTCGGCAACATTTTCGCGCCTGCTGCGAAAGTTGCAATCGGCGGCACGAACTTCGTCATCATGGCTGCAAAATCCCAGCAGACGCGGAAGCCCAAAGGGCGTCGTAAATTCCAGAAACTCCGCCTCGCGCACCCATCCGGCATCAAGATCGTTGATCGCGGGAGGAAGACGCTTGTGCTGGTCCGGATGCGATGAATCAACCAGAACCATGCCGGCAACTTCGCTCCGATGACGGCTGGCGTAGAGCCGCACGTCGTATCCTCCCATCGAATGTCCTACCAGGATGTACGGCGGGGACACTCCCGCGTTGTGTAGAAGCGCGTGCAGCTCCTCAGCGATGTCCCGGCTCGTGCGTAACCTCCGACTCGAATCGCTGTAGCCCATTCCAGCCCGGTCATAGGAGCAGACGCGTGTGAATTGCGCGATCTGCGGCTGCACTTTGCGCCATGTGAGATAAGAATCGCCCAGGCCAGAGTCCAGAATCACGGTCGGGGATCCTTGCCCTGTGCAGTCGATATGCATCTTGTAGCCGCCCACGTCGATGCGCTGGCCGGGCATGGGATGGAAGCGGCGATCGCGAGCTTCCGAAATATTCTCGTAAAAAAATCCGGCGATCGCGATCACAATCACCAAAATCAGCAATGCCCGGAGGATCGTGCGAAACCAGGAATGAGATAGGGCGCGATCTGCTGTGGCCGGCATCGTCGGTTCTCCTGCTCTTTACATCACCGGGGGCACCGAAATGCCCAGCACAGCCAGTGTTCGAATCAGTTCGCGGCGAACTATGGCCACGGTTGTCAATAGAAACTGCTTTCGCTTTTCATCGCCTTCGCTCAAGATAGGATGCCGGTGATAGAACGTATTGAAAAGTTGCGCCAGTTGGAACACATGTTTCGCCAGGTATTCCGGCTCCGTGGTCGCGATGCATTGGTTCACAATGTAGGACGTTTTCGCTGCCGCCAGCCAGAGCTCCCAGAACTCATTGCCGGCGTCGCCGGTTAGAAACTGGGAAAAATCCGCGCGCCCTATACCGGTAGCGACCTCGTTGCAGAAAGTGTCCGGATCGATTCCTGCCTTCTTGAAAATACTGGTAGCGCGAACCACGGCATACTGCGCATAAGGCCCGGTTTCGCCCTCAAAGCTGAGCGCCTCTTTAAAGTCAAAGGCGATCACCGACTGCTTGGTGAATTTCAGCATGAAATACCGCAGCGCCCCGATCGCAATTTGCGTAGCGATGGAGAGCCGCTCGTCTTCGGTCAGTTGCGGGTGGCGTGAATCGACTTCGTTCTTCGCCGACACAATTAACCGATCGAGCAGATCGTCGGCCTTGACCCCGAAGCCTTTCCGCCCGCTGACCTCCACATAAGAACGAGTTTTATCTTCTTCGCTGAGCGCGTAACCAAGTTCCGCGGCGCAGCGCGGCGTAAGCGCCACCATCTCGTACGAAAAGTGCGTGTAGTGATCGGCTGCCTCGTCGTGGCCCAGACCGCGCAAAGCTTCGATCACGGTGTTTTGCGCCTCAGATTGTCGGGCATCGATTACGTTATAGATCTCGGCGAAGTCGCCAAAATGAGGATGATCTTTCTCCCCTTCCATGGCGGAGATCCAGCATTCGTGCTGATTGGGATAGCGGTAAAACTTGCGATAGCCGAAATCGCGTCCCAGCAACCCAAACTTCCACATGTGGTAAGCGATGTCTTTGCCAACGTAACCCACGGTTCCGTTGGAGCGGACAATCACCTTTTGATCATCCTCTGAGATTTTCTGGGATTCTTCCGCTCTCCCGATGCCCTCTGTGGTTGAGCCTTGTTCTCCGGTTCCAGCCCGGCGCATGATCCAGCAGCCTTTATTTTTCCCCTCGTTCTCGTAGGTAAGCACGCCGGCTTCTTTCAACTTAGTAAACGCCGCATCCCAGAAATGCAGATGCAGAATTTCGCTTTCGCGGGGTAGAAAGTCATACTCGATATCGAGGCGGTCCATGGTTTCGAGATGGCGGCGAAGCACGGAAGTAGAAATCAACTCTGCGATCGCGGCACTTTCGCTGCCGCTGTCTTCAATGCCATGCAGCGTCTGGGCGCGGACTTGCAGGTTGGCTTTGTCCTGCGCATACCACTGCGAGACGCGAGCGTAGAGATCCCAACAGTAATAATCGAAGCGGGGCCGATGGGCCAGCGCTTCAATTTCTGCGCGGGACTTCTTCTCGATGTGGGTAAAGCCAACCATGACATCAGCGACTTGCACGCCAGTGTTGTCGATATAGTTCTGCACGTCGACCTCGCGGCCGGCGTAGCGCAGCAGACGGACAAACGTGTCGCCAAGAATGGCATTCCGCAGGTGGCCGATATGCGCGGCTTTATTAGGATTAATGCTGGTGTGTTCCACCAGAATCTTCCCCGAAGGCCCGTCAGTCGGCGGATGCAGGTCAGCAGCCAGAGCGGCGGCCATCCAGCCGCGATCGATTCTTACATTCAAGTATCCCGGAGGTGCGACCTGCATCCCGGCAATTCCTTCGATCTCACCGATTCCCGTGCGGATCGCTTCCGCAATCTTCAGCGGCACGCTGCGCAGCGGCTTGGCAAAAGGAAAAACCGGGATCGCAAAATCGCCGAGTTCCACCTTCGGTGGCGGTTCGATTACGACTTCGGGCAACAATACGTCCGGATGGCGTTGGCGCAAAAATCCCAGCAGATGCTGAGCGAGTCGGCGTTCGAGATGACGATACAAGCGTTCCCTCTAAGCGGTTTATGAAGATAGTGATTCTAGCAGAGTGCACGACACACGCTGGTTTGACGCACGATCCACGGTTCCCTATGATGAAAAATCAGTCTTCTTGTTATGCGCATTGCCTACCTGGAATGTTTTTCCGGCATGAGCGGCGACATGTTTCTGGGTGCGCTCGTGGATGCCGGCGTGTCGCCAATAGTGCTCGAAGACACGGTCGCGGCTCTGAACGTGGGCGCCCGGCTGGAAATTTCACGCGTGATGCGCAGCGGGATTTCCGCCACCAAGGTAGATGTTTGGGTAGCTGGGGAAAAAGACTTGCCGCGCGAGGCGTATTGGGAACAGCAGGAGAAGCATGAGCATGCGCATCAGCACGAACATGGCACCCATACTCATCGTGCTGGGAGTTCGCCGGCGGGGACGCCCGCGCCACACAGACATTCTTATGAGCATCGGCGCGGGTTAACGGAGATTCGCGAAATCATTTCTGTGGCCTCTATTTCTGACAACGCCAAGAAACAGGCCATCGCCATCTTCGAGGCATTGGGCGCAGCGGAAGCCAAAATTCACAACACTTCCATCGAGAGCGTGCATTTTCACGAAGTGGGCGCGGTCGACGCGATCGTTGATATCGTTTGCGCCGCGGTTGGGGCGGAGGCGCTCGGCGTCGATGAAATTATTTGTTCGCCGTTAAACGTCGGCGGCGGGACAGTAAAATGCGCGCATGGCACCTTTCCCGTGCCCGCTCCCGCCACGGTCGAGTTGTTGCAAGACGCGCCGATCTACTCTTCGGGGTTGCAGGCGGAACTGGTTACGCCAACCGGCGCAGCAATTGTGAAGACATTGGCTTCGCGCTTCGCGGCTTTCCCCGAGATGAAGATTCAGAAATCCGGTTACGGCGCAGGATCCCGTG
The DNA here is from genome assembly GCA_963818935.1 of uncultured Acidobacteriaceae bacterium. Lineage (GTDB taxonomy): Bacteria > Acidobacteriota > Terriglobia > Terriglobales > Acidobacteriaceae > Sulfotelmatobacter. The sequence goes on from CAWFUK010000034.1 coordinate 443,421, forward strand.
ACTTTTCCGGACATCCAAATGTGGTGCGGCTGACACTCGGAGAGTCCGCGGCGCATGCATTGGCCGCTAATACTGCTTCTGAAATGATCACTGTGCTGGAAGCGAATCTCGACGATCTCAATCCGCAAGTTTTTGGTTATGTGTTGGATCGATTGCTCGAAGAGGGCGCGCTCGATGTCTTCGCGACGCCCGTCCAGATGAAGAAGAGCCGCCCGGGTACACTGCTGACAGTGTTATGCAAACCAGAGCACGCCGGCATTCTGAAGCAATTGATCTTCACCGAGACGACTACGCTCGGAGTGCGTCGCCGAGACGAGGTCCGGCAGACTTTAGCGCGCCGATGGGAAAATGTACATACACCATGGGGAGAGGTTCGGATCAAAATCGCCAGCATGAACGGGACGGTCACGAACTATGCCCCGGAGTATGAAGATTGCCGCTGGATCGCGGCGGAGCATCATGTGCCGCTGAAAAGCGTATTGGGCGCGGCCGTCGAGTCTTACTTATCTAAGCGGCGCGGGTAACAGACTCAACGGCTTGATCGCGGAAAGCGCTGCCACTGCTGCACAGGCCGCTGACCGCTGCTTTCGCCGGGTCACAATCTATGAGCAAGAAGTTTTACATCACGACTCCGATTTATTACGTGAATGCGCATCCCCATATCGGGCACGCATACACGACGATTGCTTGCGACACGATTGCGCGGCGGCAACGCTTGCTGGGCGCAGAGACCTTTTTTCTTACCGGCACGGACGAGCACGGCCAGAAGATCGAGCGGGCGGCGGAGGCAGCCGGAAAGACTCCCCAACAATATGCCGATGCAATTTCAGGCGAGTTCCGCCAGCTGTGGAAGCGGATGGGAATTTCGAACGACGATTTCATCCGCACCACCGAGGATCGCCACAAGAAAAGAGTGCAGGAGCTTTTCCGGCGCCTTCGCGATAACGGCTACATCTACAAAGGCACTTATACCGGGCAGTACTGCGTCTCGGATGAGCTCTACGTCGATGGCGCACAGCCAGGCGATCCCTGCCCCACGTGCGGCCGCATCACCGAGACCGTGCATGAAGAAAATTATTTCTTCAAGCTTTCGGCATTTCAGGAGAAGCTGCTTGCGCTCTACGAGAATCCTGAATTCATTCGTCCCGAGACGCGGCGCAACGAGGTAATTTCATTTGTCCGGTCCGGACTGCGCGATTTGTCGATCAGCCGCTCTACATTTTCGTGGGGCATTCCCGTGCCTGACGATCCTACCCACGTGATTTATGTGTGGCTCGACGCGCTGGCCAACTACATCACTGCCATCGGCTACGGTTCCTCTCACGCTGGGGCGCAGGAGGCCTTCAAGAAATTCTGGCCGGCAGACGTGCAGATGATCGGAAAAGAAATCGTCCGCTTCCATTGTGTTTACTGGCCGGCATTTCTGATGGCGGCAGGTCTGCCTCTGCCCAAGACAATCGTGGCGCATGGCTGGCTCCTCTTTGAGGAGAGCAAGATGTCCAAGTCGCGCGGCAACATCGTGCGCACCGAAACCATACTCGATGTTCTCGGCGCTGATGCGCTGCGTTATTTTCTCCTTCGCGAGGTCGTGTTTGGCCAGGATGGGTCATTCTCCTTCGATGCCCTGGTGCAGCGCTACAACTCCGACCTAGCCAATGGACTGGGAAATCTGGCCAGCCGCACGCTGACCATGATCAACCGCTATTTCAAAGGCGAGGTGCCCTACCCGTCTCATGCTGCGTCAAAGACTGCCGCCGATGATGCCATTGCAGAGACAGCGAGAAAGACGATTCGCGAGTTTGCAACGCTCTTCGATCAATTTCAGTTCTCTCGCGCGCTCGAGAGCGCCTGGGCGCTGATTGCGTCGGTCGATAAGTACATCGTCGAGAACGAACCCTGGGCTCTGGGCGAAAAACAAGACGAGGATAGCCGCTCGCGTTTGGCCACCGTGCTCTACACTGCTGCCGAGGCACTGCGGATTGCAACCGCCCTTGCCTATCCAGTCATGCCGGATGCGACGGCGAAGATTTGGGCGCAGATGGGATTGGGCGACATCAAGGAATTGCTTCTCAGCGAACTGGCTTGGGGACAACTTCCTTTGGGCACGAAACTGGGCGAGATTCAGCCCGTTTTTCCCCGTGCCGATAAAAGCGCGATTGAAAGGATGCAGAAAATGGAAGAAGAGCACAGAATTGCGCCGGTGGGCGAAGCCGTCGCAGGGGCGAGCCCGGCGCCGAGCGCGCCGCAGGCTACTGCCGTGGTGCCGGTGCCGTCGACCAGTCTAGCTCCAGTCGCGTCGGCGAACGAAAAAATCTCAATCGATGATTTTGCCAAGATCGAGCTCCGAGTCGGCGTGGTGAAAGTCGCGGAGAGAGTTCCCAAGGCAGACAAGCTTTTGCGTTTGGAAATCGACATCGGAACGGAAGTGCGTCAGGTCTTGGCGGGAATCGCCGAAGCCTATGCCCCGGAAACGTTGATTGGGCGCAAAGTCGTGATCGTGGCCAATCTGGCTCCGCGCAAACTTCGTGGCATGGAATCGAACGGGATGATCGTCGCCGCTTCGCTCGAGGGCGGGAAGCCGGTGCTGGCAAGCTTTTTGGAGGATGTGCCGGTGGGAGCAAGGCTGAAATAGGGCGTCAGACTTTGGACTTCGGATCTCGGCAAACCTAATCGAGAGTTCGCCGTCGAGAGTCTGAAGCCCGAGGTCGAAAAGTCCGAGGTCTGAGGTCCGATGTTTGTAGATTCTCACGCACATCTTGACGGTGCTCGGTTCGATGCCGATCGCGAGGCGGTGATCGCGCGTGCTCGCGCGGCAGGCGTTGAGACGATCGTCGCCATCGGAAACGGCGACGGGCCCGATCAGGTCGATTGCGGAATTCGGCTCGCGGAAAAATATGATTTTATCTACGCCACGCTGGGCATTCATCCCCATGAAGCTCGATTGGCGGACGAGGCTGCTTACGAAAGAATGGCAGGCCTGGCGCGGCATCCCAAGGTGCTTGCCTGGGGCGAAATTGGCCTCGATTATTTCTACGATCACTCTCCGCGCGATGAGCAGAAGACAGTTTTCATCCGGCAAATGGAGTTGGCCGCAGCCGCGAAACTGCCCATCGTCATCCACTGCCGCCCCTCCGATGGCAGCGATAATGCTTGGGAGGACTGTCTTGGACTGATGCAGCAGAACTGGCTTCCCAAGGGTTTGGGCGGCATTCTTCACTGCTTTACCGGAAATTGGCCGCAAGCCAAGCGCGCTCTCGACATGGGGTTTATGATTTCGTTCGCAGGGAACTTGACATTCCCGAAGGCCCAACAGATTCGCGACGCCGCGCTGGAAGTTCCGCTGGAGCGTATTTTGATCGAGACCGACTGCCCCTACCTGGCGCCGGTCCCACATCGCGGCAAGCGCAACGAACCGGCTTTCGTCGCCCACACCGCGCAAAAGCTGGGCGAGTTGCGGGGCTTGACCGCAGAAGAGGTTGGGATCCTCACAACCCGCAATTTCTACAATTTTTTCAAATCGGTTGAAACAATTGAAAGCAAAGTTTCTGCAATTGACCCTGCTTTATGAAGCTTCTTCTGTTAACCTCAAGAGTTAGATTCCATCATTTCAGAAAGAATTGAAATCCGATGCCTGATAACACTTTTGACATCGTCAGCAAGATCGACCTGCAGGAAGTGTCCAATGCCATTCAGCAGGCGCTGAAGGAGATCCACACGCGCTTCGACTTGAAAGATTCCAAGTCCAATATCGAGATGGAAAAAGACGCGATCGTGCTGCACTCCGCCGACGAATATAAGTTGAAGGCAGTCAACGATATTTTGCAGCAGAAGTTGGTCAAGCGCGGAGTTTCGCTCAAGGGACTGACCTACGGCCCTGTGGAACCCGCGGCGGGCGGAACGGCCAAGCGCAAAGTAACCATGCAGCAAGGCATCGCTATCGAAAAAGCGCGCGAGATCGTGAAGTTGGTCAAAGATTCCAAGAAGAAGGCGCAGGCATCGATCCAGGGAGATCTAGTGCGGATCAGCGGCAAAGATCGCGACACGCTGCAGGACGTGATCGCCATGCTGCGCGGGCACGATTTCGGAATCGACTTGCAATTTACGAATTACCGGACCAACTAAAGCAGAGCTTGGACGCCGGACGTTCGACTTTCGGGTCACTTCCGAGAGTACTGCCAGTGCGCAGCCGGCAAGGGAGTTGCGAAGCTGAGGTACGAAGTCTGAGGTACGAAGTCTGAGGTACGAAGTCTGAGGTTCGTGGTCAGAGGTTCGATTCATTGAGCGCGCCTCCAATCATTAACGGGAAGGAAGTCTTCGAACTGCTGCGGGATGACCTCGCGGCGCTGGAAGGCGAGTTCGGGCAGGACACGGTTTCCGGTGTGCAGGCGATTACCGAAATCGGCGAGTATCTGCGCTCCGGTGGGGGCAAGCGCATTCGTCCCGCGCTGCTTTTTCTTTCCTCGAAACTGTTTAATTACCAGGGTCGCGGGGCCGTGCGACTGGGCGCGGTCGTCGAGATCATCCACACCGCAACCCTGGTTCACGATGACATCATCGACGAAGCCAAGATTCGCCGCGGTCGCCCTGCGGCAAATACGCAATGGGGCAATTCAAAATGCGTGCTGGCCGGCGACTGGCTCTACATGCAGGCCTTTAAGATCGCGGTGCAGGAGCGCGACTTCCGCATTCTCGACACGCTGATCGAACTGACGCAGCAGATGGTCGAGGGCGAACTGCTCCAGATGGAAAAGTTGGGCAAGCTGATCACCCTCGACGAGCACTTCGATCTCATCTATCGCAAGACGGCTTGCTTGTTCTCCGTTTGCATGCGGCTGGGAGCGATCCTGGGCGGGGCGACCGCTGCGCAAGAACAAGCCCTGGGCCAGTACGGACACGATCTCGGCATGGCGTTTCAGATTGTCGACGACGTGCTCGATCTCACCGCGTCAGAAGATGTTCTTGGCAAACCGGTGGCCAGCGATTTGCGCGAAGGCAAGGTAACCATGGCGGTCATTCACGCCCTGGAGCGCTGCACGCCGGAAGAACGGGCCAAGATCGAAACCATTCTGCACGAGCGCGCCTTTAACGGCGTGACCCACGCCCACATCATGGAGATTCTGCAGCGGTATGGATCGCTGGAGGTGGCGACTGAACGTGCCGCGCGGTACGCGGAATCCGCCCGCAAAGCGATTTGCACCTTTCCGGACTCCGAAATTAAGCGAGCCCTGCTCTGGGCCCCCGAGTTCGTGGTGGCGCGAGAGAAGTAGCTTCTTCTCTGTAACTGAACGGCAACCTCTTTCCGCATACCTGACTCCAACAGCAACTACCCTCAAGGTGCATCCAATCCGTTATGCGTATCCAATACGCACGACATTTGGGGCAAGATCTGTCCGGGACACTCACCAATTCGAAAAGGAGAACACCCATGAAAAAGATAATGATTTGTCTGCTGGCTCTGACATTTGCGTTTAGCCTGACCGCTTTCGCTCAACAAGACAACAACATGTCGCAATCCCAGATGGATCAGGGAAGCAAGGCTCCGCTGATGACCTTGAAGGGCACGGTGAAGACCGAGGGCGACAAAACCGTATTCGTAAACGACAAAGACGGCAAGAGCTGGAACGTCGTGAATCCGGACAAGCTCCAGGGCCATGATGGGCATCATGTGCAACTAAGCGCTCACGTGTACGCCGATAAGGGCGAAATCCACGTGATGAGCGTAAAGATGCTCAAGGGTGGCTCGATGGGCAACGATTCCATGAAATAGGTTTTTTGCGACTGTATTCGCGGGGCGGTGCTACTGCCCCGCATTTTTTGTTTGTTTGCCTGCTCGATGACTCCTTTGTGGTTTATCCTGAACCCTTTCACCTTCAACTTGATCCAACACTGCTTATGGAAATGTTCTCGCTGATGGCGCGGCACGGCTATGCCCTGACCTTTGGCCTGCTGCTGGCAGAGGCAGTCGGGCTTCCCTTCCCCGCGGCAATCGCGTTGGTGGCGGGGGGAGCGGCTGTGGCCTCGCACGCGCTGTGGGGGCCGTACGTCCTGTTCGCGGCTGTCGCAGCCTTGCTTCTCGGCGACACAGTACAGTTCTGGTTGGGACGTTATATGGGCTGGGCGCTGCTGGGCTTTTTGTGCCGCGTATCGATTAATCCCGAGACCTGCATTCTGCGTAGCGCGGAATCTTTTTATAAGCGCGGCAAGATTACGCTGGTGATTGCAAAATTTATTCCCGGCGTGAACACTATGGCTGCGCCGCTTGCGGGAAGCATGAAGATGCGCTTCGGCCAGTTTCTGCAGCTCGACTTCGTGGGAGCATTATTTTACTCGACCATCTATTTGTCTGTGGGATTTCTTTCGCGCGACTTCCTGGCGGCGCTTCTACGCGGTTTTCACGCCGCGGGATTGGCCATGGAAATTGTGGTTTTGGCGGCGCTGGTGGCGTACGCGATTTACCGCGTCCTGCAGTACCAGAAGAACAAAATGTATCGCCTGGTGCCGCGTGTCCAGGTGCAGGAACTGGCGGCGCGCCTGGCGTCTGAAGATGCCAGCAATGTGCAGATCGTCGACGTCCGCAGCCACGGCTACTACGATTCTGGCACCGCCCGAATCAAGAACTCGATTCGCATCGAGCCCAACAATCTGGAGCAGGAGCTCAAAAACCTATCCCCAGAAAAGGACATCTATCTCTACTGTACTTGAGCACGCGAGGCCACCAGCGCCCGTGTGGCGCACCTGCTGCGGGAAAAAGGCTTCAAGACGTTCGTGATTGTTGGTGGGTTAGCTGCGTGGCGCAAGGCCGGTGAGCCAGTGGAAATTGTGCCAGAGAACGATCTGGTGAAGTTGCCAACGTTTAATTAGGTACGCGCCAGGATTTGTATCAGGGCATGGCTTTAGCCTTGCCGATTAAGGAGTTGAAGAGAATCGGGGCTTCAGCCCCACGATTTTTGCTGGCGCGTCGTTTGGGAGGCGCATTAGAAACATACGCTCAGAAGCGGCTTTATACGTTCACACGCGTTTGCGCAACATGAACGAGATAGAAATTAAATTTCGCGTTGACGATTTGCGGACACTCACGCGCAAACTGCGCGCAGCCGGGTTCCGCATTGAGACCAAACGCACGCACGAGATGAATACTCTCTACGACCTGCCCGGGGAAGTTCTGCGCCAGCGTAAAGAGCTACTGCGCATCCGGAAGTACGGTTCGGAGTGGACGCTCACACATAAAGCCGGGAAAAAGACTGGGCGCCACAGTAGCCGCCAGGAGTTGGAAACATCTCTGGGCGATGGAAAGCAGATGGATCTAGTCTTGCGCGCGCTGGGATATGCGCCGTCCTTTCGCTACGAAAAATTCCGCGCCGAGTGGACGGATGGAAAAGGCCAGGTGGTCGTGGATGAAACTCCCATCGGGAATTTCTGCGAGATCGAAGGCTCGCCGCGCTGGATTGATGCAACCGCCATGAAGCTGGGCGTGAGTGAGAACGACTACATTACGAAGAATTACGCTGGATTGTTTGGAGAGTGGAAAGATCGAACCGGAAGTTTGGCTGCGGAGATGACTTTCAAGGCAGTCGGTAAGACGGGCGGGGGCAAAGGGCAGGATTCGAAATAAGGAGCCTCGCTCCGCTCGGTTGACGGGCGAAGGCGCCCGTCACCACATGGCCACTCCCACATGAGCAGTCGAACGTCGAAGCTCACGCTCCGTGGCACTTCTTGAACTTCTTCCCCGAGCCGCAGGGGCATGGATCATTTCTGCCTACTTTTTCCTGTCCCCGCACGACCTGCTGCACCGGCGCCGCCTCGCCGCCTCCGGCCATGCGCGCCTGTTCCAACTCGCGGCGTTTGCGCCGCATGAAGGCTTCTTCCAGATCGTCCGCCGAGGTTGCGACCAATCGCGGAGGCCGATGTCCATTGCCGCCAGTTCCTTGCTGCGCCGGCGAAGCCGGCTCCTGGCCCTGTTTGCCCGCTTCGACGGGTGGACGGCTAGGCTCGGTGGGACGCTCGATGATCTGCATCAGGTAGAGATACCGCACCGTATCTTCCTGGAACCGTTGCAGCATGGCCTCGAACATCTCAAACGATTCTTTCTTGTATTCGACCAGCGGATCGTGCTGGCCGTACCCGCGCAGGCCGATGCCCTCCTTGAGGTGATCCATGCTGAGGAGGTGATCTTTCCACTGCGCATCGAGCACGCTGAGCATGATCATCCGCTCGTGATGGCGCATGGCCTCGGGGCTGATCAGTTTTTCTTTGGCGTCGTAGCGCTCTTTCAACTTCTCGAAAATCGCGTCGCCCAATTCTTGCCGGTTCAGGGCCTCCGGCTTCACGCCTTCCGCCAGGAAGTCGACTCCGAAGCGCGTAAAGACTGCGTCCTTCAGGCCTTTGATGTTCCAGTCATCAACATGGCCTTTGGGCGGGCAATACTCTTCCATCAGATCGCCGAGAATCGCCGACACGTAATCCTCGAGGATCAGATTCTTCTGATCCATCCCCTCAAGCAACCGGCGGCGCAGGCCATAGACCGCCTCGCGCTGTTTGTTCATCACATCGTCGTATTCAAGAAGATGTTTGCGAGATTCAAAGTGCTGGCCTTCGATCGACTTCTGCGCATTCTCGATTTTGCGGCTGATCATCTTCGACTCGATCGGCATGCCTTCTTCCATGCCCAACCGCTCCAGCAATTTCGAAACCCACTCCCGCGCGAAGATCCGCATCAGGTCATCTTCCAGCGCAAGATAAAAACGCGACGACCCGGGATCGCCCTGACGGCCGGCACGTCCGCGAAGCTGGTTATCGATGCGGCGCGACTCGTGGCGTTCCGTGCCCAGAATGTGCAGCCCGCCAAGGTTGATCACCTCGTCGTGCTCTTTGTCGGTCTGTTCCTTATGGCGATTTAACGCTTCCGTCCATTTATCCGTCGGGACGCTATATTCGTTGCCGTTGTAGTAGAAGATCGACGTGATGCCATCTTCCTGCGGCCCCTCGATCTTGCCCTGCGCGACCCGCAGTTGCTGCGCGATTCCCTTCTTCACCAGTTCTTGCTTGGCTATGAATTCGGGATTGCCGCCCAGCAAGATATCGGTACCGCGGCCGGCCATGTTAGTGGCGATGGTGACCATGCCTCTGCGCCCAGCCTGAGCCACGTATTCGGCTTCGCGCTCGTGAAACCGGGCATTCAAAACCACGTGCTGCTTGAGCCCTTTTTTCTTCAGCAACTCCGACAGCTTCTCGGATTTCTCGATCGAAGTTGTGCCCACCAGCACCGGCTGGCCTTTTTCGTGAAGCTTCTGAATTTCATCGGCGACCGCAAAATATTTTTCTTTCTCGGTGCGGAAGACGACGTCCGGATTCTCCAGCCGCCGCATTTCTTTGTTTGTGGGAATGACCACCACATCGAGGTTGTATACCTTCCCGAATTCCTCGGCTTCCGTCTCCGCCGTTCCCGTCATGCCCGAGAGCTTTTTGAACATGCGGAAATAATTCTGGAAGGTAATGGTGGCCAGCGTCTGATTCTCGCGCTCGATCTTGACACCTTCCTTGGCTTCAATCGCCTGATGCAGGCCGTCAGACCAGCGGCGGCCGGGCATCATGCGGCCGGTGAATTCATCGACAATGACGACCTCACCGTCTTTGACCATGTACTCCACGTCGCGGCGGTAGAGCGCGTGCGCCTTGATCGCGGTCTCGACGTGATGTTTGAGCGGCCAATTCTCGGGATCGGCAATGTTGCCAATGCCCAGCAAACCTTCGACCTTTTCCCAGCCCTCATCCGTGACCGTGATATTGCGGTGCTTCTCGTCGATCGCATAATCGCCGGTCAGGATGGCTCGCGTGGGGTCGTCGCCGGATTCGTTCAATTCGCGGATCAACGCGTCCCTTTTTCCCGGCGCAATCTTGTCTTGCTCCAGCAGTTTGCGCAGTTCCTGTGGCGTCAACTCTTCGCCCTTGTCGAGCTTCGGAATAATGCGATTCACTTTGTAATACTTGTCAGTGGACTCCTCGCTCGCCCCCGAAATAATCAGCGGCGTACGGGCCTCGTCGATAAGGATGGAATCGACTTCATCGACGATGGCGAAATTGTGCCCGCGCTGCACGCAATCTTTCAGATCGAACTTCATGTTGTCGCGCAGGTAGTCGAAACCAAATTCATTATTGGTTCCGTACGTGACGTCGGCCGCGTAGGCGGCGCGCCGTTGATCGTCATCCAGATCGTGGACAATCACACCGACCGTGAGCCCCAAGAATCGGTACAGTTTGCCCATCCACTCGGAGTCGCGTTTGGCCAGATAGTCATTGACCGTAACCACGTGCACGCCGCGTCCGCTGAGTGCGTTGAGATAAACCGGAAGCGTAGCGACCAGCGTTTTGCCCTCACCGGTCTTCATTTCGGAAATCATTCCGTTGTGCTGCACCATGCCGCCGATCAACTGCACATCGAAGTGGCGCATGTTCAGCACGCGGCGACCCGCCTCGCGCACCACCGCGAAGGCCTCGATGAGAATGTCATCCAGAACTTCCTGGAGCGCTTCGTGCTCCTCTTTTTCAAGTTGCTTGGCCCGATCGGGATTGTCTTCGTTCTCAACCCCAGAGGCTTCATCCGCGGAGGTGTCGGTCCCAGAGCTCACCGCCACAGAGTTCGCGGACGTGCTCACACGACTCATCCGCTCCTGAATGCGGCGGCGAAACTCTTCCGTTTTGGCGCGCAGCTCGTCATCCGTGAGCTTCTGCATCTCCGGTTCAAGCGCACCGATGGCCGCTACCTTGGGCATCATGCTCTTGATGACCCGCTCGTTCTTGGTCCCAAAAACCTTCCCTATCAGTGTGTTAATCAAACTGTGAAATCCTTCGGAGGGCGGGAACTGCCCCACATTATCCCTTTAAGCCTAGCATAATTAGATGCAACGAACAGGTGCAGGAAACACAAGGGACGCCACTTATTCACCGCCCGAAATACAGAGACCGCCGACGGAAGTACGGATAATCTCCGTGAATTCCTTGCCGTCTCAGCATCCTCGGCGATGAATCAGTTTTTCGTGTATATTCCCCACGAACCATGCCCACTTTCTACGACCGTTTTGTCGAATGCGCCCAACGCGGCCCCAACAACGTTGCGCTTGAACTCCAGCGTCACGATCACATCGAAACTTGCACCTACGCAGAACTCCGCCGCATGGCCGAATCCGTCGGGAATTGGATCGCCGAGAACAAATTCGTCCATGGCTCGCGCCTGGCCATCGTGGCCGACAATCATCCGCACTGGGTGGCCGCGTATCTGGGCGTCATCGCCGCGGGGTGCACGGTCGTCCCGCTCGACACCGCCCTGCACGCCGATCAACTCGCGAAGCTGCTCAAAGATAGCGGCAGCTCGATCTTATTCTGCGATGCCAAGCACGCCAAAGCCGCGCGGGAGGCCGTCGCCGGTCTCAACATCGGCCTGGTGCTGATGGATCCGGATAGCATGGCCGACGAATTGAGCGATGCGAAGTGGCTGGCAAAGCTGCCTGCGATATTCGAAGTTGGTCCAGGCAACTTTCAACCGGACTCATCCACTCCAGACGATCTCGCTTCTCTGCTCTACACCTCCGGAACCACGGCCGACCCCAAAGGCGTGATGCTGACCCACGCCAATTTTCTCGGCGAAGTCGAAGCTGTATTCCATTGGGTGGAACTTGGGCCGACCGACGCTCTGCTTGGCGTACTGCCCATGTTTCACGTGCTGGCCCAGATGGCGAATCTTTTGTTGCCCCTAGTTAAGGGGTCGCGCGTGGTGTACCTCGAAACTTTGAACACCACCGAACTGTTGCGCGCCCTACAAGAAAGAAACATCACCGCCTTTGCGGTGGTTCCGCAGTTTTTTTATCTGATTCACGAGCGTATTTTCCAAGAGGTTGCGAAGCGAGGCGCGCTTACCCGGAAAGTTTTTCATGCCTCGGTTGCACTCAATCGCACCCTGCGCAAAGTCGGGATCAACGCCGGGCGAGGATTTTTCGGCAAGGTTCACGACACTCTGGGCAAGAACATGCGCTATCTCGTCACCGGAGGATCACGCTTCGATCCCGCGATCGCCCGGGATTTCTACGCGCTGGGCATCGACGTTCTGCAAGCCTACGGCCTGACCGAGACTACCGCTGCGGTATTTGCAAATTCTCCTGGAAATAATGTAATCGGATCAGTGGGCAAAGCCCTGAAGGGCGTCGAGGCCAAGATTGTTCACGTGCAGCCCCAAGAAGATGGTGGACCGCCCACCGGCGAGGTCTTGCTGCGCGGAGCGGTAGTGATGAAGGGTTACTGGAACCGCCCCGACGCCACTGCCTCGGCGCTGCGCGATGGCTGGCTCTACACCGGCGATCTCGGCTACTTCGATGCCGACCGCAATCTGTTTCTCACCGGGCGCAAGAAAGAAGTGATCGTCCTCAGCAACGGCAAGAACGTTTATCCCGAAGAGATCGAAGCCCACTATCTGAAATCTCATTTCATCAAAGAATTGGCGGTGATGGGCATCGAGGGAAGGCCTGGAGAAGGCGGCGACCGCCTGCACGCCGTGATTGTGCCTAACTTCGATGCGCTGCGCCAGAAAAAGATTGTGAATGCGAAAGAGGCGATCCGCTTCGATATCGAAGGCCTGTCGCCGCAGATCGCTTCGACCAAGCGCATCGGCAGTTATGAGATCTGGCAGGACGATTTGCCTCGCACCACCACGCGCAAGATTAAACGCTTCGAAGTGGAGAAGCGCGTAAAAGCAAATCAGGCGCGGCGGATCGATGACGATTCCAACTGGCCTGCCGAGCGACCCTTGACTGTCGAAGAATCCGAGTGGATCGAACAGTCGGATGTACAGCGCGCCTTAGAGATCGTTCGCGCAACAGCCCGCACTCCCCCGCCAAGTTTGCGTCCCACGCACAATCTGGAACTCGACCTGGGCCTCGACTCCATGCAGCGCATCGAGTTGCTCAGCCAACTCGAAAATCAACTCGGCGGCAACGTCGAAGAATCGCAGCTTGCAGCAATTTATACGGTGCGCGAACTGGTCGACGCGGTTCTGCGAAGCTCCGCCAGCGGTGCACATAGTCCCACCGCTCGGCCCGCCTTCACCGGTTGGAAGGCTATTCTGGCGGAACAACCCGATCCAGCGGAAGTCATGGCGCTCTCCCATGCACAGCCCATCAGCGCCACATTCTGGTATGTGGTTTCACGGCTCGCCCAAGTTATGGCGCTGGACCGCTTCGATTTGCACGTGAGTGGAATCGAGAAGTTGCCGAAAATCGGCGCCTTTATTATTTCGTCGAATCATCAGAGCTATCTCGATCCCCTCATCCTCGCCGCGATCTTGCCGCCGCCGGTGTTCGAAAAAGTTTTTGCGGTGGGCACCAGCGAAATCTTCGGCAAAGGATGGATGCTGCGCCTGGCGCAGACCCTGCGCGTCGTCGTTCTCGATCCGGACGCAAACTTGATCCCAGCCATGCGTGCGGGCGCGTTTGGGTTGCGCCAGGGACGCCCGCTGATTCTTTATCCAGAAGGCGAACGCTCGATCGATGGCACGCCGCGAATCTTCAAAAAGGGCGCCGCCATTCTATCGATTCACCTGCAGGTACCGATCGTTCCCGTAGCCATTGAGGGTTTCTATGAGGCCTGGCCCAGAAATAAACCGTTTCAGAGATTCAACAAACTGAAAATGGAGTTTGGTAATCCCATCATGCCGCCGCCCGAAAGTGAAGCATCCGAGGCCGCGTACGAAAAACTTACTGCAGACTTAAAGGCACGAGTGGTTGAAATGTGGCAAGAACTGCGGCAGAGAGAGCATCCCAGCTCGGGCCTCTGATCAGGCGCTGGCCCCTGCCGTTTCTCCCCCAAAGGCTTTGGAGAATGCGTTCACGATGAGCGAGTCATAGCGCCCTCCCGCTCGTCGCAACACTTCTCTTCCGGCCTGCGACGGAGCCATCTTCGCTCCACCATCGCCGCTGATCAGCGCCTCATATTCTTCCGCCAGTAGCAGAACCTGCACTTCGAAGGAAGCGTCGCTCACTCCGGCCGCATCTTTTCGCACTTGCCGCTCGGCCATAAAGATCGGAATCGCGCGTCGCAATGCACTCGCGCCAGCCATCGAGGCTGGTTTGCTCCGACCAGTCCGCCCCTTATCAAGATCTTCCTGCGTGATCTGCACCGCCTTGCAAATCACTTCGTTGCTGATGCCGAGTTCCTTCAGATTGAACAACAGCGCTGCGGTACGAATATCTTCTACGCTATTCGAATCGAGGCCGAGCGCTTCGGCGATCCTAGTCGCGCACAGGGCGATGCGGTAAGCATGAGCATCGCTATATTTCTGATTGGCAATAAAATTCTGCAGGATCGTGAGCATCCCATCATAACCATCTTCCATCTCACGCAAACTCTTCTCGTTGCGTTCGTAAAGCGTTCCGGTGACGTAGCCTGCAACCATCAGAACTCCGCCCCAAATAGTAATGTCGAACCATCGCGCATCAAAGGGCAGTTCTATCTTGCGAGTGAACATGGCGGGATTGGTGACAATCAGGAAAACTACCAGGATTACGGTAGCAACCGCTGTGAGCGTAGCGTGCCGGCGGCCAAAATGATACGCGGAATAGAGTGTCGGCAGAAAATAGAAAACCAGAGCCATGCGCTGCGACGCAACTAGAAAGTTCAGCATTGCAGCAATCACAACCAGGAATAACAACAACCAGAGTTCCGGATTGATCTTTCGCAATCGTCCTCCGCGCGGCGAAACAGGCGCCGCTCCGGCCCAGCTATCTGTTCTCATATTCTGAACTGGAACTCGGAAACCGGGGATATTACGGAGGTAATCCGGAGGTCTATTTGGCACGCGGATGCGTCTGGTCGTAGACCTGAAGCACATGCTTCATCGACAACTGCGTGTACCTCTGTGTCGTGGCCAGCCGTTCGTGACCGAGCAATTCTTGAATCGCACGCAGATCAGCGCCTTCTTCCAGCATATGCGTGCCGAACGCGTGGCGTAACGTATGCGGGTGGACGTCTGGCGAAAGTCCTTTCGCGACGGCTATTTTCTTGATAATTCGGCCGACACTGCGGGTGGTGAGCCGGCCACCACGCCGGTTGATCAAAAGAGCGGAGGAATGCTTGTTGGCATTCGCAAGAATCCTCTGGCGCTCGGGCAGATATGCTGCGAGCGCGCTTCTCACCGAATCTCCAAACGGAACATAGCGTTCTTTCTTTCCCTTGCCGCGGATCAGAATGGCTTCTGCGCTCAGGCGAATGTCGCCGAGATTGATGCCCGTGAGCTCGGAGTTACGGATGCCGCAGCCGTAAAGCAGTTCGAGCATGAGCCGGTCGCGCTCGGGAAAAGCCGCCACTTCCGGCATTGCGCCGTCGATTACAGAATTCATCTCCTCAATCGTCGGCACACGCGGTAGTTTCTTCGCCAGCTTTGGCGTGGCCACCAATTTTGCCGGATTCTGTTCCACCACTCCTTCGCGAGCCAGCCAGCGATAGAAAGAGCGAACTCCGGCTAAAGCACGCGCAACGGAAGTTTTGCTCAATCCTTTGTCGTACAGTTGCGAGAGAAATCCGCGAACCGCGATGTGGTCGATCTGCTTCCAGTCCCGCGACCCGGCGTAGGCTGCGAACAGAGCCAGATCGTGGCTGTACGCTTTGACCGTGTGGGCCGAGGCATTGCGCTCGCGCAGGTGATGGAGAAAGTCGGTAACTGCTTTGTCGACAGTGGTGTTTCTTTTCGTCATCTGGCCTTCGCCCTCGGATGATGCTTTTGATACACAGTTCGCAGGCGATCGAGGGCCAGATGGGTATAAACCTGCGTGGTCGAAATATCGGCATGTCCCAGGATCGTCTGCACGGTGCGCAAATCGGCGCCATTCTCGACCATATGAGTAGCGCAGGAGTGGCGCAGCATGTGAGGAGAAGCTGCACGTCCGGAAGCAGCCGAGGCCTCTCGCACCATCTGCCAAATTCGCTGGCGCGTCAGCTTGTGTCCGCCGCGAGCGATAAATAATTGAGGAACATTTCGCGCCGTTGTCGCGACGGCTCCGCTTCCCTTTCCTGCCGCCAGTGCGGGACGCGACCGCCGCAAATATTCTGTCAGCGCATCCTGTGCTGACTTGCCCAAGGGCACAACTCGTTCTTTATCGCCCTTGCCGCGCACCAGCATATATCCAGCATCGAGCTTCAGGTCTTCGAGCGTTGCGTTGACGATTTCAGAAACGCGTAACGCACCAGCGTAGAAAACTTCAAGCATGGCCCGATCGCGGAGGGCCAGCGCTTCTGAACCTTTGTTATTAGCTGCACCACTGCGCCGCGTAAGCGGTGCGGCCAGCGTCGCTTCCATCTCGTCGCGAGCTAAGGCTTTGGGCAGGACCTTCCACTGCCGAGGCGATTCGATATCCAGCGTGGGATCGTAGTCGATTTTTTTATCCAGCAGCAAATAGCGATAAAGATGCCGAAGGGCGGAAAGTTTGCGGCCCACGCTGCGGCCATCCACCTGATGTGAGAAAAGCTGCTGCAGAAAATCGCGCACGTCGGCGCGCCGCGCAGTCAGCAGGAGACGCTTTCGCTTTTCCAGAAACTCTGAGAACTGGCGGATGTCCGTGGTATAGGCAGCGATGGAAAGCGCGGCCAGACCTTTCTCGATTCTCAAATAGTCAAGGAAACTGCAGAGCACGCGCGAGTTGGCGTCAGTAGCCATCGGCGGGAATGATTGAAGTATGACCGTTATCGGACGCTGATAAAAGTGCTGAGAAAGATGCGCAAGCCGTCGCGTCGCGTAGAGACGCAGCCGGCTAGGTCTTGCCGGCATCGCGCAGCAGATTCACCGCGCATAGCGCGCCCTCGGGCGTTTCCTCGTGCTTGAAGTAAGCGAACACGTCGCGGCCTGCAGCCAGGTGCTCTGCAATGCGCTCGATCATGCCCCGCCGTTCGTCTTGCGTATAGTTCGGCTTGCGGAAGCGGTAATACACGAAGGGTCCGGTGACCACATCCGGAGTCGTGCGCTCTTCGGATTCGGCCACGCACAGCGCGATTCCGTGCGACTTCAACAAATCCCAGGTCGAGTCGGCGAACCAGGATTCGTGACGAAATTCGAACGCCGCCGGCAGTGCTCGCGGAATCAAGGCAAGAAAATCCTGGAGCAGCGCGGAATCCATTTTCAGATTTGGCGGCAACTGGAACAGCACCGGCCCCAGCTTGCCGGCGCTGGCCAGCGGTTCGATCGTCGCCAGAAATCGCGGGACAAAATCCTCGGTTCCCCGCAGGCGCTTGATGTGGGTAATCACCTGGTGCGCCTTCACGCCAAAGCGAAAATGTGCGGGCGTCTCATTCAGCCAATTCTGGATGGTCGTTTCTTTCACCAGTTGCCGAAAGGTGAAATTCACTTCGACGGTATTAAGTTGGGTCGAGTAGTGGCCGAGAAATTTTTTCTGCGCCAGCTTGGCGGGATAAAAGTCGGGCTTCCAACTCGGGTACGCCCAACCTGATGTTCCGGCGAACAGTTTAGCCATGGAAAACTCTCACCATAAATTCGCGGCGCACGGGATTATACCTTGCGCCTCGCCTTGTCGGGCGCGACCCGCTTCGCTCCCTTGGCGATGGCGGAGCGCGGTCGACGAACCTTGCTCTTGGCGATTTCCTGCCGCTCTTTTCCCCCTTGCGGCTCATCCTTGGAAGCGTGCGTCGCGCTGGATTCCGCTGTCTCTGTCGCCGATCCTGCGAGTGACCGCAAATCGGGCAACCTCTGCTTCAACTCGAGCAAAGGAGCGAACAAATCTCCCATCTTTTCCACCCGCGTAACCGTTTGCTTGGCTTCAAACACCAGAAGGTTCGCATCTTTCTTCTTGAGCGCGCGCTCCACCTCTTCCCAGGTCACCGGCGTCGAAACCGTGGGATGCTCGCGTGCGCGCAGCGAATATACCGCAACCGTCGTTTTATGTTCGTCATTCTGGCTCCAATCGACGAGAACTTTTCCGGTACGAATCTTCTTCTTCATATCCGAGACAACCATGTCCGCGTGCTCCTGTTCGAGCAACTGTGCCAGTGCGTGCGAAAAAGTTTTGGTCGCCTGGTAGTTCGTCGTCGTATTGAGCGGAACGTAAATCTGCAAGCCTTTCGAACCCGAAGTCTTAGGAAAGCTCTGCAAGCCGAAATGTTCGAAGATTTCCCGCAGCCACATTCCGACCTGGCAGCATTGCACGATGTTGGCCGGAGGTCCGGGATCGAGATCGAAAACCATCATGGTCGGGCAGGTGATGTCTTTCGCCAGGGAAAGTGAGGGATGCAATTCGAGCGCTGCGAGATTGGCCAGCCAGATCAGCGTAGGCAGATCGTCGGCGAGAATGTAATGCACCATGCGCCGGTTGCCCTCGCTCCAGATGGGAACCGTCTTCACCCAATCAGGACGATGTTGCGGCGCGTTCTTCTCGTAGAAGAATTCTTCGTCCACGCCATTGGGATAGCGCTTGCGGGTCAGCGGACGTCCGGCCAAGTGCGGTATCATCGCAGGAGCGATGCGCGCGTAATAATCGATGACCTGCTGCTTGGTAAATCCGGTTGCCGGATAGAGAACCTTATCCAGATTCGAAAGCTTAAGTTGCCTGCCTTGAACGTCTATTACCGAGTCCATCGTGGCATCACGCTCCAGCAGGCATTGTGCATCAAAATCATTACCATGCAAAATAGGGCTCGCGCCCTACTCGCAGGGCGGAATGCATAAGGTCAAATTGACAACCGGCGCAATCGCCACGTACTTTCAAATTTCCGCCAATTTTGTTGCTTCCAACCTTCGGGAGGAACGATGAATCGCCGTACGCTTGGACTTTTAGTCCTCATTCTTTTTCTTACCGGGTTCGCGGCCGCACAGGATGTCGCGTCCTTCGAAAAGCGGATCACGGTCAAGAAACTGCCCAATGGCTTGACGATCCTCATCTGCGAGCGGGCTGAGGCTCCCGTCTTTTCGTTCTTCACCATGGTCGACGCCGGCTCCACGCAGGACCCGCTGGACAAGACCGGCCTGGCTCATATGTTCGAGCACATGGCGTTCAAAGGCACTGACAAGATTGGAACTACAAATTACGCCGCCGAAAAGCCGGCTTTGGCGAAGGTGGAAGCCGCCTACGCAGCCTACATCGCCGAGCGCGACAAAACCGTCGGCCGCGACGAAGCCAAGCTGAAGCAACTTGAACAAGCCTGGAAGGACGACATCGCCCAGGCCGACAAATACGTCATCCCGAACCAGTTCGGCAAAATCGTCGAGCAGAATGGCGGAGAAGACCTGAACGCCTCCACCGACTACGATTCGACGCAATATCAATATTCCCTGCCCTCGAATCGTCTTGAATTGTGGGCCTATCTCGAATCGGAGCGCTTTCTGCACCCCGTGATGCGCGAGTTCTACAAAGAGCGAAACGTCGTGATCGAAGAACGTCGCATGCGCACTGACAGCAATCCCATCGGCCGCCTGGAAGAGCAATTCATCGCGGAGGCGTTCGAGGCTAATCCCTATCATCGGCCGACGATTGGCTGGATGTCGGATTTGAATTCCTTTTCCGCCACCGACGCGAAGAATTTCTTCGACAAATACTATGTGCCGGCGAATATGGTGGTCGCTGTAGTCGGCGATGTAAGAGCCGCGCAGGTGATGCCGATGCTGGAAAAATATTTCGGACGCCTGCCTGCCAGCCACAAGCCCGACGAAACCGTGACGGTCGAGCCGGCGCAGAATTCCGAGCGCCGAGTGGCGCTCATGGAAAAAACTCAACCCATTTATCTGGAGGGCTACCACCGGCCGGATTACAAATCGAAAGACGATGCCGTATACGACGCGATCACCGATCTGATGTCAGAGGGGCGAACCTCCCGCCTCTATCGCGCTCTGGTGCGCGACAAGAAAATCGCGTCGTTCTCGGCCGGATTCACCGGGCTGCCCGGCATCAAGTATCCGCACCTGTTCGCCTTCTATGCCGTGCCGCTGCCGGGTCACACCACCAAGGAGGTCGGCGACGCGATCCACGCCGAAATCGAGCGGGTAAAGAAAGAAGATATCAGCGACGAAGAGTTGAAGATGATCAAGACGCGAGCCAAAGCCAATCTGATCCGCGGCCTCGACGACAATTCAGGACTCGCGATGCAACTGGCGAATTACCAGACTCGTTATGGCGACTGGCGCGAGTTGTTCCGCTCGGTGGATCGTATCGAACAAGTCACCAAGGCGGATATTCGCCGCGTAGCCAACGAAACTTTCACGGATACAAACCGGACGGTGGGGGTGATTGAAACCACCGGTTCTCCGGGGCAAGGAAGCGATGAGCGGGGGTCGCAGGATCAGTCGCGATCCAACGAAGGCCCGGCAAATCAGCCTCAGGCCGATCGGGCCGCGGCGCAGCGCGGAGGTGCACAGTGAAAATCCGCTCAACCGTTGCTTGCATGGTTCTTGCCGTGGCAACAATGTTTGTGCCGCTAACTTCCTCGAGGGCAGCGGCGCAAGCTACCTGGCAGCAGATTCCGGTGCCGCCGCTACCCGCGTTTCATCCGCCGCAACCGAAGCGCATCGAACTTTCCAACGGCATGGTGATTTTTCTGCTGGAAGATCACGAACTGCCGCTGATCGCGGCTTCCTCGCGCATACGGGGCGGATCGAGCGACGAACCTGCCGACAAGATTGGACTGGCCGGAATCTTTGGCGAAGTCTGGCGCACCGGCGGCACCAGCTCGCAAACCGGCGATCAGCTCGACGACTTTCTGGAAGTGCGAGCGGCCAAGGTAGAAACCGGCGCGGGCGTCGATTCCACTTCCATCGGCTTGAACTGCCTGAAGGGCGACTTCGACGATGTCTTCAAAGTTTTCGTAGAGCTGTTGCTACATCCTGAGTTTCGCGCTGACAAACTGGATCTGGCGCAAAAGCAGGCCTACGATGGCATCTCGCGCCGCAATGACGACGTCGGCGAAATCGCCGCGCGCGAGACCGCCAAACTCGCCTACGGCGCCAATAATCCTTATGCGCGCGAGCCGGAGTACGCCACCATCGCCGCCATTCATCGCGAGGATTTGCTCCACTGGTATCAGACTTACATTCAGCCCAATCGTATGATCCTCGGCATTACCGGAGACTTCGATTCGGCGGAAATGGAAGCCAAGCTGCGCGCGGCCTTGGAATCGTGGCCCAAGGGCTCCGACTTGCCGGATGGCGATTTGAGCAAGAAACAAATTCAATATCATCCCGCCCAGCCCGGCTACTACTTGATTCCGAAAGATGATGTCAATCAAAGCAACATTAACGCGGTGACTCTGGGCATCCTGCGCAGCAGTCCAGACTTTTATGCAATTTCGGTTTTCAACCAGGCCTTCGGCGGAGGATTTTCTTCCCGCCTGTTTAACGATATTCGCACCAAGCGCGGCCTGGCTTACGAAGTGGGCGGGGGCATCGGGGCGAACTTCGGGCATCCCGGCATGGAGCAGTTTGTCATCGCCACGAAAAGTCAGAGTACGATCGAGTCGATCCGCGCGCTCGATGAAGATATCGCCGCCCTGGCCACGCGCCCCATTACTGGCGAAGAGATCGAGCACGCCAAAGACGCTATCCTCAATGCCTTTATTTTCCGCCTCGATTCGCCGGAAAAAATTCTTGCCGAGCGCATGACTTACGAGTTCTACGGATATCCGGCGGATTGGCTCGACCAATTTCCGGCGAAGATTCACGCGGTGACCGCGGCCGACGTGAATCGAGTGGCGGCCAAGTACCTGCACCGCGATCAATTGGCGGTGCTGGTCGTCGGCAATACCAAGGATTTCGACAAGCCGCTCTCGTCGCTGGGTCCGGTAAAAGAAATTGATATTGCGATTCCGCCCCCGCCGGGTGCGAAAGAAAGTGCCAAAGAAGAAGAGGCGGCGAAGCCGACCGCATCGAATGATGAAGGCAAAGCGCTCGCCGCCAAGGTGGTGGAAGCCATGGGAGGCGAGGCAAAGCTTGCGGGGGTGAAGGCTGTAAAGTCCAAGCTCACTCTGACGCAGAAGACGCCGCAAGGAGACTTCCCGTTCGAGGTGGAATCCGTCATCGTTTTTCCCGATCACCTGCACGCGGAAATGGAATTCTCCAGTGGAGCCATGAATATTGTGGTTACGCCGGAACTCGGTTTCATGGCCGTTCCTGGGCAGGGCATGCGCGATATGCCGGCAGCGCAGAAGGCGGAGACGCTCGATCAGATCAAGCGCGATCCGATTTTCATCGCGGCCCACGCAAACGATGCCAACGTTTTCTTTCGTGCCGCGGGAAGCGAAAAGGTGGGCGCCATTGAAACCCGCATCGTCGACGTGAATGCCGCGGGCGCCTACATTCGTTGGTTCGTCGATCCGCAATCCGGACACATTTTGAAAGAGACCTACAAGACGCTCGCCCAAGGCGGACCAGTCGAGGGCGAGACCGACTTCGACAACTGGAAGCCGATGGCCGGGCTGACAATCCCCGTCACGCGACACAATAAGCAGAATGGCCAGCAGACGAGCACGGCGGAGTACACCTCGATTGAGATTAATCCTACGGTGGATCCGAAGTTGTTCGAGAAGCCGGCAGAGAAGCCATAGCGCGTGGAGGGAGGCCCATCCGGCGTTTTACGGATGATTACCACTTTATAACGGGGTACCCCCCCCTCCCCCCCTCGACGGAATCTTGAAAACATTGGAGTTAGCAAACTTTCGTCTGCAAAATCCGTCTTCTAAAGGACTTAGATATCAAAATCCGTGAAACAAAGGAGTTAGCAGGGCTTCATTCTGGGTGGAATGCAGCTCCCGGAATGAATATGTCAGCCATGTTAGCTTTACGCTATTATATTGTCAAAGATCAAACGCTTAAAGATTAGGATTGCAGATTGAAGAGCGGAGGTCAAGGGAAATCGGAAGGGGGGCGCGGTCTGGATGGGGCGGGCGCAAAGCGTGGGCTCCCAGGCTCGGTCAAAAGCGGTGACGCACGGGTCGCGTCCCACCCACCCTCGCAAAAAACGCGAGGATGGAGCACCCACCGCTTCGGAACGTAGGGAAAAACTAAAGCATGACGGGCCGGGCCACCCGCCGACCCCTAGCAACCCTATCCATCATCTCGGACCAGCGCCGGCGCCAGTATGCTGGGGAGATCTTCGTGCGCGACGCGAAATGCAAGCGCAGGGTGCGCCAGCCACAAATTCCACAGATTTTTTACTTTTCCTCTTGACTTCCACAGAGGTATACCTTTAATATCATGACAGCTCTCATAGTTCTAAGACGGGAACAAACTCATGCCTCAATCGAAGGACTTCATATCCATACGGCTGGATGAAGCGCTCAAAGCGGAACTTCAGACTGCCGCCGAAATGGAGCGACGGTCGCTCTCGAACTTCGGCAGGCTCCTGTTGGAGTACGCCTGGGCGCAGTATCTCCAAGCCGGATCAATCCGGGCTCTCATAGCGATGCACGAGCAACAGCAGCACAGCATGGAGGGAAGTGGAGACTAGAAATGGAAATAGAAATTCCGGTGGTTAGCCAGAAAGAACTGGCCGAGTGGGCAGAGCTTGAACGGGAGGTTGCACCGAAACTCAAGCGAATCGAGGAGTTGAAATCCAACATCAAGGTTATGCTCCTTCACCATTCGCAAGTCGAATTAGGCCGGTTCGACGCGATCCTCATCAAGGTGCCCGGTCGTCATGTACCGTGGCGCCTAGGTTTCATCGAATACCTTGGTACCGAGCTGGCCGAGAAGTTTAAGAAGCGCTTTCCCGTACAGATGAGATGTGACGTAAGAGTCGAAGAACACGCAGTCCTGCCACTGTGGAATAACGGCGGCACCACAGGCGCGGACGCGGGGAACCCGCGATAGTTGAGAGGAGGTTCTAATGAGTTCGACGGAGATTCTGATCGGGGTTGCGGGTGTCGTTGTGGCATTCGCAACACCGCTCATCGCCCTGGAGTTGCAAAAGTGGCTGGACGAGAGGCATGAAAGCAGGAACCGCAAGCTCACGATATTCAAGAATCTAATGATGTACCGCGTGACGCCACTCTCGCCGCACTTTGTGCAATCGTTGAATTTGGTGGACTTGGAATTTAATGGGAAGGACAAGAAAGAGGCTGCTGTTCGCGAGCAGTGGAAGATCCTGCTTGACCACTTCAACAATTACACAGAAGCAAAAGAGCCTGTCGAGAAGGCTCAGGAACTGACTAGGGGACTCCTAAAGGCAATGGGCAAGTATTTCAACTACGAATTCGATGAAGTCTACCTAAAGAGGGGTGCCTACTATCCCAAGTATTTTGTGGATACCGAACTTGAGCAGAACACCCTTCGGAAGCAACTGTTAGAAGTGCTGGCCGGAAACCGGCGATTGCCGGTGGGCATCTTCGAGCAGAGGTTTCCCGACCCAATAGATGTGCCACCTGTGGCGAACAATCTGCCAGTAACAAGGCAGCTTTTGCCGGAAGCTCCACCAGAACACTAAGGCTAAAAGGAGTCGTCTCATGGTTGAAGGCTTTTGGATTGTGCAGTACGAGGGCATGCAGGGAAATGGCGGTGGCGTTGTGATCTTCACGAAGGGGAAGGTCTTCGGCGGTGACACTGGATACTACTACCTCGGCTCTTACGAGAGCACCGGACATTCGATGAAGGCGCGTGTGGCTGTTCGCAACTTTATTGCGACGGTGCCGAGCGTGGTAGGCATCACGGGAGACTTCGAGCTAAGCATAGAGGGAACAGTAGAGGGCGACACAATCAAGGCGACGGGCAGGTTGGTCGGAGTGAACAAACCCGGCATCGCGGTGAAGCTGTCGAAGAGAGCAGAACTACCTTAACCCTCGTCGTATTGGTCTGCCTCTTGGCAGTGAAACCGGGTGGAACCTCGGAACTATGCCTCTTGGATTTCTGGGTTGAGGTCCGTGCCTCCCACCCTTTCGCACAAAACGCGAAAGGATGGGGCACCCTTCGTATGAATGGCGCACACAAAAGACAGGTAGATTGATGCGCCCGGTCCCATTTCACGTTTTGGCTGGGATCGATGCGCGTAATTGATTCCATAGCAATGTCGGCGATGTTTCGCCGATTGGGTCTGGATAGTCGCAGTGAGGATGGTCAGCTATGAACGCCTAGCTCGAAATTGACAGCCACTCGCAATGGAGTTATTATTAGCGAACAAAAGGCGAATATGTCCAGCCTGCCCTTGTTCGCGTTGCCGCGGAAGCCCGGATCGCCCGAAGCATCTCCGCTGGTCGGCATTGCCCGGCTGGCGGCTTCGGGCGAATCTTTGCGCGAGGGACATAATGTTGAATACTTCACGCTGCCTGCGAAATCTCTGTTGAACCGCTGCGTCAGCAACCGCTCCCTGCCCTTTACCTGGACGATCAATCCCTACCGCGGCTGCGAATTTGGCTGCCAGTACTGCTATGCCCGGTACACGCACGAGTTCATGGAGATGCGCGACGGGGCCGAGTTCGAGCAGAAAATTTACGTCAAGCAGCACACGGCCGACCTGCTACGGCGCGAATTGAAAAAAGTAAAATCCGGGGAACCCATCGCGCTGGGCACCGCGACCGACCCTTACCAGCCAGCCGAGCGCCGCTACGAAATCACGCGCAGCATTCTCGAGGAGTTCGCGCGCCATCGCGGCTTCGAGCTAGGCATTGTCAGCAAATCCAATCTCATGGTGCGCGACATCGAAATTCTGCGCGCAGCGGCGCAGCACAATCGGCTGTCGATTCACATCACGATCACAACCATGAGTACTGAGCTCGCCCGCATTCTCGAACCGCGTGCTCCTCGTCCTGATCTGCGCATGGACGCCGTTCGCCAACTCAGCCAGGCGGGGCTCGACGTGGGAGTGAGCAGTTCGCCGGTGTTGCCGGGGATCACGGATGCGCCCGCGGATCTGGAGGCGGTGGTCAGCGCTGCCGCTGCTGCCGGCGCACGCCACATCTTTGCCGGACCGTTATTCCTCAAGCCGTGTTCTTCCGCGGTTTTTCTCCCCTTCCTCGAACAACATTTTCCCCATCTCGTCGAGAATTACCGCCAGCGCTATGCGGAGCGCTCGTTCCTGCCCGCCTCCTACGGCAAACGAATCGCACAACTCGTCACGCGACTCCGGCAGAAGTATGGCATTACTCGCGCCGATCCGCGCGGACGAATGTCCTCAACCAAAAACTGGCCGGCGCAAGCCTTCGATGAGCAGTTAAACTTGTTTTAGAACAAAGCTCCAGAACGAAGCTCACCTCCAATTTTCAATTTCGAATTGCCGAGTGCCTAAGAAATGGCATTTGGCAATTGGAAGTCCTCGTCGCAACCCTTCCTCTATAATCGACTCTCATGGCGACCGCCTCCCCACCTGCTTCCACACCCCATGTTCCTCTGGGAGCGCGGCTGCACCGCTTCTGGCAGCGAGTCACCGAAGGCCTGGAGATTAGCCAACTCTGGTCGCAGTTCGAAACCGAAGCCCGCGCCAGCTACCGCCTTTATTCGCGTGATGTAGCCGCTAAGACGCCCGAGGGCCTTACCCGCCGCGGCCACCATTTGCATGTAGTCAAAGAATTCTTCTGGGCCGTGATCGAGAAGCTCTCGCCCGCTCGCCGGGTGCTTCTGCTGGCGGCGCTGGTTCTGCTCGTCTTTCCTATCTCGGCGCTCACTTATCACGATGCCAACGGATTCCACGCCGTCGAATTCGATTTCCATTTCTGGGGCGGACTGCTGCTCTTTCTCCTGCTCATCCTGGAGATCGCCGACCGCGTGGTGATGAAGCGCGACCTGCAGATTGCGCGCGAGATTCAGACCTGGCTGCTGCCTGGCGCACCGCCGCAGATTCCCGGTCTCTCGATCGCATATGCCACGCGTCCCGCCAACACCGTGGCCGGCGACTATTACGACGTTTTCCCGCGGCCGGGGAAGACCCCGGAAGACAGCCGCGTGGTCTTCGCCGTCGCCGACGTGGCCGGCAAGAGCATTCCCGCGGCCATGCTGATGGCCACGCTTCAGGCTAGCCTTAAGACGCTATCCACGGCCCAGGTCGCGCTGCCCGAGCTGGTGGCAAACATGAACAAGTACGCCTGCTCCAACAGCCAGGGCGGACTTCGTTTCACCACTGCGTTTCTCGCCGAATACGATGCCGCCCACCGCGTCTTCCAGTACATCAATGCCGGGCACAACCCACCCATCCTGCGCCGCGCCAACGGATCCATTGAGCGCCTCGACGTGGGCGGCCTGCCGCTCGGCATTCTAGCCGAGGCCACCTACGATTCGGCCACCGTCACCCTGGCGCCCGGCGATTGGCTAATCATCTTTACCGATGGTTTGGTGGAAGCGGAAAACGCCCACCAGGACGAGTATGGCGAAGATCGGCTCTTGAGCGCAATCAACATCGCGGCAGCCTTGACTCCGGCGGAAATGCTGAACCGGCTGATGGCGGAACTAGACCTTTTCGTCGGCTCCACGCCGCAGCATGATGATGTGACCTGTCTTCTGGTCAAGGCTGGATAAGAAACCGGTGAGGAGGGGACGAGCCGCGGGGTTGAAGGCTCGATGTTGCTTTATACGCAAGCCCGGATGAATGCCGCGTTCCAATATGGGAGTGCGTCCGTTCCAGAGTGACACGAACTGTTAAGGGTTGCGACGCAATTTGGCACAACTCAGATCAGAATCAGGCTTAAAATGAGACTGCAGTCGAGTTCGCAGTGATAACAAGATAGATCGAGAGTTGTGGATGCGAACCAAAGTAACCGAGGAGATGGCCACGCAAGTGCCCCATCATTCCCGACTGGGTTCGACCATGACCAGCATGAAATCAAGAAGAATTCGAAAAGAGGACAAAAGATGCGGAAACAACAGAAGGGTTTCTCACTGATTGAACTGCTGATCGTGGTTGCCATCATCCTGATCATCGCAGCTATTGCTATTCCTAACCTGATGCGGGCCCGCATGGCCGCCAACGATTCATCTGCTGCCGCTTCCGTTCACACCATCGTGGTCGGCCAAGTCGGCTACCTCGGCGCTTATCCTACCGTGGGCTATGCCACCCTAGCCCAGCTGGGCGGAGCGGCGACTCCCTGCATTCCAGCGCCGGCGAACGGTTGCTTGATCGACAACAACCTGGCCACCAACGGCGCCGGTAATGGTAAGAGCGGTTACACCTTCGCGGTGACGCCCGGCGGCACGGCCCTGACTGGCTGGAACTACTACACTACGGCCGTTCCGTTGTCGAACGTCACTGGTACCAAGTCGTACTGCGCGGCGGATGACGGCGTGCTTCGCGTCGAGCCGAACGGCACCATCACAGCCGCGACCAGCTACGCGAACTGCCTGGCTCAGACACCGCTCAGCAACTAATAACAGCGGCTGAAACGCATAGACAGAAGACAAGAAACACAGGGGTAGCGGATGAAAATCCGCTGCCCTTTTGCATTTTGCCTACTCCAACTCCCCCTCCAGATCGCTGACAATTTTTGTCAGTCGGAACTGACGATTTTTGGCCGACGCCCGATTCGGCCCTCACACTTTTGGCTCCCTCGCGTTTTATCCCACATTGAAAAGATTAGGGATTCGCCGCCACCAAGCATTCGCGCTCAGCCTCCCGCTTTGGCACGCTGTTTGCAAAAGCGAAGGCGTCTTTAATCATCCTGGCTACCCACCGAGCAGGAGAAAATTCGAAACTTGGAGAAAAGAAAGAACATGAAGAAGCAAAAGGGTTTCTCACTGATCGAGCTGCTGATCGTCGTAGCCATCATCCTGATCATCGCAGCTATTGCTATTCCTAACTTGATGCGCGCCCGTATGGCTGCCAACGATTCGTCCGCGGCCGCTTCCGAGCACACCATCGTCGTCGGTGAAGTCGGCTACCTCGGCGCTTATCCGACGGTTGGCTACGGCACGCTGGCTCAACTCGGTGGTGCGGCTACCCCTTGCATCCCCGCTCCGGCGAACGGCTGCTTGATCGATAACAACCTGGCCACCAACGGCGCCGGCAATGGTAAGAGCGGTTACACCTTCGCAGTAACGCCTGGCGGCACGGCCCTGACTGGCTGGAACTACTACACCACCGCGATTCCGTTGTCGAACGTGACTGGTACCAAGTCGTTCTGCGCCGCAGACGATGGCGTGGTCCGCACCGAGCCGAACGGCACGATCACGGCAGCGACCAGCTACGCGAACTGCCTGGCTCAAACCCCGATGAGCAACTAGTAAGCTTCTGTTGGCGAGTACTCGGGGGAGGGTACAAGCCAGAAGGGCAGCGGACACAATCCGCTGCCCTTTTTGTTTTCCATGAGCCTGGTTGTTGCGATCAAAGAAGAGTTTCGTTAACGACCCGTTACGCCAGTAATGACGGCATTAGCGTTGAGCAGTTTGGCCACTGAAGTGCCACTAAATCTATGCGCCTCTAGGCAAGCATGGCATGCGCACCCTCTCAGCGGGGGAAAAACACGTCATGAGGAAACAAAAAGGTTTCTCTCTTATCGAACTTCTAATCGTGGTCGCGATCATCCTCGTGATCGCAGCCATTGCCATTCCGAACCTGATGCGGGCTCGGATGGCCGCCAACGACTCCTCGGCCGCCGGCTCCATGCACGCCATCGATGCCGCCGAGGTCGGCTACTTCGGTACCTACGAGAACGTGGGTTTCCCTCTAACCCTGGCCCCTTTGGGTGGAGCGACCCCCTGCGTTCCCAGCGTGGGCACGGCGTGTTTCATCGATGACAGCCTGGCCACCAACGGCGGCGGAAACGGCAAGAGCGGATATGGCTTTGCCGCAACCGGGTCGGCTACCGCGGGAAGTCCCAACAACAATCAGTTCTTTGTCACGGCTACACCCAACAGCAATTTGACGGGTACTCGCGCTTATTGCTCGGTTGACGATCTCGTGGTTCGCACTCAGCCCGCAGGAAACGTCACTCAGGTTGCGAGCTACGCCGCATGCACCGGCCTCGCGCCCATGTCAAATTAAAAAAACGGTAATTAGTGATTGCGGAAGAACCACCCTTGAATTTCTAACCCCGAATCACTATCACGACCCACTGTTCCTGTTTACTTTCGTAACGCTCCGCGCCCGCGCCGCTACTTTACTGCCTGTCGGAATTGCATATAATTTTGCTTGGGAAGTTAGCATCAATTCTCTCTCTGAAAACTGTTTTCCTGCCATGCCCGCAATCGAAATTCTGGGACTCGAAAAGATCTACAGCGTGGGTTTCTGGCGCAAGCGGCCGAAATGCGCTCTGCATCCCCTGCACTTGTCGGTCGAAGATGGAGAAATCTTCGGCTTCCTCGGCCCCAACGGCGCCGGTAAAACGACCACGCTAAAACTGCTGATGGGATTAGTATTTCCCACCGCAGGATCGGCGCGCATCCTGGGCCGCGATTGGAACGATCCATCGGTCAAAGCTGAAATCGGATTCCTTCCCGAACAGCCGTATTTTTACGATTATCTAACCGCCCACGAATTGCTGGAGTACTACGCCCAACTTTCCGGCGTTCCCGCGGGTCAGCGTAAAAACCGTGTCGAAGAAGCGCTCTACAAAGTCGGATTGCGTGATGTAAAGGGCGTGCAGCTGCGCAAGTTTTCCAAAGGCATGTTGCAGCGCGTCGGAATCGCTCAGGCGATTTTGCACAATCCCAAGCTCGTCTTCTTTGACGAACCCATGTCGGGCCTCGACCCTGTGGGCCGCCGCGAAGTGCGCGACCTGATGGAACAACTGAAGCAAGAGGGCAAAACCGTTTTCTTCTCCACCCACATTCTCTCCGATGCCGAAGCTCTTTGCGATCGCGTGGCTATCATCAATCATGGCGAACTTCGCGGCGTCGGTGCCGTCGAGGATTTGACTTCCACCGTTCAGGGAAAAATCGAAGTCGTTTGGCAAGGCACGCTGGTGCCTGCAACCATCAAGGCGTTTGGCGCGGAGTGTCACATAACCGCCGATACCGTACGAGCCATCGTCGATGAAAAACTGCAGGACGCAATGATTGACGCTCTGCGCCGCGAGCGCCTGCGCCTGATCGCGATCACTCCACTCCGCACTTCGCTCGAAGCCTATTTCGTCGAGAAAGTCCGGCACGCCGAAACCACGGCCGGTACTACTGCATGAGGAGGATGCTGTGAGAACTCGTATTGCCTACATCGCCTCCAATACCTTCCGCGAGGCAGTCCGCGACCGCGTCCTCTACAACCTGATCGCCTTCGCCCTGCTGCTTTCGGGAGCGGCCATTCTAGTCGGACAGATTTCCATCGAGATCGAAAAACTGGTTGTCATCAATCTCGGCCTCACCGCCGTTTCTTTGTTCGGCGTCGTGATCGCGATTTTCATCGGCATCGGCCTGGTCTCCAAAGAAATCGAAAAGAAGACTCTTTACACGGTTCTTTCGCATCCCGTTCGCCGCTGGGAATTCATCGTCGGCAAGTTTTTCGGACTCGCCGGCACGCTCGTGGTCAATACTTTTTTCATGGCGATCGGGGTCCTCGTCGCGCTCTTCTATGTTTCACACACCTTCGTGCGGGCCGACGCTCTGATCTTTGTCGCCTTATATTTCATCGTTCTCGAATTCCTGATCATCTGCTCGCTGGCGCTCTTGTTCTCGTCATTTTCTTCGCCCTTGCTGTCCGCCGTCTTCGCCTTCTCGCTCTTCGTGATCGGTAGTTTTGCCGAAGACCTGCGCAACTTCGCCGGCATGGCGCATGGCATTTCGCGCTGGCTGGCCACGGGCGCGGCCTATCTGGTTCCGAATTTTTCGGCATTCAACGTCATCACTTCCATCGCGCACGAACAACCAGTCGCCGGACAAATCATCCTGCACAATACGCTTTATGCGCTCTTCTACGCGGCGATGGCGATTAGCGGAGCGGTATTGATCTTCGACCGCCGTGATTTGAAATAAGACCAGATGAAGCAGCGGAGCACAACCACAATCGTTGCCAGCACGGTCCTGGTGCTGTCGCTGGCCGCCAGTTCACTAGTCCTGCATCGCACCGACGAACTTCGTCCCGAGGCCACGGCCGACGAAACGTTATTGCTCAGTTCGCCGAAGGTGATTGAACGCGCCAGCCTCGGCTACAACGGCTTGATGGCTTGCATTTACTGGACTCGCGCCGTGCAGTATTTTGGCTATCGGCATCATTACTTCGCCACCAGTTACAACCAGCTCGCTCCGCTGCTGGAAATCACCGCACATCTGGATCCGCACCTCATCGTTGCCTACGAATTTGGCAGCAGCTTCCTGGCGCCCCGTCCCCCGCACGGCGCGGGGGAACCACAGCGGGCGATCGAATTGATGGAATACGGAATTCAGCAGAATCCAGACAACTGGCGACTCTACTATGATCTGGGCTTTGTCTATTACATGGAGCTTCACGACTATAAGAAAGCTGCCGAAACCTTCGAGCGCGGATCGCACGTGCCCAATGCTCATCCTTTCTTAAAAGTCCTGGCCGCGCAGATGGCGCAACATGCCGGCGAATATCAGACGGCTCGCATGTTGTGGTCAGCCACCTATCAGACAACGCAAGACGACCAGATCAAGCAAAATGCTGCCGAACATTTGCGCGCGCTGCGCGTGGATGAAGACGTCGAACATTTGCAAGACGCGGTCACCCGCTTCGGTCAGCGTACGGGACGCTTGCCTTCGAGCATGGTCGAATTGGCCTCCGCAGAACATTTAGGCGGAATGCCAGTCGATCCTGACGGCCATCCTTACAAGCTGACGCCCCAGGGCCGCGTCGAAGTGCAAAATCCCGATGATTTCCCATTCGTCACCCACGGCTTGCCTCCTGGATTCAAA
Source organism: uncultured Acidobacteriaceae bacterium (assembly GCA_963818935.1). GTDB lineage: Bacteria > Acidobacteriota > Terriglobia > Terriglobales > Acidobacteriaceae > Sulfotelmatobacter. Next base: position 476,170 of record CAWFUK010000034.1, read on the forward strand.
CCGAAGTACAACGCAATTCCTTAGTTCCATTCAAATCTGGATCATTCAACTCGTTTCTTATCGTTATCCATCGCTTATCATGGCGAAGAATGCACGCCACTGATTCCCCTCCGTCGTCTCGCATCAGCATCGTGCACTCCGCATCTTCTTGGTGGAAAGAGATCGCTGCGCGCGAAGGGCAAATCGCGGCTACACGGCAACTTCTGGCCGCACTGTGGGAATTCGTGCTTGACTCGACCCCCGAGCGCCAACGTCAGCGCTACGGCGACACCGACTTCGATTGGGAGCATCGGGTCGATACCACCAGCGCAGCTTTAAATTGGCGTGACCGTCTGCTCGGGCTCTTTCACTCCCCATATCAGCCCACGGAGTCGGCGCTATTTCATGAAATGATCGAGAGCCTGCAACAAACTCACGCCAACTTCGGCAATTTCGTCTTCATCGACCTGGGATCAGGCAAAGGACGAACCCTGCTCATGGCTTCGGACTATCCATTTCTCCGCATCGTGGGCGTGGAACTTCTGCCTGCGCTGCATCAAGCGGCTCAAAACAATCTGAACAAATACAAAAGCGAATCGCAAAAGTGCTTCGCTCTGGAGTCGATCCGCGGCGATGCGACCGATTTTTCTTTTCCCGCCGAGCCAACTGTGCTCTATCTGTTCAATCCGTTTCCGGAGGCAGGGCTAAGGCGCGTGATCGCGAATCTGGAGAGAAGTCTGAATGAAAATCCGCGAGTCGTCTGCGTCCTCTACCACAATCCTCTGCTGGAGCAAGTGCTCGGCGAGAGCGCTGACTTCCGCAAAATTGGCGGCACTGATCAGTATTCGATATATCAGTCTGATTAATGCGCCTCACTTGATAGGCGGTAGATACGGAATATAACGCGCAAACAGCCAGCACAGAAAAAAGACGACCGGGACGTGCACCGCTAACTGCAGCATCCCGTATCCCACAATATCGCGCGCTTTCAACTTTAAGATACCGAGCAGCGGCAGCATCCAGAAAGGATTGACCAGGTTGGGCAGCGCCTCCGACGCATTGTAGATTTGCACCACCCATCCCAAATGCACCCGATGCAGGTTCGCAGCTTGCAAAACATAGGGCGCCTCGATCACCCATTTGCTTCCGCCCGAGGGAATGAAAACGCCAAGCACCGCAGAATACATCGCCACCAGTAAAGGATACGTATTGTGCGTGCTGACCGAGGCGAACAACTTCGCCAGTGTATCCGCTATGCCGGTACCCACGATCATCCCGAAGATCACCGCGTAAAACGGAAACTGGATCAACACCCCGCCGGTAGCCGGAATGCACTCCGCTACGGCGCGCATAAACCGCTTTGGCCGCCAGTGCAACAAAAGGCCAACCGTAATGAATAGGAGGTTGTAGGTATTGAGATCGAGCGCGGCCAGCGCGCCCGATGGCGAGTTGCGAAAGACATCGATCAGATACCAACTGAGCAGCGCAGCCACCAGCACCGTCAGCAGCGGGCTATATTCCAGCCATTCGCCCGGCTTGCTTTTTGGCTCCAAACTGGAGCGTATCGGTTGATATTCGATGCCAAACGATTCGGCAGTGCGGGCATTCTCCGGCGACGGCGTGGATAAATACGCAATCAATACAGAAAGCCCAATCAGGACTGCCGTGGTCGCAATGCTTTGCCATAAGAAAAGAGTTTGGGTCAGTGGAATCAATCCGCTGATAGCAAATAAACCCGGCGGCATCGCGGATTTCGTCGCCATCAGCATAGCCGCCGAAGAAGACAGACCCATGGCCCACACCGCTCCCAACCCGAGATACGCAGCCGCGCCCGCGGCACGGTAATCCATCCCTTTGACGCGATGAGCCAGTTCCCGCGCCAGCAATCCGCTGAAAATCAAACTTAGTCCCCACGAGATCAGCGAGGTCAGCATCGAAAACAACGCCACCATCGCTACCGCTTGCCGAGGCGTCTTCGGAATCCCCGCCAGCCACTGGATGGCCCGATAGACTAGCGGCGTTGACGCGACCACATATCCGCCCACGATGATCATCACCATCTGCATGGTGAACGGAACTAGAGCCCAAAAGCTTTTGCCGCCTTGAATCGCCAGCTTCGTAGGGCTTTGATGCAGCATAAGGCCGGTCACAAAAACCACCACAATTCCGAGCAACGCGAAAACCAGTGGATCGGGGAACCAGCGTTCGCTCCAGCCAGCCAGTCCGAGACCAAAGCGAACCAGTCGATCCTCCGGCATGCGCTCCGTCACTCTCGAATACTTTTCTGTCGGCCTGTGCATCCGGAATCCTTCTTCCGCCAAGAGTCCTATTTCGTGGCCATTGTAGCTTGCACCTTGGGAAAGACAAACGATGTGTCGTGCATCACATTTTCAAATCCTGCGGAGTTCTATCTCTCCCTAAGCCATTGCTCAGGTTGACCCTTCCGCTTACACGTCACGCGGGTGAGTGACAGTCATCACAGACTATGTTCTCAAAACAACGTATTTTCCGCTCCATGTCTTGCACGAGGTTCTGTTCCTAGGTCTGAGCTGTACTGAGGAGATAACCGTCCATGTCGACAATCGTCAAGAGTTGGTGCTCGAGATTGCTACTGCTGGCCATTGCAGCTACGCCCGCCCTTGCAGGCAGCAATGATGCAAAACCGGCAAACACCAACGCAGCGAACGCAACTGCTGCGGAAGCTACCCCCGTCGCCGCCAGTCCCAGTCTGGCCCCGACGGCGGCCGACGCAAACGTAAACGCACTGCTCGGAGTGCTCGTCACCAAAGGCGTTCTTGCTTCCACGGAAGCCGCTGCCATTCGCAATGCTGCTCCCGAGCTCAAGTTTCAACTTTTGGTCAATGCCCTCAATCGCAAGGGCATTTTGAGCGCGGCAGATTTGTCTGTGTCCACGAACGCCGCAGTGGAACCCTCCACGTCATCTTCGGTTGCGGTGGAGGAGGTCAACCCGTCACAAGGGCCTGCAGCCCAGCCGCAGAAACAGCCCGGGCCGACCACAGTGCCCCCGCCAATCAAGCCGCCGGCCGTGCCTCCTGCCATCGCTCCCGTGCGGGTCTTCCCCGTCGAACCACCCAAGACTGGTGGCCTGGTTGGTCTTAAGTTGGGCCCGGTCACGTTTGCGCCTTACGGCTTCATTAAAGCCACCGCGGTCAATGACACCAGCGACCCGAACGGCGATGATTTCCCGTTCCCAGGCGTCTTTCTGACAACCACGAGTCCCTTCAGCACCGGTCCAACCGAAGCTCCCGCATTCCACGTCAAGGCACGCTCCACTCGCTTCGGAGCCAACTTCGAATGGCCCGACATCTCGCCGAAGCTAACACTGACAGGCAAGATAGAAGCCGACTTTGAAGGTAACTTCAGCGAAGTGGACAACCGCGATGTTTCGTCGATCCGCAGCAGTGAACCGCAAATCCGTTTGGCCTTTGTCCGCATGGACTACCACGCCAGCGAGAATACGGACATTTATTTCCTGGGCGGACAGGACTGGACACTTTTCGGATCCGGTGCGCTGCCCAATATTCTCGAAACCACCTTCCTGGGCGCATATTGGGGCGACATTTATGAGCGTTCGCCACAGTTGCGCGGCGGCCTCATTCAGACGCTGAACAAGGAGAAGAAAGTCAATCTCGAGCTTGTGGGTGGCATTATGATGCCGTCTTCCAGTCAAATCCTGAAGCTCGGGTCGCTCGGTCTCGCCGGTCAGCTCGGCGAAGGCGAGGATGAAGGCGCCCAATCTGACCGCCCCGAGGTGGAAGGCAGAGCGGCCTTAAGTTACCAGGTCGACCCGGCCAAGGGCGTCGCCCCCGCGCAGATCGCCTTAAGTGGCTTCTGGGCCAGGCGCACATCGCTCATTCCCGGTGCGTCAGTCGCCAGCACCGGATATTGCATTGCAGACCCCAGCTTGTCTTACTGCACTAAAGGATTCACCGACTCCAGCCACCTCTACGGCGGCCAACTCACGCTGCAATTGCCTACACGGTGGTTTACGCTGGTGGGCAGCGCCTACCAGGGTGGTGACCTGCGCTTCTACTTCGGTGGACAGATCAACTCTTATGTCACCGATACGACAGGTCTAACCAACATCCAAGGGCCTTTCGTGACTACGGATGGCGGTCCCATGACGGCTGCCGGTAACGCCTATCTGGGAACGAACTCAGCCGGGCAAGTCGTGGTTGCCCCACAGAAGCCCGTCCGGTCATTTGGTGGCTTCCTCAACCTTGGGCTGCCGCTTTCCCGCTGGTTCAATGCCGATCCCAAAGGCCACAACGCTGGCTGGCAGCTTTACTTCGATGTGGGCAAGGATCAGGTAAACGATCACGACCTTCACAATCCCAACTTCATCGGCAGCTTGGCGCCACTACCGCTGAGGATGGGCAAGATGGCTGCGGTAACGCTGTACTACAAACTCAACACCTGGTGCACTTTCGGCTTCGAACAGTCGATCTACGCAACCCGTGTCACGCCAACGTATGGCGGGGCGCCCTTTGCATACACGATTGAAGGAGTTGCGTCGAACGAATGGCAAGACCACCGCACCGAGTTCGGTCCGATTTTCACCTTCTAAATCGACCCGGTGAGCTGAGAAAACGGCCAGTGCAGATGGATGCCACTGGGTACCGAGTAACGGAAGATGGACTCACTCCATGCGGGTGAGTCCGCCTTCCCAAACCTTCTGCCACGAAAATACATGTTGTGCGGGGCTTACTAAGGGGTCACAATGTACCGCGTTTGCGGGGCCCTCGTCCAGAGCGGTGTGGAGAACGGGCATGCAATCCTGCGTCCGCAGATTGGGAGTGTCGATTCCATGAGTATGCGTAGCAGGGCGGCTCTTCAGGCAGGTCTTCTGTTGGTGGCTACTTTCGCAACCGCGGTTTCGAAGAACGTGGTGCGCATCAAGGTTCTGGATTCCGAAACTCATTCGGTGAGCCTTTCCGGCAACGGCGTTCCCAATGATTGCGACCAAGTCACCTTTGATGCCTATTGCCGTTCCAGCCGGACCGCGCCACTCACCAATTCTTTGCTGGTGCAGGTTGGGGACGAACCTCCTTTCCGCATCGCTTGCACCGTCGACTCGAAGTTTTCCCGGTGCACACCGCTGCCCATCGGGGAAACATTCGACGCCAAGCGGGAGAAGGGCGGCATTACCGTCTACTACATCGATGGCAATGGCAAGGCGCGGAAGCAGTTATATACGCTGGTAGCGTCGGAGGCAAAACCCTCTTTGTCGGCGCCTGCGGCCGCAGTTGCAAGCCCGCCGGTCGCTGCCCCCCGCGCCGCTGCGCCGGTTCAGCCATCACAGGCAGCGCCCACAGCTGCCACGCCGGCTGCGGCGCAGAGCGAGTCCCCCGTCAAGGTCAAATGTGATCTCACTTCGACTCCTGCTGGAGCCGAGATCACCGTCGATGGCAAGTACGTCGGCAATACGCCGTCCCAGATCGCGCTGAGTCCTGGCGCGCATGTCGTGGCTTTTAACTTGTCGGGGTTCATGGAGTGGAAGCGGGATCTTACTGTCGAAGCCGGTTCAGGGATAGTCAATGTCACAGCCGGCTTGCAGAAAACGCAACCGTGAGCGTCCGGTTGCGGAAGAACTTTGCAGCAGAGAACACATAAAACGGCTTAATCGTATTTCGCAAATACAAACAAAGTGAGGAATTCAGTCCGAAGAAAAGAAATAGCTCGCGCTTCTCATTTCACTCTCTGTTCAGGAGAAAACTATGGCTAACGGAAATTTTGGATCGGACGGCAGTTCGCTTGGCATCAATCGCTGGTGGCATGTAGTCGGCGGGGTCAGTATGAACCTTGCCCTGGGTTCACTCTATGCTTGGAGCGTGTTTGTTGCTCCACTGGAAAAAGAATTTCACTGGAAGCGGGCCGACACTTCGAATGTATTCATCATCGCGGTCGTGGTCTTTGCCCTGTCCTTCATTGTCGCTGGCCGGCTGCAAGACAAACTAGGGCCGTTCAGAATTTCGCTGATCGGCGCGGTCCTGGTCAGCCTGGGATTTTTCTTCTGCTCCTACGCCGATAGCATCACCAAATTCTTCATCTTCTTCGGCGTCCTCGGAGGGCTGGGCAATGGATTTGGTTACGCCACTCCGATTCCCGTCATGTCCAAGTGGTTCCCCGATAAGCGCGGCCTCGCGGTCGGACTGGCCGTCGGCGGCTACGGAGCGGGATCCGCGATTTTCGGCCCCCTCGCCGCAAGTTATCTCATACCCCATTTTGGCTGGCGCACTACGTTCCAGGTTCTGGGCGCGATCTTCTTTGTGATGACCGTATTTGGCGCGTTCCTGCTGAAGAACCCGCCCGTCGGCTACAAGCCTGCTGGCTGGGTGCCTGCTCCCGCCTCGAAAGCTGCCGCCAGCACCTATGACTTCACTCCGGGTGAAGTGCTGCGCACCCCTACCTTCTATTTTATGTGGGTAGGCTATGCGCTCGGCTGTGCGGCTGGACTGATGGTCATCAGCCAGTTGGTGCCCTTTGCGAAAAGCGTTGGCATCCCCGGCGTCACTCTGGCTTCGTTTGGCCTGATTGTAGGAGCGGTCGGCAATGCCTCCGGCCGAATTCTTTCCGCCTGGATGTCAGATCACCTCGGCCGCATCAACGTGCTGCGTCTGATGATTGGCATCTCCATGGTTGCCATGCCCATTCTGTATTTCGTCGGCGGCAACGTGGTGGGCCTGTTCGTTATGCTGTTCATCGTTTACTGGTGCTATGGCACGCAGCTTTCCGTCAACGGAGCAACCGCTGCCGACTTTTGGGGCACCAAGAACCTGGGCATCAATTACGGAATGCTATTCACCGCCTGGGGCGTCGCCGGTCTTCTCGGCGGCCGTATTGGCGGATTACTGTACGACAAGTACAAGAACTACCAGATGGCGTTCTACACAGCGGCAGTGCTGGCGGCAATAGCCCTGCTCTGCGAATTCTTAGCCAAAAAGCCAGCCCTGCCCAAAGGAAAACTGGCGGAAAGCAAAGTCCCGGCAGTGGCCTGAAGTTCGGAAGCCGGTCGCCGGGTGCCCCATCCTAGTCGCCTTCTTTCCGACTAGGATGGGGCTTTTTTATCTTCGATCCGCCACCACCTCGCAACCTCTGTTCCATTCCATTTCCTGTTAACCTCAAAACAGCCCAATTTTATCTTCTGTGGAGAAAGAAAGTCGTTGCCACCAATCATTAATGCCCAGGGAATTTCGAAATCCTTTGGAGCAAGTCCGCTGTTCCAAAACATCAGCTTCACGGTTTCCGAAGGAGACCGCATCGGACTGATTGGACCGAATGGCTCGGGGAAATCTACACTCCTGCGCACTCTCGCCGGGGAAGTCACTCCGGATAGCGGCGAGATCGCCGTGCGCAAGCGAATTCGCCTCAGCTATGTCGAGCAGGATTCAAAATTCAGGCCGGGCGACACGGTGCGCTCGGTGGCCGAGAAAGCAATGGAAAAGGCGAGTGTGCCGCATGACGAACGGGGCACGCGTTTTGCCGAAACTCTGGGCCGGGCGGGCTTCGACAATCTCGCCGCCGAGGCTGCTTCTCTCTCCGGCGGCTGGCAGAAGCGGCTCGCAATCGTAGAAGCGCTGGTGCAGGGGCCGGATATTCTGTTGCTCGATGAGCCTACCAATCACCTGGATTTGGCGGGGATCGAGTGGCTGGAAGAATTGCTCGCAGCCGCGAACTTTGCTTGCGTGGTGGTCAGCCACGATCGCTACTTTCTGGAAGCGGTTGCCACCGAGATGGCTGAGTTGAACAAAGCTTATCCCGATGGCTTGCTGCGCGTGGCGGGCAGTTATACCCGGTTCCTCGAGAAGAAAGAAGAATTTCTGCACGCGCAATCGAAGCGGCAGGAAGCGCTGGAGAATCTGGTTCATCGCGAGATCGAGTGGCTGCGCCACGGAGCGAAAGCGCGCACGCGCAAGTCGAAAGCTCGCATCAGCAAGGCTGGCGATTTGATGAACGAACTCGCCGATCTGAATGCGAGAACGCGCAGCGGGACGGCGCAAATCGACTTCTCGGCGACCGATCGCAAAACCAAGCGGCTGATTGAACTGGAAAACGTAAGCTGCGAGGTGGGAGGGCGCGCTCTTTTCAGCGGGCTTAATTTTGTAATTACCGCTGGCCTGCGTGTCGGCCTGGTTGGGCCGAATGGCAGCGGCAAAACCAGCCTGCTCAAACTTTTGCTGGGGCAAATTCCGCCCGCTAGCGGCGAGATTCAGCGCGCCGAGTGGCTGCGCATTGTCTACTTCGATCAGAGCCGTCCACTTGATCCCGATATCACTTTGCGCCGCACACTGGCTCCAGAGGGCGATTCCGTGATTTATCAGGACCGGCAGGTGCACGTCGCATCGTGGGCAGCAAAGTTTCTTTTTACTGGCGAGCAACTGAATCAGCCCGTCGGCAAGCTTTCAGGAGGCGAGCGGGCGCGGGTGCTGATCGCGCAACTCATGCTGCAACCCGCCGACATTTTGCTGCTGGACGAGCCGACCAATGACCTGGATATTCCGACTCTGGATATTTTGGAGGAAAGCCTGCTCGAGTTTCGCGGCTCGCTCGTGCTCGTAACCCATGATCGTTACATGCTCGATCGCGTGTCCACGCTGGTTCTTGGCCTCGATGGCGAGGGCGGCGCGGGAACCTTCGCCGATTACTCGCAATGGGAGGCGTGGCTCGACGATCGAAGGCAAGATCGAAAGGAAGACCGTAAGCAGGCGGCCAAAAACGATCCCCAAACTTCGGATCGAAGTGCTCGTATGCAGAACGCGCGCACAGAAAGCGATCGCCCAACTCCCGCGAAGAAAAAGTTGTCCTATCTCGAAGCTCGCGAATATGACTCCATCGAGCAGCGCGTGGCAGAGGCTGAAGAAATATTGCAGGCCAAACGCGAACAGATGGAAAATCCTGAAATCGTCAGCGACGGGCCACGTTTGCTGGCAGCGCATGCCGAGATGGAAGATGCGCAAGCCAAAGTGGACGCGCTTTACGAGCGCTGGGCCGAACTTGAGAAAAAGAAAGGCTGATCCGCTTTCGAATTCACATCGCTCCCTACGCCAGACAGAACGCAACAATCGTGTCTCCCCGAACCCCGCTGCTGGCTTCAACTTCTTTCAGCAGCGCCGCTTCGACATCGTTGGGATCAGGCTTCATTTCGCAAGCCGCAATTTCTTCATCGGTGGCACCCCGATAACACAGTTCGCAAACACCCAAACCTTCCTCATTGAGAACTGGAGGTCCGAAGGTTCGGCAGGTCATAGGGCGCGATTCGTAGACTTCGCACCTCCCGGTTTCGGGATCGAGTGCGGGACAAGGCTCATCGTTTGCAAAAGTAGAAAATCTTTCCATCGCATCTTCGCTTTCATCCAGAATGCCGCTCGCAATGTCGCCAGGGAAGTCTCGCGATAGACGAGCAACGGCGTCTCGCGCCCGGGTCCGCACTCCCTCGGCGCGCTTCGGGGCTCGCTTATCGAGATCGGCAAGTCCTCGCCGCAATCTCGCGGCATCCAGTTGATTGATGGAGAAAACTCCAATGCAGCACTGCGTACAGCCCACTCGACAGACCAGCCATTCGCCGCTGCGCCGCGCTGCATCCGCCAACGCCGAGTCAACAATCTGAATCAGTTCCTGATCTTTCGCGGCTGGAAAGCGGTTGGACATAGCTGGCTGAATCATTAGACCACGGAGAACTCCAACTTAACGAAGGACATTTCTTGGTGAGTTCTTGTGCCGTAGTAGTCTTCGTCGTTGCCTAAAATGATATCTGTATTGAAATGACATTGATTTCAGAGCCGCTTACTCCTGTATATTCTTCTGTGGCCTTCCCCCACATGAATCGCGAGCGCAATCCGTAGCCAACCGCGATTCTGGTCTCGCACAATGCCTATCTCGGAAGTACCTTCCATCGGGGTGGATGTCGGCGGCACGAAAGTCGCGGCAGGCTTAGTTGACTCCACAGGAAAAATCACCCATCAGACGCGAACGCCGATGGCCGCCTCCGACGCGGCAGCCGGACTGGCGGCGGTGAAGTGCGCCATAAATTCCGTCCTCTCCGCCGCCCATCTCGACCCGGCATCACTCTCGCAGAAGGCGATCGCTGGAATCGGCATCTGTGCTCCCGGCCCACTCGATCCCCGAACCGGGGTGGTGGTAAATCCGCCGAATTTGCCGGGCTGGCGCAATTTCCCGCTCGCCGCCGAAATCTCCAAAGCTTATTCTGTCCCGGTTCGCGTCGACAACGATGGCAACGCGGCCGCGCTCGCCGAGGCGCTATGGGGCGCCGGACGCGGTTATCGAAATGTCTTCTACGCCACCATCGGCACCGGCATCGGCAGCGGCATCATCTTCGACGGACACATCTATCACGGACGCACCGGCGCGGCAGCCGAGGGTGGTCACATCACAATCGACTATCGCGGTCCGCGCTGCAATTGCGGCAAGCCGGGCTGCATCGAAGTTCTCGCTTCCGGAACAGCCATCGCGCGGCGCGCTTCCGAAAAGATAGCCGCCGGCCGCGACTCGATAATCCGCGAATACGCTGCGGGCCATCTCGAACGCATCACCGGAGAAATGGTCGGACGAGCTTATGCTGCCGGTGATTCGCTCGCCAAAGAGGTTTTGCAGGAAACCGCGATGCTTCTCGCGGTGTGGCTGGGAACGATGGTCGACTTGCTCGAACCCGACGTGATGGTGATTGGCGGCGGCGCGGCTTCCATGATGCGGCCATTCTTCAAAGACATCGAGGATCAGCTTCCGGCATGGTGCGTCAACATTCATTGCCAGGACATTCCTCTAGTCCCAGCCCATTACGGAGCCGACGCAGGAGTAGCCGGCGGCGCGGCTCTTTGCCGCGCGATTTCCTGAAGATCAGCAAATCGTATCTAGACTTAGGTTCGTTTTCTACGCGAGCATGGCATCAACGAGTGTAATCGCGATTTTTCGAAAGTCAGCTGGCTAGTTCAGTGTGTGCGCCATTCTTGTGCGACTGCCCAACTCTGAACGATCTTCCTAACGTGTTGATATTCAGGCAGAGTGGCAGGAACAAAAATGGTGTACTTACGAAGCCACCGTGGTTTACCTTTGCCGACAATTTCAAAACCGGGGCAGCTGTCGTTGATGTACTCGCTAACGCTGGCAATAGCATCCCGGCGTATTACAGGGCCGTCCAACTCCTCGATAGTGTCATCGGTGAGCCGCAATTTTGTACGTGACAACGGACGCATCAGCAAAGGACGAATGAAGGCGGCACTTACTAGCCCGACCATGCTTCCAATGAGCAGACGGCCGTGGATGCCCATTGACAAGAAGAGGAGCCCTACCAACGATGCAAGAATGCTTCCGGCCACCATCAGAAGGAAAACTCGTCGCCAACTGAGGCCGAGCATCTCAGGCGTGATCTGACAAGTAAAGTCCATAGCGATGTGTAATCGTAACGCCGGGCACTGGCCACAGAAAAGGACAAATTTCCGTCAATTGGCGTAAACGCCCATTTCGCTCATCGAGCGGTTTTGAGCGTGATGACGATTTATTGTGAACTATATTCGCCCGGTACGGTCAGGCGGGAGCGTCACAGCCTCGGCCGTCGTCGTCCTCAGCCCGGTGTTGAAAGCGTCGCCTAGAAGTGCTGTTCGGTCTGGAAAGGAAGTTCTGTTCTGTGCGCGAGACTCTCTCACTCGAAGGTGAAGGTTAGGTCGTCAAGGTAGACCGTGTAGGGCGATTGTTCGTAATTTCCATCCATCTGGTAGTTAATGGTCACCCCATACCAACCATCGGTTGAGCCGGGATCGTAGTATTGGTTGACCGTACCGGTCACGCCATTCAGAGTGATGGACTGAAACAACAACTGATTGTCGGGAGTGCGCTGCACCTGAATCGTCAGATGGTTCCACGCATTGCTCTTCGGGTAGCAGGCGATCCCGGTGGGAACCCAGTGCTGATTGATATTGTCCCAGATGTCCCATTCGTTGCCACCGGCGATGCGGCACTCGTGGCCCCAAATGAAACCCAGGTTGTCAAAGAACTGATTGATGTCAAACTCGACCGCCTGCGAAAGTTCAAGGTTCGCGCCGTAGAAGTACACATCGTAGGTGAAGTTGTGGTAAGTGGGGACCAGCGTGTGATTGTTGTCGGGCATCCCCTGCGAAGAAAAGTCGCCGATCAGGTGATTGTTAAACAGGGCGTCGGCATAGACCGTGCTTCCACCCAGATTAAATTGCGCCGAGTCTCCGCTCATCGAAGGAGAGTCAATCCCTTGAGCCATCGAATAAGTGATTTCATCGCAGGGTGATGGCGAACAGGTCGCATAGCTTGGCGGGGTCAGCCCGTAACTTGCCCATCCGCCACTTTGCTGAAGGTCTGTGAAGGCATTGCCTGGGGTCGAATCTGGAGCGCTGGAGGAGACCGTGATTTGCAAGGATTGCTGCTTCGATACTCCCGTGGAATCCGAAACCAGGATGGCAAAGCTGAAACTTCCAGCTGTGGTAGGTGTCCCTGAGATGGTTCCGGTCGTAGACCCGAGGAGCAGGCCAGCAGGCAACTCGCCGGATGAAAGTGAGAAATTGTAAGGTGCTGTACCGCCGTTCGCGTTGAGGGCAGTGTTGTAAATCGATCCGACCGTGGCGGATGGAAGCGCGGATGAAATCGTCAGGCTAGCGGTTGAGTTGGGGGCGCAGAAGGTGCAGAAGGCGCAGAGAAGCCGGAACATGCGTTAGACAAGAGCAGCCCCAATAGGATCGCAATCAGAGCTGTGAACTGGAAAAAAATAGTTTGAGTCGGATACTTACGTTTCGCCGAACCGGGTACGCGCCAGTACATCGAATCAAGCCTCTCAGAAGGGATGTCAGGAGGACTCAACAGGAGAGTCTCTTGAAGCATCTATCGAGACGGGAACGAGCACTAGATCACCAAAGGGTGTAGACGGGTTGCGACTTGCGGCCCTTACGAAAAACCCCGCCCAGGCCTGGCTTGGACGGGGGCGAGTCGACCAAAACGCTTCGTCTTACTTCTCTGCCTTGTCGTCCGCTACCGGAGCCAAATACCACGGCGTGGCCGTAGGATCGGTCCGGAGGAAGTTCAGCAGCGCGTTCGCTACTTTCAATTGTCCAAACGTTGCCGAAGGGTGCGTGCCGTCGGAGGAGAAGTCCTCGCAATCCCATACCAAGCCTTGTGAATTCGGCGTCATCCCGTTGGACCAGTAATACGGACCCCATCCCATCCAGGGCGCGAGCACCGGCCCGTTCGAAGGGTTGTAATTCAAATTGGCAGCGCCGTTGATCTGGTCGGCGATAGCGTCTTTGACGGCGTAGCCGGCTTCGAAGGCGTAAGGCTCGGGATCATCCGGATTGACCAACCCGTTCGAATATCCACCGTACACGCGCGACGACCAGTAGACCAGCTTCACGTTGGGGAAGTTGGTCAGGAAGTCCTGCATCATGGTCTCGTACTCGCTTTGCATCTGAGTCATGTCGGAGGGGAAGCTGCCGGTCTTGATGGAGTCGGTGTCCTCGATCCAGATGGCGACCACTTGATTTTGGGTTACCCCGTTCTGGGGTAAATAATTGTTGAGAATCGTCGACCAGTAATAGGTGCCGGAGCTGACAAACTCATTGGGAGTGGCTCCCCCTTGGGCTCCATTGACGATGACCAACTTTGGGTTCTTGGCGGGATCGGCAACCGCGAGCGGCAGGAAGCTGTTGAACTCGTTCTGCGCCGTCGATTCTCCAATAGCCAGGAAAACCTCTTTACCGTTGGTCGGATCGACGGTGCCATTGCCATCCAGTGGCTGGATGCCATCGGCGAAGGCCAAGCCATCGGTGTAGTGCGGGCTGGGATCGACGTTGCTGCCGTTGGGATAAAGTCCGCCTTCAAAGCCTTGATAAGTTCCCGTGCCCAGCGAGACCAGATCGACCATCGGGGTGGAAGTGTTGGGAACGTCGAACGAGATGTTGTTGCACGCATCACCCAGATTGGCGTAGACGGCGAGGGTGAGGCTTTGGTTACAGTGTTTGGTTTCGAGCCCTTGACCTGAACGCTGAAGGAGTAGGTGCCGGCAGCGACGCTGGAGGCGACGGTTCCGCTGATTACGCCCGTGCTGGAAAGGCTTAACCCGGTCGGCAGCGAAGTGCCTTTGAGAAGATTCCACGTGAAGGGGCCGGTGCCCGCACTGGTGTTGAGAGTCACGGAATAAAGCGGCGTTCACCGTGGCTTGCGGCAGTACAGAGAAATTCGCGATCGTAAGAGAGGTCGCAGCTATGCCGGTGCCGGTCAGAGAAACTCCCGTCCGGAACTTCGTTGAAAGCCAGATCAATTACGCCATTTTCTGTTGCCACTCGGCTGGGGCTGTAAGTGACCGAAAGTGTCAAAGTTGCCCCGCCCGCGATGGCGTAGGGCAAAGTCACCGGGCTGACCACGAAATCCGGAGGCTCGACCGTGATCGTGTTCAGGTTCATGCTCTTCGTTCAGTGCTCGGCCTGTACGGGTGAAGTTTAAGCCGCTGTCGATCCTAATTTCTGACTGGAGAACCTACCAACGAGGCAGGACTGGCGGCTCACCCGCGGTCTGGGGAAGCCAGCCGGTTCCGCTCAGCGGAACATCGACCACGGTGGAGTCCGCCATGGTGATGACAAAGTTGCAGTCATAGGTGGTCGCCGCCAGCGGCTGGAAGAAGATCGAGTAGTGATGTCGCCGGGCTTGGCCAGCGAGGTCGGCGCTACGCCGGAGGAATTGGCAGCCTGTGGGTAGGAGAAACTGACGCTATTGATGATCGCCGCCCCTGATTTTTGGATGTTGGTGATGGTGAGCACGGAGCCGGTATATTTCCCGACGTAAGTGTTGGAAAAGCTCAGCGAACTGGGGCTGGAGGAAACATCCTGGCTTAACGCGGGCAAGGCCGCGATTAGTGACAGCAACAAACCGATCATGGAAGCGGACAGAGCGCGTTTCATAGTAACTCCTGTATTCCTGCGGTCTTGTGGTTCATTGCGTGCCGTATCATTCCCCCACACCGCCTAGGCCCGCGTGCAAGCGGCCATCTGCGACAGCAAGATGTCAGAGCGAGGCTGTAATACGGATTTGTCTCTTCAGGCTGATCTTGCCCCGGGGGACGACAGGCTAAGACGTTCCGCTATTCTAGCGGCACGACAGGACGTGTCAAGAATGAAAGATATTGCATACTGCTGGGATTCTGCCTCCTGCAGCTTCGCGGGGCAGCTCGTCGCTCCCTGAAACCGGCGGCGCGCCTGCAGAGTTTGCCCTAGAAAAATGGCCGCCCCCACTCCGACTTTGCACCTGGAGCTACGGAAGCACGCTGAAAATCTTGTCGCTCGTCAGCGTCGATCCGGAGATCGTGGCCACCACCGATCCTGAAGTCGCGCCGGCGGGGAACGGTCGCGGTCAGATACGTCCCTGATTTTACGGAGCACATGGCAGCCGCTCCGTTGAATGCAACTGTGGTTGACTTGGTAAAGCCTTGCCCGTGATCTTGACCGTAGCCCCAACTTTGGCCGAATAAGTCACTGGTCGCACAAACGGGCCCAAGCCCAGATCGAGGCTGAAGATGGCCCCGGCAGCCGTAACTACAATTTGAGCTGTTTCCACCGCTGGCGTTCGTACCGTAGAACTCTGCCATTCGTGGCCTGCACCAATCCGGCTAAACTGCCGCTATTCTGCGGAAAGCTGTAGAGAGTGCTGAACGTATTCGCAGTCGAATTCCACTCGTAAATCGTGCCGTTGCCGATGATTCCTCGAACTGCGTGGTTCCGTAGAGGTTGCCATTGGTAGCTTGAATCAGCGTGCCAAACGGGAACATGCTTATCGAAGTAGCGGATTCCGGACAAAAATCGTACAAGGGAGTGAACCCGCCTGTGCTGGTGATTTTGAACAGCGTTCCGCACTGGCCATAGGGATAAACGAAATCACAGTTCCCCAGGTTTACACTGGGTCCGCCCTCAACCGTAGCACCATAGAAGTTGCCATCGGCGGCCTGTACCAGCCCTGCGACCGGGTCTTCACCATCGCTGGCGTCAAAGCTGTGCAGCGTCACCATTTTCTTGCCATTGGTCTGGACCTTGAACACGGCCCCACAGCCGTCATTGCAACTTCCTGTACCGCCCAACGATGCAGTCCCGTAAAGCAATCCGTCGGCGCCTTGAATGAGTCCGCCATAAGGCTGGCCCAGGACGTTCAGGTCCCAACTCGCCACTTCGGTGTAGGTCCCCGACGAGGTGATTTTGTAGACCGCCATGCCCCCATTGTCGAGGCCGCCATCGCCATAGAAACTGCCGTTGGTGGCTTGAATCAGCCCCCCGACCGGCCCGGCCGCAAGATCGCTGACCTCATAGGTGTGCAGCACGGTGTACGCGCCTTTGGGCGTGATTTTGAAAATCACCCCACATCCGTACGGATCATCGCATCCATTGATATCCCCGCCTTTGGACGCAGTCCCGTAAAAGTTGCCGTCCCTGCCCAGCAGGAGGCCGGCTACCGGGTTGTAGCCATCAGTGCAACTCACCCGTGCGCAGAAGCTATAAACCGTGGTAAGAGAGCCGGCCGGAGACATTTTGAAGACGGTTCCGCCGTTATTGGCTCCGCCGCCAGTCGTTGTCCCCCACAGATTGCCATCGCGCCCTTGAACTAAAGCGGCGTAATAGGGAGCGGCTCCGTTGCTTCCGTCAAAATTCACCAAGGTCGTGTACGTCTGGGCAGGCGAAGGCATTGCCATCGCTAGAGCGGCAAGCGCCGCCAAGATTGCGTGTAAGAAACAGCTGGGCTTGCAATTCGTCCGTTCTTGCATTGAAAGTCTCTCTTTCTCTACTCCTTGGTCGGACACAATTTTCTTGGTCCTAGGCAAATCTGCAGGAGCAACCGCGCGGCTCAAGATTCGAGCAGGCCAACGTAGCACGTAGAAAGGAGTTAGACCAGACTTAGCAGCGAGAAATGATATGAACTCGGTATGAAATTCGGCGGAAGTGTTGAAACATTCCTCACTTTTTGCAGCTCACGGCACCAATTCACCGACGGGCGCGTAGTCCGACTTACATCCCGACAGGCAGCGTACTTTCTGGAAAGCCGCCTGCTCCTCTGCACTGAGCGCGTGCGTGATTTTTCCCGTCTGGTAGAAGCGGTTATGGGCGCTGCGAAATTCATCGCCTCCCGCGTAGGCGGCAATCAAATGAAAGTTGCGGCTAAATTCATACCAGATCGGGCAACTGTAGGTGGGTAGCGTCATGCATTCCGCTACCGTAAGTTTGAGGATTCCATTCTCAAAGACGGGGTTCATCGCGATGTTGTACTGATACAGTGCCCGGTTCAAATCACTGCGCGGAAATAACAAGCGCAGCCTCTCCTGAGCCGTGCCCATACCGTGAATCTGAAAATCGGGGCGTATTTCGCTGGAAGCCCCAAAAACTTTATCCGGATCGAGTACGACGAGCGTGGCTTGATGGTCGTAGCCATTGGCCACTCCTGTGGCGATAATTTGCTCTCTGCCATCGCCATCGAGGTCAGCTAACGTCATGAAATCCAATCCACCCGAGTGCCAATATTCGGAAACTGTTTTTCCCTTGGAATCGAGTAGCGCGATCTGAGTGGGCCACCAAGGATAATGTTGGCTAGCCACAACAATTCGTGCAGGCCTCTTGTCGGTTGCCTTCAGGATCTTGAGGGCATGGGTCAAATAGGTCGCCGGACTTCCGTTGAGCTCGGGCAAATCTCTTCCGGGCGTCCAACGCCACTTCTCGTCGCCGCGATCGGAGTAGCAGATGAGCGTGGAAGATTGCGGATTCATCGGAGATCCCGCCGGAACATACGAGAAAAGAACGCTGGTATGCCCGTTGCCGTCGAGATCGGCAAACCAGATGTGCGGTCCCCACATCTTTTCGTCGTAGTACCAATCGGGACCAAAACTCTGGGGAAAATTCTTGCTCCACAGCTCTTTTCCGGAGGCGTCGAAGATGCGCAGCGCAGTACCGTCGAGCCGGCCGAACTGGGGCTGGGCGTGTGCTCGCAGAATTCGAATCGAGAAATAACCAGTACCTACGAGCAGCAGAAGGGCTGCGGCGGCGATGGTGATTTTTAAATTTTCGTGGGTGCGCGAGATTGGGATTGGTTCAGCCGCGAGTTCTGTGTTTGCCCCTAGCGGTTGTCGAATCTTGGCGGCAATCCAGCGTGTCTCCTGCGCTCCCTCGCCTGCGCTCGACGAACGGTTCGGCAGATAAATCGTGATCGGATCGCTGGCGCCCTCTTTTTCGTAATAGGAATCGAGGGCGCGGCGCAGTCGGCTT
Organism: uncultured Acidobacteriaceae bacterium; assembly: GCA_963818935.1. Classification (GTDB taxonomy): domain Bacteria; phylum Acidobacteriota; class Terriglobia; order Terriglobales; family Acidobacteriaceae; genus Sulfotelmatobacter. Next base: position 494,436 of record CAWFUK010000034.1, read on the forward strand.
ATCTCAGTGGCCACATCGGCCGCGCGCTTCGTTCTGACTTCAGCCGGCCATAGCTGTTGGATGACATCGCTGGGTTTTAGCTGGACCTCAGAATTCATGCTCCGGGAAAGGATTTCCAGCAGCCTTCGGACTTGGCTTTTGTGGGCGAACGTCTGGCTGCGCAGAATGCGGGATATTTGATCGCGGATGGAGGCGGAGTCCATATTCGGCGACCCCAAATGATACATCTACGCCAAGCAACCTTAACCGGTTGGCATGGGAACTCGAATTGTGGGGCGGAGCATTAAGTTTCTCCTCGGGGACACGTTGCTGGGAGGGATTTGTGCTCGATCGCCTGCGGCCCGAAGATCGGCGTCCCGTATCGGGCATAGACCGAATATTGAGTGCGGTTTGTGTCCCTTCGTGACCTAGTCAGTTGAACCCTGCCTCTCTAGAGTGGCATCAAGGACTCTCACCCAGAAATGAGCGTCCTTTCGAAAATCCCCCTTCGAGAGGTGTTCATGTACGACGCATCCCCCCTGGCTGGAGACGGCCAGCCGTCGAGTCGGCATGGCCTGTCTGGCAAAATTTTTTATAGTTTCGCTCTTATTGGCTTATTCCTCGTCTTATTGCTGGGCGCAGCTTTTGGCCAGGCGAATGTGAACGAAGCTCTGGAAACCGCGGACATATACGTCAACGGGACGACGGGCAACGATAACAATTCCGGCTCCAAATCGAGCCCGCTGAAAACCATCGGCGCGGCGGCATCGCTCGCCATCACCAATAATCACAACAATATCGGCACCAAGGTGACGATTGACGCCGGAACCTACCGGGAAAGCATCAGCCTTTCTCACAGCCCGAAAGATACGAGTTGGCCGATCACATTTGAGGCGGCGAGCGGAGCGACCGTGATCGTGAGCGGAGCTACCGTCTACACCGGCTTCTCCGAATATTCGGAGAACAAAAGCATCTACACCACCAGTTGGACCCACAACTGGGGGACCTGCCCTCAGCTTGAGTCCTGTTCCTTCCAGCAGGAGATCACGATGCGGCAGGAGCTGGTCGCCGGTAAACGGAACGGTATTAACGCAAGTGCTGTCGGAGACGGAGATGCTCGAAGGCACATTTTATGTAGATGAAAGTGCCAACCTCCTCTATGTCTGGCCGCCCAGCGGAACGGATATGAGCACCGCAACGGTCGAAGCAGGCACCGAATCGACGCTCTTCACCATCAACAACAAGTCGGAGATTCGTGGTGCGGGGTATCACATTTCAATACGCCAACACCTGTCATGGTTCGGCCGCGGTCGTAGTGGATGGGGACGCTACGAACGTTTTATTCGATAGCGACACTTTCCAATGGAATAACGGCCAGGGACTGAGCATCTCGACCCCGGCAACCTATTTCACCGTGGAAAATAGCGTTCTCGCAACACAATGGCGATTCCGGCTTTCAGGAAGCCACCACGCAGTATGGACTGTGGCGATCGGACACCGCTTCTTATAACAACTGGCGCGGCGCGCAGGGCGCTTATTACACCTGCAACACCGGCGGGCTGCATGCCTGGCAAGTGCACGATGACACCATCACCGGCTTTACCAGCAGCTTCAACGAGGCGTATGGCATTCACTGGGACACCGATAACGTCAACATCAGCACCAGCGGCGTGATGTCGGTCGGAAACTTGCGCAGCGGCATCTTCGTGGAAAAAGATCTGGGGCCGGTGACTTTTAACGATAGCTATATATGCAACCAGACATCGACGCAGGTGGTGGGTGGACTGGTGCTGCGCAACTCGGAAAACGTTTCGTTCACCAACGGCGTGATCATGAATAATCTTCCCGCCGCGATCGACATGATCGGAGTGAAGGGCGGAATCGAAGTCACGGATTGGATCACGAACAAGACTACAAACTTAATCACGCAGAACTTTGTTAACAGCGGAGATACGATTCAGGCGAACAGCAGCAGCCAACTGCTGTTGATGATGATTACCTGAACGATTCCGACTGGACGACCTTTTATACGACGTTGACCTCGAAGAACACGTGGTGGAACGACTCAACTCCGATTCCGAGTTCGAGGTGCCGTCGCCGAAAATGGCAGCATGATTGATTTTTCGACGTGGAAGAGCGCACCATCCAGGATTCCAGTTCCAGCTTCAAGAAGCCCTCGGGCAGTCCCGGAGCGGCGTGCGCGTTGATCCGGGGCACCGACTTCTGGATTACGGTCGACAACGCGGTTTTGACGGTGGCCCCGGGGAAATCGGCGGTATTTAATCTGACCATTATTCCCCTGAATTTCACCGCGACGGCCAACTTGACGCTGGATGGAATCTCGGAGGTGAGCGGGCTGTCCGACACTCTCAGCGTGAGTTCGATTAAAACTTCAGGAACGTCGGTGTTAACTGTAACGGCAGGGTCAAAAACCGCCGCGGGAACGTATTCGATCGTGGTCATTGCCAACAGTGGAAACATCACGCATACGGTGACGGTGCAGCTGACGGTGAGCTAGAGGCTACGGATTGACAATCCCGAGGGGATTTCATGCCGAGCGGATTGTCATCCCGGTACGGACTGTCATCCCGAGCAGAGCGAGGGACCTTGGTTTTTGCTTGCAGCACAAATCGCGCCGGCGGAAACCAAGGTCCCTCGCTTCGCTCGGGATGACAACTTGGAGAGTGTGACTCTGCTCGATATGACCAATTGGAGAGTGTGACATGCGCGAGGAGCGTCGCTACTTCGTCTATATCATGGCCAACGCCTCCAAGGGGCTTTATACCGGGATGACGAACAGCATTCGGCGGCGGGTTCGTGAACACGAGCTGAAGCTGACGCCTGGCTTCGCGGCCCAGTACAACATGACTCGACTTGTGTATTTTGAGAGCTTTGAGGATGTTCGCAATTCCATTGAGCGAGAAGCAGATCAAGGCTTGGGGCCGCGCCAAGCGGGTTGCGTTAATCGAGTCGACGAACCCGAAGTGGGATGATCTGTCACGGGAGTGGGACACGCTACAGACGTTCCGGTTTGTGCCTAGGATCGCTTAGGGGGTTCTCAGGCGAAGATTTTTTCGCCGTACGCGGAAAACCAAGGTCCTCGCTTCGCTCGGGATGACAGCCTTTATTGCCCTAAGGCGTGATCCTGAAAGCAGTTCCAAAGCCTATTGTCGTCCCGAATGGAGCGAGGGATCTTGGTGTTCGCTTGCAGCACAAGCCGCGCCGGCAGAGGTAGGTCCCTCGCTTCGCTCGGGATGACAAGCCTTTTTTGGAAACTTTGGGCATGTTGCAAGAACGTTCACACTTGACCCTCCCCCTGCCAGCCCTTATATTGCCCTTACACACCGTCCCCCCAGGAGTAATCCCTTGAAGCTTTCTTCCTTCGCTAAATTCGGTTGGAGTGGTTCGTGCGTCCTGGTTTCCACATCTGCTCACGCTGGCCGCCGGCGCTCAGAAAGCGCCCAGCACCACGGGGTCTTGTCCCACTACGACCGGCAACAATGTCTGCCTCACCACTTTTCAGGGCGCGCCCAACCGGCTGGGACAGAACACGAGCGAAGGCACGCTGACACAATCGGCAATTACGGCGACGACTGGCACAGTTTTTGAAAAGCTGTACTCGACTGCGGTGAACGGCGCGGTGTATGCGCAGCCGCTGGTTCTGCCCAACGTTGTGATCAAAAAGACGACCTACACCGATGTGGCATACGTGGTCACAGAAGAAGATTGGGGTCTACGCCATCAATGGCTCGAACGGCAAAGTGATCTGGAGCGTCAACCTGGTCCCCAAGGGATACACCTATCTTGACTCGACAACCGATCTGAACGGCTGCACCACGATCCTGCCGGCTCCCGGATATGTGGGAATCACGAGCACGCCGGTGATCGACATCAGCCAGAACGTGATTGGGACGGCGAACACAATTACCACAGGTACGATGTACGTACTGGCGCGCATGAAGACCACGACTTCTCCCGTGACCTATGTGCAGACGCTGTACGCGCTCGACATTACCACCGGCGACACCAAAGCTTCGACGACGATTGGTGGAACCTACAAGAACGGATCGGTCAGCATCGCGTGGGACAACACTTACGCGCAGACTCAGAACCAGCGGGGTGCACTGCTGGCCGTGCCGGAGACGGGAGAGAATCCGCAGATCATCATTACCTGGGGCGCTTCCTGCGATGAAACCAACTTCCCCTATAACGGCTGGGTGATGGCGTATCAGCTTAATTCGGCGGGGAATGCGCTCACCCAGACGAGTATCTGGATGTCAGTTCCGTCCGACACTTCGTATGAAGGCGGAATCTGGGAGGGCGGATCGGGCGCGGCCGGCGGCAACGAGGGCACATCCTTCGTTCGCCCTCATCGGCAATGGCGACGCCAATGTGAATACGAGCGTCCCGCCGAACGATGCGCCGACTTCGTGTGCGACTACGCCGTGCGATTACGGCCAGTCAATTCTGAATATGGAGTTGACCGGTTCCCCGCTGAGCTTCACCGTCGAGGATTTCTTCACCGTCTTCGATTGGAAATCCCGCAACAACAAAGATTACGACCTCGGCTCCGGCGGACTCATGCTGCTTCCCTTCCAAACAAAAGGCAGCCCGCAGAACCTGCTGGCGCAAGCGGGCAAGGAAGGCTCGATTTATTTACTGCGCACCGATAAGGGATATCTCGGCGGCTACAACGGCGGCAATGCCGATCAGGTGACGCAGTACATTCCGAATGTTCTCTGTTACAACACCACGACGGAGTGCGGCGTGTGGGGCGCGCCCGCGTGGTGGACCACCACTTCCGGCGGGCAGCGGATCGAGCGGCTACGCCTATTGGGGCAGCAAGAATGAGCCGCTGATGCAATTCAAGTTTTATCCCAACGGCAACAGTTGCACCGGCACGGGCACGTCAGCGGGCTTCTGCAAGACGGCTTCGGCGCAAACCTCGCACAAGTTTGGCTGGCCCGGTCCGACGCCGACCATATCCTCTCCCAGCGCCGCAAGTTTGAAAGCGATTGTTTGGGCGATCGATGCAGGCAACGCCTCCAGCGGAGGCGCAGCGAACCTCTGGGCCTTCGATGCCGCCACGCTCGACTGCCTCTTCACCACCGATTCAGGCGCAACTTCCTGCACGCGAATTTCATCGAGCAATGCTCCCAAGGGACTCGCGGTCAAGTTCACCGTTCCCAGCGTGGCGAATGGACAAGTCTATGTAGGAACGGCCAGCAGCGCCGATGGCGGTTACCTGAACATTTATGGCCTGAACTAAGAAAAGGCAGAAGCCAGCGTTAAGAATGCGGAAGTGGGAGTTGTCCGCCGTTTCCAGGCTCTGACTTCTGGCTTCTGCCTTGCCTTGCCGCACCAAAGCCACTATTGCACCGGTTCCCCGCCTCTCATACACTCTTCGGTACTCTCGAATTTCACGTCAAGGAACTCTCATGAAGCGAATCCGCCATTTTCTTTGCATCTGCCATCTCGTTTTCATTCTTCATTTGCGTGGCGGCGTCGCAAACGGCGGACGAAACAACTTTAAGTGTTCCGGCCGGAACCTTGATTGCGGGCCGCGATATGACGACGGCTCGCGCCGGCCACACCGCGACCTTCATGCCGGACAAAAAAGTGATGATCGCCGGTGGCCAAAATGACCACGAGGTCGTTCTTGCTACCACCGAAGTTTATGATCCGACCAAAGAAACCTTCTCGCCCGGCGAAAAGATGTTTACCGCCCGCGAAGGCCACGTCGCCACTGCCATCGGCGACCGCCACATCATCATCACGGGAGGCTCGACCCGCAGCGGGGTTGCATTATCGAGTACCGAGGACTTCGACTTCGATACCGGCAAATTCGAACGGGAAAGCCCATGCACGCGCGCCGCGCCTGGGCCGCCGGCGTTCTGACCCGTAACGGATATTTTCTGGTAACTGGCGGCGAAGACGGCAAGCAGACCCTTGTCTTCGCAGAAGTCTACGAGCCCTGGAACATGAAGTGGACCCTCACCGGAAAGATGACCGCGCCCCGCTCCCGGCACACGCAACCATGCTTTCCGATGGGCGGGTATTAATTGTGGGTGGAACCGGCGGCAATCAGTCTGCCCTCGCCAGCGCGGAAATTTACGATCCCCATACCAATCAATTCACCTCCACAGGAAATCTCCATCAGGCGCGTTTCGCTCACACGGCAGCGCTCCTGCGCTCCGGCAAAGTGCTCGTTGCTGGCGGCATCGATGCCCAGGGCCACGCGCTTGCCTCAGCGGAGATCTATGATCCCGCCACCGGCGCCTTTACGCCAACTGGAAATCTCCTTCGAGGCGCGCAGCAAGCTCCCGGCTGCAATCACACTGTTAAATGACGGAATTCTGGTTGTAGGCGGAGCGGCCTCCGCAGAAATTTATAGTCCCAAAGCCCACAGTTTTGCCAAAGCTTCAGGCACCATGGATACTGCTCATTATCCCGCGATGATTCAACTTCTCGATGGGAGCGTCCGCATCTTCGGCGGAGAAGACGCCAGCGGCGTGAGCACTGCAAAGACATGGATCTATCACTAACGTTCAGGCCACCAGCCTCATCGCCATGCCCTTGGACCACCGGCAACATCGCGAAACCTGAGCGCATACTTTCGGCAAAGCAGACTCTTTGCAATCAACCGCTTAGCAACGATAGCCATGACCTTTCGTGCAAGTCGAAGTGCAAATCGAAGCGCAACTCAATGCCCAGACGTGGGTTACTCTATTCGTTGCCTAAATTCTCGAACCTGTTGAGGAAGGAACCACAGATACGATGAGGATGAACGAATCCCCCGCGTCTACTTCCGTCGGATTGCTGATGTTCTTGTGCCTGCTGCTCGCTCTCGCGGGCCTAGCCGGCTTGGTCGCCTGCGGCGGCGGCTCCAGTACGAGTTCGATCACTACGGGAGGCGGCGGTGGCGGCGGGGGCGGTGGGGGCGGCGGGGGCGGAGAATCTCCGGCATGTACCTTCAACCCTCCCAGTCCGGGCGGAACGACGAGCGGCGCAGGCGTAGGTACTCCGCTTCCTCAGATTTTCTTCGGTATTGACCTCAACAGCATCCAGGCGCCGTGGCCGTTCTATGAGGTCGACGGCCAATCCAATACGATGCTCTTCGGCGGCATGCGACTCTGGGCCTCAGGCGTGGAGTGGGGGCGAAGTTAACCCTTCGCAAAGCGTGTTTGATTGGACTGCCTCAGGATCGAATCAGCCCAGCGTAGACGGATGGCTCGACGAAGCGCAGCAGCACGGCGTGGATGCCATCTTCACTCTGGCTCGCACCCCTGCCTGGGCTTCGCAGAACCCAAACGACACGACTTGCAACACAACCGGCGCCTGCGATCCTCCCATTGATTTGAACTCCGATGGCTCGGGTGCCGACGACGCCTGGATTGCCTGGATCACGGCGCTGGCGCAGCATAGTTACGACCGAAAACTTGCCGGCCAGACCGGCATCTCCTACTACGAGATCTGGAACGAATGGAATATCGCCGGCTATTGGAATGGCACCCCGCAGCAGCTCGTCCGCATGGAACAGGATGCACGCTGCGTGGTGAAAGGTCCGCCCTCCGGCAGGTCATGCTATCCAGGAATCTCTTTTTCCGGCCGGGGGACGGATCCAACGGCAGACATCGTAAGCCCCTCACCTGTTGGTGCGCACTCGGTGCTGAATGCTGTAGAAACAAATTTGGCGACGTACTTTTCGACGTACGTCAATAACTACCCGGGGCTCGTTCTCAGATGAGATCGGCTTCCATGGCTATGTCGGAACAACCACGAAAGTCAGCACCACTCCCGCCCTCTGTCCCACGCCGGAGGATGTAGTCACCGTGATCGCTGACATGAACATAACTCTGGCCCAGGATGGCGTTCAGAAACCGCTGTTCAACACGGAAAGTGGTTG
>CAWFUK010000035.1:0-15322 GCA_963818935.1 uncultured Acidobacteriaceae bacterium
AGGGCGATGTCCTAGGCCAGGCTAGACGACGGGGACTCTACTTCGAATCAGTTACCGGAATCGCCTTGTGGAGGAGGCATCGGGCTGATGTCTGTGTTAGAACGGCTCCAACAGAATACAAGGGCTCTCCCGCGATTACAAGTTGCGGAGCTACCCTCCGCTGCAACTGTGCCAGCCCTCAATCAAAAGAATTTCAGCAGATGGATGTTCTCCGCGCGCACCCATCGGATCATTCTGAAATTGATGTAGTTGTTCAGAGTTCCGCTAGAGTCCTCCGTCGGGGCAATATAAGAAAAAACCGTCTCCGCCCAATCGTCAATCGGGAACACCATGGCAGCCGCCGCGCTGAACGGTCTGCTGCTTCTCGCTTGTCCGATCGCGGCGCGTTCCTTGTCCAAGGCATCGTTTGCCTTTTTTTTCTGAATGTTGTCGTTGATAATATTCAGGACAATGTTGATCCCTTCCAGGACGAGCACAATTCCGCCGACGATCGCTTGGCCCCGCGGGGAGGGACCACCCACCTCGGGCAGCCCCTCGGGTACGCCCACCGAGGCCGAATAGACTCCGCCTTTCCCGCCGCTCGGCCCGGTTCTCGTTACATAGCCACTGACGCTGACCTCGATCGGCGCGAACGACATCAATCGCCGCCCCACCCGATAATCTGCCGGCGTCTGCCCGGAGACCAACCCTATCTGATCGCATTCGGGCGCCACCTTCACTCCCAGGTTGCGCACCGCGTTTGCATTGTTTCGATAAGCCCGGTCGAAACTCCATACCTCCGCGCCGATTGCCGAGGCTTGCGCCGCCACGCGCGCATCCTCCTCGGAAAGCACAGTGCCAGTCTTGGTTTGATTGCCCGCATACACATCCACGCGTTTCGCCATCGGCCCCGCCGGCGCGATTTCAATATTCGCGTCCTTGAGGAACTCTTTGTTCGCCGCGCCAGTTCTCGGGATCGCTGGTTGCGTCACCAGTTCGTTGTACGCCTGCTGGCTGATGTAAACCGTATCACCGTTGCGACGCATCTTGCTCAGAGCGTTCGCTGCGTCCGCATTGCCTCGATTGATCTGGTCCACCACATTGGCATCGAGCACTAACTTGCGGCCCATGTCCTTCACCTCCGAGCCCGGCTATTCAATCGCGGCGGATTCGTCACATCGCCGACCTGGTATGCTTCCAGATTCGGTTCACTTTACCTTAGGTTCAGCGTGGCTGTACGCACCCCGCCGGAGAAGCTGAGTGTGCTTCGATTGACTCTGAGTAATCGGGTTATCATTATAGTGATAGTGAGAGAGTGAGGCAGGGCGTTTCAGACTCGCCTCCGAATTTATGTCCGATCCGATCTACCTCAGCCTTTGGTTCTCTGACTTCTCGGCTCCCGAGATGTTGCCCCACGCTTTCGCCGTGTTGCAGCAGTTTCCCTTCTCCCAGCAGCGTCCCGGGGTGACTTATTTCGCCGTGCACCCCGTCTCGTGGAGCGAGGCTACCGTCCTCGAACGCCGCTTTCCCGCCGGAGTCGATCCCGGTCAAGCCACGCTGATCGCCGCTGAATTAATCCATGACGATTTTGCCTACGTATTCGAAGCGCACTGGGATTTGTGGACGCCCGACCTTTCCGGCGCCAACTGGGTGCTCGAGCCCGCAACCATAAAATTTATCGTTCAAGGCGAAGAATTCGACGAAGGCGACTACCAGCAGACCGGACACATCCAGGTCGACTTCGGCCTCGACTCGTATTTCCTTCAGCCCGAAACATCTCTCACCGATCAGACTCGGGCCAAAATCCGCGACAATGTCGCCAAGCTCGTGGAGTTCTCCAACCAGGTCGCCAAGAATAGCGGCATCAGCTCGCGCCTCCTCTGGTCCGAATCCGAGGAGAGCCTCCCGCAGAAGCTCATCGCTCGTCTGCAAGGCGTGCAGTAAATCCCGTACCTGCCAACCTCTCCGGTGCAATCGCATCCAAGTTTCATGCTGAACGCAGGCTACTCAGATGGAGGAAATTAGCCATGAAAATCCAAACGATTCTAACCACCACAGCGCTCGGCCTCGCTCTGTGCGGGCTTGCCGCATCCGCTCAAACCTCAAACCAGAACAACGACCAGATGGGCATGAAATCGAACTCTATGTCTCCGTCGTCCACCGGCATGAGCGCCGCCGATCAACACTTTGTGAAATCAGCCGCCCAGGGTGGAATGGCGGAAGTGGAACTGGGACAACTCGCCGTAGAAAAAGCGTCCAGTCCTGAAGTAAAGAAGTTCGGCCAGCGCATGGTCGACGATCATACCAAGGCCAACGACCAGCTGAAGCAGGTTGCCAGCGAAAAGAACATCACACTGCCTGAAACGCTCGACGCGAAAGATGAAGCCACCAAACAAAAGCTTTCCGCCTTGTCGGGCGATCAGTTCGATCGCGCCTATATGTCGGACATGGTGAAAGATCACACGCAGGACGTAGCCGAGTTCCGGAAGGAAAGCAACGGCGGCCAGGATGAGGCGGTTAAAAACTTCGCGTCTACTACTTTGCCGACGCTGGAGAGTCACCTGAAAGAAGCCAGACAGATTGAACCGCAAGTCATGAAGAACCATTAACGCTGTCTGCCATCTCTGGCTGCAAATCAAATGGCCCGGAGCACAAGCTCCGGGCCATTATTTTTGGCTTCGTCTTAGCTTCGTTCTTACTTGGGCTTCGTCCTTACTTAGTCCGACCGCCCTCCACTTTTAATTTATCGCTGGCGCCAGCCTGTGCCCCCGCCAGCCGCGCCGTTAAAACACGGAAGGGCGAGCAGGAAACATAATCCATTCCCACCTGGTGGCAGAACTCGACGGAGGAGGGCTCGCCGCCGTGCTCCCCGCAGATGCCCACCTCCAGCTTGGGACGCGTCTTCCGTCCGCGCTCGATTCCCATCCGCACTAATTCGCCAACTCCATCCCGATCGATGGCGGCAAACGGATCCTGCTTCAGAATCCCTTCCGCAAGATACGTCGGCAGGATTTTGTTCACGTCATCGCGCGAGAAGCCGAACGTAGTCTGTGTCAGGTCGTTGGTGCCGAACGAGAAGAACTCCGCTTCCTTTGCGATCTCATCTGCCACAATGCACGCCCGCGGCAGCTCGATCATCGTCCCCACAAGGTAGTGCACTTCTTTCCCTTTTTCCTTGAACACTTCCTCGGCCACGCGCCGGACAATAGCTCCCTGATTGGCCATTTCTTTCACCGTGCTGATCAGCGGGATCATCACCTCCGCGTGCGTCTTGATGCCGGCCTTCTCCACAGCGACCGCTGCTTCGAAAATAGCTCTCGCTTGCATCTCGGTAATCTCCGGGTAAGTGATTCCCAGCCGGCAGCCGCGATGTCCCAGCATCGGATTGAACTCGTGCAAGTCCTCCACGCGCGACAGCAGCGCGGGAATCACCTTCTTCAGGTCGCCCGCCCCGTTCACGCCGTATTCCCGATATTCCTCCACCAGCGCTTTCTTCTGCTTTGCGTCGGCGCTGGCTAAGCTCGCGATGTCGACCATGAGCTTCTCGCGTTTCGGCAGAAACTCATGCAGCGGCGGATCGAGCAACCGGATGGTGACCGGCAATCCCTCCATCGCCTTGAGCAATCCCTCGAAATCCTTTCGCTGGTAAGGCAGGAGTTTTTTCAACGCAGCACGCCGGTCTTTCTCGTTATCGGCCAGGATCATGGCCCGCATGTGCGAGATCCGATCGGGAGCGAAGAACATGTGCTCGGTGCGGCAGAGACCAATGCCCTCGGCCCCAAAGGCCTTGGCTTGAACCGCGTCGCGCGGAATGTCCGCGTTGGCGCGCACGCCAATCTTTCGGAACGGCTCCGCCCAGCTCAGCAGCTTCTGCAAGTCGGCGTCATCGGCCGACGGCTCCAGCGTATTCAGCTTCCCTTTGATGACTCGGCCGCTGGTGCCGTCGAGCGAGATCCAATCTCCCTCTTTGAACACCTGCCCTTTGACCCGCATCACCTTGGCCCGTTCCTCGACTTGAATATCGCCCGCGCCGGCCACGCAGCATTTGCCCATGCCACGCGTAACCACCGCCGCGTGGCTGGTCATGCCGCCGCGCGAAGTGAGAATTCCAGCCGCCACTTCCATCCCCTGAATATCTTCCGGAGTGGTTTCCGCACGCACGAGGATCACTGGATTTTTCTTGGCCCCATGTCCCGCCTTCTTGACTGCTTCTTCGGCGGTGAAAACGATCTGTCCCACGGCAGCGCCCGGCGATGCAGGCAGCCCCGTCGCCAGCACTTCCACTTTCGTGCTCTTCTCATCCAGGCGCGGCACCAGGAAGTCATACAACTGGTTCGGCTCGACCCGGAAAATCGCTTCCTCTTTTGTGATCAGTCCTTCTTCCACCATCTGAATCGCCACGCGAACCGCGGCCAGCCCCGTGCGCTTGCCGTTGCGCGTCTGCAGCATGTACAGCTTGCCATCCTGAATGGTGAACTCGAAATCCTGCATGTCCTTGTAATGCTTTTCCAGCCGCGTCGTGATGTCGCGCAGCTGGTCGTAAACATCCGGCATGATCTTGTGCAGTTCAAGAATTGGAACCGGCGTGCGCACTCCCGAAACCACATCTTCGCCCTGCGCGTTCATCAGAAACTCGCCGTAGAACTCTTTGGTCCCGGTCGCCGGATTACGCGTAAAGCCCACGCCCGTGCCGCTGGTATCGCCCAGATTGCCATAAACCATCGCCTGAACATTGACCGCTGTTCCAAGCATGTCATCGATGTTGTTGATGCGGCGGTAGTGCTTGGCGCGCTCGTTCTGCCATGAGCGGAACACTGCATCCCGCGCCATCACCAGCTGTTCGTGCGGATCCTGCGGAAAGTCGCGCTTGGCGTGCTTCTTCACCACTTTCTTGTATTCCTCAATCACCTCCTGCAACGCCTTCGCATCCAGCTCCGTGTCGAGCTTTGCCTTCTTCTGTTTTTTCTTGGCGTCGAAGACTTCATCAAACGCCGACTTCGGGATCTCCAGCACTACGTTGCCAAACATCTGGATCAGTCGCCGGTACGAATCGGCGGCGAACCGTGGATTGTTGCTACGCTTCGCCAACGCCTCCACGCTCTTGTCATTCAGCCCCAGATTCAGAATCGTATCCATCATCCCCGGCATAGAAAACTTCGCGCCCGAGCGCACGCTTACCAACAGCGGGTTCTCGCCGACGCCCAGGGTCTGCCCTTGCAGCCCTTCCAGTTTGGTCAGCGCCTCGTCCATCTGCCGGTCCACTTCCTTGGAGGTGCCGCCGCTGCGCATATACTCGCGGCACGCCTCCGTCTGAATGGTGAACCCGGGAGGCACCGGTAGCCCGGCATTGGTCATCTCCGCCAGCCCCGCGCCCTTGCCGCCTAGCACGTCTTTCATCTTGCCGTTGCCGTCCGCCTTGCCCCCGCCAAAAAAGTAAACGTACTTGGTTGAAGTTTTCTTGCTTTCCTGCGCTTCTGTTTCGGGAAGAGTCATTGTCGCCATGATGAGTCCTTTACTCTGGGATTTTGTTGCCCCGGCCTTCCGCCGGCATTAAACTCGTAGCGCCGGCGTCCCGCCGGCAAAGCTTCAACCAGGGCTTTAGCCCTTCTCTTACCTTACGCCTTTCCTTCCGTCACAATCTCCGAAAAATCCGCGATCGTGGAAAACTCTCTCAGCAGCGTCCGCAAAAGGGCCAACCGGTTCGCTCGTACCTTCTCGTCATCGACCATCACCATCACTTTGTCGAAAAACTTGTCCACCGGCTCCCGCGCCGTCGATAACAAAAGCAGCGCCCCCAGATATTCTTTCTTGCTGCGATGCGCCTCCACTTTCGCGTCGGTCCGCTCCAGGTATGCAATCAAAGCTTTTTCTTCCTCGGGTGCGTCCGGAAGACTCTCAACGGTCGTGGCTGGCACAACGCCTTTCTCCGCAGCCTGCCGCAGGATGTTCCGCATGCGTTTGCCGGCTGCGCCAATCGCCAGAAATTCCGGCATGTGCATCACCTGCTTCACCGCCTCCGCCCGCGCCACCACATCGACCACATCCTGCGCGCCCGCGGCCAGCACCGCTTTCACCACGTCATAGGCAAAGCCCAGAACATCTTTCAGATAAAATTCCAGCCGCTCGCCAAAGAACGCTTTCACCGACTCTGAAAATTTCTCGTCGTCGACAAACTTCTTCGCCGCCTCCGACCCCTGGTAGCCCGCGCGCGCGTCGCGCATCATTTCATCGAGCGGCAGCGGCAGCTTGTACTTGTCGATCACCTTCACAATCGCATTGGCCTGTCGCCGCAACGCAAACGGATCTTTCGATCCGCTCGGCACCAATCCCAAGGCAAACATTCCGGCAATCGTATCCGCTTTATCCCCGATCGAGAGCACCGCGCCCTCAATCGAGCGTGGCACCTCATCTTCCGTCGATTCAGGTTTGTAGTGATCGTAGATCGTGTCCGCGATCGCCAACCGCGTGGCTTCGGGCAAGCTGGCATCAAGCTCTTGCACCCGCGCATACAGCCCGCCCACAATCCCTTGCAACTCGGTGAACTCTTTCACCAACTCGGTGGTCAAATCGGTTTTCGCCAGGCATACCGCCTTATGAATCACGCCTGGACGGATTGCCATCCCGCTCTGCTTCACGACTTCGCTCAGCCAGCTGCACAAACGCTGCACCCGCCGCGTCTTGTCATAGTAGCTGCCCAGATCTTTCTGGAAAGTGACGTTTCGCAGCGAGTCCAGCCGATCCAGCAGCGACCGCTTCTGATCCGTCTCCCAGAAGAATCGAGCGTCGTTAAATCGCGCCCGCAGCACGCGCTCGTTGCCGTGCCGGATCAATCCCTGCGGATCGCCATCCGTATTCAGCACGGCCAGAAAATGCGGCACCAGTTTGCCCGCCGCATCTTCGACCGCAAAATATTTCTGATGATCGCGCATCACCGTGACCAGCACTTCTTCCGGCAGCGCCAGAAACTGCGCATCGAAGCTGCCCAGAATAACGGAAGGGAACTCCGTGAGGTTGACTACAGCGTCGAGCAAAGATTTATCTTCGCGCCACCGCGCGCCGGGAATCGTGCGTGTGGCTGCGTCCAGAGCTTTGCGAATCTGTTGCTCGCGTTCCGCGCGTCCCAAAACTTTCGCCGTCCGCAGCGCATCGACATAAGTCGGGCCGGCACGAGGAATCGTCACGTCGCCGGACGACAAAATCCTGTGCCCGCGTGAAGAGTTTCCCGCAAAGATCCCGTCAAACTCCAGCGGAATCGCCTCGCCATCCAGCATCGCCACCAGCCAGCGCACCGGACGCACGAAGCGCTCGTTCGGCTTGCGCCAGTACATATTCTTCGGCCAGTAGATTGACGATAATTCTTTGGGCAGATTCTCTGCCAGAATCTCGCTCGCGCTGCGCCCCCGCTTCGTAATTTTCGCGGCGAGATATTCGCCCTTCGCGGTCGTGATCTTCTCTAACTGCGCGACGTCGATGCCGGCTTTTTTTGCGAACGCGTGCGCTGCCGGCGTCGGCTGACCATCCTTATAAGCAACGTTTGCCGAAGGCCCGGTGATCTGTTCGGTCACATCCGGCTGTCCCGCAGGAATTCCGGCAGCCATCACCGCCAACCTTCGCGGCGACTCAAAAGAAGTAATCTCATCGGCAGCCAGATGTTCCCGGCTCAGCAGCGCGCCCACGCGTCCCCGCAACTCCTGCGAAGCGGCATCAATCATCCGCGCCGGAATCTCTTCGCACCCGATCTCTAGCAGAAAATCTGGCATGAACCTCGAACCATCTAGCTTCTCAAATGCCGCCCCAGATAAATATGATGCGGATCACACTTAGCTTAATCACGATCCAACCGGCGAAAGCTTCTCGCGCTTCGCCTTCTTCTCGCAGACAAGCGCAGGCTCGTCCGACTTCTCCGCCGCAGCTTCGCCGGTCTGCAAATCACTTTTCTGCTGATCCACTTTCTGTTGATCCACCCAGGCCTTCGCGATTCCCACCGCCAGCGCCCGCACGCGCGCAATCACGCCCACCCGCTCCGTAACAGAAACGGCTCCCCGCGCATCCATGATGTTGAACAAATGCGAACACTTCAAGCAAAGATCGTAAGCCGCCAGCAAGGGAAAACGAGACTTCTCCCGCGCCACGTCACTCCCGCCAACTGAGTGCTCCATCCTTGTCTTGTCGTCCTCTGGCGAGATAGGGTGCGGCCTTTGATCTCGCGTAAGCGCTGCATACCGCGAGATCAGCCCCTGGCACTCCGCCTCGTAC
This sequence comes from uncultured Acidobacteriaceae bacterium, assembly GCA_963818935.1. Classification (GTDB taxonomy): domain Bacteria; phylum Acidobacteriota; class Terriglobia; order Terriglobales; family Acidobacteriaceae; genus Sulfotelmatobacter. Next base: position 8,236 of record CAWFUK010000035.1, read on the forward strand.
AGATCAAAATGCTTCCAGGTCTTCTCGACATCCGCCTCTTCAAAGTTGTAAACCGAAAATTGCAACTCATCCGCCAGCCGCACGTCCCCATACTTCACTTCGTGCCCGGTCTCCGGATCGCGCGCCCACACAATCTCGTAGATAGAATCGACATCCTGCAAAAAAGCTCCAATGCGCTCCAGTCCATAAGTCAGCTCGGCCGAAATCGGAAACAAATCCACGCCGCCGCACTGCTGGAAGTAGGTGAACTGCGTGATCTCCAATCCATCCAGCATGACCTGCCAGCCCACGCCCCAGGCGCTCAGCGTCGGAGCTTCCCAGTTATCTTCTTCGAACTTGATGTCATGCTGTCGCAGGTCAATGCCGATTGCGGCCAGCGACTCCAAATACAATTCCTGCACATTCTCTGGCGGAGGCTTCAAAATCACCTGCAACTGCATGTGCTTGAACAGCCGGTTCGGATTCTCCCCATACCGCCCGTCTGCCGGACGCCGCGACGGCTGCACATACGCCACCTTATAAGGCTTCGGCCCCAGCACCCGCAGAAAAGTCTCCGGCGCCATCGTCCCCGCGCCCACTTCCACGTCATACGGTTGCTGCAGCACACACCCATGCTCCGCCCAAAAAGTTTGCAGCCGGAGGATGAGTTGCTGGAACGTCAGCGGTTTGGAGGAGGCTGGATTCACTGATTCGGATGTTCGAGGGCTAATCCCTGATTGTAATGGAAGCCGTCGCCTATCGGCTAGCAGCCACGTCCTTAGGTAGTGGGTCAGTTTGATTTCGAAATCAACGGCGTCATCCCGAGCGTAGCCGTTTCTCAGGCGTAGCGAGAGACTCCCGCTCATCCGGCGTGACGCGCGAGCCAGACTGCACCACTACCCGCCCTTACTCCCGCGGAGTATCTTCGTGCGAAATCCTGCGCTCCAACCGGACCCGGTCGCGTTTCACCGTGCTGGGCCTGATCACATGATGGCCAGCCGGGATGCCTCGATAAAGTAACGCGCCATTACTTAAGTGATCCTAATGTGACGCGAACAACTTTCCCTGGCCCGTCACTGTGCTTAAATCCAATAAGGTACGGCAATCCACAACAAGGGAAACATCGTTGATGAAACCAGCTCGAATCCTATGCGCGACGTTAGCCGTTTTCACAGCCCTCGTGAGTGAAGCAGCCCTGCACGCGCAAAGCGCCGAGAATCCCCAAATTGGATTTTCCCTGGAAGCCGCCAAAGGCGAGCGCTGGCAAACCGACCTCGATTCCTTCAATGCCCGAGCCAAACAATTAGGCGTGACCGTAATTTCGGCCGATGCCGCCGGAGACGATGACCTTCAACTCCGCCAGGTGCAGGCCATGATCAAGGCCGGAATCAAAGTGCTGGTACTTTTACCGCATGACACCACCAAAGCCAGCAAGATGGTCGACAGGGCCAAGGCCGCTCATGTAAAAGTCATCAGCTACGATCGCCTCGTCCTGAATAGCGACGTGGACCTCTACATCAGCTTCGATCCTGTCGAAATTGGCCGAATGCAGGCAGAATCTCTGCTGAAACTTGCGCCCCAGGGAAATTACGTAATAATCGCCGGCTCTCCCAACGACGCCAACGCAAAAATTCTGCATGACGCCCAATTGCGCGTCCTCCAACCCTATCTCGATCGTGGTGATATCAAGGTCATTGCCGACTGGTACACCAAAGAATGGGATCCCGCCCAGGCATACGTTCATATGCTCGATGCGATCGATGTTTCCCAGGGGAACATCACCGCCGTTCTTGCGTCGAACGATGGTCTCGCTGGCGGCGCCATTCAGGCTTTGCAAGACCGTAAGCTAGGTGGCAAGGTATTTGTCTCAGGTCAGGATGCTGATTTAATGGCGATCATCCGCATCGTCGAGAACACGCAGAGCATGACCATTTACAAATCGATCACCGGCCAGGCCGCGCTCGCCGCCGATGAGGCCGCTCACCTAGCTAGGGGCGAAACCACGGACGAGGATCGTACGGTTTACAACGGCAAGAAAAAAGTTCCAGCAATCCTGCTCAGAGGCGTCATCGTCACCAACGAGAACCTCAGAACCACCGTCATCAAAGACGGATTTCAGAAGATCGACTCCATCAACGCGGGCCTGCCCGAAGAGAAGCGCCTGCCGAACTAGCCGCTAGAACCCACCCTTCTCCAGCATCCCTGCCGTCACCAATTTCTTCTCCATATGCCGCTGCAAAATCTGAATCAGAAACTTCCGCAGATCCGCACCCAGCGCCTTCGGCCAAGGCATCTGCGCAAAACCGTCCACCGGAGCGCGAAACATCAGCGCCGCCAGTTCCCGCGACTCTTGGGATAGTTCCGACGACGCCAGCCGCTTATCCTCCGGACACATCAACCCATCGGCCAGCGCATGAAAATACGCCCGCTCGCCCTGCAGACTTCTTCCGCAGACAATGCACTCGGTCAGCTCCGGCAAGAATCCCACCAGCCGCGTGATCCACAGTTCGAAATACGTAACCGGCATCCACACTTCCGATCCGGTTAGAACATGCAGCACCGAAAGCGTCAGCCGAAAGATGGCATCGTTCGCCTCATGGTCCGGCAACAGTTCGTCCAGCAACTCCGCCAGATGTGCCAGCGCCGTGGCGCGCGCATAGCTCACTTCCGTGGCCATTGGTGACTCCAGCACTTCGCACGCATCCAGCCGCGCCAACTCCTGCCGCTCGCGCACGTCGTAAAACGCCCGCACATACGTCATCGGCTCGAGCGCGCCCCCAAAGCGCCGCTTCGATTTTTTCGCCGATCGCGCCACGCCCCGCACTTTGCCCTCCGCGCGCGTGAATAGCGTGACCAGCAGATCGGCCTCGCGCAGCGGGTAGCTGCGCAACACGATTGCTTCCGATTCAATGAGTGCCATGGACGCCCGACTGATTGTAGAGGAGACTTCTGAAGGATGCGAAAAGGGCAGCCGATGTAGCCATTCTTATCTATAATGATCGTATCTGAGGCATCCCAGAATGGATTGCCGGTTCATGTAACTGGAGACTCTTCCCTCACGGGAGGAAATATGCGCAAGATCAGGCTATGTAGCTTTCTAGCTCTCGGCCTGGCGATGGGCGGATGCGGCGGCGGCGCAATAGGCCCAACCGCAACCGGCATTAACGGCAACTGGATCGCCACCTTATCGAACGCGGATGGTTCCATCGCCTACCAGTTTTCAGCCGCCTTTACCCAGGGCAGCGGAACCCAATTAGACATCACCAACCTCACATTTACGACTCAAACCGTCTGTCCGCTTTCAGGCTCAGGCATAGAAGGTTCGTTCACCGCGACCCGAAGTTCGAATGGCAAGGTCGCTGGAACCTTCGCCATGTCGATGAGCCAGCTGAACGTCGGGGGCCCCGCTCTGGCGCTTCAGGGCAATCTAAAGAATGGCGTGATTTCCGGCAGCTGGAACGTCGAGGGCATCGTTCCGAATTGTAGCGGGAATGGCGCGTTCACAATTCAGCCGTCGGCGCGCTCATAGGCGGCGTCCAATGACGTCTCGAAGGAAGAAGGGCAAATAAAAAGGACGATCGTGAGGGCCACGAATGTCGCTATGCCGCGACGCCAGCCCATGATCGTCCACGAGACGTTCGATTCTTGAATGCATAATCCGCTTTTTCGCAGCCCCGCACAATACGGTGAAAACCTTACCCCAAAAGAAGAAGGCGCGCGCCATAAAGACGCACGCCTTGCAAAGCCCGGAGCCAAAGGATAAACGCTAAACGCCAATCGCCCCGCTACCGGCCCCACCTACCGGCCGAAATACGCCGCGTTGCGCGCGGTAAACTCGTTCCACTTTTCCGGCAGATCGTCGAGCGCAAAAATAGCCGACACCGGACAAACCGGCACGCACGCCCCGCAGTCGATGCACTCCACCGGATCGATGTAGAGCAACGGTTCAGTCGCATACTTGGGATCGTCTTTCTTGGGATGAATGCAATCCACCGGGCATGCATCCACGCACGCCGTATCTTTCGTGTTGATGCAGGGCTCTGCGATAACGTAAGTCATAAAGTTTGTCTGTCTCCTAGAAGTCTAATCCGCTATTTTACTACTACAACTGCGCCCACCGCGAACCGCAAATTCTAGCAAGAAAAGTGTAGGCCGGTACAGGTTTTTCGGCGCAAGGCGGGACGAAAATCGCTCTTTTCCAACTATTCAGATCATCCCTTTCCTACTATTATGTTGCCCTGCCAGCTGGTCGCGATAGGAGCACTGCAATGGAAGTACGTCCGATAACAGCGCTAGCCTTGGGTGGGCCGGCATCCGCGCTTTGGAGAACGACACAGACACCCGACATCTCGATCATCGACATCGCTACCTTCCACTCCGGCCGGGGCGATAAGCTTCAGTTCCGCTTTGCCAAAGGACAGCCCGTAAAGATCGCAGTGTTTGCCGCCACCTTCGACACCGGGCCGGGTAGTACGCTGGAACGCGCCTATATTTTGATGACGCCCCTGTCCAGCAAGCCCCAGAACCTCATGATCGTCATCACCCACGGTTTCGGACGGAATAATGACGCCTACTACTCCGGTCTGGGATACTCCAACCCGCTCTCGCCAGACCTGATCAAGGATGTCAATCATAATTTTGTTCTTGGCCGCTGGGGTGCACAACTGATGGCGTGGGCGAGCGATTATGCTCTTCTCTTGCCGGTGCGAGCCCGCGGAGGAGGCCATGGGGAACTTGGTCCCTTTATCTCCCAGGCAAGCATGGGAATGGGTGTGGTCGAGGGTATTTGGGTGAAGAGCCAGGAGGCTTTTAGGTACGATAGTGTGGATGTGGTCACCTTCAGCAGCGGCATCTATGACGCCAACCATTTCATTGCGGTCGGCGGCAAAGGACTGAACATTACCGGTGCGTGCAACCAGGATCCGGCAGGTGGGAACGAGATCTCGCGATCCGTTCCGGTCCGCAGGCAATTCCTGAGCGGCATGACTACAAAAGGTCCGCGTCCCGGCTTCGAATACCTCCCGCTGTACCGCTGGGAAAATGAACCCAACCGCAAGACCATGTTTCCCAACGACACCTTCAATTACCTGCACAGCTGGTGCATTCCCATGTACACGCTGTTTTTGGCCATGCAGGGTCCTTAGCGATAGCGCCAGCAACGGGCCGCAGGTTTTCTAGGGCGCGCATCACCAAGAAAAAGGCTGCCCCAGCCCCGGCCGCTTTCCAAGGCCACTTCCAATTGTTCCGGTGGGAACATATCGTCATGACAGCAGCGGATGTACAATGCTGTCATGACAGCTAAGAAGAAGAAAGCAAAGCGTCTCAAGGGCAAGCCCCGGCCAGCGACAATTGAGTGGCTGCATGCCTCAGCGGAAGACGATCTCCTGCTGCTGGCCGATGAAAAGACGCATCCGGAGGCACGCTGGAACCGTCCCCGAAAAAAGAGAATCTCGTTACGCGTCGATGCCGAGGTGTTGGACTGGTTCCAGTCCAAAGGTCCGGGCTATCAGACCCGAATCAACCGCATCTTGCGAACATTGATGCTGCTCGGCAAGAAACGCCCGGACTGAACCCACGCTTAGACACGTGACCCCTTCATCCCTCGATATTCTGGCGGCTTCAAAAACGAAGGCCTAAGGCATCGTGCCCACCCTTCGCCCCGCTCAGGGCCATGCTCAGCAGGCCTGCCGAAGCGGTGCCGTCTGCAACCGGGCGACCATGGACTCGACCAGTTGCTCTTGCCTACGCAACAGTGCCTTGTACTGGCGGCTGTCCGTGTGCCAGATCTCCCTCAGCAGATCCCGATGACGTTGCTCAAGAATGCTCAACAAAAGTTCGTGTTCCTCGGCGGTCAATATCAGCTCCATAGTCCCTCCCGGCATACTTCCCATGTTCGTTGCGGCGGCAATCAGCCGTCATCCGATCACGCCATCTGTCGCGGTGCGCATTGCTGGTTCCCAGCCGCTCCGAAGCACACGCGCGCCGCCCGCAAAACGTCGGTCTCTCAAGCCGCTGCGGCAACGTCCTTCACTGTACGTTTGCCAGCTTTAGGGAGTTCACACTTGATCACTCCTGCCTGCAATTCGACTCTTGCACTCTCGGGCATGACATCCGTTCCAAGATCGATAAACTTTATGAGCTGGTCGGGATGCTGGTCGATGTACTCGCTTTCTTTGGATTCTCCCAGCCTCAGCTGTTTCTTGCCCAGGATAGTCACACGACGCGGTTCAACCGCGACGTTCAGCTCCGTCTCGTCAAAGCCGAAAACGTTAGCACGAATACTGATGCGGTCATCGGATTCCGACATTACAACCGAAACCGGGCAGAGTAGCTCCGACTCCGCTCGGAACCAGTCTTCCCAGGCGTGACCGTGTTCGCCGCCACGCTGTTCAAACAATTCGTAGGCTCGCCGCGCAATCGCAAGCTGCGCCTGTTGCAATTGCCAGTTCAGATCCTCGATATTTTTCAGATTTAAGGGTTGAGTGGGCGGATCAGAGGGCTGCTGTGCATCTTTGTGTTTCATAACATCCTCCTTCGAACTGTGCGCTGAAGGAGCATCGCTCGGACTTCTATCGTGGTCGACGGAAGTCGAGCACGCTATCCCTTGTGTTTTACTGATTGGAAAGAGCCAACAAGATTATTATAGTTCCATCAGGCAAGCAGTGTTCGCCCACTTTCGCCAGCCGGCGAGAGTCCGTCCGCCCTCCGGATCGTGATTTTACACATTCATGACAACTGGCGGAGTCCTCTGTCTGTATATCTTGTGTGGCTTGACAGACCTACAAATTTCGTTGGGAGGCAGGGGAAATGATCAAGAAAATTAGTGCATTCGTGGCCATGGCATTGCCCATTGCGGTCTTCGCAGTGTTGACACCCAGCGCCGCTAGGGCGCAGAGCTATCAGCGGCAACACCTGCAAATGTGACTCAATCGCGGGGCAGCAACGGCTCCTACTGCATGATGCTGACTGACAATGGTCTCCCTCGGTTGGCCGCACAGCGGACAGGCCCAGCTCTCCGGCGCGAATCTCGGCACGGAACCGCTTTTCGGCTCATTCCAGCTCATCGACGGGCTCCTGATGCGACCTTCGAATCCGAGGGCGGCGAGGG
>CAWFUK010000036.1:0-10351 GCA_963818935.1 uncultured Acidobacteriaceae bacterium
GAAGTGTGGAAAAAGACGGCGTAGCCTTCCTTTTGAGCTGACGGATGGCTGTTACGGATGGGAAGTCAGCACACAGAGGCACTCACGGTAATTCTCAACTCAGTGCCCCGTTGTCCACGTTGGGGGCCACCAAACCTGGCACACCGGCGGCACACAATGTCTGCTCGTCATCTCTGAGCCGCTATCGCCTTACTCCCTTCCGACCACGGTGTCATAGAGCCCATAATGTGTGAGCCCTTCGTGGCTCTCGATGCCCGTGTACCGTAGCGAGGCATCCTCGTAGCGGCGGAATGCGAACACCGCCTGGTTCATCTGCTCGGTGTTGAAGACCTTAAGGTTCACGAGCAGATGGAAGTCCTTCACCGTCAGACCGGTGACGGCCAGAAACAACTCCGGCTCCAACTTAGTGATCACGTCTTGCAATGTGTTCTCGCGAAAATCGGTCAGGTACATGAACGCAGGGATGCGCGTAGCGAACTTGATCAGCTTTTCTTGCACGAGCTTGCGCTTGGACTTGTATTCCTTCTCCTCATCGGTGAGCTGCTTCTTCTGTTTCTCGGTCAGTTCCTTGTTCTTTGGCCTTGTTCTTGAGTTCCTTGACCTTCTCGCTCTTGTTGATGATGGTCTCGATGATGTTGTCGCCCAGCGCACGCCAGCCCTCGATACGTTCTACAGCGGCCATTGCCTCCGGGTTATCAAGGACTCGGCGCAGCGTGTCGTTGTCCACGTTCACCAGCAGTGCGCTCTCCCACTTGCGGGCCAGCAGAGTAGCTGAGGTGCCAGCCATCGCGATGTCCAGGATGCCGCCAGCATCGATCTGAGTCATGTTCGCGCCGTCGTAGGCCAGCACCGGCAGGAACGACACGAGATCCCTGACGGCGTTCTCTGGATTCGATTCGTTGGGCGAGAGTCCTATGCCGTATTCGGAGAGCTGACGAAGCGCGCGCGTGGGGGCAAAGTCAAACACGAAGCACACGGGTTTGAGGATTTCTTCCTCGTTCGGATTGTCACCATTCGGGTTCTTGATAGACCACGGGGACTGCACGCGGAAGGCAGCTTGAAAGTAAGTTTCAGGGCTTTTCAGATTGCGCAGCATCAGGATCGAAGACCATTGCGGCACAGTTATGCCAGTGGTGAGTTTGCCGCATGACAACGTGATTGTCTTGGTGTCGAATCCGCTCCCGATTGCCTCGCGCACGGGCGGCAGTGCATCCAGGCCAATACCGGCAGACGCGCCAGCCGCCACAACAACCTCGTACTCGTGCCAGAAGATGTTGTGTTTCTCAGCGAACAGGTTAGCCATCGCGTGACAGGCCGCCACGTTCGGCAGAAACCAGAACGAGTGCTGCAGGTACGGCAGCAAGCGCACATCCGAATAAGGGAACGGTGGCGGTGAGCCCGTCTTGAGGCCCTCGACAACCTTCGGCATGTACTGGCCCCGGATGATGTCTAACCATTTTTGTACGTCGCTCTTGTGCTTGAACTGTGCGCCTTTTGCCGTGCCAGTAGCCGCAAAGAATTCGTTGAGATCGAACTCATCGAACTCTCCCGCGCTCGCGACCGTCAGCAGTTCGTCCGGCATCTGGTAAGTCAGGAGCCGCATTTGCGGCAGGGCTCCATAAGGGTTCCACTTGCCGGGATTCTTGGCGGCAAAATCTTCCTTGGCGCGTTGTTCGTCGGTGTAGGTCCAGTTGAAAATTTGTTCTTCGATGAACTCGCCTGTGGCCAGCGCCTTGAATGGTGTGCCGGAAAGGTAGAGATAGGCTTTGGTCGTGATGGGGAGGAACTCGACTTCTTTTTCCGAAAGCACTGACGAGGTCTTCGTTCACATCTTCAAGGTCAGCGACGTATTTGAGCTCCTTCTTTGCGACGGCTTCTTCCTCGCCCTCAAACAGTTCCTTCGCAGTATCTCGCCATGCGCCGAAGTGGTACTCGTCAAACACCACGAGGTCCCAATTTACCTTGTGTATCCATTTGTTCTTTGGCTTGATGTTTCCCGTGACTTGGTCGCGCCCCAGCAGGTCCTGAAAAGAGCCGAAATATACGAGCGGCTTCCGTGGTTTGATTTCCGTAGGATCGAGGTCGGAGTTGCGCGAGAGGTACTGCCAGCCGTCAAAATCTACATGACTTTCGAGGTCCGTCTGCCACGCATCTTCTACCGCAGGCTTGAAGGTCACCACGAGAACCCGCTTGGCGCCGAGCTTCCTTGCGAGTTGGTAGGTGGTGAAGGTTTTGCCGAAGCGCATCTTCGCGTTCCACAGGAAACGCGGGACGGCGTGCATGTCTTCCTCCCAGCGCGAGTGGAAGTAGGCGTGCGTCACCTTCACCGCTTCGGCCTGTTCGCGGCGCATCTGAAATTGTTCGCTATGCGTGCCGGTGAAGCGCTGCCCCGTGCGTATTTCGGCGAGCACGGTCTTTAGGTCCTGGAGGGAGCAGCGTACCCATTCCAGTTCGGGGTTCGCGAACTTCTTCCTGACGAGTGCCGCGCGCACCTCGTGGTCGCTGAAGATGGTGCCGTCGTCGCGCTCGGCAGATTCATCCAGTTCGATCTTGTAATTCTTGATGGCGGCGGTCTTGAGTTGTTCCGCGATGCGTTGTTTCACATCGCGCGTCGTTTGCCCAACCTTTAGGAGACCCGCGTGCGCCTTGTCGTCGATCGAATAGGCGTAGATGCGCGGCCGAGCCTCCGGCTTCGGCGTGAGGATTTCCTCGATAGGCTTACTCATCGTCACCGTCGTCGGCGGCTTCTTCGAACAGATCGCCATTGCTGCCCATCGGGCGAATCATCCACTCGACGAACGCGATTTCCTCATCCGTCAGCCCGTACTTGGCATAGAGATTCTCGTCCGTCCATGGCTGAGAAAAATCCTGCATGGGCACGAAGGTATAGACCTTCTTCGTCGTGTTCTGCGAAGGCTTTTGCAGCATGATGAGAAAGCGCGTCAGCTTGCAGGAGATGTAGGAGCAAACATTATCAGCTTCGCTTTCCGACTTGAACGGGCCGATGCAGAGATAAGTTTCCGTGCACACCGAGCCGGGTTCTCCAACAAAAGGTCGACCTAGCACGGCCTTGGGCGGTGCATCGCGGCTGGCTCCTCCTCCTCCTCGGTCTCCATAGGCTTTGCCGATGAAGACTTTCCACGAGCCAATCAACTTGCCGGCGTCGGTCACGTCAGCGCGCGAGACCCAGCCCTTACCGCTTTGTTTGAAACCGGGCCCCCCGTTCCAGTAGGCGATGACATCGTTCTTGCGTTCAATCGAACGGACTTTGAAATTGGAGTTTAAGCCAAATGGCTTTCTGGAACTTACGAGTTTCGAGAAACGCTTGGCTTCGGGCAGCGAAAGCGAATAGCTACCCTCTTCTGTTCTGTTTGTTTTGTGCTCTTTTGTGCGCTGCTCTGCTGCAGCAATCTTTTTCAAAATAGGAACGGCCTCGTTGTAGCGGATGAACACATCCGACCCCGGCTCCATCAGGGGCCGTGTGGCGCTGGACAAAACTTTGCTTTCGTAATGCGTGACCACCTCGCAGTCGCCGGGATGTTCCCGCTCCCAGAGAAAGTAGCAAACGCCGCCCTGGATAGCCACGCCGGGGAAAGCTTCGCCGACCAACCAGTAGTCATGAATCACGCGCGTGCGGTTGTCGGCGAGCATCGCCTCGCGGAAATCGTCCAAGCCCTTGCCACCGGCAAACCAGCGGGAGGGAATAACCAGAGACAGATAGCGCGGTTCGAGCTTCTTGGCTTGCTCGACGAATAACTGGTAAATCGGCGCGGCGCTTGTGCCATGGCCGCCCCCGCCGTCAGACAGCTGATACGGCGGATTGCCTATGATCACGTCGAACTGCATATGGCCTCCGAACAACTCGTCCATCCGAGTCTTAATGTCGTTGGTGTGAATGAAAGCATAAGCGTGGGTTTCAAGATCTTCGCCGCGGTCGAGAGCTCTTTGGTTCGTGCCGCAATATTTGCATTTGCCATCCGTCGCCCATCTGTGCTCCATCCTCTCGAACCAAATGTTTCCCTCGTCGCTAACAAAGCTTTTCGCAATCGAGTGCGGTCCATTGGCGTGCTTCGAGCAGTACACGCTCCGCCGCGCCAGCAGGCTGGTGAGGTTCGTAATCGCAATACCGAATACCTGTTTGGTGAGGATATGATCGACTCGCTCCTGCAGGTCAGGAATCTGCGCTGCCAGACCGTTGTTGAGGCGGCTTGTGATTTCCCGTAGAAACACTCCCGACTTTGTACACGGATCGAGAAACCGAACGAGACTATCCGCCCAAAGGTCCGCCCCATCATTCGCTGCCGCCCAAGCCTCGGCGAGCGTGTCGAGCATCCTGTTGGCAAACTCCGGCGGGGTGAACACCTCGTCGTTGGAGAGGTTGGCTATGCAGGTCAAAACATCCGGGTTACGCCCGCGGAGCGAAAAACTCGCCTGACCGCTCATATGGCCTCTCCTAAGCTATCGACCAAAGGCGTGCCAGCCAGCTCACGCGCAGTCATGGGCGGATATGCCTTGATCGGCGTAAAAATCTCATGCTTAGCGAGGTGGGCGAAGAGCGAGCCTTCACGACTAAAAGAAGACATTTGCGTAAGAGCTTCAAAGCGGAAGTCACGCCGCTGGAATTTGCCCTTGCCGAGATAGCCCCACTCGGCAAACGTAATGGGCTGGTCGTCATGCATGCGCATCGTCAGCGCGTCACCATGCACGAGATTCTGGGACAGTACGTAGAACGCGGCCAGATAGAATTCATCCGTCTCATCCAGATTCAGATACTCGGCAAAGACCTCAAGCATATTCGCGCGGCACTCGGCGATATTATCTGCCAAGAGCTCAATCCCATAGGTGCACATCACCGCCAACAGGGCGTAGTGTCTCCTCTCAAAGTCGGACTTGCCGAACTTGGCCTCTACGGCGGCCAGTTTACGCTGCAAGATGGGAACAAGGAAATTTCCGCTTCCGCACGCAGTCTCCAAGAAACGAGAGTCAATGCGCTCGGTCTCGCCCTTAACCAGGTCGAGCATCTTTTCGACCAACCACGGAGGCGTGAACACCTCTCCGTGGTCTGCAACGCGCCTCTTGGATTTGATCAGCTTCATAGGTGATGGCCCGACCTCTGGCACATTGTATCGTCATACACACGATAAGATAGCGCATCGAGGAGGTGGTAATCCTCAACGTGGTTGGCGCCACGCTACCCGAGGTAAAATGACAGCCCTATGGGCGGAGTCGTGGCCCGGCGAACGCCGGAAACAAGATGGTTCGTAGGGTTTCTCTTGCCGCTAGATTTCGGGGACGGTCGTACAGCGGCAGCGCCGTGAATGCGCGGGTAGCAGACATAGGGTTGGTCAGCGAACAAGATACGCGTAAGCGACGGCGATGGCCAGGGCCAGCAGGATTCCCGCTTCCCACAGTTTGGGCTTGATGACTTCGAGATTAAACTCGCGAATGCGGAGCCGGATCATAACTTAAAGTCTCCCTTGAGCTATCGTCGCCAGACTACCGCGGATGCCCTGCGGCGCGGAAGAACTACCTTCCGCATAACTGTCCTCGCTTGAGGAACGATCCCAGCATCATCCGCGACACCTGCGAATTCACGAGACGGATGGCGGGCACGCCCGCCTGCGTTGCGATCTCGTTTTCCTGGCCGACCCCGAAGCTTGGCGCTCCGCACAGGATGACCAGAAAATGGAATGTTGAGGCCCGCGAGCGGTCGATCAGGTACACGGTCGAGGGCTTGTATTTCGGGTGGCGCTTGGGGTGCGTATGCTCGCCCGGCCAGTAGACATTGACGGGCGGATCGGAGAATTCCGCCGCGCCGGCGCAGCGGCGCACCGCCTCGACAACCGCCCTCACCGAAGAATCCTCCGGTTCGGATAGTTGCTGATGCCGGGGCTGGACGTGAAGCGTCGCGCGAAGGAAAAGTCTGTGTCGCTCGCCGCACTGCAGGCGCTGGCAGCGGATTACCGGGTGAGCGCACCGGCGATGCTGATCCGCCTGCGGAACCTCGGCCTCTGGAAGGCAGAACTCGTGCTGTGGCACGGAATGACCAACGGGACGTTTGCCGTCAAACGGCAATGGGGCGGACGGATGGCAGACTGGCGCTGGCTGGAAGACGCGATTCCCCGTGCCGCGCTGTCCGCATCGCCGGGGAAAATCCTGTCGGGGCACACCTTTTGGGTCGTCGACACGCCGCGCGGGCAAAGGTTCAAGCCAGTTGTCTATCATGTCGCGCGGCACCGGGGCGACCTGCTGGCGCTCGTGCTGAAGGGACACAAAAAAAAGCCGGCGCAGGCGTCGTGTTCCGGAGAATCGGAATTTTTTCCGCGCGCCCTCAAGCATGAGAAAACGCGAGGAACATAACCGTTTGCCTTCGCTTCGTTCTCGTCGAGCGCTGTCGTGCGAAACGGGCCAAGCCGAACACTTGTTTCGATAAAAACACGGCGGTAGGGGCGGCAGGGAGCGCCTGCAGAAGTTATGACCGAGATCATGAATTGCTTGCCGGAAGGCGCAAGGAAACACTTCATTGATTTGCGGAATATCCGGCTCGAAGCGGAGACAGCGAGATATAGGGCGCGCCTGACCGAGCTTCGGGCACAGATCGCGGCCAAGAGTCAGGGTCGCTCGGGCTGGCAAGAAATGGAGGAATGGAAATACAAGGAGGAATTGTCCGACAGTCTGGCGACCGGTTATGTTCAGGATGCGTTTGAAACCTGCCGCTTGTACGACATCGCCATCACACAGCCGATCTGCAATTGTCTCGTGAAGGCGGTCGAGGATCTGCTCGAAATCCAGTACAGGAACGCACTTCAGGCGCAGGGGCGTGGTCTGTCGGACGTTAGAATCCCCGTCTCCGTTCGGCAGCAGGGCAACTTGAGAAGCAGAAAGATCATGTCTCAGATCAGGGTGACGATCGAATCGTCACGGGTAGAGGACGTAAAGAAGAGGACTGCAATGGCAAAGGAAAAAGAGAGATATGGCGATACCTACACGCAAAACATCACGCAGCACAGCGGCGTGATGAATGCTTCGCAGACGGGGAACGTGTCGGCCCAGCAACTGACGGTCGGCGAACTGGATGCTCTGCGGCCTGCCCTGGCCGAAATGCGGGCTTTTTTCAAGAAGCACGAAGAGTCGGTGGACGCGGACGAGGACGTCGGCCTGCTCGCGAGCGCTGAGAAAGCTGCTGGCGAAAAGGACGAGAGCAAGATGCTCGGTTACCTGAAGCAGATTCCCAGCAAGACATGGGAAGTGGGAAAGGTAGTGGTCCCGCAAGTGCTCCTGCACTACCTGAAACTGCGCGGTATCGCGTAATCGCGAATCTTTCACATGGGTGTGGGACCAAACTCAGGCTGTAATTCCGTATTTCGCCGCCAGGAATTTCTGTAGGGGCTTGGACAGGACAATGGTCAGTTCTTGCCAGGTCAGCAACTGCAGCCTGCAGCGCAGAACACAGCTTCTAACGGCGCGCATGACCGCAAACCAGTCCTCGATGAGATCCGGCCGCCTCGCATCGCACAGAACGCAGAACGTTCCTCCCGTCGCGGAGGCAGCGAGCACGCCGCGGATCAACTGGTAATTGGGGACGACATCGGACATCATCAATTCTTCCGGATCGAACACTTCATCCAGATCCCGATACCTCTGGATCATCTTCGTGGGCGCCGTTTGAAAATCCGTCTCCGTGAGCTTTGCCTCGATCATGAGGTCTCCGAGTTTCATGTCGATCTCGGTGCGATCCGTCTTCCCGCTGCGAAGGGGAATCCCCGGCCTGAATCCAAACTGCGGCATCAGCCCGGAAGGCACGCCCAGCATGGAGCACAAACCGCGATTCGCTACTCGGCGTCGGCAGCAGAAGACATTCATGAGCAGCGCGTCCGAACTGTTCGCGCAATCTAACTCCTTCCATCGCCACCCCGCGCGGGGCGATGCCCTGCGAGAGCCGGTATGGACCTTCGCAAGCCTGCGCGCCCATTCCGGATTGGCGCAAATGTTCCGGTAAGAGGCGGGATAGAAATTTCCGTGCCGGTGGTTTTCGCTGCGTCCGAAGATGACGCTGGGCGTCTCGGCCGTGGTCAATTCATGTAGCGATCCACGCGCGACCGCGATCTGCCGGCCGCGAATGCTGAGTTCGCGCCGCAAGGCTCCGGCCCATGGCATTTGATCCTCCTTAATCATCGCCCGTCCATGCCGAGCATCTGCCGCAACCGCGCCTTCAGCACTGTCTCTGCCGGGCTCTTGCATCCGCGGTTCAGCCAGTTTTCAAAATCCTGAATTTTAACGATGTGTGTGACCTCGGGATTTCGGACCTTCACGGTGACGGTGGTCAGTCCGCGTCCGATCTCTCCAACCCAGTCGTGGCTGCGTGCTGCGGCGAGGGCCTGCGCGACGGCTTCGTAAAGCGTCGCGGCCGTCACGTCGAGCGTGTGCGCAGTCTCGTTCAGATCATGGATAACGACCGTGCAGGCTTTGAGGGGCACGAAGGAAATTTACCATATTCGCTCTTTGTTCGCCTTTGCGTCTGACGCGTTATATTTACTTCAACAAAACCCTCTCTTTTAGGGGGTTTTGTGCATAGATATATTGACATCGGAGTCCAAACTAAGATATGTTAATCGTCAAAACCCCCTTTTATCGGGGGTTTTGTGAAGGAGAATATCATGGAGTTCAAGACCCGGTCCCTATCGGCGCAGGAAAGCCGGGTTGTGCTTGCGTTAAGAGAACGCGGGCAGCGCGAGGTAACCCGCGCCGACATCGTCAAACTCCTGGGCGCCAGCCTCAAGGCCGCCGACAAAGTCATCGGTTCCCTGCGCCGCAAGGGCTGGCTGGAGCGAGCGGCCTGGGGCGAGTATCTGCTGATACCGCCGGAGCAGGGCCCTGACGCCCTGGGCGACAGCAATCTTCTGGCGCTCGCCAGTCGCATCGCCAATCCTTATTACATCGGCTTCAGTACCGCCGCGGCGCACTATGGACTGACAACACAGCATCGCAACGTGATTTTTCTGGTAACGCCAGAGCATCTGCGCGCGCGGCGCGTGGGAGAGGCGCAGGTGCGGATCGTCAATTCCAAACCGGACAAGTTCTTCGGTTTCGATGCGGTGGATGTGCTCGGCTACAAGGTCATGATCTCCGACCGCGAAAAGACCGCCATCGACTGCATCGACCGCCCGGCACTGGCCGGAGGGACGGGCGAAGCGGTCGTCATCCTCGCGACCGCCAGCCGGCGCCTTGACTGGACCAAAGCGGCCGACTATCTGGAGCGGATCGACTCGACAGCTCTGGTCCGGCGGTTTGCCTGGGTCATGAATCACGTCAAGGCCGACATGCCCGCCGAAATCCGCGAGCGCCTGTTCGTACTCGCCTCCCGTGGACCGAGAACATGGCTCGGAGCTAATCCCCTGCGCAAGGTGTCCGGTGCCATCGGCTACGACAAGACGTGGCGTCTATTTGTCAATGTGACAGCGGAAGAGCTGCAGGGCAGCGCTGGGCTGGGCCGCCGCAAAGCCGTCAGAAAGGAAAGCTAGGATGCTCACGCAGGCGCAAGTGCAGCGTTACTCCACGGAATCTGGCCTTCGCGACATGATGATCGCGGAGAAGGAAGTGGTGCTGACGTTGCTGCTTCAGCTTCTGTCCGAGCGCGGCATTCTCGACAGGCTCGCCTTCAAGGGCGGGACCTGCCTGCGAAAAATGTTTATCGGCAGCCAGGGCCGGTTTTCAACCGATCTCGACTTCACCGGGATCGAGGAGCACGATCACGAAGACATCATCCTCGAAATGATGCAGGGCTTCGAGCGGCCCTTTCACGGAATTCAGTTCGCGATTCCCGACGACAGCTATTACGAAACGCAGGACGGCCTGTCCTGGGGCGTCAATCCGGCCTATGCGCATGATTGGAACGCTAGCGGCGTGAGCGAGGTCAAGCTCCAGATCAGTCGGCGCGAGACGCCGACGCTGCCGACCGTACGCCTGCCCCAGATCGAGCAGAGTTATTTCAAGCTGTTGCCGTTCGTACCTTCCGAAATCATTTGCCTTGCGCTTCCCGAGATCCTTGCCGAGAAAATCCGCGCCTGTTATCAGCGCAACAAAGCGCGCGACATCTACGACCTGGGCGTATTCGCCACGCGGCCACTCGATCAGGCGCTCATCCGCCGCCTCGTTGTGCTGAAGCTCTGGCAGGCGCGGGATACGTTCGATCCGGCACGCCTAATCCAGAAGTTCCAGGATGGCAGGGGCTTCGACTGGGAAGACCTGCGCCAGCTCCTCAACCGCGCAGCGGTCATTGATCGTGAGACGATTACCGCCGATTGCGTCAAAGGATTCGGATTTCTCGCGGACCTCACGGACGATGAGCGCA
>CAWFUK010000037.1:0-26281 GCA_963818935.1 uncultured Acidobacteriaceae bacterium
ATAAATAAAGGCCAGTCTGAGAAATCAGATTGGCCTTTTCCTTTTCTCGTTGAATGTAGAGCGGGCGCCCTCGCCCGCTGCCTTTGACTTTTATCGGCCTCACCGGCGATGTCTGTTTCCAAAGTCCGGACTGACGCCGGTATCCGATATCGGTATTTGGTAAGCGGTGAAGCACTGGGCGTCATGGAGGGCGGGCTCCCACGCCCGCCAACTTCGTACAGCGTATTTAAATCCGCAGTCTCCATGTGTGTGACCGATACACATCGAAGGGTTGTGGACCGGCATAAGAAGGGGCGCTGTATTTCTAGATGGATGCAGTCGCGGGCGAGGGCGCCCGCGCCACACCTGTGGGAGCCCTTCGGCAAGCTCAGGATGGCGTTTCGAAGCCTAACCTTTGTTCTGCTTTTTTTCTACCTTGGCCCAAGTGTCCTTCAACGCGACGGTTCGATTGAAAACCGGCTTGCCCGGCTTTGAATCCGGATCGACGCAAAAATATCCCAAGCGCTCAAACTGGTAGCGGGTGCCTACAGCCGCGTTCGCCAGCGAAGGCTCGAGCTTGGCGTTGGCGATCACTTCCAGAGAATGAGGATTGAGATTGGCGGTGAAGTCTTGTCCTTCGGCAACCTCGCTGGGATTTTCTTTGGTAAACAAATTCTCGTAAATCCGCACCTCGGCATCGATCGCGGTCGCCGCCGCGACCCAGTGAATGGTCGATTTCACCTTGCGGCCGTCGGGAGTGTTGCCGCCGCGGGTTAAGGGATCGTAGCTGCAATGCACTTCCACGACTTCGCCTTTGTCGTTCTTGACCACGCCGGTGCAAGTGACCAGATATCCGTAGCGCAGCCGCACTTCCCTGCCCGGAGACAGGCGGTAAAACTTCGGCGGCGGAACTTCGCGAAAGTCATCCTGCTCGATATAAAGCACGCGCGAAAACGGAACCTTGCGCGTGCCGGCCGATTCGTCCTCCGGATTATTCACCGCTTCCATCTCTTCGACCTGGTTTTCCGGATAGTTATCAATCACCACCTTTAGTGGACGCAGCACTGCCATCACTCGCGGCGCGCGCTTGTTCAGGTCTTCGCGCACGAAGTGCTCGAGCATCGCCAGCTCGATCGATCCCGTGGTCTTCGACACGCCAATCGCGCCCACAAAATTCCGAATCGCCTCCGGCGTATAGCCGCGGCGGCGAATGCCGCCCAGCGTAGGCATGCGAGGATCATCCCAGCCGCTGACGCGGCCTTCCTGTACAAGTTGCAGCAGCTTGCGCTTGCTCAGCAGCGTGTACGTCAGATTCAGGCGGTCAAACTCGATCTGCCGCGAGGGAAAAATTTCCAACTGCTGGATGTACCAGTTGTAGAGCGGCCGATGATCTTCAAACTCCAGCGTGCAGATCGAATGGGTCACGCGCTCAATCGAATCCGACTGCCCGTGGGCGTAGTCGTACATGGGATAAATGCACCATTTATTTCCGGTGCGATGATGCTCGGCATGCAGAATGCGGTACATCACCGGATCGCGAAAATTGAGATTCGGCGAAGCCATGTCGATCTTGGCGCGCAGAGTGCGCGATCCGTCGGGAAATTCGCCGGCGCGCATACGCTCGAATAAGTCGAGATTCTCCTCGACGGTGCGAGTGCGATAAGGACTGTCCCTCCCCGGTTCCGTGAGCGTGCCGCGATGCTGGCGAATCTCCTCCGCCGTCAGATCGTCGACGTACGCCTTGCCATCCTTGATTAGCTTGATCGCCCACGCGTAGAGCTGATCGAAATAATCGGAGGCGTAGAACAGGCCGTCCCACTGAAAGCCGAGCCAGTTGACGTCGGCCTTGATCGACTCAACGTACTCCGTCTCTTCTTTCTCGGGATTGGTGTCGTCGAAGCGGAGATTGGTGTGCCCGCCGAATTCGTCGGCCAGGCCGAAGTCGATGCAGATGGCCTTGGCGTGGCCGATGTGGAGGTAGCCATTGGGTTCGGGAGGAAAGCGGGTCTGAACGCGGCCCCCGTGTTTGTTGGAGTTGAGGTCTTCGAGGATGATGTCGCGAATAAAATTCGAGGGGGTAGGCGAGGGCGAGGCAGCCACAGCTTTTTCTCCAGCTTCGGTAGGGGGATGGGATGGATTCATTACTCTTTGATCTTATCGCAGGATGCGGCCTGAAAGGGGCGTCCCGATAAGGTTGGAACCGGACGGGTTGACGGCCTCGAACTGGAAACGGTTCGGGGTTTGCTTTTTGTTGGGCTGTGTTACTGCTGTGTCGACTAACAGCGCGTGCCCAGCGGTTGGATCGCCTGCCCGATCCGCGCCAGCACTGTCTCCTTGCCCAGCACCTCCAGTGTTTCAAACAGCGGCGGGGCATTCTTTCTCCCGCAGACGGCTACGCGAATGGGCTGGAACATCTGGCCGGCTTTGACTCCTAACGCCTGCGCGGCCGCGCGCAGAGCCTGATCCAGCGGATCATGTTTGAACTCGACCTGGGCGAGCACTTCGCGGGCTTTGGTCAAAACCTTCAGCGCCATCGCCGCATCGCCTTTTTGGGGAATGAGTTCTGCCGGATCGTATGGTGGCAGCGCATCGACAAAAAAGAAATCAGCGGCGGTAAGAACGTCGCGCAACAACTTTATGCGTTCGCGAATCAGCGGCGTGATTCGCAGCATCCTCTCGGGCGAAATCTCAAACCCGGCTTGGCGCACCACGGGCAACAGACACTTACTCAAGTCCTCGACCGCCAATCCGCGAATATGCTCCGCATTGAGCCAAACCGCCTTGGGATCGAACATCTCCTCCGGAGTCGCTGCCGGTTCTTTGAAGTTCACCACGGCATTGGAGCGGTTGATACCCTCCAGCGAAAAAATTTCCGTCAATTCTTGCAGCGACATATTCTCGCGATCGTTCTTGGGCGACCAGCCGAGCAGGCAGAGAAAATTGATGAAGGCTTGGGATAGAAATCCTGCATCGCGGTAGGTCGTCACGCTTACCACGGGACCATGCTTGCGCTTCGAAAGCTTGGTGCCGTCGGGCGCGACCAGCAGCGGGAGATGGGCAAACTGCGGCGGGGTGCAGCCCGCTGCTTCGAAGATCAGAACATGCTTAAAAGTATTGGTGAGATGGTCCTGCCCGCGGATGATGTGCGAAATCCGCAGATCGGCGTCGTCGGCACAGGAAGCGAGGTGATACGTGGGCATGCCATCGGAGCGCAGAAGCGCGAAATCTTCGATGTCAGCGACCGACTTCATCTGTTCGCCATAAACCGCGTCGTTAAACCGCACCATCTGCCCGCTCTCCCGGGGCACCAGAAATCGCAATGCGAAAGGTTCACCTGCGGCGGCGCGGCGGTCGCTGGCTTCGCGGGAAAGCTCGCGGGCTCCGGGATTAAACAGCCATGTTCCCTGGGCGCCGGATTTCTCGGCGTCGCCGGTGTGTGCCGGAGTGAAGTCGCGGTAAGCGAGGCCTTTTTCAAAGATTGCCCAAGCGGTGTTGCGGTGGAGATCGATGCGCTCCGACTGCTTGTACTGCTCATCCCACCCGAGGCCCAGCCATTTCAGGCCTTCGAAGATCGAATCCACCGAGGCCTGCGTGTTGCGCTCGACATCCGTGTCGTCGAGCCGGAGAATCATCGTCCCCTCATGGTGGCGGGCGTAGAGCCAGTTGAAGATGAAGGTGCGGGCGCTGCCAACGTGCAGAAAGCCCGTAGGCGAGGGGGCAAAACGCACCCTCGGCTGGGAAGAGATCGGCGAAACAGATTTCACAGACTCAGTCATAAGCGGAACATTGATGGTATGGGTGGGGAAAAAGCTCCGTCAAGCAGGCGCCGGTGGATGTTTGATTGTAATGAAAGCTAATTCTTCTGAACTTAGGCCACTGTACTTAAATCTTGTTGTCTTTCCACCCCCGCCTGTGAAAACATGCTAGGCATCTTCCCCCAAGATGCCCGAGACCTCCCCGGGAGGCTCCCTGCTGCTCATGAATAGTATTGCAACCAGTATCGTCATTATTCCAGGTGTTGTCGCTTTATTGCTTTGCCTGGTCTTCACCTACCTGTACGAGCAAAGCCGCCAGGCTTACTTTCTTGCATGGGAGATCGGCTGGGCTTGCTATTTCATTCACTACGCCCTCGATGCCTTCCGCTACTACCATCCGCCTGCGTCCGGCGCCTTTTTCCTAAGCTCCTTATTTTCGGTTGGGATGGCCGTCAGCATCTTTGTCTCGACCCGCCTGACCCGCGGAAGCTTCCGCTTCCGCTGGCATGACTGGGCCGTGGGCGCCGTAGGTGTGGCGGCAGCCTGCATCGATTTGCGCCAGTACCTCTCACTCGGACAGGCGGGCGACCATCCTTTGCGCACGACGGTGATTTTCCTTAGCGCGGTCCTCTTGTACTGTTCCGCGGCTTTTTATGTCTACGCTTACCGCCGGGGTTCGGCGGCATTCAAAATACTGGCCGTCTCGCTGGCCTTCTGGGCCGTGCTGATGGGCGCCATTCAATCCAACAGTCCGTGGATGGAGATGCTTGGCCCGGTCGGCCACTTCCTCGGGCCCATTCCGCAAATGCTGCTGGGCATTGCCATGGTCATGGTGCTGTTTGAAAACGAGCGCAATGCCGTGCAGGAGAACACGCTGGCTCTCTCCACTCTTGGAGTCGATCCGCGGCGACTGCTCTCGGCCGATGACCTGCTTCCCAGCATGCAATCCGCCCTCGACCGTCTGGCAGGAGCATTGGCCGCCAAGCGCGCTGCCATTTATGTCTCTGAACGCTGGCGTAGCCTTTTGCCCTCGGTAGAGCGCGGCTTCTCTGCCGAGTTCCTCGATCAGCTAACCGAGACCGGCGCAGGCGAGTACATCTGCGAACTGGCCTATCGGCAGGGCGGCCTTTATACGATCCACGATCTCAATCAAGCGGGCGAGCCTTTGCTCATCGGCACGCACGGCAACTTTGCTGATTTCAAGAAAGTGCTCACGGGCGCAGAGATCCGCAATCTGACCGCGGTCAGCTTGCAAACACGTGAACATGCCTTTGGCGTCATTCTTTTTCCTCACGTCCAACGCAAAGCTTTTGGCGCGTCCGGCCCTCGCCTCATGGTCGGGCTAGCCTTGCAACTCGGACTCACACTGGAAAATTACCTGACCACGCACGACGCTCATCGCCGCACCCAGGAGTACGAATTGCTGACCGAAATCGGGCAAGCCATCAGTTCGCGCCTCGATCAGGATGAAGTTTTGCGCACCATCCACACCGAACTTGGCCAGATTTTTAATACGAGCACTTTTTACATCGCCTTTCAGGAAGGCGACGAAATCCGCTTCGAACTTGAAGTCGAGGATAACCGCATCCTTCCCAAACGCCGGAGAAAATTGGAAAACGCATTTACGGAATATGTAATCCGGACGGGGCAGCCGCTGTTGATCCGCTCCGATCTCGAGAAAGTGCGCACCCGTTTGGGCATCAGCTACCGGCCGTACCTTCCGGCGAAATGCCTTTGCGCCGCACCCATTCTGCTGGGCAATAAGCCGGCGGGGGTGATGGTGGCGATGAGCACGCATCGCGAATTCGTCTTCGAGCAACGCGACCTTGAGGTGCTAGTGACCGCAGCCGGACAAGTTTCGGTAGCGGTGGAAAATGCGCGACTGTTTGCGGATGAGCAGCGGCGATCGCGGCAACTGGCGTTTCTAAACAACATCTCGCGCACGGCGATTTCGAGCGATGATCCGGTGCACATGCTGGGACAGATCGTGGGTGAAATCCAAAAGAATTTCAGCTTCGATCACATCGGCATTGGCCTTCTCGACTACGGCACAAAGGAAATCGAAATCAAAGCCGAAGCGGGAGCTACCGCCCACGCCATGGGCAAGCGCATTCCGTTGGGTTTTGGCATTCTCGGGCGGGTGGCGCGGACCGGGGAACGCGCGCTGGTGCAGAATGGCGCGGAAGGCCACATGGGCGCGATTCTGCCGGAGTCCCGCTCGGTGCTCTGCATTCCGATCACCTATGCGGAAACGCTGCTGGGCGCGCTGAATATTGAAAGCCGCAACGAGAGCGCATTCACGCCGCAGGATGTGCTGATCCTCAACACGCTGGCCGACCTGCTCGCGACTGCTCTGCACAATGCGTTCGTGTTCCAGAAGCTGCAACAGCAGTCGATCACCGACGGACTGACCGGAATCAAAACACGGCGATTCTTCTGGGAGGCGCTGTCGGCGGAATGGAAGCGCGCTTCCCGCTCTGGACGACCGTTCTCGGTCGTGCTCATCGACCTCGACAAATTTAAAGAGGTGAACGACACCATGGGCCACTTCGAGGGCGATCTGGTTCTGGCTCGCGTAGGTCGGCTGCTCGAACAGAAATCGCGCCAATCGAATGTGGTCGCGCGTTACGGCGGCGATGAATTCATCATCCTTATGCCCGAGACGGGGCCAGATCAGGCGCAAGTGCTGGCAGAGCGCCTGCGGCAGTGGATGACGCAAGATCCCATGCTCAACGAGCATCACATTACCGGGAGCTTCGGCGTAGCCAGCTATCCTACCCACGGATTTTCGATCGAAGACATCATCCGAGTGGCCGACGCGGGCATGTACGTTTCAAAACGTTCCGGGGGAAACCTGGTTTCAACGACAGAAGAATTTGCCAAGGGTGAAGAGTTTGCCGCCCAGCGGCAACAGATTTCTTCTTACATCGAAGGGTTTTTGCAACGCGAGCATAATGGTCCCGAGCACCTCGAAGAGCTGGGGTCGATGCTGGTGAAATTCTGCGGGGGCGAAGAAGATTGCAATGTTCCGCTGTTGAAGGAATCGATTGAAGTGTTGAGCCGCGCGGCGGAGTCGCGCGAGTTGCGGACTTCAGGGCACGGGGACCTGGTTGCACGCTATACCGAAATCATCGCGCGCGCCCTGCGCCTGCCGGCCGAGGAAACTGCTGACCTGGTGTATGCGGCGCGGGTTCACGACGTTGGCAAGATTTTCGTGCCCGAGCGCATTTTGAACAAACCCGGCCCGCTCACGGATGACGAGTTTTTCCTGGTGCGGATGCACGCCCGGGTGGGAGCGGAGATCGTCGGCGTTCTGCCGCACAGCGCCATGATGCGCCAGGCGATCGAGCATCACCACCAGCGCTTCGACGGGTCGGGCTATCCCGACGGCGCCAAGGGAGAGCAAATTCCGCTGTGGGCGCGGATCATCGCCCTGGCCGATGCGTACGCCAACATGCTCTGCGAACATTCGATCTCGGCCGCGCGCACACCGGAGCAAGCGCTGGATGAACTGTCGAAGATGAGCGGGACTGGATTTGACGGGATGCTGGTGCGTTTGCTGCTGCGGGAGTTGAAATCGGAGCGGGCGTCATCGGCGAAAGATAGTTTCTAGTTTCCGATTTGCGGAAGTTCAAGGTCCGTGTCAGGGGTGCCGGGTGCGCCGCATCTCCCGCGTTGTAGCGGCTCCCCGACGCAACTGCTATGAAATTCCTTCTGAACCTTTTCAAGTAACATGCGAAGCGCAGGTATGATCGGCGGGCTTGGACCCGAGTCCACCATCGACTACTACCGCTGCATCATCGCGCGCTATCGCGCGCGTAAACCGGAAGCGGGATATCCGCACATACTCATCAACAGCCTCGACGTGGAGAAAGGAATCGCCATGCTCGATGCCGGGCAGCTCAATGACCTGGCTGATTACATTGTTTCCGCAGTCGAGCCGCTGGCGCGCGCCGGTGCGGACTTCGGCTTTATCGCCGCGAACACCCCGCATCTTGTATTCGACGAGGTACAACAGCGGTCAGCCATTCCACTTCTCAGCATCGTGAGCGCCACATCGGATGAGGCCAAGACACGCGGCCTGAAGCGCGTGGGCCTGTTCGGAACTGGATTCACCATGCGCGCGGACTTCTATCCGAAGGAGTTTCAGCGGGCGGGGATCGCCCTGTTGCGGCCGAAAGAGTCCGAGCGGGACTTCATACACAAGAAGTACATCGGCGAATTGCTGAACAACCAGTTCCTGCCGGAAACCCGGACGGAAATTCTGCGCATTGCGCAGCGCATGAAAACCGAAGACGGTGTGGAGGCGATCGTTCTAGCCGGAACCGAGCTCCCGCTGTTATTGCGCGAGTCGGGAGGGTCGGAGATCAAGTTTCTTGACACCACTATGATTCACGTCGAAGCCGTGGTGGACGAGTTGCTGGATTGAGCGGCCGAAAGCGGACACCGAGAGATTGCGCGCGTCCGCAGAAACGCTGTGTGTGCGACTTGCATCGGGAAAGCAGAAACTAGAAACTGGAAACTATGTCCATCTCCTTATCCCTCATCAACAAAGTAGCTCTGATCAGTGGAGGGTCGCGCGGCATTGGAGCGGCGACCGTCCGCATGTTCGTCGCTGCGGGCGCCAAAGTTGCGTTCAGCTATCACTTGGCGAGTTGCCGTGCCCAAACTCTCGCCGCCAATTGTGGCCACGACAACTGCCACGCCATCGCCAGCGACCTGAATAGCCCGGAATCGGCGCGCGCTCTGGTGGCTGCGACCGTGGCGCATTTCGGACGGCTCGACATTCTCGTCGCAAACCACGGCGTCTGGCCCGCGGAAGATGTGGCCGTCGACAAAATGTCGGACGAGCAATGGCGGTCAACTCTTGCGGTCAATCTTGACGCCGTTTTTGGACTGATGAAACACACCGTTGCGCAAATGAAATCGCAAACGCGCGTACATCCAACCGCCGGACATATTGTTCTCATCAGTTCTACCAGCGGGCAGCGCGGGGAAGCGTTGCATTGTGATTATTCGGCCAGCAAGGGCGCAATTATCAGCTTGACGAAGAGCCTTGGGGCGGAGCTGGCTGGGGATGGAATTTATGTGAATTGTGTCGCTCCGGGCTGGGTGGATACTGATATGTCGCGGCCGGCGCTGAATGATGCTAAAACGGGGGACAAGATTCGCAGCACAATCCCCCTGGGCCGCGTGGGCAGGCCCGAGGAGATTGCCGGGCCGGTGTTGTTCTTGTGCACCGAGCATGCGGGATTTATTACCGGGGAGATCTTCAACGTGAATGGCGGGGCGGTGCTAGTGGGGTAGCCTGCAAAACACATGCAATCTTGTAAGCAGCTACAATTCCTCATAGGGCATCTCACTGGCTAGATAGAGACGGCTGGGAGTTATCTCACAACGTGGTCCGGAGGACGAGATCGAGGTCCCTCAGGGGCTGAAGCCCTCGGTTTGTTGGAGCTTAACGGTACCCTTCGGCTTCGTTCAGGGCAGGCTGAAGAACTAAACGCAGTGCCCTTCCCGCTGCCATTGATGAATGGCCATTTATGAATGGTTTCGATGATAAAGACGGCTGAATGAAATCTTTTCTTGTTTTCGTGGTGGCGGCGGCAGCGCTCTTCCAGGGCATGCCGGTGCCAGCGCAATCGCTGGTTCCGTCGGCACCCCCGCCGAGCCGTGCTCCCGCCGATGCAAAAACCGCCGCAAAGACTGAGCCAGCAAAGAACGGGAGGAATGACGATGAAAACGCCCGCCAGGCGCGGGCTCTGCTGGAGCAGGCGATCCTAGCGCTGGGGGGCGACGCCTACCTCAACATTCGCGACATCGAGCAAGAGGGACGCAGCTACAGCTTCTACCACGGCCGCCCCACTAGCACGGGCACGCTGTTCTGGCGGTACGTGGAATTTCCCGACAAGGAGCGCATCGACCTAACCAAAGAAAAGGACGTATCCGCCGTGTACTTTGGCAACAAAGGTTACGAAATCACCTACAAAGGCGCTCACGAGATCGAGAAAAAGGATCTCGAGGACTATATTCGACGCCGCAAGTTTTCGCTGGAGACGATGCTACGCAACTGGATCAACGATCCCAGCGTAGCTCTGTTCTATGAAGGGACGGCTCTCGCCGGCAATCTGGCGGCGCAGCAGATCACACTGATTAATGCAAAGGATGAAGCCGTAAGCATTTTTCTGGACGTCGATACGCACCTCCCGCTGAAAAAAACCTATAGCTGGCGCGATCCGGTGGATAAGGAGCGCAACAGCGAGGAAGAAATCTACGACAACTACCGGCCGGTGCAGGGAGTGATGACTCCGTGGGGATTCACCCGCTACTTCAACGGGGATATGCAGAGCCAGCGCTTTTTGAGCGGAGTGAAATATAACCAGGGGGTCGATGAGGCGATGTTCGATCCCAATTCCGGCTACAATCCCATCAAAGCGGAAGGGAAACACCAAAAGTAACAACGCCCCACTCCGGACTGGCCTAAGTCCCTCGCTTCGAAAGCTAAGTTGCTGATATATTTATACTTACATTCCGTTTAGTGGGACGAGCGATCGCGCCGCGAAACCCCTCCGACCACGCAGTGTGGCTTTTTTACCACATCCGGGATTATTCATAGGGCTGTAATCTGTCTGTTACCCGGTACACATACCCAACCTTTTGACGCAAGAGCAAACAGTCCGCGCAGCCGTGGAATGCAGTGGTGTAGGCCTGCATAGCGGCGCGCCCGTTTCCATGCGCATCGTCCCCGCTCCTCCCGGAACGGGAATTGTTTTTCACCGCATCGATCTCGACGGATTCGAAATTGAAGCCATCAGCCGCAACGTGGCCCGCGTCAGTTACGCCACCAGCTTGATGAAAAAAGGCGTGCTCATCTCGACGACCGAGCACCTGCTTTCGGCGTTCGTGGGGATGGGCGTGGACAATGCCATCGTCGAACTCGATAACCTTGAGCTTCCCATTCTCGATGGCAGCGCGCTGCCCTTTGTGGAACTGATCCAAAAGGCCGGACTGCGCAAGCAGCGCCGTCCACGCAAATATCTAAAGATTCTGCGCGAAGTCGAAATGCGCGAGGGCAACAAGTTTATCTCGGTCTACCCTGCCGATTCCTATTCCGTTTCTTATGCGATTAATTTTCCTCACCCGCTGATCGGCAAAGAAACTTTTGAAGTCGAGCTTTCCAATGGGAGCTATGTGCGCAAAATCGCCGCCGCCCGCACCTTCGGCTCGCGCGAAGACGAAAAAGCCATGCGCAATATGGGACTGATCCGGGGCGCCTCCCGCGAAAACTGCATCGTGCTGACGCGCGATGGAGTGGAAAACGGTCCGCTGCGTTATGCAGACGAATTTGTGCGGCACAAAGTTCTCGATCTGGTCGGAGATTTAGCGCTTCTCGGCAAACCGATCCTGGGAAAAATCGTAGCTGACCGTGCCGGCCACGCCATGCACACGGCGCTGGTGTCGCGCATCCTGCGTGACAAGACGCTGTGGGAAGAAGTAACCCAGCCGGAAGAAGAGGACCACGCCGCACCCCGCTACGCAGCCCAAGCCTCGGCGGGATCGGCGATTTAAATCGGCTGAGGACTTCGTCATTTATTGCGTGATCTCGAATACCGTTCCGCCCACGACATAGGCACCACCATCCACGGTTGTGCCGTAAAGGTTACCAGCGGAATCCAACAGCAAGCCACACAGAGGAGCTGACCCGTCGTGGAAATCGAAACTGTGCAGGACCTTCTCCGTCCACTCTCCACTGTCTGTCGGCGTTAATTCGAAAACCGTTCCACGACCGTTGGCGCCCCCGCCCATGGTAGTGCCGTATAGGTTCCCGGCGGAATCGAAAATAAGGTTGGCTTGCGGTCCGGCTCCATCATCCGGCCCTCCCTTTCCGAAATTGTGAAGTACAGTCTCTTTCCACTGACCGCCGGCGGTTGGCGTAAGCCGGAAGACCAAACCGCAACCGGATCCATCGCAGCCGTCATCAGAACTTGCCGGCGTTGTGCCGTACAGATTACCCGCGGCATCGAGTGTGAGGGAACCCGAAGGATAGAGCCCGTCACCGCTGGCGCCGAAGCTGTGAATGACTCTTTCACTCCACTTCCCGTCGGTGCCGGGACTCAACTCGAAGACCGTTCCGCAGCCCTGACTCTGAGCAATCGCGCACATGCCACCGCCCGCCGGTGGTGCCGTAGAGATTTCCGGCAGGATCGATTACCAAGCCGGCAACTGGGAAACTGCCGTCCCGTGTATCGTTCGGAAAAGGAAAAGCGTGCAGCGGCTTTTCTGCCCATCCTCCGCCAACGTCGAGGCTCAGCTCGAACACAGTACCGCCGCCAAAACCACCCCCCGCGGCGGTTGTACCGTAAAGATTGCCGGCAACATCAAAAACCAAGTTGCCGGTGGGAAAGTTTCCGTCTCCAGGATAGTGTCCGAAGCTATATAAGGTCGTCTCTAGCCAGCCAGCCTTGGTTTTGGATAGTTCAAACACAGCACCTGGGTCGAAAAGACCGCCTGAATTTGCAGTGCCATAGAGATCGCCCGCGCCGTCGAAGATCAAGCTGCCAGTGGGCTGAGACCCATCCGTACCGTAGTAGTTGAAGTTATGCAAGACGGTCTCGCTCCAACCAACCGGGGTTGAGGTCAACTCGAAAACCGTGCCCCAGCGGTAGGTGCCTCCACCAAAAGTCGTCCCATAGAGGTTGCCAGCGGAATCAAAAATCAGACCGGCATATGGAAACTCGCCGTCTGCACCCGCGGCGAAGTTGAAGAGAACCTTCTCTTCCTGCGCGGCGGCTCGCCTGTCCGATCCGAACAGCGCCAAACACAAGAGTGCTGCGATCACGATCAAAACTTTTCGATTCCGCATAGGATCTCCCTGGAAAAGCGCATCTCGCACACGTGCTTCCTAGAACTTCGTCATCCCATAGATAATTCCGCCGCCACCCGCGCCACCGGCGCTGGTAGTGCCGTAGGGATTGCCGAAAACGTCCGTGGCCAGCGCGCCATAGGGAGTGTAGCCGTCGCTTCCGTTGTTCTCGAAGCTGTGCCAGTCGTATTCAGTGAAAGCTCCACCGACGCCCTCGCCCGTGTAGTAGATCGTGCCCAGACTTGAGCCGCCGCCGATGGTTGTGCCTCTCGGATAGCCGAAGTAGCTGACGGTCGGAGTTCCATAACCGGGGTAAGCGCCGTCGTCTACTCCCGAAAAGCTGTGCAGGACGGACTCGGTCCAGACGCCGCCGGACTGAGAGAGGCTGTAGATGGTGCCGTAGCCGTAAGCGCCTCCCCGGTTGGTCGTCCCGTAATAAGTTGCGAAACCATCGACGGCAATTCCGGCGTAAGGCGTACAGCCATCCGAGGTGGAGTTGCTGAAACTGTGCAGGATGGTTTCGGTCCAGGGCGCGCCGCTCGAGCCGGGAGTCAATTCGAACACGATGCCGCAGCCCGAGGAGCCACCGTTGGCGGTCGTTCCATACAGATTGCCCGCGCCATCGAAGGTCAGGGCGCTATAAGGATTGGCGCCGTCGGTGCCGTTGTTATCGAAGCTGTGCAGGATGGTTTCGGTCCAGGTGCCACCGCTCGATGGCGATAATTCGAAGACGATTCCGCCATCATGACTGCCACCGGTGACCGCCGTGCCATACACGTTGCCGCTGGCGTCAAGCACAACGCTGTTGGCGGGAGTGCCACCGTCTCCCGTGCCCGGATTGAAGCTGTGCAGGACTTTTTCTGTGTAGCCGGATCCGCTCGCCGGAGGGATGAGTTCGTAAACGATGCCCGCGCCGTGCGCTCCGCCCGCATAGGTCGTTCCCCAGGCGTAATAGGGCCCGGAGAAAGGATCGGTGCGAGTGAGAGAAACGCCGCCCCATGGATCGGCGCCGTCTTTGGGCCCACCGGCGAAGGAGTGAACGGGAACGGCATCGCTCCAGCGACCGCCATGCGCGTTGTTGATTTTGAATATCGTGCCG
This sequence comes from uncultured Acidobacteriaceae bacterium, assembly GCA_963818935.1. Lineage (GTDB taxonomy): Bacteria > Acidobacteriota > Terriglobia > Terriglobales > Acidobacteriaceae > Sulfotelmatobacter. The sequence continues at coordinate 13,697 of CAWFUK010000037.1, forward strand.
ACGTTATTGAAGCCGCCAAGCGTAGTGGCGCCCCAAACCTCACCGCTTCCGTCGAAGGTGATGCCTGCGATGGGGGCATAGCCAATCTCGCCGGTCGTGCTGAACTCGTAATAAATGTTTTCTCCGTCCTGCGCGGCTACGCGGGCGCTCAAGGCAAACAGGGTGAAGATCAGGATCGCGAAGGTCGCGATTGAAAGTGAAAAAGACGTCCTGGTGGGCATGAAAACGTCTCCTGATTTTTTATTTTGAAATTCCCCAGGGTCGCTTCTTTCGTTCTACTCCCGCAACTTCTTCCTGCTTAATTACGCATTTGCTAGGGCGTGATCTCGAAAACGATGCCGGCGTCGTCACTGCCGCCATAGACCGTCACGCCGTAAAGATTTCCGTGGGTATCCAAAACCGGGTTGCCGATGGGTTGCGCGCCATCAATGTCCCCGCTGGCGTAGTAGTCGAAGTTATAAAGAGTGGTCTCGGCCCAGGTTCCGCCCGCCTGCAGCGTCAATTCAAACACTGCGCCGCTCTGTCCCGTCCCGCCCGACGCCGCGAGGCCATAAATATTGCCCGCCGCGTCCATCACAATTCCTACGGGCAACTCGGGAGTATTGCCCCCGAAGTTGTACGGAAAGGTATATAGAATCTGCTCGCTCCAGGCTCCGCCGCCGGCGGGCGTTAATTCAAACACATTTCCCGCGCCGCTGCCGCCGTTGGACGTCGCGCCGTAGAGATTGCCGCCGTTGAAAATTAAACCCTGACCATAGCCGCCGTCGCCGCTTGCGCCGAAGCTGTGGATCACTTGTTCCGTCCATCCGCCGCCCGCGGCCGGCGACAATTCGAAGACTGTGCCTTGACCGTAGGTGCCGCCGTATTCGGTGGTGCCGTAGAGATTGCCCTCATTGTCGAGAACTAAACCGAAGTACGGATTCGTTCCATCCGTGCCGTTGTACTGAAAGTTGTACAGAATCTGCTCGACCCAGTGTCCGTCTTTTTTCGTCATTTCGAAGACCGAGCCACAGTTGATGAATTCGCACTTCTCCGCGCCGCCGTACACAGTTGTGCCATACAAGTTGCCTGCGGCATCCGCGATGACGCCGTTGGGCCGGACGCCGTCCGTACTGCTCTGCCCGAAGTTGTGCAAAAGATTCTCGCTCCAGCCCCCGCCTGACTTCGGAACCAACTCGAACAAACGGCCATCATTGAAACTACCGCCCAGCGGCGTCGTGCCATAGAGATTGCCGCCGTTGGCGAAAATCACGCCGGAAACCAGATCGGCGCCATACTTCGGGTCGTAGGGAAAGCTGTAAATCACGCTCAGCCCCCACCCCCCGCTGCCATTCGGCTTCAACTCGTAAACGGTTCCACCGTTGGCGCTGCCGCCTTCGCTGGTCGTGCCGTAAAGGTTGCCGGCCTTGTCGAAAGTGAGCCCGGCGCGGGGATAACCGCCGTCGTTCTTGGCGTTCGTAAAAGTGTGCAGGATTGTTTCTGTTTGAGCGGTCGCTGGTGTCCTGGATAAAAATGCGGCGAAAAAAACCACTAGCCCCAGGGTGAGTGCGAGAGACAAGTTCTTGGGAGGCATGCAAATCTCCTTTTCAGTTGAATGGAACCGGCTACTTTTCTCGAACGGAAGGGAAATTGATTCGGCAAAGAAATGCCGCGCTCAATCGGCAAAGCGTGAGATTTCTCTCACCGGGGAAGGAGTCAGAATCCTAGTTCGCGGTGTTTTTGCCTGTCAAGATGAAGGAATTTGCAGGGTGGTGGCCAGCGCATGGAGATGCCAGGTCAGACTCAATCTGCCGGCTCACAGGGCGGTTCGCCAACGGGGGTCGGCTTAGGTTGTTCGCGCAGCAAGCGCTGTAACTCGGCGCGAGTCTGCATGACCAAGGCTTCGGCGAACTGCCGCGCAGAACGCTGGCGTTCCGCGGACAGGTCTTTTACTCGCATATCCAGCAGCGGGATATCCTCTTCAAACCAGCGTAAAGTTTTCTGCACGCGATCGATTCGGTAGGCGGTAGGTAGCATTGCGAGATTCTCCGTATCGCACCAGAATGCCACGTTGGAATGGCGGCGCAAATTGCAAACTGAATACCTGGGAGATGCGCGAGGGCCAGAAAAAATTCCGGTAGGCTTATTGAATCGTTTCGGACGAACCGGTGGCGGGCGAGTCCGGGGAGGTTGGAGTGTGATTCCCCATCTGCTGGTTGAGCCAGCTTTCCAGAACTTGTTGCGCACTCTCCGGCACGTTCATAAATCTCAGGCCCACATGTCCCTTGATGTCGGCCCAAGCGACGACTGTCTCTACATCCATATGGTGTTCGGTTCCCGGCAAAGTGAATTGCACGCGCGGGGACGCACTTTTGGGTAGCGCCTGATGCAACATGAGGGCGATGCCGCCCTCACTGATATTCGTGCTGGTCGCCTTGATCTCGCGATCGCCGAGCACCGCTTTGACGAGCATCTTGACCGGATGGCGGTAGTAGCGGCGCTTTTCGCGCTCCATAAAACCGAGAGCCGCGTGAAAACAGCGCGCGGCATTGAGAGCTGTGAGGGGCTTTTGCAGAACGAAATTCACGCCCATCCCGAAAACTTCCTGCGTAGTCGTCTTTTTGCCGTTCAGAATAGCAAAGGCCACGGAGTTGCGGTTGCTGGGCGTAGCGCGGATGCCCTGCAAAACTTCCAGCCCGCCCTTCAGATCGTCGCAGTCTACGATGATGGCGTCGAACTTTTCGGCGATAAGAATTTCCGTCGCCGCCCTTGCCTCCTGGCAGATCTCGACTTCAATCGACAACTTTTCCAGCGCCGGACGAAGCACTCGCACGGTCTCGAGGTCGTGGCTCAGAATCAGGGACTCCAACGTCATCCTACGATCTTAGCGTTTGCCCGAAAGCTCCCGAAAGTGACCAAAGTGTCAGGGTCAGTTCAGCAATTTCAGGATCAGCCCCTTTACCCAGAGACTGTTTTGCGAACCGATGAAAATTCGTGGGCGATGGGCGGAATGTGGGAGGCAAATGGCAGCATCAATTTTTCACTAGAATCCAGCTTCGGAAAGGCTGAAACTAACCCCGGCCCATGCCCAAGCTCGCTTATCTTTCACTAGGATCGAATGTGGGTGACCGCGAGGCGCAACTTCGCGCTGCGCTGGCTCACCTTGCGATAGTGGGCCGGGCGGTCGCAGTATCTTCTTTTTACGAAACTGAGCCGGTTGAGTTTACGCAGCAGGGGTGGTTCCTGAACTGCGCTGTGGCGATGGAGACGGAAAAAACTCCGCAAGAATTAATGACCGCGCTGCTCGCGATCGAGGAAGAAATGGGCCGCCGGCGGGTTCAGAAGAAAGGCCCAAGATCGATTGACATCGATATTCTTCTATTCAATGACGCGATCATCGATTCGGTGGAGTTGACCATCCCGCATCCTGCGATGCAAGACCGGCGCTTTGTGCTGGAGCCTTTGGCGGAAATTGCGCCGGAACTCGTCCACCCGCTCTTGAAGAAAACAATTCGAGAACTTCGGGATGCCTTGCCGCCCGGGCAAGAGGTTCACCGCATCTCGGGGCGATCAACGGGTAACGACTAGTGGCCAGCTGGGCGCTGGAGTCTAATTTTGGCAGGTGGCAGGCTGTTTCAGCAGGGGATTGCGCCCTGATTGCTGATTTCTGATTGAAGGGCTCTGCGCCGAGCGGCGGTCAAACGCGGTGCAAGTCAATCAACAATCCGCAATGAGCAATAACAATTGCGCTACGGCACAATGATGCGGCTGGCCGCTTCCGAGGGAGTAAGCACAGGCGAGTTCTTTTCCGGAAACTGGGCGAAGAGAAAATCGAGGAAGGCGCGCGATTTGGGACGGCCTGAGGTACGCGCGTGAACCAGGCGAAGCAAGAATACGAGAGCCTTGAGGGTGTCGGAATCGCGCAGAGTGGAATATCCCAACTGCTTCTGCTCCGCGTCACGAAACTCCTTGAGCATCTGTTCCACGCGCGCCCCGACCGCGTGCTGCGCGGTGCCGGTCAGCGGCTCTTCATAATGCAAGCCAGACTTGGTGAGGCGCTCGTAGCGAGAGCACAGGGCGGTAAGAGCCGCGACGAGGTCGCGATCATTCAAGCCGCGGTCCGCGTGAGCCGCCTGGGCCAGCGCATAGGTGAGGCCCATGAGGAGATGCTCGCGCTGGTAAGTGAATTGCTCTGAAATCTCGACCTGCGGAAACAGCGCGGCGCCGTCGAACTCCTCGGCAGATCGAGGCTTTTCATGCTCTCGAGCCTGCTGCAGATAAGGGCAGTCGCTGGGACAGTCGAGAGTCACCTCGCGCTGCTCGCCACAACATTGCGGGCAGATGCGGCCATGAAGCGCGGGGCAGAAGCGTTTTTCCTTGCGAATTTCGCAGATGGCGCAGCTCAATAGAAATTCTCCTCTGCATCATTATGGCATTGAAGGCGGACAGAGACGGCAGTCTGCAGCGGTGACGAACAGCCGGTTCCCGCTGCCGAGAGGCGTGTTTTGGCCGTTTTTGGGCGACCTGGCTGTAAAAAAGCTTGTGAAGACGCGCTTTTTTGTGCGTTATCAGTCGGGAACCCGCGTAGAATAAGGGTGTTTTCCACAGGGGCACTGATATAACATCAACTCCCGACTGGAATTTAATTCAAAATTATTTCAAGGAGAAAACTCAATGGCAGCAGGATTAACCAAGACGCAACTGGTCCGCTATCTGGCGGAAAAGACTGAACTCCCCAACAAGCAGGTTGCTGGATTCCTCGAGCAACTCGCGGATGTGGCAGTGAAAGAGACGAAGAAGAACGGCGTATTCGTTGTGCCGGGCCTGGGCCGGTTGGTGAAAGCGCACCGCAAGGCGCGCGTGGGACGCAATCCGCAGACCGGCGAGCCCATTCAGATCAAGGCGAAGACCGTGGTGAAATTCCGCGTCGCCAAGGCCGCTAAGGACGCAATCGCGCCTAAGAAGTAGTTTTTATTTAAGATGATTTCGAAGGCCGGCTTAGGCCGGCCTTTTTGATTGCTGCTGAATTCTGTTTTCGCTCATGCTGAACTGGATCGTAGTTGGAATTGGTGATATCTCGACTCGCCGGGTGATCCCGGCGATTCAGGCGGAGTCCAGAAGCCGCTTGTATGGCCTGGTTACGCGGGATGCGGTGAAGGCTGCGCGTTATAACGCGCGTACCTGGGGCCGCGTGGAGGAAGCTCTGGGAGATGCGGCGATCGATGTGGTTTATGTGGCAACGCCTGTTTTTCTGCACGCGCCGCAGACTCTAGCATCTCTTCGCGCGGGCAAGCATGTGCTGTGTGAGAAGCCGATGGCCATGAACGAGGCCGAGGCGCGGAATATGGTGCAGGCTGCGGAAGAGTGCGGGCGCAAATTCGGCGTGGCTTACTATCGACGAGCTTATCCAAAAGTCCAGCGCGCAAAACAATTATTAAACGCCGGCGCAATCGGGCAGCCGTTTCTGGCTGAGCTTACTTGTCACGAGTGGCGCGAAGACATGCCTGGCCATCGCAGTTGGCTGCTCGATCCCGCGCAGGCTGGGGGTGGTCCGCTTTTCGACATTGCTTCCCACCGCGTCGATGTGCTGAATTTTCTCTTCGGGCAACCGCAACGCGCCGCCGGCTACATTTCAAATGCCGTGCATCGACTCGAGGTGGAAGACAATGCGACGGTGATGATCGACTACGCGGGCGGTGTGCGCGGCATCGTCGACGTCCGCTGGCACTCGAAGATCAAACGCGATGAATGCCGCATCCGCGGGACCGAAGGTGAAATGGAGTTGAGTCCGCTGAATGGTCCGGATTTGATTTATCCGGGCGGGCGCGAGAGTCTGCCCGTCCACGCCAACGTGCACATTCCGATGATCGAAAATTTTGTGGATGCAGTGCTGGAGGATGCTCCGCTGCTGGCCAGCGGGGCGGATGCGTTCTGGACGGATTGGATTACGGAGCGAGCGCGGAGCTAGCACCCGCCCCTGCCCGCAAAAAGCGTTGACTATTGCTTGGGAACGTTCCGGTGGTTCGGTGAGTCCTGACGCTCAACAGCTATCCATTCCTGAACTATTGTTTCTTAGCCTTGTGGGCGTTCAGCCACACGGCAATTTCACTCTCGCCACTTTGCACCTCTGAAGGGGCGAGGTGCTCCTTCGCAGTTTCGATCTGGGATTTCGTTTCCGTTTCGCCTGAAGATTCTGCCACGCGGAGCCAGAAGTAGGCCTTCTCCGCTTGTCCCAACTGGCCGAACAAGATGCCGAGATTGTGCTGCGCTCTTGTGCTGCCAGCTTCCGCAGCTTTCGTGTAGTAACCGATTGCCTTGCTATCGTCCTTCTTTCCGCCGGTCCCAGCTTCGTAACAAAACCCGGCATTGTGCATCGCTCTAAGATGTCCTTGATCAGCCGCTTTCTCGAACAATTCGCACGCGTGCACCTTGTCCATGGCGAAGCCGCCCGTTCCCTCGTTGTACAACGCTGCGAGGTCAAACTGGGCTTGGGGACTGCCACTGTTCGCGGCCATTTGAAGGAACTGAATCGCCTTGTCGTGCGACTTTTCAAGGCCTCTTCCTTGCTCATACATCGATGCGACGAAGTACTGCGCTAATGCCTGAGAACTCTGAAGGCTGCTATCGACGCGTTCCTGCTGTGCCGCTTGCAGTAAATACTTGGAGGCCAACTGGGGGTCCTTCGAGAGTTTCGTGCCGCCGAAGTAAGCCATGCCGAGGAGCACCTGCGCATCGAGAGAACCCTTGGCCGCTGCTCGATCCAGCCAAATGCGCCCCTTCTCCATGTCGGCAGTAACCCCGTGACCTCCCCAATATGCATTTCCCAACTGAACCGTCGCAGCGGCATCGCCCTGCGAGGCCTTCGCTTCTGTAGCCGCGGCGTCAAATGGCGGCGTTGGTTTTTCTTGTGACATTCCAAGGTCGGAGATGGCACAGAGCAGAACGATGGCTAATGCAGACTTTGCGGCGTTGACCAATTTAGTTCTCCGTCAGAACGCCATCATTGTATAACTGTCGAACATTTCCATATCACTCGCTAACCCAAACGCGAGGGAGTCCCAGGACCAGTACCGGCTTACCTTCCGTACTCATTCTTCACTACTTCGCCGCCCTTCATCACAAACTTCACGCTCTCCAGCGTGGTCACATCTTTGAGCGGATCGCCATCTACTGCAATCAGATCCGCCCAAGCTCCAGGCGCAAGCGTCCCCACTTTTCCCGACCATCCTAAGAGATCAGCAGCATTAATCGTGGCTGCTTGGATGGCCTGCAGGGGAGTCAATCCCAGCTTCACCATCAGCGCAAACTCGCGCGCATTCAACCCGTGCGGATAGACGGCGGCGTCAGTGCCGAATGCAACCTTCACTCCGCTGGCGAAGGCGTGGGCAAGATTTTTCTGCGCCTCCGGTATGACAGCCTTTGCCTTCACCAGCAGGAAATCGGGAAGATGAATCGCCGCGGCATTGTCCAGAAGCCATTGCCCACAATAGAGCGTCGGGTCAAGATAAGTTCCATCCTTCTTCATCTCGGCGATGGCGGCGTCATCGATATAAGAGCCGTGTTCGATGGAATCGACTCCCGCCTGCGATGCCCAGAGAATGGCTTGCGCGCCGTGGGCGTGGGCGGCAACTTTTCGTCCCAGGCGATGGGCTTCCTCGACGATGGCCTTCATCTCTTCCAGGGTGAACTGCGAAGCCTGGGGATCGTCGCCTTTGCTGAGAACTCCGCCTGAGGCCATGATCTTGATCACGTCGGCGCCGTATTTTATGTTTTCGCGGACTTGCGCCCGGCAGGCCCAAGGGCTGTCGCAGATCGCCTCGCTCTTGGCATGGTAGGCGAAGGGCAGCAGGTTGTTATCCGCATGGCCGCCGGTAATGCCCAGCGGCGGGCCGCTGACCAGCATGCGCGGGCCCGGAACATCGCCAGCATTGATAGCGTCACGCAGGGCGACATCGCTGAAGCCATCGGCAGCCACGTTGCGCACGGTTGTGAATCCGGCGTCGAGGGTGCGCTTGGCATTCTTGGCGCCAATCAAAGCTTCGCGCGGCACGGAGATGCCAAGTTCCTCATAGCCGAACTTCGGATCCATGGTTAAGTGGGTGTGGGCGTCGATCAGGCCAGGAAGGACGGTAGCGTTGGGAAGATCGATGCGCACGGCGCCGGCTGGCGCTTCTGTTTCGGAGAATGCGCGGACGCTGACGATCTTTCCGTTTTTAATGATGAGCGCCTGGTCGGAGAGCATTTTGCCGGTTTTGACGTCGAGCAGGTGACCGGCGCGGATGACGACCGTTGTGGAATTTACAGACGGACCTTGCTGGGCGAAAAGATGTGATGCGCACGACAGCAGTGTGATTGCGAGCAAGACAAAGCGGACCGGGTTCTTCAAAGAGATCTCCTAGACAGAAGTTGTGGGACGGTAAGGCGATCTTGAGCAGCGTCGCAGACCGCAGCGGCTGAAGCCGCATTCATTTTGTAAGCTTTTACGGCATGAGTAGACTCGTGCCCTTCCCGGGTTTCTACCGAGCCGTGGGTCACGCGGCGGCTAACACCGTTTCACTGAGGCTTTGTGCGGCATGTCTAAGACATGCTCTGATACGACCGATTTGGCTACACCGATGACCGGATACGAGCGATTTGTCCTGACGGGCCCCGAGAACAGGCTGGACCCGTCTGCGCATTCAGCTTCGGTTCGTATGGAAGCGACGCCCGGAGCACTGCCCCATGACCAACTCGCTCTAGCCGCCCGGGCCGTCGTTCGAGACGTACTGTTCGAGCGATTCGAGCTCGCGGCTGAGGTCTTCGACGCGCCACTCCAGCAGGTTGCGAATGGAGCAGATTCCGAGCAACTTGCCGTGATCGTCGGCGACCGGCAGGTGGCGGAAGTGACGTTCCAGCATGGTGGTGAGGGCCTCGGCGGGGCCGGTACGGCGGGTGGCCATCTCCACGGGGGTGGTCATCAACTCGCGCACCGGCGTGGTCTTGGGGTCGGTGCGGACGAGGGCCATTTTGCGGAGCACGTCGCGTTCGGTGAAAATTCCGGCGACACGATATTCGGAGTCGACGATGGCGACGGCACCCACGTGGTGATCGAGCATTTTGTTGATGGCGTCGGCGACAGTGGCATCGAGCGGAACGGACGCGATTTCGCGGTCACAAAGATCGAGCACGCTCATAAAACCTCCTCCGGCTGTCGAACTTTAGCGAGCCGGTCCCAACCAAACCATAAGTGGGATTGAGGAATTATGCTCGCGGCGAAGAAGATGTCAAGAGAAATGAAGGAAATATTCGGTTGAGATTCCCACTCCAGCACTTTCGGCCTAATTGCTGGTCGGAATCGACGTGATTTCGGCAGCCGCGGCGCCGCGATAAACTTTGGGAGTTGTTTGCAGATTGCAAGGAAAAAAGAGATCGAAAGGGCCGGGATTGAAGAGATTCTATGGAAATCCTTTCTGGCAAGTGCTCGCGCGCTCGATGGAACCAGGCACTGGACGTGGCTTGCGCTCCAGCCATTAGTACATCTGTGCCTCTATTTCCTTGACTTGACTTTCGAACGTGCTAACATCTCGCCTCAAGATGACCCAGGCTGCGAGCCGCTTCAACGCGGCTGGAGCAGCAATGAGCGAGCCCCTTTCACGCCGGAGCTCAATACCAACGGAAGACGCGAGCCTCTGACCATCGTCAGAAGTGCGCGTTGCACGCTTCCTTTCGATCTTTTGATCTCGGAAGAAAGCTAACCTCCGACACTATCGTCTGAAAGAAAACTTGGGAAAGCTCTGTCTCTGGCGTGCTCGTATGCCACGGGGCGGCGCGACGGCATCGCATCCCCCGGCGATGGCGTCCCTCGATATTGGACTCAATAGCGAGAGCTCGAGCTGCGGGGCTAACCAAGAGACGACCCGTTACAAGGAGGAATCGTGATCAAGGCGAAACTTGCATCAGTTCTAACATTGGTGATGCTGTTCTTGGTGGCAGAGGTATTGGCGCAAACTGACCCCGGAGTTCAGAGTGCCAGCCGCGGCACGGGAGCAACCATCATCAATCCGTCGAACGATCCCAATGGTTTCACGGCGTTTTTCAACGATGGTCTTACGCGCTTCCAGGAAGTGGAAACAGTATCGAATTCCGCGAACACCGGTCTGGGTCCACGTTTCAACTCGAATCAGTGCAGCTCGTGTCACGCGCAACCGGCGATTGGCGGCTCGGGGGCTGCGGTGAATCCACAGTTTCTGATGATCAGCGGCGAGGTCGCGCCTAACGACACCATGCCGTCGTTTATCACGGCCACGGGTCCGACGCTCGAAGCTCGCGCTCCATTTTTCCTCAACTCGTCCGGAGGAATAAGCAAGACTCCGAACGGAGGTGTGGAAGACCTGTTCACAGTTAGCGGCCGTTCGGATGCTGGCAATTGCAGCCTGACCCAGCCGGACTTTGCGGCCTATCAGGCGGCGAACGATCTCATCTTCCGCATCCCGACGCCGGTCTTCGGCGCGGGGTTGATCGAGAATCTGGATGATTCCACGCTGTTAGCCAATCAGGCGAAAAATCTCACGAACAACCTAGGCATTGCGGGCAGCTTCAACCGCAGCGGCAACGATGGCACGATCACGCGTTTCGGCTGGAAGGCGCAGAACAAGTCGCTGCACATTTTTGCCGGCGAGGCTTACAACGTGGAGATGGGAATCAGCAATGAATTGTTTCCGCAGGATCGGCCTTTGCCGGAAGAAGAAGCGGCTACGGGACTGGCATCGAATTGTCTGAACCTGGCGGGAGCGGGTTACCCGGAAGATAGGTCGAATCCGACGGAGACGACGAATGCCGGAGTGCTGGATGATGTCTCGGCCTTTGCCAATTTCATGCGCTTCCTGGCTCCGCCACCCACGGGTGCGGTGATGCTGAACGGATCGCAGGTTTCTGCCAGCACCATCGCGGCGGGAGCGTCATTGTTCAGTTCAGTGGGGTGCGCCAACTGTCACAATCCGAGCCCTGGCACGACGCAGGTTTCAAACTTTGCGCCGGCACTCAGCAATGTTGCGGTCAATGCCTACTCGGACTTTGAAATCCATAACATGGGCACGACGCTAACGGATAACGTGACGCAAGGGAGCGCCGGTGGAGACCAGTTCCGCACAGCTCCCTTGTGGGGTCTGGGGCAACGAATCTTCCTGCTGCACGATGGCCGGGTGACCGATCTGTATACGGCAATCGAGGATCACAAGAGCAGCAAGAGCGAAGCCACGACGGTGGTCAAGAATTTCAACAAGCTGACCAATACCCAGCAGCAGGAGTTGTTGGACTTTCTTCGCTCGCTATAGGAATTTGCGTTTGTGGGCTGGCGAGACGGTTCGCGTCTCGTCAGCCTTTTTTCAAGATCCAGCGACGCTGAACGCTTCGGGCCCGCTCGCCTAGTATGTTTCAATCGAAAGGCAATATGAATTTACAGTTTTCGTATTTCCTGGTTTTGGCGGTCTTATCCGCTGCGCTGCCAGCGGAAAGTCAAACTCCGAGTGTCGATCGCAGTTCGAAAAGCAGCGAGGCTTCCTCCAATAGCCAGCAGTCGATCACGAAGATTCCGGCGGGAGTTATTTTGGTGAAGGGCGCGTGGTCAAGCGCGAGTGATTCTGTGACACCGGTTCCTGAGGATGGAACCGTGGCGAAGGGTCTCTTCAGCGATCCCTACTTTGGAATTACCTACACATTGCCCCAGGATTGGACGGAGGAATATGAAGGCCCACCTCCGTCGGAGAGCGGGCGTTACGTGCTTGCGCAAATCGGTCCGGCAAAGGACGGACCTGGCTCGGCGAGCATGCTAATTACAGCCCAGGATATGTTCTTCGCGCCGGTGGCTGTAGACAACGCGATCGAACTGACCGAGTATACAAAAGACCACTTGCAGAATTACTACAAAGTGGAGACTGCACCCAGCCTGAGGAAACTGGGTGGGCGAGAATTCAGTTTCTTTTCCTACTGGTCTCCGGCAGCAGATCTGCATTGGTATGTGCTGGCGATAGAAATCCGTTGCCACGCGGTGCAGTTTGTGCTGACCAGCCGCGACACCAAATTACTCGACAGCTTGATGTCGGATCTCAATCGGGTGAAATTGCAGGGAGACGTGAGCGGCGCGATTGGAGGGGGAGATGTCCCTGTCTGCGTCAAGGATTACGCACGAGATGAAAACGTGATCACGCGTGTCGACCCTATCTTCACCGAGCACCGCTTTAATCCGGTTCCAGTCCGAATCATCATCGACAAAGAAGGCAAGGTAAAACATATTCACTTTCTCAACGCATTCCCCGATCAGGCAAAGGGCATCAGCGATGCGCTGGGGCAATGGAGGTTCAGGCCGTACTGGCGCTATGGGCAGCCGATGGAAGTGGAAACCGGAATCCTGTTTGGACGGGGGGTTGGACAGGCGTCACGGTGACCTGCGCCGCAATCTGGCGGAGCCGGCAATCGGATTGCGCACGCTTCGCAATGAGCAGATAATCTCATCGCCGATGCACTTTGACGTAACGCTCGTGCCGTTGTCCGGGGACGTAGTCGCGCACTACCTTAAGATTTTGGAAGTAGAGCGAGCGGGAAGCAAGACCAACCGCTGTCAAGGCTACA
>CAWFUK010000038.1:0-4143 GCA_963818935.1 uncultured Acidobacteriaceae bacterium
GGAATTACATCGGGCGATGTCCCTCCTGCGCGGATTCTGGCCACGACCGCATCGGCGACAACCTGGCCATCTTGATCGACGACCCGCGCTTTTACAAATGCTGGGCAGGCTGCAGTAAGGAGATGATTCGAGCCGCCCTTGGCTGCCCGATTCGCGTTCGGAGTTCTGCATAAGAAGAAGGAGAGTTGCTGGCATGAAGCAGAAGCGAGTGTTGGACCAAGTGGGGCTAAGGCTCTCTCGGCAGGCGTTGCGAGTGTTGAAAGAACGAGGAATCTTTGCCCATTCGCCCGTGAGCCTGGAACACCAGCACTTGGCGAAACGCTATGTGGTGCGTGGGCTGGAGTCCGGTGGGGCGGTCGGAGACCTGGGGCGATACGTGACCTTCGCACGAGAAGATGGCCAGGCAATCGAGTGTCTGCATCCGGTAGAGGCAATCGGAGTGAACGGTCTTCATGCGGTCCTCGTGGCGCCGGTACTGGTGAGAATTGAGATGATGCGCAAGGGACGAACCTACGAACTGCTGATTACGCAGCATCGGCCGGGCAGCGTCAGCGACGGCAGGCGGCCTCCGCTGGAGACGAAGGTTCTGTTTCGTGGCATTCACGGGCGGCTGGAGCTGGATCTGTCAGGCAAAGACAAGAACCAAGCCGGTGCTGTATTGCCGACGTTTTATTCACTGGCCGGCGAAGAAATCACTATCCCAAAACGGTTTCACGAAGCGATTCGTGCGATCACGAAGGCGGTGAATTGCGTTGGCTGTTCGCATTGTCATTTTTCCAAACGGTCTAAGAGAGACGAAATACGCGCTGCGAGCGGCGTGCCCGCAAGTCAAAACAGCGAGGAAAACGTGCTCGCAGCTGAGGGTGGCGTGAAAGGAGTGGAGGGGATATGCATGGAAGACTGAAGAACTACGCTCTGGTTATCTGCCTGTTTGTTTTTCTGTTCGTATGCATTGGAAATGGTCTGCACCTGACTCCGGGCGCGGCATTCATTGGTGCTCTGTCCGGCACCCCGCTTGTAATCTTTGCTTTCAATCGCTGGTGCGATGCCCGATGTCGGAGAGAGGAGGCGCGCAGAGAGGAATCCGCTTCCGAGATCGTCCCACTGCGCGAGCGACCATGAGATTTCTGCTGCGTCTGCTGCTACTGCTCGTTCTTAGCTCCTTCCTATTGAGGCACTATGGGTTCTTCCTACGCGAGAACCTTTGGCATGTGCATTCGGCCGGGAACGGAGAACTCCTGAACCGTCTTCCTGGGATAACCAAGGATCATCCGCAAGGGGGATTGGCGGAAGCGAACCTGCCGCCTGGAGTGTTGCCGCGCCACGACCTGACGCCAGGAGCGATGGATCCGCGCGTTACTCAAAGCAACATCAGAAACACCATCTGTCGGCCAGGCTACACGGCGACTGTAAGACCACCCTTCAAGTACACCAATGCGATGAAACACCATCTCATGCGGGTTTACGGGGCTAGGGGCAGCATCCACGATTACGAACTTGATCACCTTATACCCCTGGAACTGGGCGGCTGTCCGAACTGCGAGACCAATCTCTGGCCGCAACCTAGGAACGTATTCCCAGGGGCGAGTGAGAAGGACGAGGTCGAAGACTACCTGCACCATCAAGTCTGTTCTGGCGCGCTGCCGTTAGCTGAGGCACAGCGAGAAATCGCCTCGGATTGGTATGCGGTGTACAAAGAATTCACACGCGGACGACAAGGCAGCGGCGGGAAGGGCAGCAATAGCGAGGTTGTGTATGTCAGCGGTAAAGCAAGTCATTGCGATCAATGAAAACGAAGCCACGCGACCGGAGGGTACGCAAGCCGGATCGGTGCCCGTGCCCGGAGAGATCGGGGGTACAAGCTCGGAACTCGTGCGCGCGTTGCGCCGGCGCCTGCCAGATGAACGGCGAGCAATCACCCATCATTTTTCCATCGCGGGCCAGGAGGGATATCTCACCGTCGGCGTGTACGACGACGGCTCACCGGGAGAGATCTTCGTCAGGATGGCGAAGGAGGGTTCGACGATCTCCGGGCTCATGGATTCGATTGCGACCCTCGTCTCACTCGCTTTGCAGCATGGGGTGCCGCTCGAGGTGCTCTGCGCCAAATTCAGTCACACGCGCTTTGAGCCCAGCGGCTGGTCAGGAAGTCCAAAGATCGGCTATGCCACATCACTGATGGATTACCTCTTTCGCTGGATGGAGCTCAAGTTTCTCAAGAAGGAGCAGGGAGAACTGTTCGAGTCCCGTCCAGTGTCGATTCATGCCACGCCGCCCCCGAATGGGAAAGGAGTGGTCGAAGCGCTCGGTGAATTCGTGCAATTCGGAGATGCGCCTGCCTGCAACATCTGCGGTTCGCTAATGGTACGTGGCGGAACCTGCTACCGCTGCATGACGTGCGGAAGTACAAGCGGGTGCTCGTAGCAAGCCGCCATGTTGGAGCGCGCTGGGCGCGACAAATAGCGCTAAAATTACGCATGTTGCGTTACGCATCTTGCGTAACGGAAGTTGACGCAGAGAGCCCATTTGAGTGTTGAGGCTAGAAGGAAAGTGAACCGCAGGCGTCAAAATCCAGAGAGGGCCGCAGGCATGGTCCAGTCCGACCCTGAGACGATGGCGGGCACACCGGTGTTTCGTGGGACGAGAATCCCCGTTTGCCTGGTTGCTGACATGATCGAACAGGGGACCTCGATCGACGAGATACTGGAAGGGTACCCTTCGCTGACGCGCGAGATGGTGGAGTATGCAGGCGTCTACGCGTCTACCCATCCACGGCGTAGCCGGCCGCCGATACAGCCCTGGTCCGGGACGAAGCCGGTAGGGCGGAAGAAGGTCAAGGTGAGACGTATCGCGTAAAATTCGACTCGCCGGCCGAAAAGGAAGGATAATGACGGCATAGAGGTGCCGAGGCTATGACGATCCAGATCGAACTTAACCCGGAAATGATGGAACGGCTTGCTGCAGAAGCCGAAGCGGAAGGCATTGCGTTGGAAGAGTATGCGGAACGCCTGCTGCGGGAGGCGATTGCCACCCACGCGGAGCCCCATGGGCAGCTTGTCTGTTGGAGAACTTCACGCCATGCTCGACGCGATCGCGGAAGGCTCGGAGAAGTTGCCGAAGGTACCAACCTCGGCATTCACCCGTGAAAGCTTTTACGAGGACCGCCTCTGAAAATGGCCGGCACGCCCTACCTGATTGACAGCAATATCCTGATCCGTTGGGTGCAGCCCAGCGATCCTGATTATCCAATCGTTGAGTCTGCTCTTGAGGCGCTAGCCAACCAAGGAGCGGTCCTCTGCTACACCTCACAGAACGTCGCTGAGCCTTGGAATGCCAGCCTATGTTGATGGGTTAGCGCGTGTATTGAGGCGGTTTCAGGGAGTTTCAGACTTAGGCCTGTCAATCATGTACGCACTTAATGCGTACAGAGGTTGACTGTTGTTCTCCCCTTAATGTACTAATTGAATACGTACGTGTTGTGAGGAGCCATTGCCATGCCGAGAACAGCGGTTGAAGACAACAGTCGAATGTCCTTGCGGATTCGGCCCGAAGAAAAAGCGCTGCTTTTGCGAGCGGTGGCGCTAAACCACACCGACCTGACGGATTTTGTGATTCGTCACGCCTTGCGTGCCGCCAAGGCCGTTATCGAGGAGGCGGATCATGTGCAGCTATCGGCGAGGGACAGCGTGCGCGTTCTGAAACTGCTGGAGAATCCGCCTACGCCGAATGCAAAACTGCGGGCAGCCGCTCGGGCTTTGCCAAGGTGGCATTAATCATGCAGGCGTGGCACGAAGAGCCGATCAACAAGACGCACGACCGAGAAGCATTCGACTGCGGCGAAGAAGCGCTGAATGAATACTTGCGCCGTTACGCCCGGAAGAGCCACGAGCGGGGCGGCGCGAAAACGTTCCTGGCGATCGACGATGCCGACGATAAAGCCATTCTCGGCTTCTATAGTCTGAGCCCTGCCTCGGTTGACTATGCCCGGACGCCGGAGATCGTGCGGCGCGGACTGGCACGGCATGACGTGCCGGGCTTCCGCTTGGCTCGCCTGGCGGTGGATAGAAGGTTGCACGGGAAGGGGCTTGGCGGACAACTTCTGCTCGCGGCGGGCAGACGCTGTCTGTTGGCCTCGGCGGAGGT
>CAWFUK010000039.1:0-70753 GCA_963818935.1 uncultured Acidobacteriaceae bacterium
AGAGGGCAAATGGTCTGGGGCGGCCGTCATTGCGAGGAATGAAGTGACGAAGCAATCCAGGAGTCGCGCGCGGCCCCTGGATTGCTTCGCTTCGCTCGCAATGACGGGAGGGCGTCGCCTCTACTTCCCACCGCCCAACGCTTCCGTCAGCTCTTTTACATTATGCCGGACCATCTCGATATAGTTAGGCGCCGGTCCTTTCGCATCGGACAGCGCGTCGGAATAGAGCGTGCCGCCGACCTTCGCGCCGGTTTGCGCGGCGATGCTTTGTGCGAGGCGCGGATCGGCGATGTTCTCCAAAAACACCGCCGCGACCTTTTCCCGCTTCACCGCGTCGATGACGCGGGCGATGTCGCGGGCGCTCGCCTCCGCCTCGGTGGAGACGCCCTGCGGCGCGATAAATTCCAACCCATAGCGGGCGCTAAAATAGCCGAAGGCGTCGTGGGTCGAAACGATTCTTCGACGCGCGGGCGGGATGGTCTCCAGCGCCGCCGCGACCTCGCGGTCGAGCGCGTCGAGCTTGGCGAGATAGGCGGTCGCGTTGGCCCGGTACAGCGCGGCGCGCTCGGGGTCGGCGGCGACAAGCGCGTCGCGGATGTTCTCGACATAGCGGCGCGCGTTGGCGACATCCTGCCAGGCGTGCGGGTCGAGCCCTTCCTCGCCCTGGCGCGGCGCGACGCCGGCGCTGACCGTGACGATTTTCGCCTTGGTTTTCGATGCCGCGATGAGCCGGTCGATCCAGCCCTCGAACCCCAGCCCATTGACGAAAACCAGCCGCGCGCGCGCGAGCTTGCGCCCGTCGGCGGGCGTCGGCTCATAGACATGGGCGTCGCCATTGGGACCGACGATGGTGGAAACCTCGACGCCGCTCCCGCCGACCTCGCGCACGAAATCGCCGAGAATTGAGAAACTCGCGACGACCGGCAGGGGAGGGGATTGGGCGAGGGCGGGGGAGGCGAAGAGCGAGAAAGCCAAGAAATTCAACAATAAAAACAATAAGGGCGCTCCCTTCTCCCACTTGTGGGAGAAGGTGGCCTCGCGAAGCGAGGTCGGATGAGGGGCGCCGCGGCTTGGTTGAAACTTCCCGCGGACCCTCATCCGACCCTTGCTTCGCAAGGGCCACCTTCTCCCGTTCCACGGGAGAAGGGACGCGCCGCCTGATTTCGCCTCATAAAACATCCGCTACCCCTCGAAATGCCGGCGCGGGCGCAAATTGCGGATCAGCCCGCCAGCGCGGCCAAGGCACAGCGACACGAAATAAACGACGCCCGCGGCCAGAATGATCGCCGGCCCCGCCGGCGCGCCGGAATAAAACGACAGCGCCAAACCGACATAGCTCGCCAGCGCGCCAAGGCAGCCGGCGAGCGGCAGCGCGGCGGAAAGATCGCGCGTCCACAGCTTCGCGGCGGCGGCGGGCAGCATGATCAGCCCCACCGCCATCAGCGTGCCCAGCGCGTGAAAACCGGCGACGAGATTGAGCACCACCAGCCCCAAAAACAAAAACGGGACGAACTCGCCGAACCGACTGGCGCGGCGCAAGAACACGGGGTCGAGCGTGTCGGCGACCAGCGCGCGATGGAAAATAGCGAGGCAAAACAGCGTCAGCGTCGAGACGCCGGCGAGCAGCAGCAGCGTCGCGTCGTCGAGCGCCAGGGCCGAGCCGAACAGCACATGCAGCAGATCGACATTCGAACCTTTCAGCGAAACGATGGTGACGCCAAGCGCCAGCGATACAAGGTAAAAGGCGGCGAGCGAGGCGTCCTCGCGCAGCGCCGAAAAGCGCGCCGCGGCGCCCGAGGCGAGCGCCACCACCAGCCCCGCCGCCAGCCCGCCCAGCGTCATCGCCGGCAGCGACAGGCCCGCGACGAGATAGCCCATCGCGGCGCCCGGCAGGATCGCGTGCGACAGCGCGTCGCCGGCCAGCGACATGCGCCGCAGCACCAGAAACACGCCGAGCGGACTGCCCGCCAGCGCCAGCGCCAGCGCGCCGACCAGCGCGCGGCGCATGAATTGGTAATCGACGAAGGGCGCGGCCAGGAGGTCATACAGCATCGGCGTGCTCCGCTTCGTCCCGCTCGCAGAGCCGCGCCCTGGCGTCGTAAGCCGCCGCCATGTCCTTGGCTTTCTTCAGGTTTTCGGGCGAGAGCGCTTGCGCCGTGTCGCCCCAAAATATCGCTTCGCGCGCCAGCAGCAGCGTTTTCGGAAAGGCCTGGCGCACGATGTCGAACTCGTGCAGCGCGGCGATCACCGTGCGCCCTTGCGCGCGCCACGCGGCGATTAAAGCCAATAAATCCAACGTCGTAGCGGCGTCGATGGCGCCGAAGGGCTCGTCCAGCAGGATGACGGCGCAGTCCTCGACGACGAGCCGCGCGAACAGCGCCCGCTGCATCTGCCCGCCGGAAAGCGTCTCCAGACCGCGCGCCTCGAAGCCAGAAAGCCCAACAGCGTCAATGGCTTTTGCCGACGCGCGCGTCCTCGTCCCCGCGGAGCGCCGAAAAAAGCCCGCGGCGGCGCAGCCCGCCAAGCGCGATAAAGTCTTGAACGCAAATGGGAAATGTGCGGTCGATCTCGGCCGCCTGCGGCAGATGGGCGAAGGCTCCGGCCTTCGCTCCGCCACGTAAAATCCTGCCGCCCATCGGCGCGATGAGACCGGCCAAGCCCTTGAGCAGAGTGGATTTTCCGCCGCCATTGGGGCCGCAGACGGCGAGCAGGTCGCCGGGCGCGATCTCGCCGGAAACATGATGCACGGCGGGCCGCCGGTCATAGCCAAGCGTCACGTTTTCGAGTATGATTTTTGGCGCGTCGCGGGGGGTCAATTGAGCGCCCAGAACACGCCGATCCACAGCAGGATCAGCGACCGGAGCGACGACAGCCAGCCGGCCCCAGGCCGACATCCGCAGCGCCGGCGGCGAGCGAAAACGCGCATCGGCGACGCGCTCGCGCGCATTTTCGCGCATCGCGGCGCGTGGAGAAGCAGGGACGGGCGCGGCGTCGGACATGGGAGTGTTATAGTATAACATTCGTGCGAAGCGCAAGGGGCGAGGCGCTGGATGGGCGCTTTGGCGACCGCTAGATTTGGACGACCGAAGGCTATCTTCATCGCCGCGCCGCGAGCAAAATTTTTCGTTGCCGCGAACAAATTAATGGAGGCATTCATGGAAGCAACGATGGAAAATCTCGGCATGTTATCGCTCGGCGCCTTCGCGGGCGGCGTGCTTTGCCTGGGTCTTCCGCTGAAGCCGGAAGATTTGAATTCCGGGCGGGACGCGCTAATTCAAAAGCGACCTGTGGCGAGATTGGTAGGCCGAATCTCATAGCGCTTCAGACGCAGGACGGTAATGTAAACAGACAGTCATAGATGCCTGACTACTAAGGTCCGGCCCCACTTCTCATTGAGGTATTCACAGACCAGCCGCCGATGGCAATGATGTGGCTTTGCCTCGGAGCAGAGGAGACACGTGCGCTCGAACATCTCGGGCTTGAAATGCTCCTCGATCTTGCGCTCCGCCAAGAGCGCGAGGAACCGACCTTCATAAATGCCCCAGTCGCCTTTCTCCTTCTTGTATGCCTTCAGCATCAAATCGGTGGGCGCGAGAAGCGGCTGATGCGAGTATTGGATATTGCCGATCTTTTTCAAGAAGTATGCGAGATCGTCCGCTTTCGCGAAGCCTGCGAGTTGCGACGTGTTGTGCAGACGTACGTCGAGAACCTTTTCCACACCGCCTTTCACCAGACGTTCAAAGAATTGCTCCGCCGTGGTTTGGGTGAAGCCAATTGTGGAGACATTTACTTTGTTCAACTTCGCTACTCCGCAGCGACGGGGCTCTTCGGGTCAAGTCGAGGGTCTGCGAACGCGACCTTTTTTGCGCGCTCGCGGTAAGCAGCTGCCAGCCTCTCTCCACGAGGCGCGAACATATCGTCCTTGTCGCGGCCCGTGAATTCGAGAAGATGGTCTTCGATCTGCGCGTGCTCAATGACATCGCCATTGGCCAATATGTGCTTGACGGCGACGCCACGCTCGGCGAGTGCTCGCCCAACGAGAAGACAGCGATGACAGTCGAGAGGGTCCTGCTCCGAGCACATGATCGCAATGCGATATTTTTTTGCTCCTTCGACAATCCTATCCAGACCTCTCCCGAATTCCTCCGCCCCGGCCATATGCTCATAATCAGCGACGCCGTTGCAATAGAACTCTGGCCCTTTTGGGCGTCCGCCCAATTCCTTTCCAAGGAATGAGTACGCTATTCCGTCCAGATAGAGCTCGGCCTTCAAAGCGTCTCCGTTGAAATGTGGGAAGTGTCGCGAATAAGGCGCGGTTCGCACGTCAGCGACCGTTCTCGAAGGTGTTCTCGGACCGCTGTTCCAGCCGGAAAAGTCGATTTTCCTTTTCGATCCACTGCTGGTGCTGGCGATAGTACTGCTGCTGGTGCTGTGGAAACGCCTCTTACCCGAAGTTCGAGCATACGCCGTAGCGTCGCTTCTGCTGCTTGTGGTCTACATCTGTTTTTATGCGCGGTATACCTATTGGGCAGGAGATTTTGCCTGGGGCGATCGCTATGTTTCGACCGCGGTCGAGTTGGCCACGTTACTGGCTGTTCCCCTGCTGCTGCGCTATCGCGACAGTATAAGCGCTTGGATTTGGCGAGGTGGGATTGTAATCATTGGGGTGAGCTTGATCATCCAACTCGCCTCGCTGGCGTTCTGGCTCCCGCTCGAGATCTATCAGATGGAGACGTTGGGTCATCCAACGTTCGTGATCGCCTTGCGTTTCAAAAACATCGTGGCCTTTGCTCTGGGCAAGACGCAGGCTTGGGGCTTGAACAACGAGTCGATGACGCAGGATCATTGGGACTACGTTCACATCACGACATGGAACTTTTTTCCTTTCCTCTTGCGCCGAGTCGGCGTTGCGGCGTGGTGGGTAGTTGACCTAGCGTTCGCCGTGTGGGGCGCGGGGGTTGCAGCTCTGGCGCTGGTATTAGCACGATTGTTTAGTATGGTAGAATGGTAGAAATTGAATGGTAGAGGGTAGAAATGAGCTTAAACATCAAGAACGAGAAGACGCATCGCCGGGTCCGGGAATTGGCGCGGCTGACTGGCGAAAGCATGACCGCAGCCGTGGATAAGGCGGTCCAGGAAAGGCTGGAGCGGGTGCGGGGCAACAAGAAGGGCAGTCTGGCGGAGCGGTTGTTGCAGATCGGGCGGGAGTGCGCAGCGCATATAAAGGAGCCTTACCTCTCCATCGATCACGGAGAAATGTTGTATGACGAGAAGGGACTGCCCAAGTGATCCTGGATTCCTCGGCGGTCGTCGCCATTCTGCGAGCCGAACCGGAAGCGCCGGCGATGGCGAAGGCCATAGATCAAGCCGAACCGTGCCGAATTTCTGCGGTTAGTTATGTGGAGGCCGCCATTGTGATCGATAGCAGCCGCGACCCCATATCCAGCCGCCGGTTTGATGATTTCTTTCGGGAATCGGGGATTGTGGTTGAGTCAGTGACACAGTGGCAAGCGGAGATCGCCCGCCAAGCGTACCGCGACTTTGGGAAGGGTCGCCACAAGGCGGGCCTGAATTTTGGCGACTGCTTCGCCTATGCGCTGGCAAAGGAGAGGGGCGAGAAGTTGCTCTTCAAAGGGGATGACTTTTGCCACACCGATGTTGAATCGGCCGAGGACTTCAGCGGCTAAGCCTGGTTGTTTCGAATCGGACGGTGCTTCATACGCACATGCAGCCCTGGGCGAATCCCGTTCCGAAAACGTCGACGGCGCTCGCCAGGATTGAGGGCCGCAACAGGTCCAAGCTCCTGTCTATCTTGGGGGACAGCCACTTGCCGAACTGAAATTCGATCCAGAAACGAGCACAAGCTGCGTTCGTCACTTCGATTGTTCCCCCGGTCTGCGGGTGACGGAAAATACCGTTCCGTTGCCCCGATGTGCCCGGGCGATCTAGGGGCGGTGTCTCACACGTCGACACGACCTCCGCTCGAAGGTGGCAACTAACTTCATAGGCGTATGCTCCTTTAAATTCGGACTCCGCCGAACCACTAACTGTGTATAGCGTAAAGGGAGCGATCTTTGCTGGGCCTTGGCCCGACATTAACACGTCGTAATCCTCAAGTCCTGCAACTTGGCTTTCGATCTCAGAAATACTCTCCAACGCTGCGAAGTCTCGTTTCGGGATGAAGATTTTCTCTCCTGTAAGCGGGTCGAGGCCGGCCCGGAAGGTCCCCGACAATTTGCCAACTCGTAACGTTGCTCCGAGTGGCGCACTGTTAAGCGTTATCAGGCGTTCAAGAAAATCGGCAGCCCGTTTCGGGTGAGGCGCGAAATCGCGGGCGGGTATCAACAGATGGGAGTACTGTTTGCACATGCAAGAGCATTTTAGACGGTCCGCTTTACTCCACCGTGACCGACTTCGCCAGATTTCTCGGCTGATCCACATCACATCCGCGTCTTACCGCAATGTGGTACGCCAGCAACTGCAACGGAACGATCTCAAGAATGGGCGAGAGTTCTTCGGGCGCGCCCGGAACATGCAGAACATAATCGGCCGACTCTTTAATCTCTTCGTCGCCCTCGGTCGCCAGTGCGATCACCACTCCGGAGCGCGCTTTCACTTCTTTGAGATTCGACATCGTCTTCTCGTAGCGCACCATCGATCCGGGATTAGTAACATCGCGTGTTGCGATGACCACCACCGGCAGATTTTCGTCGATCAGGGCGTTGGGACCATGTTTCATCTCGCCGGCGGGATATCCCTCGGCATGGATATAAGAAATTTCTTTCAGCTTTAACGCGCCTTCGAGAGCGATGGGATAGTGGATGCCGCGGCCCAGGAACAGAAAATCCTGCGCCCGTTGGAAGCGCTTGGCCAACTCCTCGCATTTTTCGTCATGCGTGAGAATGTTTTCGATCTTGGCGGGGATGAGCGTAAGTTCCTCGGCAGCCTTGCGAAGCTCCTCGGTGGTCATCGTCTCGCGCACTTGTGCAACGTACAGAGCAAAAAGATAAAGCGCCGCCAGTTGGCAGGTGAAAGCCTTGGTCGAAGCAACGCCGATTTCCGGGCCAGCGTGGGTATAAATTGTGCCCGCCGCTTCGCGGGTGATCATCGAGCCCACCACGTTGCAGATGGCGAGCGTCTTCGAACCCATGGCTTTTGCTTCGCGCTGCGCGGCGATGGTGTCTGCGGTTTCGCCGGATTGCGAAATCACCAGCGTGATCGTATCGTCACCCACGATGGGGTCACGGTAACGCCATTCACTGGCGTAATCGACCTCCACGGGAACGCGGGCAAAGCTCTCGATCATGAACTTGCCGGCCAGCGCCGCATGCCAACTGGTGCCGCAAGCCACAATGTTTATTTTTTTCGCGGTGCGGAATTCGGCATCACTGATCTGCATCTCGTCGAGAAAGATGCGGCCGCTATCGAGCGAGAGTCGTCCCAACGCGGTTTCCCGGACGGCGCGGGGCTGCTCGTAGATTTCCTTGAGCATGAAATGCTTGAAGCCGCCCTTTTCCGCCATGATGGGGTCCCAGGTCACGTGCTGCACCTGTCGCTGAATGGGCTTTCCATCAAAATCAGTCAGTTGCACTCCCTCGGGTGTAACCACGGCGAGGTCGCCATCCGCGAGAAAGAAAATGTCACGCGTGTGATAAAGAATTGCCGGCACATCCGACGCCACAAAATACTCGTCATTTCCCAAGCCCACGACCAAAGGCGGCCCGTTGCGCGCGGCCACGATCTTATTCCGCTCGTTCACCGAAATCACGCCCAGAGCGAAGACTCCGCTGAGTTCCTTCACCGTTTTGCGCACGGCTTCTTCCAAGCTGGGCTGATGTCCGTTTCCCGTCTTGAAAAGATATTTTTCGATCAGGTGCGCGATCACCTCAGTGTCAGTTTCCGTCACAAAGGTGTGGCCTTCTTCGATCAGCTTTTTCTTCAGGCTGAGATAGTTCTCGACGATGCCGTTATGAACTACAACAATCTTGCCGGTGCAATCGCGGTGGGGATGCGCGTTTTCTTCGGTAGGTCGCCCATGCGTGGCCCAGCGAGTATGGCCTATGCCATAGGTTCCATCGAGCGGTTTCAGGCGGATGGCTTCTTCCAGATTGCGCAGCTTACCCTCAGCGCGGCGAAGCTGAAGGCTATCTCCGTTGCCGGCGACGGCAATTCCAGCCGAGTCATAGCCGCGGTACTCCAGGCGCCGCAGGCCATCAATAATGATAGGGACCACTGGTTTCTTGCCGACATACCCAACAATGCCACACATGGATGACTCCGGAATTTCAGGACAGCAACTTCACTCCGCCACGGTGCAACGGAACTCTTCAATGACAGGATTGGTCAGCACTTCGCGGGCCATGCGTTCGACCTCGGCCTGTGCCTCTTCGCGGCTCAGACCACCATCGAACGTAAGTTCAAAATACTTTCCCTGGCGTACCTCTTCCAGGCCTTTGTATCCCATCTTCTTCAGCGCGCCGTGGATGGTCTTTCCCTGGGGGTCGAGCACACTCTTCTTGAGCGAAACGTATACGTAGGCTTTCATGGAAGTTTTCATTATACGTCAGCACCTCGCGGGGGCAGCGGTTACGTCAGAGTTACGTACCGGGTCAGTTTGAAAATTCCGTGCACCCACTCCCGTCGCTGTCACCCTGAACGCAGCCGTTTTTCAGGGTGGAGTGAAGGATCTCCCACTTATCCGGCTCGGGCGTTAGCTAAACGGACCCACTACCCAGAATTACCAAACCTGGCAGGGGCGAATGTGAAGCAAACCCATTGCAGACTTCAATGCGGAGGCAATTTTCAAAAGCCAGAAGTGGTCGGGTGGTCCGTCCGCTTAATCCCGCTTTTCAATCTTCTCCAGCTTCGCAAGAAGATCAGCCAAAGCGCGTTCCAGCGAAGCGCGGTGACGTGGATTCTGGGCCCGCTCGAGACGTTCCGTAATGCTTTGCAAGGACAAGCGAAGATTTTCTTTTTCGCGGAGTCGGGACGCCGCCTCCCGTGTCAGTCGCGGCTTTTCCGATGATTGCCGGGAGGCTGCCTCGTCCTGTTGCGCTTCGACCGACTTACTTTCCCATCCCCGCGCCATGACTAATTATAGCGTTGGACGGGAGCAGGTTTCCAAACACAGCATGCTGCGTCCAAGCCGGCGTCATGCCCATCTCGGGAATACAGTGTTCGGAAAACCTATATTTCCGAAGAAAGACGTTCATATGTCCGGAGATGTGCTTATAATTCTTCCTGCTCAAGGTCGAGTGCATCTTTTGAGGGGGAGATGCTAAAGGAGTTTTCTTGTAGTGCTTGATTTCGGCGCGCCACGCCCTTCGTTTGATACGCAACCCTCCCATACGTTCGTTGAGATGGCGGACGTAGTATACCAAGACCAGAACGCGGCGGGAGCTCTACTCGAGTCGGAACTGTTACTGACAGCCTACTTCAGCGCTGCCAGAGTCGGCCTCGCGATTTTTGACCCCTCACTTCGGTACGTGGCCATCAATCAAACATTGGCCGCGATGCATGGCTTACCCGCCCAGGATCATATAGGAAGGCAACTTCGCGAGATGCTGGGCGATGCCGCCTCTGTAATTGAGTCGCCGTGCAGGCAGGTACTCGATACCCACGTTCCGCTTCTAAACGTCGAAGTCAGTTTCAAACTACCCACCCAGTTCGAGCTTGGACACTGGATTGGGCACTACATTCCCATTTTCGATGCGCAGGGCGAGATCAGGCACCTGGGCGCGATTATCCTCGAGATCACCCAGCAAAAGAAACTGGAAGAAACCCTGCGCGGTGCCTCCGCAAGTTTGCGGGAGGAGAAGAAACGGCTGCAAGTGATGCTTGAGGTCAGCCGCGCGCTCGCCGAGAGGACCGATATAGCGAAAGTCTTCCCCCGTATCTCCGCTTATCTCCGCCGTGTCTTCCTGCAAGAATATGCGGCTCTTGCACTACACGATGAAGAGAACGGACGGCTGTCCCGGCAAGCGCTGGACTTCCCCTTGCAAAAGGGATCGCCGGCGGTCGATTCTGAAATCGATTCCCTCAATGATCCGCGCGGCAGGGCTCTCCTCCAGCGCTCGTCGTTAATCTTCAACCGCCGGGAACTGCAAAGCTTCCCCTCCGGCACGACCGACCACTTGCTCTCCGAGGGCTTGCAATCACTTTGCTGCGTGCCTTTGCTTCGACCGAAAGGAACTCTTGGGGTGCTGGTGTTAGGCAGTACGCGGCCCGGCGCTTTCAAGTCGGACGATCTCACGTTGGTCGATCATGTGGCTTCGCAACTGGCGCTGGCTTTAGAAAGTACTCGTACCGCCCGTCAACTCAAGCAGTTGAGAGGCCGCGTCGAGCAGGAGAAGCGCTATCTCGAAGGCGAAACTCACAACTCGTCACACTTTCCTCAAATCATCGGTGAAAGCCAGGCGATTAAACTCGTGCTCCAGCAGGTTGCGGTCGTGGCTCCAAGCGATGCCACCGTGCTGCTGCTAGGGGAAACCGGAACTGGAAAAGGTCTCGCAGCCCATGCCATCCATCGCATCAGCGCGCGCAGCGAACGAAATTTTATCGCTGTGAATTGCGCCGCCATCCCCACCGGCTTGCTGGAGAGCGAATTATTTGGCCATGAAAAGGGCGCATTTACCGGGGCCATTAGCCAGAAGATCGGCCGCCTGGAATTGGCTGATAAGGGCACGCTCTTTCTGGACGAGGTCGGTGAAATCCCCCTGGAGTTGCAACCGAAACTTCTGCGGGTGTTGCAAGATCATGAGTTCGAAAGGCTGGGAGGCAATCGCACGATTAAGGTTGATATACGTCTGATCGCAGCCACCAACCTTGATTTGGCGAAAAGCCTAGCGGAGAAGCACTTTCGCAGCGACCTCTTCTATCGTTTGAATGTATTTCCCATTCGAATGCCGTCGTTGTGCGAGCGGCGCGAAGACATTCCCCTGCTCGTCCGGTATTTTGTGCAGAAATTCTCCAGGCGCATGGACCGCCTCATTGAAACCATTCCGATTGAGACCATGGAGGCTTTGTTAGGTTGGCAGTGGCCAGGCAATGTCCGGGAGTTGGAGAATTTTATCGAGCGATCCGTCATTCTCACCGCTGGGTCCGCGTTGCAATCGCCGCTCGCCGAGTTCAGCAAGGAGATGTTGGGCAGCGCAGATCATTCCCTGGAGGAAACCGAGCGCGAATACATTATCAGCATCCTGCGCGAAACCGACGGAATAGTTTCTGGAGCCACAGGTGCGGCCCGCCGCCTTGGACTCAAGCGCACTACCCTACAATCGAAAATACAGCGTCTGCGAATCACGCCTCAAGATTACTCGGCATCCAACCTGAAATAGAAGCCCACGCCGTGCAAAGTGCCGAATCGCTGTGGAAATGCCGACCCTTCGGCAGAGCACAGATTGCAGCTCCGCCGGCTCATTTGCATCGTCTCTTTCCTTTCTTGGGCTTACTCCCTTTTTGGAACTAAGCCAATTCTGGAATCACAGTTGCATACGCCTACGGTTGCGGATCTATTACTGCGCGGGTTTTCCCGGTCGATATACGGGTTGCAAGACCCGAAGGGATCTAGCGGCATCCCGGAGAGGGGTTAGAACGTGTTAGTTGTCAGCAACGCCCTACAGAGCAATCTAGTTCGGGTCCCTCCAGCTGCAAGCAACATTCCCACGGGACCTCAACCAATAACCAGAAATGGAGCACGGCATGATCTGCCCGCTCATCGGCAGAAAGCTTTTTCGGCTCTTCTGCCCAAGCTTTTAGGTTCGGACCCTCGGGCCGATCAGCCCACGCGCGCACCCCATTCTGAAGCTAGAGATGCTCTTTATCTCCTGGCCTGCGCCCTGGAATGGGAGCACCGCGCGGATCCAAGCGCGGCCTGGGAAATAATCGCGGCCTCCCGTAGTTCTCATGCGGATACACGGGCACACGCCCGTGCCCTGCTTGAGCGAACCCTGCGGCCCTCGCCACCGATAAGCGCACTCCCCAGGGATCTACAACCGTGTCGAATGACGGAGGCAGGCATGAGAACCCCGAACGATCTCGAAATCATCGAGAGTTGCATGGGATGTAAGGCGATCCGGGAAGGTTTCTTCTGCCATTTCTCCCCGCCGGTCCTGCGATCCTTTGATGCAGCCAGCCACCATACGGTGATGTCCGCTGGGTCAATGTTGTTCGTGGAGGGGCAGACGCCGCGAGGCGTATTCATGCTCTGTTCCGGCACTGTGAAATTATCCACCACTTCGAAAGAAGGCAAGGTGCTGATTCTGAAACAGTCCGAAGCCGGTGAGGTTCTTGGGCTCAGTGCGGTTATCTCAGGAACAAATTACGAAATGTCCGCCGAAACTGTGGGCCCCTGCCAGCTAGGCTTCATCGGTCGCAAGGACTTTATGGCGGTTCTTCAACACGAAAGTGAGGCCGGCATGCAGGCTGCTCTATGGTTGAGCCGGGAGTTCCAGGGGGCTTATCGAGACATACACGATCTGGTGCTGGCGCGATCCTCCTCAGGAAAGCTGGCTCGGTTGTTGTTGTCTTGCGCTCCGCCCGGAATTTTACCCAGCATGGAACATCCTCTTCGACCCGCGATGACTCACGAAGAGATGGCGCAGCGCATCGGCTCCTCGCGCGAAACCGTTACCCGGCTGCTTACCATCCTGAAGAAGAAAAGGTTGATTCGATCGGATGGAGATACCTTGGTGATTCGCGACCGCTCCGGGCTGCAGGCTCTCGCCGTCTAGCTCTTCCCCCACCGCGGAGGGCGGTTCGAAATTGGGTCGCCCTCCGGCTTCGGGTCTTTCTGGCCGCTTAACCGAGGGGCATGGATTGGATTTATTTTGTACACTGGCACGCTGATCGACGACCTGTTCGCCGCGGTCGAAAGAGCGGAAAAAACGGCATCCCGTTCAAACGAAGGCAGTCGTAGAGCGAAGTCGCAGACCGACGCGCGCTCCTCAGAGACCGAACAGCTCGCGCAGCCGCTTCGTCTGCGCCCGGCTGACTGGAATCTCGCTCTGCTTCTTATCGTCCATGCGCAGCTGGTAGGAACTCTTGAACCAGGGCACGACTTCGCGAATGCGATTGATATTCACCAGGTAGGAGCGGTGAGCCCGCCAGAACAATCCGGGATCGAGGCTCGACAGTAATTCCTCCAGAGTTCGGCAGTTCGAATGCCCCTCCATGCCCGAAGGTCCTGCGGTGACAACCGTGATGACCCCGTCATCGATGGAGGCATAGCAAATTTCTTTTTGATCGACCAGGAACATCCGACCCACGGCTTTGAGCAGAATCTTCGTGCTCTGCGCTTTCGGGGTTTGCAGCATGCGCACGATGGCGTCGATTTTCTCTCTCGGCAAGCCTTCCGCGTCCTGTTGCGTGCGCGCCTTTTGCACGGCCTGTGCCACCCGCTTCTTGTCGAAGGGCTTTAAAAGATAATCGACAGCGTTGACCTCGAACGCCTTCACGGCATACTGATCGAAGGCGGTGGCGAACACGATCTTGGGCAGCGGAATCTTTTTGTCGAGAAGCTTTTTGATGACCCCGAAGCCGTCGAGCCCGGGCATCTGCACGTCTAGAAAGACGAGGTCGGGAGCGTGTTCCTTGATGAGGTTCACGCCCTCAAGGCCATTTTTCCCCTGCGCCACTATGTTGATGTCGCCGGCGCTCTTCAGCAGATAAGCGAGTTCGTCCCGGGCGAGCTGCTCGTCATCGACGATTACTGCGGAAAGGGTCATGCCAGCTCCAGAAATCGAACTCTGCACAAAGTATAGCGACCCCATTTTCGCAGAGTCAATGCGGCTAGTGAGGCTGCTGCATCATGCCGCCCAAGTCCATCTTGTTATAGCCCGCGGGAACTTCGAATAGGCTGGCGGGCTGCGCGCCCTCCTGTATATTTCTCAACTCCCATTTATCGTCCTTATACTGCCACTTCACGGGAAATCGTAGTTTGGTATCGAGCCAGAACTGGCCGACGTCTCCATTGGTGTTGGTCGATTCATACTTCACCGTGCTCCGGCCGTTCACCGTCTCGTCGCCCACCCGGTGGCAGGACACGCTCTTGTTGTAGGCTAGCTTCTGCCAGTCGCTGCAGGCATTCTCCACATCGCCCGTGTGGAAGAAATCATTGGCGTAGCTCATGCGCTGCTTCTGGGCCTGCATGGGCATCTCCATGTACATGTGCTGTTGCGGCATCAGCACCAGGGTGTTCTGGGTGGCGAAATTCACGATGGCCACGCCTCCGCCGCGGGGACCGCTGTCTTGCATCTCGGCCCGCATCTTGTCTTTGGTGAAATAAACCTTGACCGTGTGATCGGGCTTTTGCAGATTCACCATCTCGGCCGAAAATTCCGCCTGAGATGCGGCAAACGTGGCAACTAACATCAGGGAGAAGAAAAAAGAGATACGGATCATTATTCTTAGCATCGCATCCTCCTAACCTTAGCGTTCCATAAAAGCGCGCCATGGCCTCTCGCCAGTGCGGTGCAAGCATAACAGAGGTCATGCGAAAAGTTGAGTCTTATACGTTTCTCGCAGTCGGCTTCAACTTCTTTCCCACTACATCCATGATCCGGCGATGAGTCTGCGCCGGAGTTCCGCTGGCATCGATGGTGACCACGCGCTGGGGTTCGCGCGCGGCAATCTTCAGATAGCCCTCTCGCACCCGGGTGAAAAATGCCCGGTTCTGCTGCTCAAACCGGTTCTCGTCCGAATGATGTTTTTCCCCTCCCTTGGGAGAACCTTGCTTGGCCGAAGCATTCCGAAGACGCGCCCTCGCCACGCTCAGGCCCGGATCGGAATCCAGCAGGACCGTCAGGTCCGGCTGCAAATTCCCACAAAGGACGCGGTGCAACTCGAGCACGGCCGCGCTGCCCAACTTGCGCCCGCTACCCTGATAAGCTTCGGTGGAATCAGTAAAGCGATCGCAAAGCACAATCTGACCATGCTCCAGCGCGGGTTGGATCACCTCCGCGATGTGCTGCGCCCGCGAGCCGAACATCAATGCCATCTCTGCTGGCGGAGCCAGCCCCTCAGTCGCCGAGTCCAGCAGCACCCGGCGAATTTTTTCGCCCGTAGCGGTTCCCCCGGGTTCTCTGGTCTCTACCACTGTGTATCCTGCAGTGCGCAGCGCTGCTGCCAGCTTGCGCAACTGCGTGCTCTTACCAGTTCCGTCGAGTCCCTCAAAGGTGATGAATTTTCCGCGCCGCGGCATCGAGGAATGATAGCAGCGCCGGTGCGTCCGTGTACCGCCGCCACGCTCAGGGCTGTTATAGTCTTAACATTGTCCAAGAAACTCTGGGAGTTTGTTTCTGGAACTTTCTTCGTCTTCTATGCTAGAGGGCCCTCAAGAATGAAAATGGCAAGACTGCTGGGAGTAATTTTCCTTCTCTTTGTTGCGCTTTCGAGTTGGTCGATCACCGGTCCAACCGTGACTATCTTTGTAGATGCAACCTCAGCCCCTCGCAAAATTTTCCATGCGCGGCTGAAAATTCCCGCCAGCGCCGGCGACCTCACCCTTTATTACCCCAAGTGGATCCCTGGCGAGCATGCCCCCGACGGTCCGGTGATCGATCTCACCGGGCTCAAATTCTCCGCCAGTGGCAAAACCCTGAAGTGGCGCCGCGACCTGCTGGATGGTTTCACCATCCATGTCGAAGTTCCCCCCGGCGAAGCTGAAGTTGACGCCGAACTTGATTATCTTTCTCCCGCGACTTTCGAGGGCGGTTTCACTGCCGGTTCCTCCGCTACCGACAAAATGGCAGTCATCAGTTGGAATCAAGTGCTGCTTTATCCCAAAGGATGGAAGTCGGACGAAATCACTTACGTGGCTTCTTTGAAACTTCCCGCCAATTGGAAATACGGCACCGCGCTGCCCATTGCGTCCGCAAACGATGAAAACGGCGAAACTCGCATTACTTTCCAGCCGGCTCCGCTGAACATGCTGGTCGATTCACCGGTAATCACTGGAGAATTCTTGAAAGTCGTCAAGCTTGCCGACGATCCCCCGACCGAAATGGATATCGCCGCCGACAGCGCCGCCGCACTGGCCGCTCCTCAGGAGGTTTGGAATCATTACAAAAATCTCGTCGAACAGGCCAACAAACTCTTCGGAGCGCACCACTACCGCGATTACCACTTCCTTCTCAGCCTCAGCGATCACGTTGCGCATTTTGGACTTGAGCATCACGAATCCGACGACAGCCGTACGGAGGAGCGCGGCCTGATCGACGACACCTCGCGCAAGATGGACGCCGGCCTGCTTCCGCACGAGTACGTGCATTCGTGGAACGGAAAGTATCGCCGTCCCGCAGACCTCACCACCCCCGACTATCAGCAGCCCATGCAGGATGACCTGTTGTGGGTCTACGAGGGTCTCACGGAATACTTGGGTACAGCGCTCACGGCTCGCAGCGGACTGCTTACCGCCGCCCAATCGCGGGAAGACCTGGCTCTGACGGCGGCCGCGCTCGACCATACTCCTGGCCGCACCTGGCGGAACCTGCAAGATACCGCTGATGATGCTCCTGAGCTTTACTTCGCGCCGAGCGCCTGGGAGTCATGGCGCCGCGGCGTCGACTTCTACGAAGAAGACACACTGAACTGGCTATGGGTGGATGTCATCATCCGTCAGCGGAGCAAAGGCAAAAAAACGCTGGACGATTTTTGCCAGCTCTTTCATGGCGCTCCCAGCACCGGGCCCATGGTCAAAACCTACACTTTCGACGATGTCCTCGATGCGCTCACTCGAATCGTTCCTTACGACTGGCGCGCCTTCTGGACCGAACGCCTCACCAACCATGGTCCTGGCGCGCCCCTTGGCGGCATCGAAGGGAGCGGTTGGAAATTGACCTACGATGAGGTGCCCTCGGAAATGGAACGCGCCACCGGGCTGTCCATCGACGTGGCGTATTCCCTCGGAATGAGACTGCGAGAGGACGGAACGATCAGCGACAGTATCGAAGGCATGCCCGCGGCGCTGGCTGGGATCGCTCCCGGCATGAAGCTGATCGCGGTCAACGGCCGGCAGTATTCGGCGGACGTTTTACGCGATGCGCTCAAAGCCGGGAAAAACAATACCGCCCCGCTGGAACTTCTGGTCGAGAATACCGACTACTACAAGACCTACAAGCTCGATTACCATGGCGGCGAGCGTTATCCGCACCTGGTGCGCGACGAATCGAAGGCTGACTTGCTGTCGGATATTTATCAGGCAAAATAGTTAGAGAAGCAAGGAGAGCAAACAGGTGGACTTGCAAGGGCTAAACGCCGCTCAGCGCCCTCCGCGGGTTTTCTCAGCAAACTCCGCGTTAGAAGGCTTTGCCCACCCGCTTGATCGCGGAGAACTGCTCCGAAGAACGGCAAGTGTGGCGCTCGGAGTAGGATGCCTTCTTTTTTGTGCGCTCCCCACCGCTCATTCCCAGACTTCGATCCTCGGTTTTACTCCATCCTCTGCCGCTCGCGAAGCCGAGATCGAAAATAAATTCAAAGCTATTCCGTCCCCTGACGAAGAAAAGCGCCAGCATCACATTTTTACCGCCGAACCGCACGTCGCCGGCTCCGCGCGTAATAACGAACTGGCCCGCTACATCGCCGACGAATGGCGCAACGAGGGACTCGAAGATGTCGTCATCCGCCGCTACGATGTTTACGGCAGCAATCCAAAATTCACATCTCTAGAAATGGTCGCCCCGGTGCGCTACAAAGCCCTGCTGCGCGAACTGCCCATCCCGGGCGATCCTGACTCGAAAAATAAAAGCATAAGCTCCGCCTGGAGCGGCATGTCGGCCTCCGGTGAAGTCACCGCCCCGCTCGTCTATGCGCACAGCGGCAATCCGGAAGACTACGATCTGCTACGCAAGCAAGGCATCGACGTCAAAGGCAAAATCGTTCTTGTTCGTTACTCCAATCCCTACAGCTACCGTGGATTCAAAGCGCTCACCGCCCAGCGCGAAGGCGCGGCCGCAATTCTCATCTACAGCGATCCCGCCGAAGACGGATATAAAAAGGGCAAGACCGATCCCAACGGCCCCTGGGGCCCCGAGTATCACATCCAGCGCGGCGCGATCACCTACGACTTCATGGTGCCCGGCGATCCGCTCACTCCGGGATGGGCTTCCGTTCCGGGCGCGAAGCGCATTCCGGTGGAGGAGGCTGTGTCGATCCCAAAGATCATGGCGCTGCCACTGTCGTGGCATGACGCCAAGCCGCTCCTGGCTAACATGGATGGCCCTGTGGCTCCGGATGATTGGCAAGGCGGATTGCCCATCAAATATCACCTGGGCGGTCAGCGCGTGCGGGTGCACGTGAAGATCGAAATGGACAACTCCACGCAGCCCTACTATGTGGTCGAAGGCCGCATTCGCGGAGCAGAATTGCCCGAGGAATGGGTGGTCCTCGGCAATCATCGCGACGCCTGGGTTTTCGGCGGAGTCGACCCCAGCAGCGGCACCGCCTCGATGATGGAGTTGACCCGCGCTCTAGGCAAGTTGGCGAAATCCGGAATACGTCCGCGGCGCACCATCATCGTTTGTAGTTGGGACGGGGAGGAGGTCGGCCTCACCGGTTCCACTGAATGGGGAGAGCAGTTCGCCGACGAGCTGCGCAAAAATGCCATCGCCTATATCAATGTCGATGAGGCCACGTCCGGGGCCGATTTCCACGGCCAAGCCGTGGCCTCGCTGGCGCCGATGCTGGTCGAGACCTCGCACACGCTCCACGATCCATCCGGCAAAAGCCTCTATGAAGCCTGGAAAGAATCTGCCGCTCGCGAGCGCAGCGAAGCAAAACAACTGGACGCTGTTACCGATCAGAATCTCGCCGATACCCGCATCGGCAGCGGCTCCGACCACACCGTCTTCCTTAACTTCGTCGGCATGCCCGTACTCGGACTGGGATTCGAAGGCCCTTACGGTGTTTACCATTCCGCCTACGACGATTTCTTCTGGATGAACCACTTCGGTGATCCCGGCTATCGCTATCACACCCTCATGTCGCAACTGTGGGGAGTGCTGGCATTGCGCTTGGCCAACGCTGACCTGGAGCCGTACGACTTCGCCGCGTATGCCAGCAACATTCGACAATTCGTAAATGAAATGGAAAAGGGAAAAGACCTGACCCAACTGGATTTGAAGCCCGCACTTGCTGCCGTCGACGACTTCGAATTCGCTGGCCGGCGCCTGAATGACTCGGTCATCCATATGCTAGCGCAAGGCATACTCGATCCAAAGCTGGCCGATACCATCAATCATGGCGCCATGCAAGTCGAACGCAACTGGCTCAACCCCGACGGAATCCCCGGCCGTCCTTGGTTCAAACACATCCTCTACGGCGCGCGCTACACCTACGCGCATCTGGAGTTGCCCGGACTAACCGAGGCGGTCGAGAGGCAAGACTGGATCACGGCAAAGCAGCAGGCAGAAATCCTGCGTCAGGCGTTGATCAATAACACGAAACTGCTCAACGAACTGAATTCCGCCTTGGCCACTCCGTGATCACAGCCTAACGTCGACCGGAATTTCACATTTGCGGAGTGTGAGTGGTGCAAACTTTAGCCACGCGATCGTTGGTTTCGCGAAGCGGGATCGATGGCCGCGGTCGGGCCGGAGGATCGTTGCCCGTACCAGCCCATCCGCTGATCGTACCGTCGGCGCTGGTTCTCATCCGATAGCACCGAGTAGGCCTCGATGATATCCTTCGTCGCCTCCGCCGCCATACGCTGAAGGTTGGGTGAAAGTGTCGAAACTGTATCCGGATGAATCTTCTTGAGCAAATTCCGGTAAGCCGCCTTGATTTCCGACGGTGAGGCGGTCTCTAAGACACCCAGTGCAGTGTAGTAGGTATCACTCATACATCGACTCAAGAGTGTTGTTGCCATGGACAATCTAAGGCGAGGCGCGTTCGGGGGAAAGATTACCTCGGGGCGCGTGCTACCGTGCATCGAATCGGAGAGCGTATGGGCGCTAGCTATCGATGGAACAGGACTCTCATTTCGCCCCGATACAGTTCCGGTGAGCCCGGGCAGAATTTCATCCACTTCAATTTCGATTTTCTTACATCTTGCCTACCGACCACTTATGTGGTGCCAATGATGCATAACCGCGCAGCTGAAATGCCCTAAAACGAACCACAGCGCCGCCCACGGAACCGTTTTGAGAGTTGGATTCATCAAGCGAGATTAAATCCATGGGATGTTTCTGAGCAAATCTACGCCAAGTCAGCGAGGTCGCGGTCGAAAGCAAAAATTTCCTGCTCAACGGGGGAACTCCACACCGGAGCGAAGGATTGCCGGTGCAGTGGTGTCGGGCCAAACTCCTGCAATGCGGCCAGATGCCGCGGCGTGCTGTAGCCTTTGTGGGAAGCGAGGCCGTATTGGGGGAAGACCGCGTCCCACTCGCACATCATGCGGTCGCGCTCCACTTTGGCGAGAATCGAAGCGGCGGCGATCGATGCCGAGAGCGCATCCCCATGGATGATCGCATTCTGAGGCAAATCGCAATCCACCTTCACGGCATCAACTAGTAGGTGATCGGCGGCGGGTTCCAAACGCAGAACCGCCTCTCGCATCGCCAGCCGCGACGCCTGGTAGATATTGATTTGATCGATGCGCGCCGCGTCGACGGCGGCAATCGCCCACGCGATGGCATGTTCTCGAATGCGCGGCGCCAGCAGTTCACGGCGCTCCGGCAGCAAAAGCTTGGAGTCGCGCAGTCCACGCAACCGGTAATTACGGTCCAGAATTACCGCCGCGGCCACCACTGGGCCAAAGAGGGATCCGCGGCCCACCTCGTCCACTCCCGCAACCAGGGCTGCTCCCGCGGCCCACGCCTTTTTTTCATAGCGCAGGGTACAGCGTAATTTCTTCAGCAGGCGCAGTTTTGCGGCCGAGGCAGAGAGCGAAAATTCGGCAGCAACTTTGGTGGCGGCGGGCATTGATGTGATGCGATTGAAATGAAGACCGTTTCCACCATCTTCCCTTGAGAGCATAGATTCTGCAAGCTGAAATCCACAGCTTTGCTCACATTCACCGATTCCACTTTTTAGCACCGTGAGTGCGGCCTTAAGGCAATCCCGTTTGGTAACCATGATCTGGATTACTAGCGTACATTGTCCGACCGGACATGTACTGCTATGTTCGCCGTAATGCGATGGTAGAGGAGTGAGCTGTGAACCGCGAATCTATGGGTTTAGATGAGGCAGCGGCCAGGTGCGCGCCGATTGAAAAGTTGATCCATTTGGCGCTGCCGGTTCGCCTTATCCACATGCGCAATGGCGAACGCGGCCCACTCGAGATGGTTTGCACGTACGACGTCCACCCGCGTGGCGCGCGCCTGCGCAGCGCCCACGCGGTGAGCGTCGGGGACCACATCACCATCGAGCGCGGCCGAACCAAGACGGTTTGCCGGGTCATTTGGACGGCGGCGCCGGATTCAGAACTGCGCGGCCAGTTCACCGTGGAGAGTGTCGAAGGCAGCAAAGTTCCATGGGAACAGGAGTTAAGCCAAATGGAAGAGCAATATCTGCCGGTGAATCCGGGAGCGGCGAAGAGAACGGCTTCGCGCTTTGGCGGACCAAACCGGCGTCGCCGTCCGCGTTACGTGGTTGCCGGAGGCGCAGATTTTTCCGTGATTGGAGGACGATCCACTACCGAGGGCCGTCTCGAACAAATTGGGGAATTTGGCTGCCTGGTGCGCTCAGAAAGCCTTCTAGCCGCGGGCACCGGGCTAAGATTAGTGCTCAATCTTTGCGATTTGAGCGTGGCTCTACGCGGCCAGGTGCGCTATGCGATTGCGGAAGCCCGCGCCATGGGCGTGGAGTTTGAATCGATCCGGCAGGGCGACCGTCCCCTGTTCGACTATGTTCTCGATCGACTGAAGAAGCCCCGGGTCGAGGACTTCACCGACCTCGAAGTCGTTACCGAGTTGACGGAAGCGGCCGCGGGCTAGCATAGCCTTCCAGCTAGCTCGCGGCAAAAAACCCGAGCTAGCTGGGCCGTTCTACGTCGCGCAGGCGGGCAGCTTTGCCTTTGAGACCGCGCAGGTAATAGAGCTTGGCGCGGCGCACTCGGGAGGAGCGCACCACGTCCACCTTGTCGATCACTTTCGAGTGGACGGGGAAGATGCGCTCCACGCCCTGACCAAAGCTGATCTTCCGCACCGTGAAACTGGCCTGCGAACCGTTGTCTCGCTTAATCACCACGCCTTCGAACGCCTGAATGCGCTCTTTGTCACCTTCTTTGATTTTCACGTGGACGCGGACCGTATCGCCGGAGTGAAACTCGGGAATGTCGGTGCGCTTGGTCTTCGCCAGCAGTTTTTCGATGATGAGGTTCGACATAATTTAATCCTTCTTAATTCGATCTGAAATCTGATTGTAAATCCTGGCTCGCCCGAAACTCAGCCGCGAACTTTTTCGCTCTGCTTGATCCCGGCGAGAAATTTCTTATCCTCTTCGCTCAGTGCCGCACCTTCCAGCAAATCGGGACGGTTGCGCAATGTTTTTTCCAGCGCTCGCTGCCGCCGCCAGCGCCGGATCTCTTCGTGATTGCCGGACATTAATTCTTCCGGCACCGCGACACCGCGAAACTCGGCTGGCCGCGTGTAATGCGGATAATCGAGCAATCCATTCGACCCGCACGTCGAATCTGCCCCGTTCACGCTTCTTACGTCCGCCTCCACCGTGAACGACTCCTGCCGGGTTGAGGCTTCGTTTCCCACCGCGCCCGGAAGCAACCGTGTCACAGCTTCCACGATTACTGCGGCGGCCATTTCTCCGCCGCTCAAAACATAATCGCCGATGGAAAGCTCGCGATCGGCGAGATGCTCGGCCACGCGCTCGTCCACCCCTTCGTACCGGCCGCAAATTAGAACGATGCGGTCAAGCGTTGCCAACTCTGCCGCAGTCTTCTGCGTGAAGCGTTGTCCCTGCGCCGAGAGCAGGATCGCCGATTCTCTGGCGCGACCGGCGACCCGCACTTCGCGCGATGCCACGTCCATCGCATCCAAACATTCATACAGCGGCTCCGGCTTCAGCACCATGCCTTCGCCGCCGCCGAAAGGCCGGTCGTCCACGGTGCGGTGACGGTCGTGAGTAAATGCCCGCAGATCGTGCACTCTGATTTCCGCCAGTCCCATCTCCTGGGCCCGGCGCGTAATACCGTAGTCGAGCGGCCCGCGAAAGAAGTCCGGAAAGATAGTGACTATGTCGGCCTTCATCGCGGAACCAGAACCTCACCCGGGGAAGCTGAAGATTTTTGTCTCTGTGATCCCCAGCGTTCTCTATGGTGAATGCTTTTTCCTTCTCGCTTGCCCCTGCTGCTGTTTCTCTTCCGCCGTTAGCGGTGCGTTCACTTCCAGCAGACCGTCGGGCAACTTCATGCGGACCTGCTTCTGCTCTAAGCCCACGCCCTCGAGATACGCCGATGCGAACGGAATTTCGACCAACTTCGCCCTGGCATCGCGCACCATTAATAACGGCGCTTCGCCGGCTCCAAACTGCACGCCCTCAATGTGTCCGATCTCGCGGCCCTGATCGAGCACTGCACAACCGACCAGATCGCTGACATAGCTCCAACCTGCTTCCAACTTCGCACGCTGGCTCTGCGGCACCTGCAGTTCGCATCCGACCAGCGTCACCGCCTCAGAGATCGAATCGACTCCCAAAAACTTCAGAATCAGCAGGCCTTTGTGCGGCCAAAGTTCTTCGACTTCCAGTTCGCGGCGGGTGTCGCTGGTTCCGCGGGGCAGTGCCAGCAACTTCATGCCGATTACGAATCGGTCCGGAACGTCGCTGAGAATCTCGCTGGCGACTTCGCCGCGGCGGCCCTGCGTTTTCACGACTCGGGCCAGAGTGATGAAGTTCTCGGTGATAAGAGCTCAATTCTCGGCGAATACATTCGAGTAAGTCGAATGACTTCTTAGTCTGGCTTCCTAATCGATGACTTCCAGCGTGTAGCGGCGGCGCGCCCGCACACCGGCAGCATTAACCAGCGCGCGCAAGGCGCGAACGGTGCGTCCCTGGCGGCCGATGATTTTGCCGACGTCTCCCTCGGCGACCTCCAGTTCGATCACGTCGTCATCGAACTGCTCGACGAAGACCTGATCGGGAGCATCGACGATCGACTTGGCAATCTGCTCGATAAGAACGCGCACGTTTCCGGTGGATTCAGTCATAGGGACAAACTCGCATTGCGTACCGATTGTGACGCTTACGCGGCGGGAACGGCCGGGGCTGGGGCGGGCTTGGAATAAAGCTTGCCTACCCGCTCGGACATTTGCGCGCCCTTCGAAACCCAATAATCCACACGTTCGCGTTTGAAATCGACGCTCGCAGGGTTGGTCCGGGGATTGTACGTCCCGACCACCTCCACCGGGCGTCCATTGCGCGCACGCGCCTTCTCAATCACCACAATGCGGTAATACGGTTGTTTACGCGCACCCATGCGCGACAGTCGAATCATTAGCACAGATATATATCCTTGTTCCGGAAGAGTCCGGCGAGGTCTGGACAAACATTTATTATGCCGTAGGTTAGGGCGAATGGCAATAGGCGCGCAGTTGGTACCAGATCCCTCCTCGACCCGCTCCGCATCTTTCCCATCCTGCTAAACTCAAATGTTTTGGAGGCGACACTTTGCAGGCAGTCTACATTCTCTCCGCGGTACGCACGCCCATCGGCAAGTTTGGCGGATCGCTGGCTTCCCTGACGGCGGCTGATATGGGTGTGGTCGCCGCCAAGGCTGCCGTCGAGCGTGCCGGAATCCAGCCCGAACAGGTCGAAGAAACCATTTTCGGCAACGCGCGCCAGGCGGGCGGCGGACCGAATCCGGCGCGACAGATTTCCATTCGCAGCGGGGTGCCGCAAGAAGTTCCGGCGTTTACCGTCAACAAAGCTTGCGCTTCCGGTCTGAAGTCGATCGCGCTGGCGTATCAGGCAATTCTGCTTGGCGATTCCGGTTGCATTCTGGCGGGCGGCACGGAGTCGATGTCGCGGGTTCCTTACTATCTCGAAGCGCGCTGGGGATTTCGCCTGGGCAATCAGGAACTAGTCGACGGCATGTATCGCGATGGATTTTTTTGTCCCATGGCTAAGATGGTCATGGGCGAAACCGCCGAAGTGCTGGCTGAACAATACAAAATCTCCCGCGAAGAGCAGGACGAATATGCGCTGCTGTCGCAAACCCGCGCTGGACGAGCCATTGCCGCCGGACGCTTCGACGCGGAGTTAGCTCCGATCACCGTTGAAACTAAGAAAGGTACGACGACGTTCAGCCGAGACGAGCATCCGTTTGCCGATGCGAGCATGGAAAAGCTGGGCAAGCTGGCTCCGGTTTTTTCGAAGACTGGCACCATCACCGCGGGTAATTCCTCCGGGATCACCGATGGAGCTGCCGCCGTGGTTGTGGCGAGCGAACATTTCGTAAGAAAGAACAATCTGAAACCGTTGGCGCGAATTTCCGCGGTGACCTCGGCGGGGGTCGATCCGAAAACCATGGGAATCGGTCCCGTCCCCGCGCTGCGCAAACTGGAAGACAAACATAATCTCAGAATGCACGAGTTTGGCCTGATCGAACTGAACGAAGCCTTTGCCGCGCAGGTGCTGGCCTGCGACCGTGAGCTGAATTTCAATCGCGACCGGCTCAACGTGAATGGCGGGGCGATCGCGCTCGGGCATCCCATTGGCTGCACCGGTACGCGCATCACAGTCACGCTGTTGCACGAGATGCTGAAACGAAATACAAAGCGCGGCGTGGCCACGCTCTGCGTCAGCGGCGGCATGGGCATGGCGCTGGCGCTGGAAAATGTGGTGTAATCCGGCTGCGCTTCAATCCGTTTCGGCGGAGTCAGGTACTCACGTCCTAGAGAAAATTCCTAATGAGCTTTTCCGACTTCCACGGCAATTCTGAAACCGTCCACCGCCTGCGCGATATGCTGGCGCGGGAACGGTTCCCGCATGCGGTGATTCTTTCGGGAGCACGCGGGGCAGGGAAGTACACGCTGGCGCTGATGCTGGCGCAGGCTCTGAATTGCCTGGCGCCCACGGAAACGGATGGCCTGCCGGATTTTTGCGGTCACTGCTCGAACTGCCGCCGCATTGGTCTGGCTGGAGATCTCGATGCGCGATTTGCCGAAGCGGTCGAGGCGCGCGAAGGTCTGCGCGAGACCGACAAGAAAGAAACGCGTCTCTTCGTGCAGACTCATCCGGACGTCCTGATTATTCCGCCTGATCCTCCGCAGATGGTGATCAAGGTCGACCAGGTGCGACGGGTGATTGAGACCATTTACTATCGGCCGTCCGAGGCGAAAGAGCGGGTTTACATTTTCACCGACTCGGCGTTTATGAAGGAGGCCGCGAATTCGCTCCTCAAGGTGCTGGAAGAGCCTCCGGAGTTCGCCACGATCTTTTTGCTCTCGGAAAATCCGGGCGAACTGCTTCCGACCATTCGCTCGCGTTCGATGAATTTCGCACTGGGAGCTTTGCCGGTGGAGGATGTCGAGCGCTACTTAGCGGAGCAGCGTTCCGAGTGGAAGGCGCCGCAACGCGCTCTGGTTGCCCGATTATCCGAAGGCGCGTTGGGCCGGGCTCGCACCTTTGATGTCAACGGTTACGTGGCGGCCCGCGCCGATGCGCTGGCCATTCTCAATTCAGCGCTGCTGAGCGGAGAGCATACGGCGCTTTTCAAGATCACGGAATCGTATCGTCCCGGAGCCGACGGGCGGGAAAAGACGGAGCAACTTCTTCGCACACTTTATTCGTTGCTGCGCGATCTGATGTTTCTGGGGTCAAGCGCGAGCGGGTTAGTTCGCAATACCGACATCCAGGGGCAACTCGCCAAGTTGGCCGAATCTGCCGACTTCGACTGGATCGCCGCAGCCTCCGATCGTCTGGCCGATGTCGAGCGCGGCATGCGGCGAAATCTGCTGCGTTCGTTGTCGCTGGATAACCTAAGCTTGGCCCTTGAAAAAGTCGAAAAATAGAGTGAGTCGGGTTTATGGTTAACACCTAACTACAGTAGCTTTTCCTGTCTTGGACCCGTCCTACTGGTTTAGCAGGTTAACGTCACTAAGAGGGACTGGGGCTCGTCCCCGTGAGCACGAGATTTCGCACTTCTTCTTTCAAAGTTAAGTATTTTCATATATTTGCCAAGATTACTCTGGTGGTTCTACGACCTTCAGATAGATTGATCCGACCCTCAGGCCCGCCTATAATCGACTCACTCTGGTTAAGAATTCTCCGTCAGGTTCCGGGTAGCAGCCCGCGAGGGCGTGGTCTGCCTTCGCCAAAATTGAGGA
Source organism: uncultured Acidobacteriaceae bacterium (assembly GCA_963818935.1). GTDB lineage: Bacteria > Acidobacteriota > Terriglobia > Terriglobales > Acidobacteriaceae > Sulfotelmatobacter. The sequence goes on from CAWFUK010000039.1 coordinate 27,276, forward strand.
TAAACGCCCGGTAATGCGAAAGCGCCTGCAAATCGCCCTGATGGCCAGCACCGTAGCCGCGACCTCTTTATGTCTCTCGTCCCAACTCCGTGCGGCCGACAACGAGGCAACCTCCGGGAAAATCACCGCCAGCGACGAGCATGGGCGCACGATTTACGTAAATGATGGAGTCGAAAAGCCTCCAGTCCATCGCCCGGCATCGCAAAGCCCTCGCCGATCGCTCATGTATTGGAGCTCAAAAGAGAATCGCTGGAAGCCCGTGCCTCCGCCGAACGCGGCGGTCATGAAAGCGGCACGGTCGGCTGCGGACGAGGTGAATCAGTATCTGGGCAGGGAATCCAGCCAATCGGCGAACGCCAGGATTGTGGCGGCCAGTGGCCGCGGCGTGCTGGCAACCGCGGCAGATATCGACAACGCTATCGACCAGGCCGCAGCCCGGCACAACGTCGATCCGAACTTGGTGCGGGCGGTGGTGAAAGTGGAGTCGAATTTCAATCCCAATGCGGTGTCGCGCAAAGGCGCCATGGGATTGATGCAGCTTATGCCCTCAACGGCGCGGCAGCTGAACGTGACCAACCCGTTCGATCCGGAACAAAATGTCGACGCCGGGGTTCGACACTTGAAGCAGCTTTTGGAAACCTATGGCGGCGACGTCAGGCTCACTTTGGCTGCTTACAACGCAGGCGCGGGCGCGGTGGCGCGCAGTTCGGGCGTTCCGCACTACGCCGAAACGCAAAATTATGTCCGCCGGATCACCAACTTGTATTACGGAGGCTCCGGCGCTAACCCTGGCTTGGAAACCGGCGCTTCCCCCACGCCTGTTACGATTCAACGAGATGCGCGGGGCGTGCTCTATATCAGCAACACCGATTAGATTTACGGCATCTTTATTTGAGTCTCTCTGGTTACTCGCTCTCTGGCACCCAGGTGGTTCAACCATTGAGGAACGGAAACACAGGCTGGTCCTAGTTACTGTGAAGAGATCATCTCGCCAGCGTGGTCTGTGGATAGTGCTGTTGGGCCTGACCGCTTTCGCGGCTCCCTCGGCGCACGCGCGTGTCCGCCATAACGAGGCGTGGGCGCGAGAACACTTCGCGACCGCCGAGCGTATGCGCGAAGCGCTGAACGGCCGCCCTGCCGCCAACCGTTCCCGCCACGATTACCAGCGCGTCTTGAATGCCTACCGCTACGTCTACCTCGGCGCGCCGGCCTCGACCAAAGCCGATCCCAGCGTGGTTGCTGTCGCTGAAACTCTGGTGGAAATGGGACGCCGCTTCGACGACGACAAAATTCTGCACGAGGCCATCAATCAATACAAATTCCTGCGGCGAGAATATCCCGGCAGCAAATATCGCTTCGACGGCCTGTTCACCATTGGCGAGATTTACAAAGATGATCTGAACGATCCGGAACGGGCGCGCGCGACTTTTCAGGATTTCTTACGGCGCTATCCGCATAACCATTTGGCGGAGGATGCTCAACAGGCCATTGTTGAGTTAGATCAGGCGCAGGCGGATAAGGTCGCCGCCGCACGCCAGCCCACCGAGAAGCCAGCGTCGAAGAAAAATAAGAACACGAAAGAAGACGCGGACAGTTCTGCGGATAACGGCGACGCGCAGGTGGCACCGGTCAAGCAGGAAGTTCCTGATGCGCGCACCGGACGCTTGGCGCGGGTGACCGGTCTGCGGCACTGGTCGACTCCGGATTACACGCGGGTGGCGATCGACGTGGAATCGGACGTGAAGTTTGAATCGCGCCGGATCGACAGCCCGTCCCGGATCTTCTTTGATCTGCGCGACACCAAACTGGCTTCCACCCTGGTCGGCAAGAGTTTCGACGTCGACGATGGCTTTCTGAAAAAAGTTCGACTGGCACAGTTTGCGCCGGGCCGTACGCGGGTGGTGCTTGAGATCGACAGCCTGTCGGATTATGACGCCTTCATGCTTCCCGATCCCTACCGGCTGATCATCGATATTCACGGCAAGACTGGGTACACCAAACACAGTAACGAAGCGGATAAAAACACGGTGGTCGCCGAGGACTCGACAACCGCGCCGGCGGCTTCGAACTCGAAAGCTGAAAAGCCAGTCGTCAAGAAAATAGTGGAAGCCGACAACGATGACGATGCCGATTCTGCCGCGACGGAAGTTACCAATCGGGAGGTGGAGCACGCGAAGAAAGCGGCACCCAAGAAAGGTTCGCACTGGCTGGCCTCCGGCAAGCCGGAAAATGAGCCGCCGCCTAGCATTCGCGAGGCTCGGCCTACGTCCAGTGGCGAGCGGTCGCTGACTCGCGTCCTGGGCCTGAAGATCGGCAAGATCGTGATCGATGCTGGGCACGGCGGGCACGATACCGGTACGATCGGTCCCAACGGCCTGGAAGAAAAAGATCTCGTCCTCGAAGTGGCTCGCCGGTTGGGCAAGTTGCTCGAGGCGCGGCTGGGCGCAGAAGTCATTTATACGCGCAAGGACGACACCTTCATTCCCCTCGAGACTCGCACCGCCATCGCCAACCAGGCGCGAGCGGATTTATTCGTTTCGATCCACGCCAATTCGAGCCGCGATCCTGACGCTCGCGGAGTCGAAACTTATTATCTGAATTTCACCTCTTCGCCGGAAGCATTGGAAGTGGCTGCGCGCGAGAATGCCGTCTCGGAGAAATCTATCTTCGAACTGCAAGACCTGGTAAAGAAAATTGCGCTCAAAGAAAAGATCGAAGAGTCGCGCGAATTTGCCGGCGACGTTCAGGAATCACTGCACAGTGGCTTGGCCGCAAAAACCCCTGCCATTCGCGACCGGGGCGTGAAGAAGGCGCCGTTTATCGTGCTGATCGGGGCCAACATGCCTTCGATTCTTGCCGAGATTTCTTTTGTCAGCAATCCTGCCGACGAGCATCGGCTGGCCACCAGCGAGTATCGTCAGCGCATCGCCGAGTCGCTCTACCGCGGCATCGAGAAATATGTGGATGGCCTGAGCGGGGTCAAGGTGGCCAGCAAGATGGACAAAGCGAGCGGCCAGTAGCTCTGACCTACCAAGCGAGACTTCTCATCCTTCCGGAAACTTTTTTCTCTCCTCTGTGGTCTAATTAAGGCAGGGATTCTGTGCCCAGCGGTTCACCCATGTTTGCCTCAAAGCGTTTTCTTACAGCAACCATTGCAATTCTCCTCGGCGGCGTCGCTTTTGCCGCCGGACCCGGTGTTAAGCCGGCCGAACCTCCCATTCTTCCCAAACAGTTTGCCGGATGGCAGATGGAGGGTACACCGCAGAGCAGCCACGATGCTGAAGCTGCGGATTCGGCGAATGCGGCGCTGCTCAAGGAATACGGCTTCACCGATGTCGAATCGACAAGCTACAAAAGTGATGACGACCGCACGCTGAAGATCCGCGCGGCCCGCTTTGCTGATGCCAGCGGCGCCTTTGGCGCCTACAGTTTTTATTTGCAGCCGGAGATGGCGCGCGAACAGATCGGCGACCAGGGTGCCTCGCTCGATAAGCGCGTACTTTTTTATCGCGGGCAAATCGTCGTCGATGCCGTCTTCAGCCAGCTTTCCATGATGTCCGCGGCCAATCTCCGCGAACTGGCCGGCATGCTTCCTCGTCCCGGCGGCAATTCGGGAGAGTTGCCTCCGGTGCTCGCTTTCATGCCGCACCACGGCTACCAGGCCAATACTGAGAAATATGCCGAGGGACCTCTCGCATTGAATGCGATCGGATCCCCAGTCCCGGTGGATCAAGTCGATTTCAGCACCAACCCAGAAGTGGTGCTGGGGCAGTACTCAACTTCCGGCGTTGGCGCGACGCTGATGTTGATCGAGTATCCAACCCCCGCCTTGGCCATCGAGCATTTGCGCCGCATTGTTGCCGCGAATCATGCGGCAGAGCCTCCGCCCGGAGTATCGTCCGTGGAAAACGTCGGCCCGTTTTTCGCGAAGAGAACAGGTCCGATTATCGCCATCGTTTCCGGTCCACTCTCGCAAGGCGACGCACAGACCTTATTGGGCGCGGTCAACTACGAAGCCAGCGTCACCTGGAACGAGAACACGTACTTCGATAAAAAGAACAACATCGCCAACCTGCTGGTCAACATTATCCTGCTCTGCATCATTGTGGGAGCCATCTCGCTGGCTGCCGGAGTGGCCTTCGGCGGGGCCCGCGTGCTTCTGCGGCGTTATTTTCCCGGCCGAGTTTTCGGCCACGCCGATGAGGACGAGTTCATTTCCCTGGACCTGTCCGAGACGGTAGTGGAAGAGATTATGATCAGCCCCGCAGCCTCGGTTGACCCTCCCAAGCGCTCTTAAGTACCTTAGGAATATTGGCTTAGGGCGATTTTGCCTGCCCTTTGTCTCAATTTGGAACAATTCGTGCTGCTGTTGCTTGAATCTGTAAACTATTGAAAATAAAGACATTTATTTCCAATAAATTGCTTGACACCCCCCTTTTTCGGCTCATAAGATTTTCTCCAGAAAGTTTTGACGGAATTTGCCTTCCGTTGGGACTATTCTCCCTTGAAAAGAGAAGGTCGCCCTGTTGCCGGGCGGCCTTTTCGTTTGGCCAATCCTCTTTTCACTCCTTCATCGCACTTCAAGTCGAATATTTTCCGCAGAAACTTCGAATGAACTCTCGGGCCGGAACTTCGTATCATCTGTTGGACGTCATTTGTTGAGACATCGACTCGACTCTCGAAACAGAAGCCGGAGGAAATTATGTTCTGCGATGGATGTGGCGCGGCAGTGCAGCCGGGACAAGCATTTTGCGGTAAGTGCGGCAAGCAGATCCTCGGGCCAATCACGCTGATGCAGAATCGCCCGGGCCGCGTGCGGGGGCACCTTCAATTGCTGGGAATTCTCTGGCTGGCAATTTCTGCGTTCAACACCATCGGCGGCGTGGTTCTATACATCATTGCCAATACGTTGTTTGCCCACTTGCATGAAATGGGCGCGCCCGAGGCGCCGACCGCATTTCTGCGTCCGCTGCTCAGCGTGCTCGGAATCTTGGTGCTGGCTAAAGCGGCCTGCGGCTTTCTCGCGGGATGGGGTTTAATGCAGCGCGAGCCCTGGGCGCGCGTGCTCGCCCTGGTGCTCGGATTCATTTCGTTATTCAATATTCCATTGGGCACGGTCGTCGGAATCTACACCCTTTGGGTGCTACTGCCGGCGCAGTCGCAAGGGGAGTACGAGAGCTTGGTCGCCAACCGCCCCGCGGCGTAGAAGTAACGCCTTTTCGCAGCCGTTGCCCGGGTGATTAGGGCTTCATTCTTCGCAATGCAGCGATGTAATCGGCGGAAACTTCACGAATCCGTTTCAGCCGCTCTTCCTGTTCGAGCATCTCCGCCGGTTCGATCCCGCCGAAGGTCTGCCTCTTCAAGCTGTCAATTTGTTCCGACAGCAGGCGATTGAGTTCCTCGCGTATTTCTTCGGCGCTACGGCCAGCCATAGGGGGATGCTCTAGTTGTGGTTCTGACGGGCGACCGTGCCCCAGCGCCGAGTTTCCAGCAAAATAGCCTAGCCAATCTACTTTCTTCGTGAGCATTTGGGCATACCCTGTTCACCGTATTAAATTAACCAAAATGATTGTCGTTTGGGGAGGGATTCGTGAGGCACTCGGGAATTCGGGTCTTTGGCGATGACGGATTCGCCTTCACTGCCGTCAAGAGCAAGACTCGAAAAGCGGACGCAGTCGTTCCCGTCGGCATGGCGTGACTGGCTAAAGAAATTCACCTGCGAAGTAGTAAAGCGTCGATCTGAGAGGGGTCTGCCGTGCCTTCGCTCGACGCAAGAAAGGTTAAGAGTGTCATCTCCATTCCAAGTTCTGCTGCTGCAAAGGTCTTATGGTGTCCGTCAATCAGGAGCGACGGGAAACACCAATGCTCAGAAATTGTAGGCCGTTCTTTATTCCCACCAAAAACTGCCGGGGATTTTACATCGAGAAAGCTCAAAGCAACTGCCGTAGGTCGCTTTCCATGCTTCAGCTTCTCCTGGTAGCTTGCTAACGATTGCGACTTCAACCAGCCGTGCGGAAACATCGGAACGACAAACTCGAAGAGTTCTGTTTTCCCGTTGAAGACTCTCGATCCAGTGCGGTAATACTCCGTTCGAGGGTGATGAGGCAAACCCCAAAAACCATCGATGCCCCAAAGTTGAACCTGTTCGTGGCTGAAGTAGTCATCGGGTTCGGAAGGCTGTACAAGTTTCGGCGTGATTCGGCTGAGTATTGCGATGTAGTCGCCGCTCGGAAGGCTATCAGCAATGCTCTGGGTCGTTCCTGCTTCTAGAGTTGTCAAGCCGTCGTTGAGAGTGTCCGCTATGTTTTCTAGCGGGAGGCTGCCGTTCGCCCCACTTTTACGTTCGAACCAGAACTGGCAGGTGTTGCATGTGATGCCAAACTCGTATGCTCTCCTGTCATCAAGGCGTAAATGACGAATGAGGATCGCACCAGACTTTTCGAACTCGAATCGCAGTCTTGAGTCAGCGCTCCTGCTCGACACTCCGCGAATCTCAACGGCTACGCTCACAAGCCACCCCTTTGAGCCACCAACATCATAGTCGTTGTGATCCAAACTCATCACGGGCGAACGCTTCGCTTGGTTAGATTTGTGGAAGTCGTTGCTGTCGGGGAGACCGAATGGCGTGATATTCTTGGATTGGATCGGCAGGCCATTTCTCCTTTGACATGCCGATTTTCCTGCAAGTTGGGACATTCGGGACAACAGTTCCCCTTAAGTCATTGAGCCGACGTAGCTCAGTTGGTAGAGCAGCCGATTCGTAATCGGCAGGTCAGCGGTTCAAGTCCGCTCGTCGGCTCCATCCTTCCTCTTCGACGAAAACTGAGGGTCACCCTCTTGTAACGAGTACGCGCCTGCTGTAAGGGCCGATTCGCAACACGCCATACTGCGGCATGCCAAGTCCGGCCCTTTGACCACCTGTCCGCTAGTTGACATCAGGCTCGGGAAAACTCGGCTCCACCCCAAAAAGAGCGAAGCTTAGCCGAATCATGCGACATCCAAGGCTTGGAATACTTCGTACATTCCAGAACACCGCAGTGGGAACGCAATCCGCATTGTGAAGGAGGGAGTTTTATGTCTCACCATCTTGACTCACCCATCGCTCGCCAGGATATTCGCCTCGACATCACGGATCTGTACGTATTCCGCGGGGAAGCGGGCACCGTGTTTGTCATGAACGTCTGCCATTCCATTTTTGGCCCCATTCCTGCCCCCGGCTACCATCCGGAAGGAATGTATGAGTTCAAGGTCGATCTGAATGGCGATGCGATCGAAGACGTCACCTACCGCCTGACCTTCGACGAGCGCGACAAGAACGGGAAACAGAGCTACGTCGTGCGATCTATCAGGGGTGCAGAGGCAATCGATCCGCATGCGCCCGGGACCGTAGTCGCGCAGGGCACAACCGGGGACGCCGTTACGACGCCATCAGGGCTGCGCGTCTGGGCGGGCAAGGCGGGCGATCCCTTCTGGATTGAGCCGGATGTGCTGCACGCTGTGGGCCACGCTTTTCAAGACGGTACCACCATCGATCTTGCCGGTTGGGATCCCGGTCGCGCGAGGAACCTTTTTGCCGGCCACACGGTCTATTCGATTGTGCTCGAGGTACCCGACACAGAGTTGCTTCGTGCCTCAGACAAGCGCCGCGTCGGGGTATGGGCCGTGGCGACCCTGGCTACCGACGCTGGTGGATGGCGCTCCATCAATCGCGTCGGCCTCCCGATGATCCCTCCCCTTTTCACGCAGTTCAACGAAGACCTCGGCAACCGTCTGAATGCCGGCCGCCCTGCGGATGATTTCGCGACTTACGGGACGGCGATTACCAGGGCGATCGCCGGGGTCGTATCGGCATATGGAACCGCGGAGGATCCCAAAGCCTATGCCGAGAAATTTGCCCGCCGGTTGTTTCCCAACATGCTCCCTTATGAGGTCGGTACGCCAGCCGTCTTCGGCTTTGCCGAGTGGAATGGACGTTCCCTCACCGATAACGCGCCCGATGGCATGTTCTCGATGGCGGCCAATACTCCAGTTCGACTCGGGATAGGGAAGGAATCCGTCACATCCAAGCCGTCCGGGACATTTCCCTACGTTCCCAAGCAGCCAGCGGAAGACCGTTCGGTCGCCGCTTGAGTCCCCAAGGTCACAACCTAAATCAAAAGCCGAGAAGGAGCGTGAAACCCAATGAACACATTTACCACCAAGGATGGAACCTCGATCTACTACAAGGACTGGGGCAGCGGACCGGTCATCACCTTCTCCCATGGATGGCCGTTGAGCGCCGATGCGTGGGACGCGCAAATGCTATTTCTGGGGCAACAGGGCTATCGTGTCATTGCTCACGATCGTCGCGGCCATGGCCGCTCGGGCCAGACCTGGCAGGGCAACAACATGGATCAATATGCCGACGATCTGGCGGAGCTTCTGCAGCATCTCGATGTCGAGAATGCGACCATGGTCGGACATTCCACCGGTGGAGGTGAGGTTGTCCGCTACATCGCGCGGCACGGGCAGGAGCGCGTCTCGAATGTCATTCTGATTTCCTCCGTTCCCCCGCTCATGCTTACGACGGAGAAGAACCCCGGTGGCTTGCCGATGTCGGTCTTCGATGACCTCCGCGCCGGCGTGGTCAACGATCGCTCTCAGTTCTATAAAGACTTGAGCCTTCCATTTTATGGCTACAATAAACCGGGAGCGAAAATCTCCGAGGGAGTTCGCCAATCTTTCTGGTTGCAGGGGATGCTCTCCTCAATCATCGGCTCGTACGACTGCATCAAGGCTTTCTCCGAGACCGATCAGACCGAAGATCTCAAGAAAATCACCGTCCCGGTGTTGGTCATTCAGGGAGATGCCGACCAGATCGTGCCGATCGACGATTCGGGGAGATTGAGCGCAAAGCTGGTGAAGAATGGGACCCTGAAAGTGATTCCCGGCGCGCCCCACGGGCTCTGCACCACCCACGCCGACGTCATCAATCAGGAACTGTTGGGCTTCCTTCAGAAGCGGGCGATTGCAGCCTAGACACGGAAATGGCGGCCGCGTCCGCGAACGCCATTTCGTTACTACCCCAACTCGCTTCAGTCCGCGCAGATTCTCACTTCGGAAGATTCTCAGAATTCCCCATGCTGCCAGGCTTTGTCATGCCAACGGCATGCTCATCGCACATTAAACTGAATGGACGAAAGCAGCGTGCTGATCCCATTCCACATAATCTGCACCCCAATGCAAACCAGCAGAAAAGATGAAAGCCGGATAAAGACAGTCATTCCGGTTTCTCCGAGAACTCTGGCCAGCCGGTCCGCAAATCCGTAACAAAGGAAAATGCTTACCGCGATCAATCCCATAGCAACGACCGCGGCAACGATAATCAAGACGTGAACTCCATAACGATGGGTCGAATTCGCGCCCAAGGTGATCGCGATTGAGATCGAACCTGGGCCTACGGTTAGCGGCAACGTTAAGGGATAGAAGGCCTGGCGAAATGCGTCTTGACATTGTATGTTTGCGCCCGTCTGGTCACGTGCCCCGTCAGTCTGCGTCAGCAGCTTCCATCCCGTGGCAACGACGACCAGCCCTCCGCCGACCTGCACCACCGGCAAGGATACGCCGAACACGCCAAGAACGTGGGACCCGATAAAATACGAACCCATCATCAAAACAAAGCTGTCAAAGGCGACCCGTTGCGACAGAGCGCGTCGAATTTGAGGCGAGTATTCACGCGTGAGGGCCAGGAAGATTGGGGCTCCACTGAGCGGGTCGACAATGGGAAAAAGTGCGCTAAGAATGAGAAACAACACTTTAACCGCATTCGCCACGATCTCCCCCTCCGATTCGCAAAATGGCCCGTCGGTATGGTCGAAATATTATGCAACAGGCTAGGTGAGTTTAATTTGTCAAAGTTCGGAGGGAGACGGGGTCGGCATCTGCCTCTCCTACAAGCTGCTTCCTGTAGATATCGCTAATCTACGGCCTCCCCCACCCTCAATTTCTTCCCGCTCAAGAAGGTCGGTGAGTTTCTCCGCTTTCATTTCTCGCATCTATGAATATGATCCCTGCGTTTTCCTGTAGCCCCGAGCATCCCGGGCGCAAAAGTTGATCATCTTTGGTGATTTGAAGAGAAGCTGCGACAGACGATAGAGTTAAGCATTCATGCCCTTTCAGTTCAGGTTAGCACTTGGGATCCTTGCGCTGTTCGCGCTGGGTTGGGCGCCGTCGTGCGTCGGCCAGAACCCGCAGCAGGGGTCGCAGCCTCCCGATCCGCCATTGGCGGCAAGCCTCAGCGGTTCGGTGGTTGATCAGAGTGGCGCCGTAATCGCCGGAGCTCGGGTGACCCTTCTCCTGGGAGAGCAGACCCCAAAGAATCAATCGTCTGCCGACCAACCCGCAAGCGATCAGCCTCTGCGCCAGGAGGTCTTATCGGGCGCAGACGGACAGTTTTTCTTTCCCAACGTTGCCCCCGGACCGTTTCAGCTTACCGTGACTTCTGCGGGATTTGAGCCGCAGACATCTTCCGGAATTCTGCATGCAGGCGACGTGATCACCGTCCCAAAAATCGCACTCGCGGTTGCCACCAACGTGACCGACGTCGAGGTGGGAGTTCCACGGGAAGAGATTGCAGAAGAGCAGATTAAGTTTGAAGAGAAGCAACGCATTTTTGGCGCGATTCCAAATTTTTACGTCACTTATCTTCCCCATGCAGAGCCCCTGACCCCGCAACAAAAGTTCGAGCTGGCTTGGAAATCGCTGATCGATCCCGTGACTTTCGCCGTGGTAGGTGGCACCGCGGGGGTACAGCAGGCGCAAGACCATTTTCAGGGATACGGCCAGGGCGCCCAGGGCTATGCCAAACGCTTTGGCGCGAATTATGCCGACGCTGTCTCAGGTACGTTGATTGGTGGCGCTATCCTCCCATCGCTTTTCAAACAAGACCCGCGCTATTTCTACAAAGGAACCGGCACGCCCGCATCCCGCGCACTCTATGCGATTTCCATGTCATTCATCTGCAAGGGTGACAACGGACGCTGGCAACCGAACTATTCCGGCATTCTTGGAGCCTTGGCAGCCGGCGGCATTTCGAACATCTACTATCCGGCGCAGGATCGAAACGGTGCAGAATTAACCTTCGAGAATGCGGGGGTGGGCGTCGCTTCCAACGCTGTCATCAATCTCTTCCAGGAATTTCTCATCAAGAAGCTTACTCCTAAGGCTTCCAAGAGCGATCCCAACAAACCTTGAAGCAGAGGATGACCGTTGCATTGTATTGAGGCCCCGCTTTTCTAACTCGCTACTTTCCTGATACTGTTTTGGGTCCGCTTCACTGGTTTTCTATTACTATGTGATGTTCATCACAACGAATCACCGATTCGCTGTGTAACATTCGCAGGGACGCAGGAACCGCGAACGTACGGCTGCGGCAATAGAAAAAGCCGTAAGGGCACCGATGAATCTTCTCAAGAAAGGATAAGCACTTGATTGTCGGAGTTCCGAAGGAAATTTATCCGGGAGAGCGCAGGGTTGCGCTGGTTCCCGCCGTCATCCCCATGCTCGCCAAGGCCGGGCTGGAAGTGGTGGTGCAAGCGGGAGCGGGCACGGAAGCTGGGTATCCTGATGCGGTTTATATCGAGAAGGGCGGCAAAATTCTTCCTGATCGCACCGCCGTCTTCGCCAATGCCGACATTATCTTGCAGGTTCTGTCTTACGGCTCGAATGACTTAACGGGCAAGGACGATCTCCCGCTGCTGCGCCCCGGCCAGGTGTTGATTGGCTTTTTGCGTCCGTTGGGCTCAGCCGAAGTGGAGCAGCAAATTGCCGCCTCCGGCGTCACCGCATTTTCTGTCGAATTCATGCCGCGCACCACCCGTGCGCAAAGCATGGATGCGCTCTCTTCCATGGGAACGATCTGCGGGTACAAAGCTGTGTTGTTGGCGGCAGACACGTCGATCCGAATTTTCCCCATGATGACGACGGCGGCAGGCACGATTACTCCGTCGCGTGTCTTCGTGATCGGCGCAGGCGTGGCCGGATTGCAGGCGATCTCAACCGCGAGAAGACTGGGCGCCGTGGCCTCTGCCTACGACATGCGCCCTGCGGCTAAAGAGCAGGTGCAGAGCCTGGGTGGCCGCTTTGTCGAGTTGCCCATTGAAGCGCAGAATGCGCAAGATGCCCGCGGCTACGGCACCGCGCAGGACGAATCCTTCTACGCCCGCCAGCGCGAGCTCTTGACGCGGGTCGTGGCGGAAAGCGATGTAGTCATCACCGCCGCTGTGATTCCAGGAAAGAAGTCGCCGGTACTGATCACGGCCGACATGGTCAAGGGGATGGCTCCCGGCGCGGTTATCGTCGATCTGGCCTCGGAGCGCGGCGGAAACTGCGAACTCACTCGTACCGGTGAAACGGTGGTCGAGCATGGCGTAACGATTATTGGAGCCATTAACCTGGCCAGCAGCGTCCCGTATCACGCCAGCCAGATGTACGCCCGCAACGTGGCCACATTTCTTGCCTACATGATGAAGGATGGCAAGCTGCAACTGAACCGGCAAGATGAGATCATCCGCGAAACCATGATCACCCACGGCGGGGAAATCGTGAACACGAGAGTGCGAGAGTTTTTCAAGCTACCGGCGCTAACCGGTAATTAGGTATCGCCACAGGAAATAATAAGGAGCGATCATGCCAGCGGATTTCATGTCCAATCTTTATGTTTTTATATTGGCGGGGTTTGTGGGCTTTGAACTGATCAAGCGTGTCTCGCCACTGCTGCACACACCGCTCATGTCTCTGACCAATGCCCTTGATGCAATCGTGGTGGTGGCGGCCATCATCATCGCTGGACGGCACGAAACTCTGCTGACCACAACGCTGGGCGCGATCGCAGTAGCGGCCTCTTTCAGCAATATGGTGGGCGGCTTCTTAATTACCGACCGCATGTTGCGCATGTTCAAATCCCCCAGGTCGAAACAACAATGAACGCTTCGGAACTCCAGCAGTATCTCGATTTTGCATACATTGCCGCGATCGTCCTCTTCATTTTTTCCCTGAAGTTGCTCAGTTCGCCGGTGAGCGCGCGCTGGGGCGTTTTGGCGGGAGAAATCGGCGCTGCGCTGGCCGTCATCGTCACTCTGTTGAACCCGGAGGTCGTGCAGTACAAGTGGGTCCTCATCCCGCTGATCGTCGGCGCCGGCGTCGGCATTCCGCTGGGCATGGTGCACATGACCGCGGTGCCACAGCGAACCGCATTGAGCCACGCCTTCGGCGCCCTGTCGGCCGCCATGATCGGCATTGCGGAGTATTACGTGGGCACCGCGCCGGTCACCCGCTTTCAAATGGGCGAAATCGCGCTGGAGGTTATTATCGGTTCGCTCACCTTTACCGGTAGCCTGATCGCAGCCGGAAAGCTGCAGGAAGTCTTGCCGCAGCGGCCCATCGTTTATCGCGGGCAAAATATCGTCAGCCTTTCTGTCCTGGCCGCAGCTCTCGGGCTGGCGGTTGCGCTGGTGGTGAATCCGGCGCACGCCCTGCTCTTTCCCGTGATGGTGGTGATTGCGCTGATTTTTGGTGTGTTGCTGGTCACCCCGATTGGCGGCGCCGACATGCCGACGGTGATCTCGTTGCTGAATTCTTACGCCGGCTTTTCGGCAGCGCTTCTGGGATTTGTTCTGAACAGTAAAGTGCTGGTTGTTGCGGGCGCGCTTGATGGATCTTCCGGCTTCGTTCTTTCGGTGATCATGTGCAAGGCCATGAACCGCTCATTCACGAACGTCATGTTCGGAGCATTTGGCCAGGTGCAGGCGTCGGCGGCGGCGGCCAAAGAAGAACGAACGGTGCGCAGTGCAAGCGCAGAGGATGCCGCCGCGATTCTGGAAGCAGCGAGCAGCGTAGTGATCGTCCCCGGCTACGGCATGGCGGTAGCGCAGGCGCAGCACAAGGTGCGCGAATTGTACGACGCTCTCACCAAGAAAGGAATCGATGTTCGCTTCGCCATCCATCCCGTCGCGGGACGCATGCCCGGCCACATGAACGTGCTGCTCGCCGAAGCCGACATCCCCTATGACCGCCTCATCGAGATGGACGAAATCAACGGAGACTTCCCGCAAACCGACGTGGCGTTGGTGATCGGCGCCAACGACGTCACCAATCCCGCGGCGCGCAACGACCAATCTAGCCCCATCTTCGGCATGCCAATCCTCGACGTCGATAAAGCCCACACCGTCATGGTGATCAAGCGCAGCATGAACCCCGGCTTCGCCGGCATCGACAACCCGCTCTACTACCTCGATAACACCCTCATGCTCTTCGGCGACGCCAAGAAATTTGTGGGGGATATTGTGAGGGAGTTGAGCGGGGGACACTGAGAGCTTTTAAAACAGCATCAGCCGTTTGTTTCGATTCAGCCTGGGCAACTGGTGAAAATAGGTTAGTGGCCCAGCCTCTAGAATCGCCATGATATTCTATTGACTACCAGCTGCGTACTGTTTTGGCGGAAATACCCCGCAGTGACCGAACAAGGTCGCCTGTAGAAACTTCCCTGAAGTAACCAGGAAAAAGACCAGAAGAAGAGAACCACATCATGCTTTCAGTCAGTAATGTGTCCATGCGCTACGGCGCCAAAATTCTGTTTGATGAAGTCTCCGTCGCATTTACGGCGGGCAAGCGCTATGGTTTGACCGGGCCCAACGGCGCGGGCAAATCAACTTTCATGAAGCTGCTGAGCGGCGAACTTGAGCCGCAAAAAGGCACCGTCGTTCGTCCCCGCAAGCTCGGAGTCCTGAGCCAAGACCAGTTCGCCTTCGACACCTATACCGCGAGCGATACCGTCATTATGGGCAACAAACGCCTCTGGGCGGCCATGCAGGAGCGCGACGAGATTTACTCCAAAGCCGAAATGACCGACGAAGATGGCATGAAGCTCGGCGAGTTGGAAGGCATCGTTGGCGAGGAAGACGGATACACCGCGGACGCCGACGCCGCCATTTTGCTCGATGGTCTCGATATTCCCGAAGAGCTGCACGGCCGTAAGATGAGCGAACTGCAAGGCGGACAGAAAGTCCGCGTGCTGCTGGCGCAGGCTCTGTTCGGCCACCCGCAGGCGCTGCTGCTCGACGAACCGACCAACAACCTCGACCTGGATTCAATCCACTGGCTTCAGGGATTCTTAAACGCCTACGACGGCGTGGTCATCGCCATCTCGCACGATCGCCACTTCCTCAACAGCATTTGCACCCACATCGCCGACATCGACTACGAGACCATCATCCTCTACACCGGCTCCTATGACGAGATGGTGCTGGCCAAGACGCAAGTGCGCTCGCAGATCGAATCGCAGAATGCACAGCGCGAAAAGAAAATTTCCCAGTTGAACGAATTCATCGCACGCTTCGCCGCCGGTACGCGGTCGAGCCAAGTGCAATCGCGGCGCAAAGAAGTCGAACGCTTGCAGGTGACTGAACTGGCCAAGTCAAACATCCAGCGGCCTTACATTAAGTTCGAGCAGAAGCGGCCGTCGGGCAAGCACATTCTCGAAGTCGAGCACCTCAGCAAGGCGTACGGCGACAAGCAGGTCATTCGCGACTTCACCGCCAGCATCACGCGCGGCGAGCGCATCGCATTGATGGGCCGCAACGGCGCGGGGAAGACTACGCTGGTAAACGCGTTGCTGGCGAACTCTCCGACCACGCCGGAAGCTGAGCTACGCAAGACCAGCGGCTATGACGGCCCTTTCGTCGATTCAGGCAAGGTCATTTGGGGCCACGAAGCTTCCATCGGATATTTCGCGCAAGACCATCGCAGCCTGATTGAAGGTGGCACCACGGTGCTGGAGTGGCTGCATCAGTGGAATCCCGCGGCGGTCGGCGAAGAAATTCGCGGGCTGCTCGGGCAAATGCTCTTCCAGCGCGACGAAGCCACGAAATCCACCAACGTTCTTTCCGGTGGCGAAGCTGCGCGCTTGCTCTTCTGCAAGCTGATGTTGCAAAAGCCGAATGTGCTCGTGCTCGATGAACCCACAAACCACCTCGATCTCGAGGCCATCAACGCCTTGAACATTTCGCTGCAACGCTATCACGGCACAGTCTTTCTGGTAACGCACGATCACGACCTCATTGACGAAGTCGCAACCCGCATCTGGCACTTCGAAAGCGACCACAAGATCACGGATTTCAAGGGAACCTACGAGGACTACCAGGCGGCGGTTGCGGTGTAAAAACCGGCGTCAGACCTCCGACATAAGATCTCGGCCACGCACGTTCTTAAATTTTTACGTCTGAGGTCTGAGGTCCGAAGTCTGCATTTGCACCATTTTCGCTGCATGTAAATCATCCAGGTTCTCCTCAGATTTCCACAACCTTTGCAGTTGCGTTTCTAACGGCAACTTGCGGATAATGGCGGCGGGGAAGTACTTGCGTGAGCAATGCACGCGAGAGGTGTATAGCGTGTACAGTCGAGCGGATTTACTGCGGATTCTTCACCTGACGCCGCGCCAGTTGGCCAACTGGGAGCGCGCCGGGTTGATTGCGGCTTCTCCTGCCTATTCTTTTGCCGATCTGCTGAAAGTCAAGAAAGTTCGCGACCTGTGTGCCATGCGGGTGCGGCCAGCCGTGATCCGGCAGTCGCTCGAAGCGATGCAGCAACAGGCGTCAGGCATGGGTAATCCTCTGCTCGACGCGGGAGTCTCATCCACCAGCCATCATCGCGTTGCCTTCCGTCACGAAGGCAAGCTGTTTGAGCCGATCGCTGGCCAATTTGTAATGGACTTCGCCGCGCGCGAAAAGGTTGTGACCAGCACGCCAATCCCGGCACCCGAGCCCGGTTCCCAGGAGAATGAAGCAGCTGTGTGGTTCGCTCGCGGCATTGCGCTCGAAGAGGATCCGGCCACGCAGACCGAAGCGCTGGCTTGCTACCAGAAAGTTTTGGAGTACGAGGCCAGCCACGCCGCCGCGCACATTAACCTGGGCACGCTTTATTACAATCGCCAGGATTTCACCCTCGCCGAAAAACACTACCGTGCCGCGCTCGAAGCCGACCCGCGTTACGCGCTGGCCTATTTCGATCTGGGAAATGTTCTCGACGAAACCGGCCGCGTGCAAGAGGCGATTCAGACCTACAAGATGGCGATTCAACTCGCCCCCACCTACGCCGACGCGCATTACAACCTGGCACTCGCCTACGAAAAAACGCGCGAGCCGCGCAAGGCGCTGAAGCACTGGCAGGCCTATATCAAGCTCGATACCACCGGCCCCTGGTCGGTCCACGCCCGCAACCAGATCCAGCGAATTCTGCAAGCGGACGCGCTGAAGCTGGTGCATTCCCGCCGCTAGTCCTGGCAATTCGGTTTCTTGCGAAGCCAGTGCGTACCAGAGGAATCGATCTCGATCAAATCGATGGGTAAGCCAACGTCGTCCTTCTCGGCAGAATAATTGATTGACAGTTCGAGAACACGCTCAATCAGCGGAGCCATCGCAGCGTCCCATGTGGTCAGTTCCGAGGCATGGTCTCTTCGAAAGTCGGCCATCCAGCGTTTGGCCCGGTCAGTCTTGCCCTCCGCTATTTCGACAGCAACGTCGCGGGCGTGGCCCGAGGGAATCAGGCTACCGTCGTGCAGTTCGACCTGTTGAGTCTGAGGTTGATAATGCCCGGTCGGCGCTTTCTCGACCACCACTTGGTAACTGGCGGGACGACCATCGACAAAGCCCAAGAATATTCCATGCTGGCCCTCAAATACCTCCGACCCCGGAATACGTCTCTGCGCATCTTTGTCGTCAAGTGCCGCGACCTCGTTTCCCCAAGCGGTGGCGATTTGCTCAAGAGAGTCTTTGCCGTTCCTGCCGGCGATAGCTCGTGCCAAGGCGAAAACATCCCAGGTGGCTTCCGGGTGTTCCCCGCTATGGTGCCCAGACTTACCGACGGCGGCGAATACAAACTTTCCGTTAAGTGTGACGATCTTGCACTTGTCGTACCTGTCGCTTCGACCGATGGGCGATAAAATTACTTCTCTGCTGTCTGCACCTATAACGATTTTGTCCCGAGAAGCAGCAAAGATCACCGCTGAGCCAAAGTTGTCTTCCTCTACTGCGCTAGACGCGGACAGCAGCAAGATTATGCAGAACCATCGCCTCAAGCTGGTGTTCCTCGGATGTTTGATCGGGCAGCCAATGATCGGGCACGCGATTTGGTTTAGTCAAGCGGGCCAGCGCGTCTCGATCAACTGCCTTCCTATTAACTGGTCTGGGTTACGCCGCCCTCCGCAGGGTGCTAAAATTGCCAGTTTGCCATTCTTCCGCTGAAGGTTCTTATATGCCCGAGACGCTGCAATCCGCCCCTCCCACTCCTCTGACCACCCTCACCGACGACGAGATCCTGTTCCGGGACAACATCCACCAGTTTGCCGACGAGCGAATCCGCCCGCACGTCAAAGAGATGGACGAGAAGGGCATCTTCAATAAAGACCTCATTCAGGAGTTCTTCCAACTCGGCATCATGGGGATCGAAATCCCCGAGCAATATGGCGGCAGCGGCGCCAAGTTTTTCGAGGCGATTCTGGCGGTAGAAGAATTGTCGCGCGTGGATGCATCGGCAGGCGTGGTCGTCGACGTACAAAACACGCTGGTCAACAATGCGCTGTTGCGCTGGGGCAATGCCGAACAGAAAAAGCGCTACCTGCCGAAAATGGCCTCCAACACCTGCGGCGCCTATGCGTTGAGCGAGGCTGCATCGGGCTCCGACGCGTTTGCCTTGCAGACGAAAGCCGAACTCAAAGGCAGCGACTACGTGCTCAACGGTCGCAAGCTTTGGATTACCAACGGCAAGGAAGCCGGATTGTTTGTCCTCTTCGCCACGCTCGATCCCTCCGCCGGATACAAAGGCATCACCGCGTTTCTGGTCGAAAAAGATTTCCCCGGATTTGGCGTTGGCAAGAAAGAAGACAAGCTGGGCATCCGCGCGTCATCTACCTGCGAGCTCATCCTCGAAGATTGCAAAGTTCCCAAAGAAAACGTGATCGGCGAGCCGGGGAAGGGCTACAAGATCGCGATCGAGACTTTGAACGAGGGCCGCATCGGTATCGGCGCGCAAATGATTGGCGTTGCCCGCGGCGCATGGGAGTTTGCCGCGAAGTACACGCAGGAGCGCAAGCAGTTCGGGAAAGCGCTCGCCGATTTTCAAGGCATCCAGTTCCAGATCGCGCAGATGGCAACCGAGATCGAGGCCGGGCGCCTAATGGTCTACAATGCAGCCCGTATGAAAGATGCCGGCGTGAACTTTGTCAAGGAAGCCGCCATGACCAAGCTCTTTGCCTCGCAGGTCGCCGAGCGCGTCACCTCGCTGGCCATCGAAATCTACGGCGGCTACGGATTCACCAAAGATTATCCCGTCGAAAAATACTGGCGCGACGCCAAGATTGGCAAGATCTATGAAGGCACATCGAACATGCAATTGGCCACCATTGCCAAGCTCGTGCTGGGCGGCAAGTAAGCTAAGCCAACCTCGACCAAATCTCGTAGCGGCGACCGAAAATAGCCCAGCGCTTCAGCGCTGAGTAGACCCGGGAAACATACGCAGCAAATCCCGGAGGGACGGCAGGAGTGTCTCACGCTCACGCCCAAGCCGCGCCCGGCAGGCCTTCCAGCCCGTTCACCCGATGGACTCGTTGCTCAATATGTGCATTCGATTGCACTTGTGCCGCAAAAACGGTTTCGATCAAGCCTAAGCAAATCCTCGATAAATCAAGCTTTTACAGTCATTCCTTCCATTGGTTCCCTAGCTGCAATCCTCTCTGTGACCTGCCTAATAGGGTCGTGGGGTGCCACTTGACGATTTCGTTCGGTTACACAGCGGTGATGCCAGTCGAGGCTCCTAAAAAGAAGCGGAGCCTTTTGCCGACACTTACCGTCCTGTTCTGTTTTTCCTACGTATTGATGACCTTGCTGATTATTCAGCAGGGATCAGTCATTCAGTCGCAGGGCAACCTCATCAAGGTCTTGATGCGAGACAGCAAAGAGTTGTGGGCCGCGAAAGGCAAGGCCATCGAAGATCGCCAAATGTCCCAGGCGCAAGGTAAGAACCGAGCCCAAGCCCCGGCAGTTAAGACTCCGTCTTCCCAGGTTCCACCGGTGCAGGCTCCGCCGTCCCAGGGCCCATCAAACCAAGTGCCGCAAAGTCATACCCAGAACCATGCCGGAAAAATTGTCAAGCCGCAGCCGCAAGCTCCGCCTGTGCCGGCCTCGGATTTGGTGGATCAGCGTCGTTCTTTGACGACGATTTAGTCCCAGGTAGCAGCAAGTCGTTCGCGATTGTTAAGCAAGCGTTCTTGGAGAAGCGCTGCAATGAAACTCCTGACCCTAGCCCTGTTGTGCAGTTTCACCATTGCCAAACCGCCCCAGCAGCCCGTGCGGCGTCCCGTGGCCCAGGTCGAGCAGCACGCCAAAGGCGGGCGCTGGTACTTCGCCGCCACCGGCCACGCCGTTTATTGTTACGGCCCCGTGATGACCTTGCCCCAAGCCAACGGCGATCTGCAAAGAGTTGCCACCTTCTGCCGCGACGGAAAAACTGTGGTGCCCTTGAAGGACTAGATTCTGCGTTACGCCGTGTTCCTCTGTGCCCGGAGCCTGCCCCTGAGCGCAGCCGATCGAGGTCTCAGATTTTTCCCACCGTCCCCATCCTTGTAAACTGATGCTACATGCCCGAACTCCCCGAAGTAGAAACCATCGCCCGCGGACTCGCGAAACGCGTCACCAATGACGTGATCGAATCGATCTGGCTGGGCCGCAAGCCGGAACTGCTCAAGTCTTCGGCTCGCGAAATTGCCGCTACCGTCGAATACAGCCGCATCCTCGCCGTTCGCCGGATGGGCAAGCACATCGTCTTCGATCTTGAAAAAACCAATGTGCCCTCTGAAAAAGCCCACTGGATCGTTCACCTCGGCATGACCGGACGGCTGCAGGTCTGCGCACCCCAGGATGAAATTCTGAAGCACACGCATGCCATTCTGAAGCTCCAATCGGGCAGGGAACTGCGCTTTGTCGATCCCCGGCGCTTCGGACGGCTCAGCGTTTCGCGCGAATTCGATGCCGGGGGTGTCGAGCCCTTGGAAGTTGATCTCGAACCCTTCCTCGCCTTGTTTCGCGGCCGCAAGACTCCGATCAAAAGTGCGCTGCTGAATCAGAAACTTCTGCGCGGCGTGGGCAACATTTACGCCGATGAATCGTTATTTCGCGCGGGACTTCGTCCCCGCCGCCGCGCCTCTACGGTCACGCGGGATCAGTTCGCAAAACTGCTCGCCGCGCTGAAAGAAGTTTTGCAGGAAGCGATCCAACTCGGAGGCTCGTCCATCTCTGACTATGTTGATGACGATGGCAAAGAAGGATTTTTCCAATTACAACATCGCGTTTACGGCCGCGAAGGCGAGCCTTGCTTGGTCTGCAGAACGCCCATTAAACGCATCGTGATCGCCGGCCGCAGCAGCCACTACTGCCCGCAGTGCCAGAAGTGATGCAATTGTTGATTTCTGATGTTTGAAATCTTTTCGTTGGGGGTTTCCATCAGCAATCAACCATCGCGAAATCAGCTAGTGGGCGGTTTTAATTTCTTATCCTAGATGTGACTTTTTCCCAGTGATCGCATGTCGAGCCATGCGGAAGCTGAAATAGGCGATCAAGAGCGCGAACAAAGTTACAGTGATCGTATATTTTGCTGACCAGTAGGTGTGCGTCACAAGGATACTGATTCCTGCGCCAGCTCCAGCCGCAAATAAAACGCCACCGAGAATCCCTGTTATAGCCAACGCCACACGTTTCAAGCCGCCACTCCGTCTGACTTGCGTCCAATGATCCCACCGATACCTCCAAACTCCAAACGTGATCTACTGATCCCGCTTTCATCGCAGGCGTGACCCGCAGCGTTTGGAGGACGCGACAGAAGTTGTAATATGCATGATAGATCGCAACCATGTGGCAGTGATTCCCGAATTTCCTGGAGAACGCATTCGTGAGCCGCGTGAATCAAAGCGAGAACGTCGTGCCAAGAGATGAAATTCAAAACCGCCCACTACCAGAAATCAACCATGAATACTCGCTGTGCTAGTTCTGATACTCTTCTCAGCTATGCCCGATTTTTCCATTGGAGTCGATCTCGGCGGCACCAATCTGCGCATCGCCGCCATCAGCACCGAAGGTGAGCTTCTAGAGAAAGTCACGCTGGGCTCCAAAGCCGCGCCCACTCGTGATCAGGTCATCGACCAGATGTGCGACGCGATTCAGCATCTTTCCGCGAAGTATAAAGCTGCTGGAAATCTTCTCGGCGCCGGCATCGGCGTGCCTGGCATTATCGATATGGCGACGGGCACGATTCGAAAATCCGTCAACCTGCCTTTTTTTGCGGATTATCCGGTACGAGCAGAAATCGAACGCCGCCTGAATGCCCGCGTCGTTCTCGACAACGACGCCAGAGTTGCCGCTCTCGGGGAGCAGTGGCTGGGCGCAGGCCGCGGCGTTTCCAACATGGCCATGATCACGCTTGGAACCGGCATCGGTGGCGCTATCATCCTCGGCGGAAAACTTTATTACGGCATGAACGGCATGGCGGGTGAGTTCGGCCACGTCACCCTCGAACCTGAAGGCGTTGCCTGCGGCTGTGGCAACCGCGGATGTGCCGAACGATACGCCTCCGCCAGCGCAATCCTGCGCATGGCTCGCGAAGCTATTGCCACTGGCGAAGCGCCGTCGCTAGCCGCAGCGTCCTCTGACGCTCAGTACGGCCCGCAGTCGATTTATAACTTGGCCATGCAAGGCGACGAGCACGCCCGCCGCATCTTCCAAACCTTTGGCCGCTATCTCGGCATCATGCTGGCAGGCGCAGTGAACGTTCTCAATCTGGAAATGTTCGTGATTGGCGGAGGCGTAGCCAGCGCATGGGATGCCTTCGCCCCCAAGATGTTCGAAGAACTTCGCCAGCGCTCGGTCGTCTACGTGGCGACCGCACCGGACGAAAACCGCAGCGAGCGAGTCACCGTCATCACCCGCGCCTTGCTAGGCAGCGACGCTGGACTCTACGGAGCCGCGCGCTCTGCGATGACAGCTTAGTGGGATCGGTTCGCGGCGGCATTCATTGCCCCACTGATCTTGCGGTTTGAGAAGCGCGCGCCGCCAACGGGCGCATCGCCTGCAAAAAAGCCTGATTCTGCTCTGGCGTCCCAACCGTCACGCGAATGCAATTCGGCGCGCCCCACGAGGCCAGCGCCTTCACCGCAACGCCTTGCTCCAGCAAAGCGCGAACCATTGTCGACGCGTCTTCTCGCAAATCGCAGAAAACAAAATTAGCCGCCGTCGGCACAACGCGATATCCCATCCCCGCCAAACCCTGGCTGAGAATTCGAGACTGAATAACGTTATTTTCCACCACGCGCTGAATGTGCTCGACATCATTGATGGCCGCGATCGCTGCCGCCTGCGCCACCGAAGAAACCGAGAATGTATTGCGCATCCGTGCGCAGTAGCCCAGCAACTCCGCCGGACCCAGGCCATATCCCACGCGCACTCCGGCGAGTCCGTGCGCCTTCGAAAAAGTTCGCAGTACCGCTACGCTTGCGCCCCGGCGAGCATAGTCCAGCGAGTTCGAATACGTGATTTTCCGCAGAGCCGCGAAATGCTGAGCAAATTCGTAATATGCCTCGTCGAGAACCAGCACGACATGCCCGGGAAGCTCTGCCAGAAAATGCCCTACCTCTGCCGCCTCCAACATCGTTCCCGTGGGATTGTTAGGATTTGCCAGAAAAACGATGCGCGTGTTCGAGTCGATCGAGTCGAGAATTTCTTCCAGATCGAATTGATCGTCCCGCATCGGCGCCTCGATCAAACGCGCGCCCGCGGCCTGCACCGCCATCGAATACACGATGAATGACCGCTCGCTGGTCACGGCATTCAGACCCGGCGCGAGCAGCGTCTGGCAAAGTAATCCGAGCAAAGCGGTCGATCCCGCGGTTACCAGCACCTGCTCCGGCGCTACACCGTGATGCGCCGCCAGCTTGCGTCGCAACTCTCCACAATCATCGTCCGGATAAAAGTTCGCCCCGCTCAGCGCACCGCGCATTGCATCGATCGCAGCTGCCGAAGGTCCAAAGGGATTCTCGTTGGAATCAAGCTTGATCAGGCGCGAGGTTCGTTCCGCAGCGACGGGCGCTGCACTAGGAAAGCTCGCTCCAAGGGTACGTGCAGGTTTGGAAACGATATCGAAGAAGCGGCTCATGCCTGACTCAACTTGCCGCTCATCATGCCACGGAAGGCTTGGTGGGTGCTACGGATTTATTGCTGGCAGTACGCAGTCGGTCAACTTCCTGCAACGTCAGTGGGCGAAATCGTCCGGGCGGCACGTCCAGCGTGAGCGGCCCATAGCGAACGCGCTTGATCTTCTCCACATGATGTCCAACTTTTTCAAACATGCGCCGGATCTCGCGATTACGCCCTTCAATCAACGTGACTTCATACCATGGATTGGCCGACTCCTTCACCAGGCGAATGCCTGCGGGCGCGGTCCGCACACGAAGACCTTCTTTGGTGGCGATGGAAACTCCGCCCCGCAGCTTCTCCAGCGCTTCATTCGTAGGAACTCCGGCAACTTTCACCACATAAGTTTTCGGGACCTGCGAAGAAGCTTTCATCAACTTATTGGCCAGCGCCCCGTCATTGGTGAGAAGCAGCAAGCCCTCGCTGGCATAATCGAGGCGTCCCACGGGATACACACGGTTCTTCACCCCACGAATCAACTGCATGACGGTGGGCCGGTTCTCTGGATCGCTCACCGTGGTCACATAACCTTTGGGCTTATTCAGCAGCAGGTAGACGTGGAATTGTGCTCCCTGCAGCAGCTTTCCATCCACGCGAATGTGATCGACATCCGGGTCGGCCTTGGTGCCCAGTTCCGTCACCACGGTTCCATTGACCTTCACGTGCCCGCCGCTGATCAGTTCTTCGGCCTTGCGCCGGGAAGCGATTCCGGCTGCGGCAATTATTTTTTGTAGGCGCTCTGCGGGCATTTGCTTTTGTGTTGACGGTTTCGGCGTCTACTGGTCAGCCTATGTTTTTCGAAATGCTATTGAAGCTCACAAAAGACGCGACTTCAAGCGCTGTTCTTCTGCTCCGCCGATTCTACAATCTCCTTCGTTTGCCCAGCGTCGCTCTGTTCAACCGGCAACTGACCACTCGCCAACGGCAACTGCTCCTCCGCCGTAATCAACTCTCCCTGAAAAGACTCTGCCACCAGTTTCTCGAACTCTTCCATGCTGGGCAGTTCGTTGACGTCTTTCAACCCAAAGCGCAAAAGAAATTCCTTCGTCGTCTTGTACAGGATCGGACGTCCGATCACCTGCTTGCGTCCCGCAGTAGTGACCAGCTTACGGTCGAGCAGGGTTGCAATCACTCCACCCGAGTCGACACCCCGAATCTCACTGATCTCAGGCACCGTGACCGGTTGCTTGTACGCAATGACCGCCAACGTTTCGAGCGCGGGTAGCGATAGCCGCACCGGCGGTTTCAAACTTTTCGCGAAACTACGCACCATTTCATGCTGCTCGGGCTTGGTGGACATCCGATATCCACCCGCTACTTGTCGAATCTCGATGCCGTGGTCCGGGCTGCCGTATTCGGCGACGAGTTCCTCCAACGCGGAACGCACTTGCGATTTCACCCCCGCATCATCGATGACGCCGGTCGCCACCACGCTCTCTTTCACGAGTTGCGTAATCTGCTCCAGCGTAATCGGCATCTCCGCCGCATAAACGATAGCTTCGAGTTGAGCCTTCAAACTCATAATGTTCGGTGGCTAGTGGTCAATGAAATCAACGTGTGCCGCACAACTTGCAACGTACACGTCCAACAACTGTCACCATATCCCCCAACGAGCGGGAGTACACGGGGAGCAGCGTTTACAATCACCAACCACTATCGACTATCCACTGTTCTTCATCTCCAATCATCGCGTACGGCGGCCTGTTCGCTCATAATCGCGTCGAAGCCAGTATGCTTGCGTACGGCGATCTCTCCGAACAATTGATCCTGACGCACCTGGATTGCCTGCAGCCGAACCATCTCCAACAACGCCAGAAACATGCACACCAGCGCCTGGCGCGACGGCACGCGCATGAGCAGTTGCTTCAGCCGAATGGGCCGCGATTCCAGCGCCAGCCGCCGCCGCAAGTAATCGATCATTTGACCGACGGTCACTGTTTCTTCGTCTACGTCAATCACCGGCCGCGTGCGAATGCGCTCCAGAACTTGCTGAAAGGTCTTAACCAGGTCGATCACGTCGGCGGCGATTTCCGGCTCGGTACCTTCGGCGTCGACAAACTCTTTCAGCGCCGGATTACTCAGCACCGCGTCTTCAATCTGCTGCTTCTGCAATAGCATCTGCGCCGCCGACTTGAACTTCTCATGCTCCAGCAGCCGGTTCACCAGCTCCGTTCGCGGATCTTCCAACTCCTCCGCTTTCGCCGACGGATCGCGCGGCAGCAGCATTTTCGACTTGATGTGAATCAGCACCGCCGCCATATAAATAAAATCGGCCGCCACGTTCACATCCAGTTCGCGAATCTTTTCCACATATGCCAGATACTGTTCGGTAATGCGAGCGATGGGGATGTCATAAATGTCGATATCCTGCTTGCGAATCAGATCGAGCAGCAGATCGAGCGGCCCTTCGTATACATCGGTGACCGATACCGCAAAGGGGGAATCGCTCTCTTCTTTTTCTTGCTTCGAGGACTTGTCGCCGCTTTCGCGATTTGCCTTCGCGTGGACGGAATGGTTCTGAACCACTAGAGGCACAGCCCCGGATACGTTCTCCGCAGATGTAGAGGTTCTTTCGTTCATGCTACTCCCCGCCATTCGCCGCCGGCGCTTCGTACGCTAGCGACATCCCCATTGCCGCCCGAACCTCATTCATTGTCTCACCAGCCGCTTTGCTGGCACGCTGCGTGCCGTCTTCAAGAATATCCCAAGCTAACCGCGGATTCTCCTCGAATTTCCGGCGTCGCTCCTGCATGGGATTGAGCAGTTGCACCAGCGCATCGGCCGCCCAACTTTTGCACTCGATACAGCCAATGCTGGCTGATCTGCAGCCTTCATTCACCTTGGCCATCGTTTCTTTGCTGCTGAAAATCTTGTGCAGATCGCCCACCGGACATACATCCGGGTTCCCCGGATCACTGCGCCTCACCCGTGCCGGATCGGTGACCATGGTCTTCAACTTCTGCCGCACCACCGGCTCCGGATCGGTAAGCATAATCGTATTGCCATACGACTTCGACATCTTTCGTCCGTCGGTGCCCGGCAGCTTAGGAGCGATGGTGAGCAGCGATTGCGGCTCGGGAAACACATCGCCGTAGAAGCCATTGAACCGCCGCGCAATTTCTCGGGTCAGTTCCACATGCGCCACCTGATCTTCGCCCACGGGCACCACATCCGCCTTGTAAACCAGAATGTCAGCCGCCTGGAGCACGGGATAGCCCAGAAACCCGTAGGTTCCCAGATCTTTGTCTTTGATATTTTCCCGCTGCTCTTTGTAGGTCGGAACGCGTTCCAGCCAGCCCAAAGGCGTGATCATGGAAAACAGCAGATGCAGCTCGGCATGCGCCGGAACATGAGACTGAATAAAAATCACTGATTTTTCCGGATCGAGCCCCGCCGCCAGCCAATCCAGCGCGACATCCAGCGAATTCTGTTTCACCCGCGTAGTGTCGGCGTAATCGGTGGTCAGGGCGTGCCAGTCGGCCACTTCAAAGAAGCACTGATATTCATCCTGCATGCGCACCCAGTTGTCGAGCGCGCCCACGTAATTTCCCAGATGCAATTTTCCGGTCGAGCGCATGCCGCTGAGCACGCGCCTACGCGAGTTGGTCAAAGGGGTCATGAATTATGAACGAGTCGAAGCCAGAACAAGGCAAAACCGAGTCACAGCCTTCAAATTCTCAGCCGGCAGCGTCATGCGAGGGTACTGTCGATACTATCACGCAGGACGCGCTATCCGGCACCTTACATTGGCGCGGCCGTCGCGCCGGCTTTAAGCCGCAAAGACAGACGCGTTATAATTCGCCCTCCACTCGAATGACACAACTCGCTCGCAAACTCCGCCTCACCGACTATTTCGCCATCGGCTGGGGAACGATGGTCGGCGTCGGTTGGCTGGTGGTCATGGACGACTGGCTTCTTCGCGGTGGCGCTCTGGGTGCGCTTCTCGGCTTCGCCGTTGGCGGTGCGCTTCTGTTTCCCATTGGCTGGGTTTACGGCAAGTTGGTTGCCGCCATGCCCGACGCGGGGGGCGAGATCGCTTACACGGCCGCCGCCTTTTCGCGTCCCGTAAGCTTCTCCACCGGCTGGATCATGACGCTCTCCTACTTCATCGTCTGTCCCTGGGAGGCGGTGGCCATCGGCCGCATCGCCAGCTACATCGTTCCCGCGCTCGATTCCTTCGAGATCTACCGTATCGCCGGACGCCCGGTGTACCTGCCACATCTCGTCATTGGTCTCGCCCTTACTGCGCTGCTCACGACATTGAATTACCGCGGCATTCGCCTCAGTGCGACCTTCCAGAACTGGACCGTCTTCGGCACCCTGGCGCTCTTTGTTGTCTTCGCCGCGCTGGGCTTGACCAAGGGATCGCCACATAATTTCCCACCGCTGTTTACCCACACGCCGTGGGCTTCCTTTCTGCTGGTGCTTCAAGTCGTCCCGTATTTTATGAGCGGCTTCGAAGCCGTCGGCAAGGCTGCGGAGGAATCGACTGCCGAATTTCAATCGCAGGGATACTTCAAAGCCATATCGATGGCGATCCTGATTGGCATCTTCTTCTACGCCGCTGTTATCGCTGCGGTAGCATTCGTGGCCCCGTGGCGCGAATTGACCGGCGAGAAGTTCATGACGGCTGTCGCTTTTGAGCGCGCTATGGGTTCGCATTGGATCGTCAACCTCATCCTGGCAGCAGCTTTGCTTTCTCTAGTCAAATGCTTCAACGGAAATTTCATCGTCGCCAGCCGGATGCTGTTTGCCATGGGGCGCCGAGGCCTCATCGACCATCGCCTCGGGAGCATCGATCCCCAATATCAGACACCATCGTCCGCGGTGCTGTGCATCGGAGTAATCACCGCGGCGTGTATGCTGCTCGGAGATTCGATCCTGGTCCCAGTCACAGAAGTGGGCTCCGTCGCCGCCGCCATTGGCTGGGCCGCGGCCTGCGCCGCCTTCCTCAAGCTCGAATCTGAAAAACGGCTGCGCTCGTCGAGCCTGCGCGCAATCGAATACGCTGTTGCCGGATTGGCCTTGCTGGTAGCTCTGGCCATGTGTGGGATGAAAGTTTTCCCCGCGATCCCCGGCCATTTCACGAAGCACGAGTGGCTGGCCTTTGCAATTTGGATCGCTTTGGGTGCTGTACTCCACAAAAAAGAATCGAGGGGTAAATGAGAAGTTACGGAACAATCCGCATAGGTTGCGCGCTGCTCGTTGTTTTGGCCGTATCGTGGAAATCACCTGCGCAAACTCCAACTCCCTTCGATCTCGTCATCACCAACGGCCACATCATCGACGGCACCGGTTCCCCGTGGTATTCGGGTGATATTGGCATCCGCGACGGAAAAGTTGCCGCCATCGGCAATCTCACAGCCGCGCCGCGCAAACGCGCCATCGACGCCGCCGGCAAAGTGGTCGCCCCGGGCTTCATCGACATGCTGGGACAATCCGAACTCTCCATCCTGGTCGAGCCGCGGCTACCTTCAAAAATTTATCAAGGGATCACCACCGAAATCACCGGCGAAGGAACCTCCATCGCCCCACTCAACGATGCCATCATTCAATCCGATCGCGCCGGCTATGAGCACTACCACATCACCCCGGACTGGCGCACCTTCCGCCAGTATTTTGCGCACCTCGAAAGACAGGGCATGGGAATCAATCTTGCCAGCTATGTGGGGGCTACTCAGGTTCGTCGCATGGTACTGGGCGACGATGACCGGCAGCCAACCACCGAACAACTCGAGCAGATGAAAGCTCTGGTGCGCGATGCCATGAAAGATGGCGCGGTCGGCGTTTCTACCGCGCTCGAATACGCTCCCGCGCCCTACGCAAAAACTGACGAACTGATCGCCCTCGCTGCCGAAGGCGGAAAGTTCGGCGGCATCTACTCCACCCACATGCGCGATGAAAGTAACTCCGTGCTTGAGGCGATCGACGAAGCCTTGCGCATCGGCCGCGAAGCCCACGTCCCGGTGGAGATCTGGCACATCAAGGTCGCTGGGAAGGATAACTGGGGACGTATGCCCGAAGTCGTCGCCAAAATCAACGCCGCGCGCGCCAGCGGCGCCGACGTTACTGCCGACACCTACGCCTACACTGCGTGGTTCAATGATTTTTCGGCGTTCATTCCACCCTGGGCCCACGACGGCGGCGCGGCGAAACTTGTTGAGCGGCTCAAAGATCCTGCTACGCGCGAGCGTATCCGCAAAGATATGCTTACGCCTTCGAAGGATTGGGATAACGAATGGCAGGAAATCCCCACGCCGGAGGCTGTAATGATCGGCGTAGTGCAGAATCCCAAACTGCTTCCCCTACAAGGGAAGCGTCTTTCAGAAATCGCGAAGCTCTGGAACAAAGATCCCATGGATGCGCTCTTCGATTTCTTAATTGAGGATCCCGCCGCCTCGGTCGCCGTCTTCGGCATGTCGCAACCCGATGTTACGCTCGCCCTGCAACAGCCCTGGGTCGCCATCGACAACGACTCTTC
The DNA here is from genome assembly GCA_963818935.1 of uncultured Acidobacteriaceae bacterium. Taxonomy (GTDB): domain Bacteria; phylum Acidobacteriota; class Terriglobia; order Terriglobales; family Acidobacteriaceae; genus Sulfotelmatobacter. Next base: position 58,023 of record CAWFUK010000039.1, read on the forward strand.
CGGAACTTCACCCGAAGGCATTCTCGGCCAGGAGCATCCGCATCCCCGCGCCTATGGAACGTTCCCGCGCATCTTGCGCAAATACGTCCGCGAAGACAAAGCTCTGACGCTCGAAGACGCCATCCGTAAAATGACCGCGCTGCCTGCGCAGCGCATGAGGCTCACGGATCGCGGCGTTCTTAAAACCGGCCTGTGGGCCGACGTCGTCATCTTCGATCCCGCGACCATTCGCGATCTGGCCACCTTCGATAATCCCAATCAGCTTTCGGAGGGAATGGAATATGTGCTGGTGAATGGAACTCCCGTGATCGAGCAAGGGAAAATGACGGGAGCGCTTCCCGGAAAAGTCTTGCGCGGCGCGGGATACGTGCCGCAGTGAGGTGGTACTTCGACCATGTCTGGGCTAGTCGCAAAGCGACGGCATATCCCAGCCCCGGACGTGTCCGGGGTAAGATTCAAGACGGGGAAGTGAGTCCCGTGAGGGGCGACAAGGAGAGTTTTCGTAGCTCTACGGTTTCAGCCGTGCCTGCGTCTCCTCCACCTGATTCAACACCACATGCGGTTCCCCAAGCGTCCCTGTGATGCTAAAAAAAGAAGAGCCAACCCCACCCGGTTTCACATTTGTGACTTGAGCCAGTTTAAAGTTCAGGTCTCGCCCCAACGAGGCCGTGCCACTAGTTTCTAGCACTCCGGCTGAAGAAATCATTTTGCTCTTGTCGATCTCGATTTTTCCGCCATGCAGATGCGCTTGACCTTGCCACCGAAAGGCACGAAGTGGACCAAAAAGGGTCTGAAGAGAAATAGTGGAAAATATCGCCTGTTGCACGTCGAACTGCAATCCGGCATCGGCTGACTGCCAGAACGCGGATGAATCTAAGCCCGACGCCGTAAGCCAGTAAGTCCCTCCTGCGGTTCCTGAAATCCACTTATCATGCATCGCGTCGGCAATCTCTGCCAGCGAAATCCCGGACAGAGTTCCGCTACCCGTGTATATCGGCGGAGCAGCTACAAAATCTGCCTGCCAATCGCCGAGATGCTTTCCCCCGAACACATCCGCTTGCAATCGCGTAATCTTCATCTTTCCACGATCCAGGTCAAGCGTGGCGGAAACTTGCCTCGCAATCAAACTGCGAATGTGCAGCCGCTTAACACTCACTTTCCCCGAGGCACGCACCTCTTTCAGAAATGCTGAAGGCGTAGGTTCGGCAGACGTGAGCCTCTGGTACCACGGACGATTCCTAGGTTGCGCGCTCAGCACCTGTGAGATTTCGTCCAGCCCGATTTCTTGCGTGTTCAAGTTAAAGTGAATCAGGCAGGCTCCGGGCATTCCACAGCCGCGAGGTAAAGATACACTCCCGTCCCATAACGCATCCGCTGCCCGCGCGCTCAATTTGTCCACCCGCACCTCTTCGGGCAAAAGTTGCAACTCGGCGGAGGTAATCTCGATCGAATCGTTTAGTCCCCGTACGCGGGCACGAACATTTCGCAACTGCGCGGTTCCAGTCACAGTCGGCGGGGAGAAGTTCGACGAAGTCCCAGACACATTCCCCGCCCACGATCCCGCCATCTGCAGTTCCATCTGCGCCCCGCCTTCCACACTGGCCTTGACCGCAGGCAGACCCAGCAGACTGGCCAATCGCAATGTGTGCGATACCTCGCCCTCGCCGTGAATCGCCATTCGATAACCCGATCGCGCAATCCATCCCTGTGCTTGCGCCGGTAACGGCCTACCCATCGCGACCGGGAAAGGGCCGTATTCGACGCGCAACTCCTCGGGCGCCGGCAAACTATCCATGCCTGGCTTTTGCGGCTGCTTACTCGTAAATCGATCGTGAACCTCCGCCCGTCCGGACTTCAGCGCAAACGGAATACTCGCCGCCGCAAATTCCACCTTCGTGTTTGCAGAGACCAATCGAAGATTCGTAATTTCGCCTTGGCCCTGAAACTCCGCGCCCGCAGCAGACTTTGGCTCTTCCTTCACCGCAAAGCTGCCTTGCACGGCGCCCGAGGATACCAGATCCGCGGGTAGATCTTTCTTCGCCCGGCGCGCGAGTTGCGCCACCGAACTTACCGGAACATTTTCCAGGTTCAGCGCAAGATCGATTTTGTGAACTCCCGGCAATCCGGCATCGCCGCGCAGCGTGATCATGCCTTCGCCCACCGGCGCGCGGCAAACAATGGCATGCGCCATGGCTTCGACCGAACTGTAGCTGCCATCACAGTGCGCGGTCAGACGCAATGTGTCACTGCTGGGAATGTCGTAGCGGTGGAAATCCCGAATCGACGCATCCACCGCGACTTGCATCGCCGTTGGAATTCCGCTCAACCTCGCGTCGAGCGTCACTTCTCCCCGCCACCCTTTGTCGTTCCCGGAGAGCAGCTTGCTAAGTTGCCCGAGTTGCGCGCGATCCCATTCCACGTTGAACTCGAGCGGAGTTTCCCGAAGGCTGCCCGCGCGCTGCCAGGTTCCGTTCAACCGCAGCAGGCCGGTGTCGCTCAAATTCATGTCGGTGCGCAGCGGCTCCGCTTTCAAACGCGCTCCCCAAGTGTTTTCCGATTCCTGCCACAAGGCAAAGTCCGCGTTCAGCAACGCGTATGCTTTCTTCTCTTGCCCGGCCTTGAAATTGATGCGGCCCGAACTGGCTTCGATATAAGGAAACCCCGGACGCGCCTCCGTTTTCGATTTTGCCGTCGGAGCCAACGGCGTGCGCTGGTTTCGCTCCAGCAAATCTTCTAGGTTCCAGCGTCCATCGGCCCGGCGTACCAGATTCAGACTGGGCTCCGTCAGTTCCAGCCGAGCAATATCGAGCCGTCCGCGTACCAGCGAGGTCAGTCGCACCACTGCCGTAACTTCCTGCGCCCGCAGCATTGGTTCGGAGCCAAAAGCCGCAGCTTCATATATGAGTAGGTTTTCGAGATCGAAGCCCGGCTGCGGAAGAAATCGAAGGTGGACCTGCCCAATATCGACGGGACGCCCGACTGCCCGGCTGATGGAGTTGATAATCCGCGTCTTCAGGCGGGAGACGCCCGGACGCCACAGGAATAGGCCGAGCAGAATCACGACTGCCGCAGTCGCTACACGCCGCTTTGAATTGAAAAGCTTCACCGCACCACGTTCAGCGTTCGCTTCCACCGGGTCTCGTCAAAGAAGTTCAGTACTACGTGCGCCAGAAAGCCAATCCGGTCTCCGAAACTGGTTCTCGTATATTGGTCGGCGGGCGTTTCGAACGACCAGTAAATAAACATCGGCCGCCCAATAATATTTCCCCGCGGAATAAATCCCCAATAGCGGCTGTCCAGGCTTACTCCGCGATGATCACCCATCGCGAAGTAATTCCCCGGAGGCACCACCAGATCGCCGCCTTCGATGTGCGAAGGCAACTCTGGCTGCCAGGTTGGCGTTATGTTCGGGTCCGTTGGAGGCACAGCCGGAAAATCGTTGCGGTACGTCTCGGAAAGATCATCCCGGTCATGATCGATATAAGGTTCGTTCAGCTTCTCCCCATTCCGATAGACCACTCCATCCCGCAGGTGGATGCGGTCGCCCGGCACGCCGATGATCCGTTTCACGACATAAGTTCCAACGTAAGCGGGATCCGGATGCAGAAATACCACAATGTCTCCGCGCCGTATATCGCGATAGGGAAGCAGCGGCCCAATCCACTTCGTCTTCGGCGCAAACGAAATACGGTTCACAAAAACGTGGTCGCCGATCAGCAGCGTATCTTCCATTGAGCTGGAAGGAATCTCAAACGCCTGCACCACAAATGTAATGATGAACAGTCCCGTCACCAGCACAGCGGCCAGCGAGGCCAGGAATTCCACCGTACTTTCGCGCGGTTTCTCCTCGACTGGGTCTGTCTTGCTGTCTTTCGCCTTGCTAGCTCTTGCCATGGTGCTTGTCTTAGCCAATGTGATCAGTCCATCCGTTAGTCGTATTCTCGTTTATGTTTGTCCGGTTTATGTTTACCCAGTTTACGTTTGTCGTGCCGAGCGCAGCGAGGGATCTTGGCTTCCGTCCCCGCATTCCACCAACGCCTCCCCGGCAACCCGCGCTGATCCGCAGCCCATAGCTGCTCACAATTACCGCACCAGCCTCAGGGTACGGTCCCAACGCGTGATCTGAAACAGATGCGTGAGCACGTAGGCCAAGTGATACAGCCTCTCTCGCGGCGATGTTGGGATCGTTATATCCCCATCCGTCCCTTGCACCGACCAGTAAATCACCAGCGGACGACCGATGATATTGGCGCGCGGCACAAATCCCCAATACCGGCTGTCGTAACTGTCGTCCCGGTTGTCCCCCATCACAAAGTAATTTCCTTCGGGAACAATCAGCTGCCCATCCTCCACCAGCTTGCGCAACTGTACCCACCACTCTGGAGTTTCGCCGGGTGAAACATCCAGCCGCGGAAAACTGTCGCGGAACAAGTCGTTCGCCGGACGGCTGAAATGCGCGTAAGGTTCCTTCTGCGCTACTCCATTTACGTACACCTGTTTATTGATCAGGCGCAGGCGGTCGCCCGGCCCGGCAATCACCCGCTTCACAAAATGTTGCGCCGGATTGACCGGGTAATGAAAAACGATAATGTCGCCCCGCTGAATGCGGCGGTACGGCATGAAATAATCTCCCACGCCGCCTCCACCGTAGACCAATTTGTTGACCAGCAGGTAGTCGCCGATTAGCAGCGTCTTCTCCATCGAAGGCGACGGAATCTGAAACGCCTGCACGATGAACGTGATCACGAACACCGCGATTACCACCGTTCCCAGCAGCGATTGCAACGAGTCGCTCGGGCCAGTTCCCGCCGCTTGGGGAGCAATTCGCTTCGGCTCTACACGATCGGCCGGCATCGAAGTCTGGGCAGCCGATTCGTTGGCCGGCATTCCGTCCTTAGGGAAACTATTTTCCGCCGCGCGAACTTCTCCTGAAGATCCCGCCGCTCCAGCGTTCCCAGGCAAACCAGCCTCAGGCAAAGGAGGCTCGGCTAACTGCCCCTCCGGCAAAGCATCGTTCTGCAAATGCGTGTCTGGATTCATCTGTTTTACTTGTTGCGCAAAACTGCTTGTTCCGGGGACCGTGATCCCCGCACCAGTCTATCTCCCTCCGACTGCGATCGTGACGCCAGATAGGCCAGCAGTTGCCGCGCCGCGTCCTGCTCCGCCATCTTCTTTGTCGAACCCTCCGCCCGTCCCACAAATTCGGTTCGGCTCTCTCCGTTCTTTGTATTCAGACGAACTTCCACCGTAAACGTTTTGCTGTGCTCCGGCCCCGCTTCCTGCACCAGCGCATACAGCGGCTGCGCCATCCCCAGCCCTTGCAGAGTCTCCTGAAGCGCCGACTTGAAATCGGTCATGGGTAGCGTGCCCCCTTCGCGATCCATCCGCTCCAACTCGGGCGCCAGAATTTCCCGCAGGATGAACTCTTTCGCCGGCGCCATTCCGCCGTCCAGATAGATGGCCGCCAGAATCGCTTCCAGCGCATCCACCAGCAGCGCGGTCTTGCCGCGCCCGCCACTTTTTTCTTCGCCTCGTCCCAGGCGCAAATAGTGCCCCAGTTCCAGCCGTTGGGCTACTCGGATCAAGTGCCGCTCGCTTACCACATGCGCCCTCAGCTTGGAAAGCTCGCCCTCGCGAAATTGTGGAAAGCGCTGAAACAACTCCTCACTCGTTGCCAGCGAAAGAATCGCGTCCCCGAGAAATTCCAACTGCTCGTTGTCGCTGACCTTGTACTTGCTCTCGCCCGCCTGCTGTGACTCCAGCTCTCGCGCCTGCGAACTATGCGTCACCGCTTGCTCGATCATCGCCCGGCGATGGAAGTGATATCCCAACGCAGCCTCCAGCGCGGTAATTTCTCGTTCTTTCATGAGGAAACGATTGCTACGGGCACGCATTCATGCGTGTCTCAAGCGCCATCCAATTAGGAACGATTCAGGCGCTGGAGTTCCGATTACCCACTTACTTTGCCGGCGGCGTGCCCCCGGTCAACTGCGTAAGCCGGTCTTTCTCCTTGCGCGCGGCGTCCCCAGTCACTGTGCCTTCTTTCGTTAAATCCACAGCTTGGTTCGCGAACTTCAGCGCCTCCGGATATTTATTCTCCTGATCCAACGCCAGCGACAACCGTAGCACCGCCACCGGATCGACCTGCTGCGGATACGCGTCAATCGACTTCCTCAGATTTCCTTCCGCATCGGCCCACGCTTGCTTGTTGTAATCGAGCGTCCCAATAATTTCGTAAGCCTCGGATCGCAAGAAGTTCTTGTAGGCTTCAATCCGGTCTGGTGGTTGCCCCGCCGTTGGAATATCCGTGTCCACCGTCACCAGCGCGCGCTGCGCGTCTTTTCGCGCCTCCGCTAATTTCTGATCTTTGTCCAGATCCGTATCGTGCGTGCGCTCCGCGATGACTTGCGCCACCGCCAGCAAAGCCTCCGGATCATCCGGATCGTAGGTCAGAAGTTTCTGCGCCATCTCCATCATCTTGTCGCCGTTGTTAGCCGACTGATACTCGTGCATGACCGACTTGTACAGCAGAGGTTTCAATTCGCTGTCCGGAAATTTGGTGGCGAATTCGTCCGCCGCTTTCTCCTGCGCAGCCGGATCGGTCAAAGCCACCGCGGTCTTATACGCTTCAAACTCCGGCTGTGTCTTGGCCTGCGGAGGACGCTTTCCTGCCGGCGCTGCTTGTCCAGCAGTCTGTCCCGCCGCCGGCGTGCTTTGCGCCGCAGGCTTATTGTTGCTCTGAGCACCTTGCGCCAATGGATTTTGCGCCACCGCGATTCCCAGCACTGCAACCATCATCGCCGTCAGCTTCATGCTTTCTCCTTATGAATTGCGAATCGGACAATTTAGTAACCGCTAATTGAAACACAACCGGCTGGGTTTAATTTACCCATTTAAACAGTTACCAGATTACTAAATCCTCTCTACTGCGATTGCGGCTTCGCCGGAGGTTCATAGGCCTGCGCCAGCCCTTTTTCCGCCGCCGCCCGGATCTCCGGCAATTTCCCGCCCGCTGTCAGTGCTGCCTGATACTGTTGCACTGCCGCTTCGCGATCTTCTTTCATATCCAGAATCCGCCCGAGATACACATGCGACCACCCCAGCACGGTCGGATCCTGCGACGATTGAATCGCCTTCTGGAAATTATCTTCGGCCCCGTCGCGATTCCTGTCGGCCACGGCCACTTGCGCCAGAATAAAGAGCGCCCGCCCCTGGTCTCCAATTTTCTTATCCAGCGCCTGCTGCGCCAGCTCCTGCGCCCCTTTGGCGTCTCCCGCCGCCAGCCGCTTCTCCGCCGTTACCAGCAAACGCCGGTCTTCCGGCCGCGACAATCGCACCAGCTCGGGCGATGCCACGCTAGCGAACTGCACTTCCGCCGCGGCCCGCTCTTCTTTCTTTATGTCAACCGCTTCCAGCAAATCCCCGTACGTGCCCTTCAGCCCGACCGGATCTTTCTCAAACGCGATCATCGTGTTATAAAAATAGCGCGTCAGGATGTAGCCCTGTTTCACCGCATCATCCACGGCCTGCGCCCGCATCGCTTCAGCCGTCTGCTTGTTTCCCGCCGTCCGGATCTCGATAGCTCGCACCAGGCACTCGGTCACCAGCAGGGAGATATCGGTCTTGAAACTATCTTCCAGCGGAGCCCGCTTCACCGATTGCAACAGCGGCTCCAGCCGCTTAATCGCGAGCATGTGCTTGTCCGCCAGCGGATCCAGCTCGTAATGCAAGAACGTATGCCGGATCTCATCCATCTTCAGCGCACCCTGCCGTTTTACTCCCGAATTCGTATCTGGAGCAGGGAAGACGATCACGTAATAATCCGGTCCATAATTTCGCGCGTCCGTCTGATTCGGCGATCCCATGAAATCCAGATAAATCGTGAACCTGCGTCCCAGATATTGCGACGAAGGCTGCTTCAAATAAATCTCGGTATCGAACACCATTTTGGCCAGCGGCTCGTGATAGCGCCGCATCGCCGCGGCGTAGTCGTAACGATGGTGCACCCAGATCGAATGCAATCCCGCGGCAGTGTAAAAGTGCTCCATCAACGCGCCGAAATTCGATATATTCGCCGCATCCGGCGGCAGGTCCTCATCTTTTCTTCGTGGCAGAAAATGCGGAGGCCCATCCACATACAACGCCAGCGAAATATATTGCGAGAGGTTGCGATTCGGGTCTTTTGACGCCACGTGGCCCTGGACAAACTCGCACACCGCCGTCAGCGCCTCTTCTGCTTCCTCCGATTCCCGCAGATTTCTCTGCACCTCGGCGCGAACATTACTGCGCGTGGCGTCGGAGACGGTCAGATCCTGATCATAGCCGCAAGCATTGAGCGCGGTAAGAAACGAAAAAATGGTTTCATTGGCATCCAGCGCAATCGCCGGATTCACCGGAGCCGCTTCCTGCGCCGGCCTCTGCGGCACCGGCGGCTGCGGATCATTGCTCTTCGGAACCTTATTCTTCGACCCTTTGTCCTGAGGGGCCGTTTGCTGCGAACTCTGACCCTGTTCCTCCTTAGAAGAACTCTCCGCCGGGTTCTCGGGAGCTTGATTCTGCGGGGCCTGTGCTTGCGGAGCCGAATTCCCCTGGCTCTGATCCGGCGGCGTCTGCCCGGTCCCCGCCTGACCTGCCGCACTCTGAGCCGGCGCAGTGGGCTCAGACGGACTAGAAGCCGAACCGGGCGCAACCGGATCCTGCGCCGCACACATACTTACCAGCACGCAGAACACTCCCGCAAATGAAGCACTTCGAAGTCGCAACCTCAGGAAACCCTCCACAAGATCGGTGTCATTTCAGCGGAGAACACCATCAAGTGTAAGGACTTTCGGACCACCCGGTCAAACCGCCCCAGGCCCTCGCAGTTCGCAGGTTTTTTCATCTTGACACCCCCGCCCAGAGTGATCAGAGTGCCCCACTTCTCGCTTCCTTTGCGAAAAGTGGGCGTCGCAGTCATCGCCGATATTGTGGACAGTTCGTCACACTCCTCAAGCCCCTTCTGTTGCACCAGGAAAAGTGATAGCTTCTCGGTTATTCTTCGGGAAGCAAAACCATGCCATTGGAAGCCAACGAATACGATCTGGTCGTGATCGGCAGCGGTCCCGCTGGGCAGAAGGCCGCCATCGGCGCCTCCAAACTGCGCAAGAAAGCCGCGGTCATCGACCGCAAGAAGAGCATGGGAGGCGTCTGCGTTCACACCGGGACGATCCCCAGCAAAGTCTTGCGCGAGGCCGTGCTCTACCTGAGCGGCTTCCGGCAACGCACTTTCTATGGCCGCGGCTACGCCCTCAAAGATCGCATCGCCATGTCCGATCTTACTTTTCGCGCCCAGTCGGTGATGTTCCGCGAGGTCGAGGTCATTAAAGCCCAACTGCGGCGTAACTATGTCAGTACGTTTGAAGGTGACGCGCGCTTTCTCGATCCTCATACCATCGAAGTCAAAAGCGACGACGGCTCCCAATTAGTTCGGGGCCACCACATCATGATTGCCTGCGGTACGCGCCCGGCCCACAGTGACGACATTCCCATCGACGGCAAACGCATCTTCGACTCCGATCAGGTTCACTGCCTCGAAGAAGTCCCGCGCGATCTGGTCATCGTGGGCGCTGGAATCATCGGCCTCGAATACGCTTCCATGTTTGCGGCCCTGGGCGTGAAAGTTACGCTGCTCGACCAGCGTCCCATCCTGCTGGATTTCGTCGATCGCGAAATTATTGAAAGCCTTTGCTTCCACCTGCGCCAACTGGGAACCGTTTTTCGTCTCGGAGAAAAAGTCGTCTCCATTGGGCACGACGAAGCCCGCGACCGCGTCTTCGCCAAACTTGAAAGCGGAAAAAATGTTCACGGCCAGGGCTTGCTCTACACCATCGGCCGCCAAGCTAACAGCGATTTGCTCAATCTCGAGGCGGCGGGACTAAAGTCCGATGGCCGCGGCAAACTCCTGGTCAATGAATTTTTTCAAACCGCCGTGCCGCACATCTACGCCGCCGGAGACGTCATCGGTTTTCCCGCCCTCGCCAGCACTGCCATGGAGCAAGGCCGCCTCGCCAGTTGCCACATGTTCGGGACTCCCGGAAAGATGCCTCCCAATTCCATTCCCTATGGCATCTACACCATTCCTGAGATTTCCATGGTCGGCCGCACGGAAGAACAGTTGACCCGCGAGAAAATTCCCTACGAAGTTGGCTTAGCCCGCTACGCCGAACTGGCCAAAGGACAAATGCTCGGCGACGATCAAGGCATGCTCAAGCTGATCTTCGATCCCGACTCGCTCAAACTTCTCGGAGTCCACGTAATCGGCGACCGCGCCGCCGAAATCGTTCACATCGGCCAGGTCGTTCTCACTCTAGGGGCAAGCATCGAGTATTTTCGCGACGCCGTGTTCAACTACCCCACCTTGGCCGAAGCCTACAAGGTTGCGGCGTTAGATGGGCTGAACAAGCTTTAGCAGACGACCGTCGAGCCGCTTCGTATCAGGGCATCGTTTCAGCGTGCGGATTCAGGTTGCACGATCAAGCGAAGGGTACGGGGTGCGGGGAGTCAGTCATTGCTCAGAATCCACTTCGCTATCTTCTCCAGAGCTACCGGCGAAATGGTTTCCTCAATCTCAGAGTACTCAGTAGGCGAACCGGTCTTTGCCGTTTGAAATAAATGGTTGAGACCCTTTAATTCATCGACCTCGAAGTGTTTATTGCCTCCCTGTTCGAGCGCCCCCCGAATCGCGGGCAGATTCTCTTTGACCGGCACTTGCGTATCTTTCTCGCCGCCGATGGCCAGCACCGGGCACTTCACCTTGCGCAACGCAGTGGCCGGATCATAAGTCAAAAAATAGCGGAACCACGGCGAAGTCAAAGTCTTAATGACCGCGCCCATCTTCGCTTCCGGCGTATCGGTTGCCAATTTTTCCTGCAACTTTTTCTCCAGCACCGCCTCATCTTTTTCGGTCTCGATCAAGTTGAGGATTTCGCGCTCGCTGGTTGCGTCCTTAACCGCCTGTTCATGACTTTTGCCGCTGGCTTCTTCGATGGCCTGGGTCTGCTCGACCAGAATCTCGTCCCCGCGAACGCCGGAGCCCGCCATCATTACGATGAATGCGACGTCCGGGTTTCGGGCGGCGATCATGGGAGCGATGATTCCGCCCTCACTGTGACCAATCAGTCCAATCTTGTGGGGATCGATCTCCGGCCGCGTCTTCAAATACGCGATCCCAGCTTCTGTATCAGTGGCAAAATCGGCAGTGGTTGCCGCGGCAAAATCTCCGGTAGATTTCGCCGTGCCGCGGTCGTCCGCCCGCAGCACGGCGATTCCGCGGCGCGTCAAATAATCCGAGAGAACCAGAAACGGCTTGTGACCAAGTAAAGTCTCGTCCCGATCCTGCGGCCCCGACCCCGTGATCAACACCACCGCCGGAAACGGCCCCTTGCCTTGCGGTATTGTGAGCGTGGCCGCCAGCGTGACATTCTGCACCTTGTTCTCGTAAGACACGTCCTCGTCTTGGTAGGGATAAGGTTTCGTCGGATTCTGCGGCCGCTTCGGCGCCGCCAACTCCGATTGGTCCTTGACGCGGTGAAGAGCCAAAGGCAGGCTGCCTCCGCCTTGCGTCCATGTTCCATCAATCGAGTTCAGGTCCGCGGAGATTTTTCCCTCGAAGACGCCGCTAAGTTTCGCCGCTTCGATCTTCAACGCGGCGCCATTGCGCGTCGTCTTGGTGGTCGGAATTCCGACAGCACCCTGATCCGGGCTGTCCATCGTGGCCACCAGGCCCTCATCGGTATTCACAATGTGAAAGACCACGCGCAACTTGATTCCCCCACCGGTTTCCAGGGTTCCCGTCCACGCGCCATCGATATCGGAAGGCTTCGCTGGTTTGTGTTCTTTTACGGGCGCCGCGGCGCGTTTGAAATCGAGCGGCAGCGGTTGGCTCTGCGTCCACGTTCCGCTGATCGTGCCGCCGTCGTTCGAGACCTTGCCTTGGTACGTACCATGCACGGCATCCACGCCCAGGCTCAATTTGGAATTGTTGAGCAGGATGGAACTTACCGGGATGCCGTACGCGCCTTGATCTACGCTATCGAGCGTCGCCTTCAGGCTGCCTGCATCCGCTTTGCTGATGTGCAGCACCAGATGCAGATCCGCCACGCCCGCATGCAGCGTTCCCTCCCAATCGCCGGCGATGTCTTGCGCACAAGCGCTCACCGTGCAGACGGCGAATAGCAGCACGGCGGTTGCAACCACGACGCTCTTCATAATTCACCTTCCAAGAAATGCCTCAATGACTAGCCGGAGGAGGCGTGGCTGGCTGTGCTGCCGTCGGAGCGTCTTTCGAGCGCCGGAGGGTTATCGCGTACGTGTGCTCGCCGTTGAACCAGTCCCCACTGATGACGGTGAGATCTTTATTGAGCTTACCCGAGACCGAGCCTCCCACCTGCGGAGCTTCAATCTTGATCGACGATCCCTTGCGAATCACTGCAACGACAGGCCATCCTTTGATATTCATGTCGGGCTCATCGAACGTAGCGGTCAGTCCATCTCCCGTGTTCTTGACATGGAACGTGAGCCGCAACTTGCCGTTCGAGGGCGTGTTCTGCAGCGAAGGCAGACTCGCCTCACCCTCCCATGTGCCATCAATGTCGGAAGGCGGAGCGGGCGGGTGCGTTAGCTTGATCGGCGAGGTGCTTTTTTTGAAATCCAACTGCAGCCTCTTGGGTTGCGACCAGTTGCCGGTGATGGTG
>CAWFUK010000040.1:0-40976 GCA_963818935.1 uncultured Acidobacteriaceae bacterium
CTTTTGAATGGCTTACGCATTTACCGCACTTGCTGGCTGATCCACAATCAATCCACAGAACCTGTCCTGCGCACTGATTTTGTTGTCGTTATCGCCTTGGGTGTATAGGTCAAGAGTCGTTTGCACCTTCGAGTGCCGAAGCATTTCCTGCACGGTCTTCAGATCAACCTTTCCCTGATTCACCAGCCAATTGCTGAGGCTGTGGCGCAGGTTGTGAAGTCCAAAGCGATGTCCTTCTGGGAGTTCTTACGCCAGCCGCGATAGCAGCCTTCCGCAGGTGACTCCTGTCGAACACCGACGCGCAGATTGGAACTGAACCGTTCTTCGTCCTTGACGGAAAAACGAAGTCGCTGTCACTTGTATAGGCGCTCGCTTTTCTCCAAACGCGAAGGTGGTAAGCGAGTATTGATCCGAGTGCAACTGTAGAGTCCGACGCTGCCGTTTTCGGCTTGCCGTCCCTGCCTTTCCGCCATCGCTTGTTGACTCGGATACGGTTTTCCTTCCACATGATGTCCGACCACCGAAGCGACATCACTTCGCTTGCACGAAGTGCAGTCGCCGCCACGGTCAACACCAGCGTGAAATGCAGCAAATCGGTCATGGATTTCGTGAGTGTCTGTTGGGGCGTAACGATGATCGCCTTGTAAGTGGACTTCACGCCTTTGAGATGCCAATCGCTACACGGGTTCGAGGAACAGAATTCTTCGAACAAGCCGTATTCGTAGACAGCGTGCATAATGCCTTTGATCTTCCCGATTGTCGGACCACTGTAGTCGAGGGTTTTCAGCCACTCCCGCACGTCCTTGCGTTTGATGTCGTCGGCAATCACGTTTCCCCAAGCCGGGATCATCACCTTCTTGACGTAATGTACAGCGGCATCGTCATGGGTCTCCGCATCAAGATAGCGCAGCGCAAGCACGCCGAAAGTCCCTGCATCCGCGCTGTTTTTGTTAATCTCGGATCGAATCCCCATCTGGTCCACTTTCTTCCATGGTGGGTACAGTCGCAGGTAGGGGAGACGCGACCGAGACGAAGCCAGGGAACCCGGCCAAACTCAATAGAGGGGTAGCCACGGCGCTGCCACCCTTGCCGAAGAGTCCGCCGAGGAAACCGATGATGACCACCGGTCAGAAGGGCTCCCACATAACGCCAAATCAATCGGTACTCCTTAGAGTTGTGCGAAGAAGGGGTCGCCGCTCACTGGGGCAGGTTTACAGCCACAAGATAACTATAACGCCCGATGTCGATTGCTGGAGCCACGATCCAAGCGCTGTTCTTCAGGAACTGAGCAACATCACCCGCCTTAATACGATGTTCCGCCGGAGGACCGGAGGAGATCTCTTGTCTGCTCGCCAATCGAGTATCGCAAGCCTTCCGTTCGGTCGCAGAACACGAGCAGCTTCTTTCAATGCAGCCTCATGATCGTCGAGTTCATGCCAAACATTGGCAATGAAAACCATGTCTGCGCATTTCGAATCTAAAGTCGTTTGGCTGGCACTGCCCTCTACCAGTTCAATGTTGTTTGGAGCACCCGATTGTTCTAGCTTTTTTCCCAGCAAAGCCAGCATTTCCTGCTGCAGATCGATGGCGTAAACCTTTCCAGTCGGACCGACGGCGCATGCGATAGGAAGGGCAAAGTAGCCAGTCCCTGCGCCGACATCAGCAACATTAGCTCCGGTAGATACGGCGGTCGCTTGAATCACATCAACCGGAGGTAACCAGATCAGGCGTTCTGGGTCTTCGAGTTTGTGAGCATCCTGAGGCTTGAAAAGACGTTCGCCCATCCTAACTCCTAGTCTTAGGGGTCGGTGCGTTCTTCCGTCGAGACTCGACGGAACAAGAGTTGCTCCTTCAGGTCGGCACACCAAGCTTGGGCAAAAGCCACTGCGTCAGAAGCAAGTAGGCCACTACGAAGATGGCTATCCATCCCCAATCAGGCATCAGTTCGCTCTTTGAGATGATGCAACTCTGGTCCACCGCTGAGGTATGCCGACGGATTTCCCCAGAGCATATTTGTGCAGAGACGCTGCCCGGCGGGCAGTGCTGCGGCATACCAGTTCGCAGAGACGAAACACAACCGGGTCCGCGATGCTGTAGAAGATGCTGTTCCCCGACCGTTCGCGACCCACGAGCCCTGCGTCAAACAGAATCTGCAAGTGCTTGGAGATATTCGGCTGGTTCCCATCCAGTTGTTCCACAATCTGGCTGACGGTCATGGCGCCACTCTGCAGGGCTTGTAAAATGCGGAGCCGGCAAGGATCCCCTAAGATCTGAAATTGGCGAGCCACTAGATCTATGATTTTGTCGTGCATCATGGGAAGTTAGTTCCTTACTGCATCGTCACTATATAATTATACAGTAATATAGAGATTGCGCCGAAGGAGTCTCCAATGCGATCCGATATCGAGCAAGCGGTAGTGTTGTTAAAAGGCGGCGATGAGAACGCCCTCGACGGAGCGATCGCACTCTTGCAACAGACCGTGTTCGCGTTCGGGATGCGGATCTGCGGACATCGGGAGGATGCGGAGGACACGGTGCAGGAAGTATTGATCAAGGCGATCCCGTACTTGCCAAAGTTCGACAACTCCCGAGCCTTGGCGAAATGGTTGTACACCGTGGCCAAGAATCAATGTCTGATGGGCCGCCGCAAAAGCAAATTTGCGCCGAAACATGAACTGTCTCTCGAGGAACTAATGCCGGACCGCGAAGAGTTGGAACAACTCGAAAGTTCGTCCATCCCTAATCCCGAGAGTTCGACGATTCGCCGTGAACAGGCTCGGCGATTAAGAGAGGCCATTCGCGCCCTGCCGGCCCATTACCGGATTGTTCTCGTTCTCCGTGATATGGAGGGCTTCACTGACGAAGAGGCGGGCGAAATCACTGGTTTACGCCCAGGAACGATCCGCATCCGGCTTCATCGAGCGCGTCTGTTCGTGCGGAGGGAACTGCAGAAAGATGAGCATCCAGCGAGTTCCCAACATTCTTCGGATACTCCCCGTCGCAGTGGGAACTGCCGAAAGATGTTTGCCGGGCTTTCCGATTACCTCGACGGAGAACTGGACGACTTTTCCTGTGAGGAGATCGAAGCCCACCTCGAGGGATGCGAACCGTGTAAGAAGTTTCTCGACAGCTTGAGGACAGCAATACAAACCTGCCAACATTCCCCTGCTGAGTGCCCCGATCGTCAAAAAACAGCAATTCTGCGAAAGCAACTTCTGGCAACCTACGGCCGGGCGCTCGCCGCCAGCGGGAAATAACTGTATTAAAGATCTTAACCGTCTCTGCACTACGCTTCACCTCCACTCCTTTTGTCCTGTAACAAAATCCAGCCGATTGCATTTAGTGATACGGCAACCCGATAGGGGCCAGTGAGGAGGCGCACCATGATTTCCGCAAGAGTCGAGCTCACGCAGCCGCTGAGTCAACAGAGACAGTTCGTCGCGCGAACCGGGAGTGAGCACCACTTCCTGTTGGACGACGCGGCTGGCGGCAGCGGTCCGAAGCCCATCGAACTGGTCGCAGCCGGACTTGCTGGATGCACGGCATTCGACGTCATAACCATCCTTCGCCAGAAGTATCACCAGAAAGTCACTAGGTATGAGGTGCGAGTAGAAGCGGACCAGGCCGAGCGTTCGCCGCAGGTCTTTACCGATGTCCGCATCCATCATGTGGTTCGCGGATTCGACATCGACGCGTCGGCGATCGAACAGGCTATTCACTTATCCGAGCAGAAGTATTGCTCCGTAGGAGCCATGGTGCAGAAGACAGCTGCTTTCCACACCACGTTTGAGATCGTTGCGGAGAAGGCGGAATGGACGAATCCGACAGAACCCGCGGGAACGCCTGCGTGAGAAATTCCTAATTTGGTCCTCTTAGTAACCGGGCCGAGTGATTCAGATCACGGCTTGAGGACCTATCCAAGGAAGACGATGGAAAGACGAGATCAAGATCGTTTACGAATAGGTCGTGGCAACATGAGCATTCATGCTCGACGCGCGGTTCAATGCATTCTAATTGTGCTGTTGTCGTGCGCGATTGAGAAGTCATTCTCCCAGACGTCGACCGAGCCTTTCCCCCTTTCCCTGCAACAGGCCGCAAGCTTGGCGCTGGAAAAGAATCCGCTTCGCAAAGCAGCGCTGGCCGACAGAAAAGCGGCGTCGGCGGGAGTGCAAGAGGCGCAATCGTTTCTTATGCCGCACGTCATCTTCTCTGAACTCGCAACCCGGGGCGACGATCCGGTTTACGTCTTCGGCAGCAAGCTCCGCCAGCAGCGTTTCACCGCGGACAATTTTGCTCCGCCGCTAAACAAGCTGAATGACCCTTTGCCCTACGGGAATTTCTCGACGCGTTTCGGCGGAACCTGGAACCTGTTCGATTCCTTTGCTTCATGGCACGGAATCACTCGCGCTAAGGAAATAAATGTTGCCGCAAGTCACCAACTGGAGCGCACCGACCAGGAGATCTTGTTTCGAGTTGTGCAGTCTTATTACAGTGCGCTGCTTGCGTCAAAGCAGTTGGAGGTCGGGGAGCAGGCCGAGAAGACAGCGAAGTCCATTATGGATCGCAGCCAGGTCCGATTCGATGCGGGGCTGGTCGTCGAGTCAGACCTGCTTAGCGCAAAGGTTCGTCTGGCCAGCCGTGAGCAGGAACTGATTCGCGCGCTCAGCAATCTGGAGATGGCCCGAACCCAACTCAACGTCGCCATGGGCGTGCCGGTCGAGGCACAGTACGAACTCTCCGATCCATTGGCGGAGCGGAACCTCAAGGCTGTTGCTCTCGCGGAAACTGAGCAACAAGCTCTTACGACCCGCCCCGATCTCAAACGAATCGAAGCCCAGCAATCGGCCCAGGAACTCAGCGTGGCAATCGCCAAATCATCATTCGGTCCGCGGCTGAATGCCTTTGCCGGATGGGAGTTGGATAATCCGACATTGCTTGCCGGGGGCGGTGGCAATAACTGGCTGGGAGGGATCGAACTGCAGATTGACCTATTCCAAGGTGGGGCGAAACGGGCCGCTCTGTCTCGCGAGCGGGCCAATGTAGAAAAAATTGCCGCTCTGAAACAGGCGGCCGGTGATGCTGTTCGTCTCGAAGTCCGGCGGGCTTACTACGATCAAGATGCAAGCCGTCAACAGGTGGAAGTGGCGCGTACAGCGATCGCTCAAGCACAAGAAAGCCTGCGCATCAATCAGGATCGTTACGACGGCGGCTTGCTTACGATCACAGACCTTCTGGGTGCTGAAGAAGCCGCTCGCCGCAGCCAGGCCGATTACTGGCAGGCTGTTTATCAGTATCACATCAGCTACGCCAACCTGGAGTTGGCGAGTGGCACGTTGAATCTCCAATCCCCGGTGGTTATGCCATGAATCTGATTCTTCCCGAAAAAACGAAATTTCCTATGAAACTCTTATTGGCGGCAAGTGCGGCACTCATGCTGACGGCTCTCACCGCAACGCTTGTCAGCTGTTCGAGTGAACGCGAGGCGGTCAATGCGGCGCCAGAAATCGTAAGCAATGTTTCTGTAATCTCCGCGCAGGCGGCGACCGTCCCCGATATGGTTGACGCGGTGGGAACCATCCGCGCGGCTAAGACCAGCCAACCGGCCGCCCAGATGATGGGCACGATCGTCGAAATACGAGTGCGCGAAGGCGACCGCGTACAGCGCGGACAAGTTCTCGCGGTCATTGATGACGCCCAGCCGCGTGCCGCTCTCGACCGCGCAACAGCCGCGGACCTGGCGGCCCAGCAGGAAATTGCCGCTTCGCAGTCCGATTTCACCCTCGCCGATTCGACCTTCAAGCGCTACCAGACGCTGTACGAGAAAAAATCTGTCAGCCCGCAGGAATTTGACGAGGTCAAGGCGCGCTATCAGGCTGCTCAAGCGCACCGCGAGATAGCTGGCGCCGAACAGGCTCAGGCGAAGGCTGCACTCCAGCAAGTTCGCACGGCGCTTTCTTACACGCACATTGTGGCTCCATTCGATGGCCTGGTGACGGAGAAAAAGGCCGATGTCGGCACCCTGGCCAGCCCTGGAATGCCAATCTTTACGATCGAAGACTTGCGCCGCTATCGCCTCGAAGCCACGGTGAACGAAACCGATCTTCGTTATGTGCACCAAGGGCAACAGCTGCCGGTATCCGTTGATGCGCTCGGCGATCGCCAACTCAAAGGCAAAGTTGTGGAGATCGTTCCGGTAGCCGATGCGGCGAGCCGGAGCATCCTGGTCAAGGTGGAGGTGCCATCCGATCCGGCGCTGCGATCCGGTCTCTTTGGACGCGTCCAATTCGCACGCGGCGAAAGGAGTGTGCTGCTGATCCCGCATGACTCCGTAGTCGAGCGTGGTCAACTGCAAGGAATTTACGTGCTTGATCAAAACCGGATCGCCGCCCTGCGTTACATCACGCTAGGCAAACCCTCCGCGGGGCAGGTGGAAGTGTTGGCCGGCCTGCAGGCTGGGGAGATGCTGGTTGCCGATCCGAACGGCCGGGAATTGAGTGGCAAGAAAGTCCCATCTCGTTAGGAGCCAGGAATGAGCGCCGATAAAAGCAATTCGCAGTTGGAAAATGCCGCTCATCCCGCCCTCCGGCTGGCGGGAAAAGTGGCTCACGCTTTCATTGATTCCAAGCTGACTCCGCTGGTGATCGTGGCCGCGCTCCTGCTCGGTGTATTTGCCATTCTCGAAACGCCGCGCGAAGAGGAACCGCAGATCGTTGTGCCCATGCTCGACGTCTTCGTGCAGATGCCGGGAGCATCGTCGCAGGAAGTCGCGCAGCGCGTCAGCCTGCCCATGGAGAAACTGCTGCGCGAAATACCGGGCGTCGAATACATCTATTCGATCAGCCATCCCGGCATGAGCATGCTAATCGTGCGCTTTTACGTGGGCACAAAAGAAGATGACGCGATCATCCAGACCTACAACAAACTCTACTCCAACTTCGATGGCATCCCGCCGGGCGTTTCTCAGCCCGTGATCAAAGCCCGTTCAATCGACAACGTCCCCATCATGGCCCTGACTCTGTGGGGCAAGAATTACGATGCTTATCGTCTGCGGAGAATCGCGGGAGAGCTGGAAGATTCTCTGAAGAAACTCAACAATGTCTCGGAAACGACGATGATCGGAGGACAACCGAGACAGGTGCGAGTCGTGCTCGACACCGAACGCCTGGCGGCGTACGGGTTGACGCCCGGAGCTGTCGTCAGCCAACTGCAAGGCGCGAACAGCCGCGGGCAGGCCGGTAGTTTTTCTCAAGACAATCGTGAGTTTCAAGTCGAAGCCGGCCTGTTCTTCACCCACGCCGAAGATCTGCAACAGGTTGTCGTCGGCGTCCACAACGGCCATCCGGTCTACCTCCGCGATGTCGCCGAGCAAATTGCAGACGGACCCGCCGAGCCCGACAACTACGTGCTGTTCGCCTCTGCCAAGGGAACCACTGGTCAGATCGCAAATCCCGAATATCCTGCGGTCACGATCACGCTGGCCAAGCGCAAGGGAACCAACGCCAGCATCATCGCCGATAACGTTTTGGAGAAAGTCGAATCCCTGCGCGGGTACCTGCTGCCGCACGATTTGGATGTCACCGTCACTCGCAATTACGGCGAGACCGCCAAGGATAAATCCGACGAACTTCTCAAACACTTGCTGATCGCGACGCTCTCGGTCACGCTGCTGATTGCTCTGGCCCTCGGTTGGCGAGAGTCAGGCGTGGTTTTGCTTGCGGTTCCGGTCACTCTGGCTTTGACTCTGGCGATCTTCTATCTCTTCGGGTACACGCTCAACCGGGTCACGTTGTTTGCGCTGATCTTTTCCATCGGCATCTTGGTCGACGACGCCATCGTTGTCGTTGAAAACATCGTTCGACATTTCCGGTTGCCCGGCAGCCGTGGACGCTCGCTCGTCGATGTTGCGGTGGAAGCTGTCGATGAAGTGGGTAATCCCACGATTTTGGCGACGTTCGCGGTTACCGGAGCGATTCTGCCAATGGCTTTTGTGCGTGGCCTGATGGGCCCATACATGCGGCCGATTCCGGTCGGCGCATCGGCGGCGATGGTGTTCTCGTTAATGGTCGCTTTTGTCGTCTCCCCATGGGCAGCGCTGCGGCTCTTGCGGCACTACGCGGGGGGCAGCGGTCACGATCATCACGAAGCGGAGGGCTGGACCACGCGTTTTTATCGCCGGATCATGAACCCGCTGATTCTCGACGCCAGAAGGCGCTGGCTGTTCCTGGGAACCGTGGTTGTGCTGCTGCTTGCAGCCGTCGCATTCGTTCCTCTGAAGTGGGTGCGCGTGAAGATGCTGCCCTTCGATAACAAGAGCGAATTCCAGGTCATCATTGACATGCCCGACGGCACGCCGCTGGAACAGACCACGCGCGTCGCGCAGGCCTTGGGAAATTATCTCGGCCAGCAACCGGAAGTCACCAACTATCAGATTTACTCCGGCACATCGGGTCCCTACAACTTCAACGGTCTGGTACGGCACTACTTCCTGCGCCGCCAGCCCAATCAAGCGGACATTCAGGTAAATCTCCTTTCCCGTCACGAGCGGAAAGCGCAAAGTCACGAAATCGCGCGCCGGCTGCGGCCGGAATTGGACAAGATCGCAGCGCCGTTCGGAGCTCGCATCAAAGTCGCTGAAGTACCGCCAGGACCTCCGGTTCTAGAGACGCTGGTCGCCGAAGTGTATGGGCCGGACTACAAGGGGCAAATCCAGCTGGCCGCGGAGATCAAGAAAGTATTCCAACAAACTCGAGGCGTTGTCGACGTGGACTGGTACGTCGAAGATCCGCAAACGAAATACGATCTCAAGGTCGATCTCGACAAGGCGTCTCTCCACGGAATCTCCGCGGCAGACGTGACTCGTATTTTGCAGATTGCGCTCGGCGGTGCTGATGCCGGTCTGTTGCACGACCCGCAGTCGCGCGAGGACGTTCCGATACAAGTGCGGTTGTCGCGACCCGATCGCTCCAGCATTCAGGATCTCTCGAATCTGAAGTTGCCCACTCCCTCCGGTGGCCAGATTGCGCTCCAGGAAGTGACCGATCTGCAACAGGGCACAATCGACACCAGCGTCTATCGCAAGAATCTGTTGCCGGTCGTTTACGTCACCGGTGACGTTGCTGGCGAAGAAGAAAGCCCGGTCTACGCCATCGGCAAGATGAGCGACGCAATCGACAAAATCAAGCTGCCCGATGGTTACGCCGTAAAACAATACAAGGGCACCACCTTGCCCGAGCGTACCGACCGCTATTCGATGAAATGGGATGGCGAATGGCACATCACGGTCGAAGTCTTTCGCGATTTGGGACTGGCGTTCGCCGCCGTCCTCGTCCTTATTTATGTGCTGGTGGTCGGCTGGTTCAAGAGCTTCAAGACTCCACTGGTCATCATGGCTCCGATTCCGCTAACTCTCGTCGGAATCTTGCCAGCGCATGCCCTGATGGGTGCGTTTTTTACCGCTACGTCGATGATCGGCTTCATCGCCGGCGCAGGCATCATCGTGCGGAATTCGATCATTCTCGTCGACTTTATCGAACTGCGCCGCTCGCAAGGCATGGCGCTGGAAGAAGCGGTCGTGGATGCAGGGGCCGTGCGTTTCCGGCCCATGTTGCTGACTGCAGCCGCGGTGGTTGTCGGTGCAAGCGTCATTTTGTTCGACCCCATCTTCCAGGGGCTTGCGCTCTCCTTGATGGCGGGAGAAGTTGCGTCGACCGTTCTTTCGCGCATGGCGGTTCCGGTTCTCTATTACATGAGCGAAAGACATAACCACTCAAAGGTTGAAGTTCTGGAAAACCAACTACAGGAGGCACAAGTATGACGGTGGAACGCGGACTTCGATTGATGGCGGGAATATTCATCCTGCTCTCGCTGGCATTAGGGCACTGGGTAAGCCCGTATTGGTATCTCTTCACAGCTTTTGCGGGTGTGAACCTTTTTCAGTCCGGGTTAACCAACTGGTGCCCGGCCATGTTCTTGCTGAAGAAGCTGGGACTGCGATCAGCCTGAAAAACTGTGGGCCAAGCTTGATTGTCTTGTGAACCACTGAATTGACGATGGGGAGAGCGGGCACTTTTCCGGCGGGCTGGCCATCCGCAGGGAACCAGGAATCCACGAGCCAGAGGCTCGGCCCTATTGTTTTATTTCGTACACTTCATAATCTTCGAGCGACCGGCGGGAGCCGCGATTTTCTCCACCGTCCGAAAGTGCTGCTCCAGCACTTTTTGTTCTTGCCGAAGGAAAGCGATCGCTCGTCCGCTTCCGGCCAGGGTCAAGCGAATATAGAAGAGAGCTCTGATAAAGCGGTTGCGTGGCACATCATGCTCCATCATCAGGAAGACTCCGTGCGGCTTTAGAACACGGACGATTTCCTGTAAAGCCTTTGCCTGTGTTTCCCCTTTGAGCTCATAGAAAGCGTGCGAGCACGTTACGGCGTCGAAAGTATAAGCGAGGAAAGGCAGGCCCCCTGCATCCGCTTCAAGAAGATAGACATTTTCTAACTTCGGGATCTTTTCCCTGGCAACTTTCAACATGCCATGAGAGAAATCTACGCCCACGGTTCTACCATCTGGGCCGACCTTCGCTTTAATGTGCGAGAGAAGCGATCCAGTGCCCGTGCAGAGATCGAGAACCGACGAAGAGACGCTCCCCATAATCTGATCGGCCAAAAACTGTCTGGCGAGACCCTGTTTATCGCCCGAATGGAGAGCAACAAAGCGATCGTAGAACTTCGAGAACGCGTCGTAGTAGGCCCGCCTCCCTCGCCTCATGAGTCTCCTCTCGTTTATTGCTGTGCTCCGGGACCCGTCTCGACGGGAGCGCCGAAGGTGGAGCTCCACTCGATAAACGAGCCCGCATAGAGGGCAGGACGAAAACCGGCCAGTTTGAGTGTGAAATAGTCGTGCGAGGCCTGAATCCCGCTCCGGCAGTACACGATTGCCTTACCGCCAGGCTTCACCCCAGCGCTGGCGTACCTGGCTTGAATCTCTGAAACCGGTTTGAACACGGGATTCTGCTGGCTGACAAGATTTTCTACCCAAAACACATTTACAGCTCCTGCTATATGCCCCGGACGCGCAATCCCCCCGCTTCGCCCCGGGCCCGAGTAATCCATGGGCGGACGAGCATCGATCAGAATTGTGCTTCTGCTGGGCACGATCTCTCTCAAGGTTGCTAGCTCGATTACCAATTCAGGATGAGTGTGAATGGTGAGGACCGTTGGGCTAGGCTCGGGCGGAACGGTACTGACTGTATTGTGTTCTTTCGACCACATTTCCAGTCCGCCATCGAGGAGAGCCGCATTATTGCCCTGGCCCAGGTAGTCGAGCGTGAAGTACGCACGAGCCGCAAGCAGCCCCAACATATCGCCGTAGATCACCACGCGTGAGTGATCCCCAACTCCTAACCGTTCAAAAGTCGCCTTCAAGGTGTTGACCGGAGGCAGTTGATTGGGAATGCCATTGTGAGGCGCCGCAATATCGCTCAATGCGAGAAAGCGCGCTCCTGGAATATGTCCCGCATTGTACGAAGACCGATCCGCTCCAACATGCAGGATCACTAGGTTCCGGTCAGAAAGATGCTGCGCAAGCCAGTCTGATTGAACGAGCATGCGTGACGTGTCCGGCACGCGCTGTCGAGTAGATGTCGCGCTCGCCGCTAGTACTAAGAAGATTGCAAGTATTACAGATTTATGAAACATGTAGCCTCCAATTGATTCCGCCACACAGGGCTTCCTCGTCATTTAATCCAATCTCCATGCTCAACGGCTGGGCATGGCTAAACTGTTTCCCGGTGTCAAGAACGTTGCCCAGGCGTGCGCTCGTTCGATAGTGCTCTCGGCGACAAGGCTGGCTTCCGTCAATATCCTTCGCTTACGTCGCTCAGTGACCCATCCACACACGTGAAGCCGTTCACCCGGAGACGTGCGACTGTGAAAGCGAATATTCAAGGAGACCGTGAAAGCCTGCGATCCACTCGCCATGATCGCCTTCGACATGGCCTCATCAAGCACCGTCGTGATAATGCCGCCATGGACTGTGCCTTCAAAACTCTCCCACGCTTGGTTTGGAACCCATGTTGCCTCCACACCTTTAGACCCGTGTTCGAACGTGAGGTGCAAGCCCAAGGAGTTATGTCCTCCGCAGACAAAGCAGTTGGAATTGACTGGAGCGATCTGACGCGACGTTACCTGTGGAGCGAGTTGGCCCGAGCGGAATGACCTGGTGCGCCGCTGATACCCCGCTGGCATGCGCGGAAACAATTCGGGTCTTACGAGGGCGGAATCATCGTCCTGCATCCGTTTGGAGCCCCTGTCTCCTGACCTGCCACAATGCGATTGTCGAGATCATCGCTAAAGATCCGATGCAAAGTAGGCACCACACAGCAAGTACACTTTCTTTATCTGCTGGGTAGATGTAGTATACACCTAGATGCAATGCACTTCTAATGTGAAGGAACGGTAAAATCCTCATGAGAATCGCAATTCCTTTATCCGACGGTCGAATCTCGCAGCATTTTGGGCATTCCGAGCAGTTCTTGTTCGTCGATGCCGATATGAAAGAACGCACCGTTTGGCCAAGAGCATTGAAAACGCACCCGAACATGTTCTCGGTCCGCTTCCGAAGTGGCTGATCGAGCACGGCGTTAGCACTGTCATTGCTGTGGGGCTGGGCGCCCGCGCCAGAGATCTTTTGTCCGCCAGTTCGGTGGAGGTCTTGACCGGAGTGTCCCTCGTCGACCCCGATGCGCTGATTTCTGAATTTCTCAACGACAAACTAGAAACCGGCGCGAACGGTTGCGACCACTCTGGAGACGGATGCAACCATTGAGCCGTTCAGTTTGAAGTAAGAGGACGAACTTGCCGAAAAGTCTCAGAAGAAGAAAAGCCGCAAGCAAGTGTCCAAGGCATAATTTCCCCTGTACGTGTGCGATGGGACACTTATATCGATTCGTGGAACCGGTGTTGCTGCTCGTTCTGAAAGAGAAAGGGCGCTCCTACGGGTACGATCTCCTCGGGAGCTTAGCCGAGCACGCGTTTACCGATGGCGAAATCGAGAAAGCCGTCCTGTATCGTACGCTGCGCCGGTTGGAACACAACGGATACATTGTTTCGAATTGGGACACAGGTGCACCAGGACCGGCACGCAGGGTGTACTCTCTCACCAAAGATGGTGAAAGCCATCTGGAGGAATGGGCCCAGGTCCTGGGCAAAGTTGCCAGTTCGATGAATCGCTTTGTTCGCAGGGCGTCTTCCGGGAGTCTCTCGAATCGCTAAGCGCGGGTTCGATATGGAACACCTAAGCCACCGCTCCCGCCGGCTATTTCATCGTGAATTCCCAACCGCAGTATTGGCCGGCCGGGGCATCCGGCGGACAGTGCATGCACGTCGTCCGAATCCGCCGATCAACAGCGGTGGCGAACGTCTCGAACTCAATCATGCCAACACTCTTGCAGGGGAAATCCGGCAAGCCCTTTCGACGGCGGGCCTCCTGTACCCGACAAACGTCCATGAAGAAGCGTAGATGCTGACGGTCATTTGACCATTCGGTTCGCTGCGAGTTGATGACGGCATAGAGCCGCAGCCCCAGAGATGTCTCAAGAGCTTCGAGGCCACCATTTGCGGGAATGTTGAATGTCGTCATGATCCGGTGCGCTTCTGCCGCGGCAAAGCGCTTCCACGAGCGCGCGTCCAGTTCAATGGCAGTTTCCATGTTGAAGCGCTCTTCGGCGGCAAGAAACCAACAGCCGTCGTGAGCCAGCCAGTTCTTTGCGAACATTTCCAGCGCGCGCAAGAGTTCTTCGCGGCTCATGGTCTGAAATGCATTTTGAGTCTCTTCGGTCATCGTTGGCCTTCCCTGGATACTTCTTGCGGAGTTCCTAGCTGCTTGCCTTTCGATTGCGACGGCACGGGGCCGGGACATGTCTTGCAGGTACGCTCACCCGTTACGCGCGAGGGTACGCCAAACTCGGAGTGAAAGGGAAATCCCAGATCGCGCCAGTCGTGGAGACCGCCCTGCAAAGGACGAACCCGCGTAATGCCATACCACTGGAGCTTCAGGGCGGTCAGCGCACTGCATGATTCATTCGGACAAGTACAAGTAGAGCACGACGTCTCACTGTTGGCCATTCGCTTCACCTCTCACAGATCAAGACTCGGCAACTGAAACGCGCTGTCTTTATCCGGGAAAGTGCAGAAAAGCGCATTCACAGATAACTGCATCAAACGATTCATCTGAAAACGGGAGGGATTCGGCGTCGCAGATGAAGTCCGCTGACACGTTTGATTTCAATCATTTACACGTCGTTGTCGCCCGTCACGGCAGAGGCCGCGGGTTCGAGTCCCGTCGTCCCCGCCATTCTTTTCAAGCGGGTTAGTTGCTGAAAAGCGTGGTGCACAAGATCGTAACCATCAGGCCGCATCTCCCGCGGCGAGCGTGACGGGCTAACCAGTGCTTGCAGGGGTGACCCGGATCACTGACAGCTGCCGAATTTCCTTAGACAATCATCTGTAATTGCAACTCCCAGAGAGTACACCTCCTTGCATACCCAGACCGGAAAGAACGCGGTCCTTTCCTGAATCGAGCAAGCCGGTGGTCAAGCGAAAGGAGCACGATAATGAGCGAAGCCAGCCTGGCCGTCGTCCGCCGTGTGTTTGACGAGTGTTTGAACCGACACAATCTGGATCTTTACCCGGAGTTGTTTTCCGATGTAGTTTATCGAGCGCCGGCATTGGGTGAGCTGCGAAATGAAGAGCATCGGCATCTCCTGCTCTCTGTTCTTGCTGGATTTCCCGATGGGCGATGGACGATTGAAGATCAGATTGCCGAAAAATCCAGAGTCGTCACTCGTTGGTCGTTTACTGGAACCCATACCGGAATGTTCATGGGGATCGAGTCTACCGGCAGGCAAGTGCACATCACGGGCATATGCATCGACCGGATTGTGAAGGGAAAAATTGTGGAGGAATGGGAGGAGGGGGACACACTCGGGATGATGCAGCAATTGGCTTTGCTTCCGGCGGGGACGAACCTCAGGGGGTCAATCCCTTCCAGCGTGAGCACTGTTGCGGAAGAATGGGAGTGTTCCACCAGGATTTAGGGAGAACTGAGCTGCTGTGGCTCGCTGACTTTCCCTAATAAACTTTTTTCTAATGAACTGGGGCCGTCGCTAAGCGCTTGGGGCCGGCCTCCAGGATGCGCTCCGGGCATTCCGCCATCATCAGCTTGAAATTTTCGATGAAGCGGGCTGCCAACGCGTCGTACTTCCGGAAATATTCTTCCCGGCTAGGCCAGGTGTTTGCCGGATCCAGAATGTGCGCGGGCACGCCCTCACACTGAACCGGGACGTCGAACCCAAACACCGGATCTTTCCTGTACTCCACCTGCAACAGAGAACCGCTCAGCGCGGCATTGAGCAAGGCGCGCGTGTGATGAATGCTAATGCGCTTGCCGATGCCGAAGGGGCCACCGGTCCAGCCCGTGTTGACGAGCCAGACGTTGGCGCCATGCTTTTGAATTTTCTTCTTAAGAAGCTCGGCATAAGCCAGAGGATGGTGCACCATAAACGGCCCGCCAAAACAGGTGCTGAAAGTCATTTCCGGCTCTACGCCGAGCCCGATCTCTGTGCCGGCAATTTTGCTGGTGTAGCCGGAGATGAAATGGTAGATGGCCTGATCGGGATTCAGTTTGGAGATCGGCGGCATCACTCCGGAAGCGTCACAAGTAAGAAAGATGACATTCTTTGGGTGTCCGGCGCGCTTTTCCGGCATGCAGTTCTCGATGTAATGGAGCGGGTAGGCTGCCCGCGTGTTCTCCGTCACAGCGTAATCGTTCAAATCCAAGTGCCTTGAGACAGGATCGAAGGTGACATTTTCCAGCACGGTGCCGAATCTCCGCGTACAGGCGAAGATCTGCGGCTCGGCTTCGGGAGAAAGGCGAATCACCTTGGCGTAGCAGCCATCTTCGAAGTTGAAGACGCCGTTGTCGCTCCAGCCGTGTTCGTCATCGCCGATGAGGCGGCGCTTGGGATCGGCGGAAAGCGTGGTTTTTCCGGTGCCCGAAAGGCCGAAGAAAATGGCGACGTCGCCCTCGGCGCCCACATTGGCCGAACAGTGCATCGACAGAACCCCTTGCAGCGGCAAGAGAAAATTCAGCACGGTAAAGATGGTCTTCTTGATTTCGCCGGCGTAACTTGTGCCTCCAATAATGGCCAACCGCTCGCGGAAGTTGAGAACTATGAAAGTTTCCGAGCGTGTACCGTCCACCATGGGCGAGGCCTGAAACGAAGG
Organism: uncultured Acidobacteriaceae bacterium; assembly: GCA_963818935.1. Lineage (GTDB taxonomy): Bacteria > Acidobacteriota > Terriglobia > Terriglobales > Acidobacteriaceae > Sulfotelmatobacter. Next base: position 16,280 of record CAWFUK010000040.1, read on the forward strand.
CACTGCAATCACGGTGAACTCGGGGATGTGGCGCTGCAGCGCGTCCTGGCTGCGGATTTTCAAAAACATCGTTCGCGCAAACAGGCTGTGCCAAGCTTTCTGGGTAATGATGCGGACGGGCAGGCTGTGCTCAGGATCGGCGCCTGCGAAGCAGTCCTGCACGAATACATCGCGTCCCTGTAAATACCCCTGGAGGCGCGTAAGCAGTGCGCTGAAGCTCTCGCTGGTGAACGGGCGGTTGTACTGGCCCCACCATATCTTTTCTTCCGTGGACTGCTCCCGCACGACGAACTTGTCGGCCGCCGCTCGCGCAGTGTGTTTGCCCGTGGAAACGACGAGCGGACCCAGATGCGAGAGGCTGGCTTCCGAGCGAAAAATGCTTTCCTCGTAAAGCGCAGGTGTGGGCAGATTCCAGTAGACGCGCCGCAGGTTCACCAGTCCGTGATTCTGCAAGCCGTAACTAGAGGCGAGCCTGCCGGCCTCTTTTACCGCGGGGGATTGAACGTCCAGATAGATGTTCATACCCACTCCCTCACCAGTTTGCGGTCGCCAAGATAGAGTTCGTTGGCCGAATTCGTATCGAGCGCCCATTTGATGCGATCCAAACCTTCGGTGATGTCGCGGATGGTTCCGCAGTAGCTAAGCCGGAGGTGTCCTTCGAATCCAAATTCCTTTCCCGGCACCGTGACCACGCGCACCTTGTCGAGCAGGAAGTTGGAGAGTTGTTGCGAATCCTTCATATAGGCGCTGAAATCAGGGAAACAATAGAAGGTGCCTTCCGGCTGATAAACCTTCACTCCGTCGAAGGCGCGGAGACGGTCCATCATGACATTGCGGTTGTTTTCCAGCGTGACCCGGAGGCTATCTACGCAGGACTGCACGCCATTGAGCGCGCCCACGGCAGCCCACTGCGCCGGCGCAGATGGTCCAGAGGTTTGCTGCGATTGGATGGTCGCCATGGCTTCGATTAAAGGCTTGTTGGCGATGGCCCAGCCGATGCGAAATCCCGTCATCGCGTACATCTTGGACACGCCGTTAATCACAACCAGCTTCGATTCTTCGAGCGGCAGCTTTGCCGATTCATAACAGATCGGCGCGCTCTTGCCATCGAAAACCAGCCGGTTGTAAATGTCATCCATGATGAGATAGAGGCCCTTTTTCTCGCAGAACTCGATCATCTCCTGCACGAAGTCCTTGGAGTACATGGCGCCGGAAGGATTATTCGGGCTGTTCAAGATGATCGCCTTGGTATAAGAGCTCACCACATCGACGATCTCTTTGACCGTGGGGAAAAAGGTTCCATCTTCGGCGGTGACGGGGACGGGAATGCCGCCCGCCAGCTTCACCATCTCCGGATAGCTGACCCAGTACGGCGCAGGGAAAATCACTTCTTCCTTGGGATCGAGGATGGCGTGCAACAGTACCATGAGCGCTTGCTTCGCGCCCCCTGAGGCGATTACGTTGTCGGCGGAGACGAGTTTCTGGTAATGCTCCTCGGTATAACGGATGATGGCCTTCTTCAGGGCGGGAATGCCATCGGGTGCGGTATAGCGGATTTCTCCGGTGTTCAGTACCGCGGCACAGTTGATAACCGCATCCACGGGGCACTTGCTCTTGGGTTCGCCACCTCCCAAGTGAATGACCGGCTCACCTTTCTCACGCAGCAGGGCAGCCGTTTCATTGAGCTTGAGCGTCGCCGATTCCTTGATAGATCGGGCTAGCTGACTGAGACTCATGGGTTCACCTTCTCGATCACCAATTTCTGTTTAAGGCTAGCAACCTGTTTTGTCTGTATTTCGGGTCACGCCGCGGTGTGACATAGTGGCAGCAGCTACGATGTGGCGCTGGTGAAGTCAGAGCCAGGTTCTGAATTTTGTGGAGCACTGGCTGTCGTGGCCATTCTCTACAGGAAAAGAAATATCCACCACGGAGAAGGCAGCCGCTAAGTTCGCATAAAAACACGACGGCTTTCCGAAGGTGTTTTATTGCTTTCCTGTTACGAGACAGTACTCTCCAAGCTTTTTTTGCGCTTCCTTCTCCGGATCGACAACGGATTCTGGATAGATTTCCACATCGCTGCAATCGTACATTCCGTAATTGGGGGGAAGTTCAACCATCAAGTATTTGCCCGCTTTCAGATTCGTACATGCGGGCGCTCCCTGATTGCACTGCAGCCGGTAAGGCTTGGTTTCTTTCAGAACATCGACGATGACTACCCCGTTGTTGACTTCACTGCCTCTAACTGAGATGTAAGAATTGGTCTGAGCCAATACCTTTACTACACCAAAGGAGAAGAAAAGGCCCAGCAGAAGAAAAAGACTGAGTTCTTTTTTCATAAGCCTCCTTTTGCCATCCTTCCTATATCCTCCCGCTTCCAGGAGTTCTTGTCTGTGATGCCAAGCACAAAGATGCAAAACTTACCGCGACCAAGTGCGCTGATTGTGGCTCGTAAAATAGGCTGCCCGGATGAGATCGTTTTGGTTACCTGCACTGGGAGATCTTCCAGACGGTATCGAGCACGGTGCCATCGACCCACTTCACGATCGCTACTGGATGCTGGGTTCGCTTAGGACGCGTTGGCTTTCCACCACAAATGCGCTCGACCTCGTTCTTGATATCTCGAATCGGCCGAACCGGCAATCCCGAACCTTTTGTCGCATCGATCAAATCCTGTCTCCGTGGATTGATCGCGATACCACGCTCGGTGACGACGACGTCGATCAGGTCGCCGGGGCCGGTGAGGGTTGTGACTTCGTCTACGATCACGGGAATGCGGTCGCGGAACGAGGGCGCCGCAAGGATTGTGCAACCCGCGGCCAGGCAGTTTTGCCAGCCTCCGATGCCGTGCAGCAATCTTCCATCCGAATGCGTGACCACATTTCCGTTAAAGTTGACATCTACTTCGGTTGCTCCGAGGACGGCCGCATCCACCATCGAGGCGAAATTGCCCTTGCCGTGGTAGTTGTACGAAGTGAAAGGAGATGTCGCGAGGTGACGGGGGTCGACAGCGATTGATTTGACGGCGTCGAGATCAAAGGTCTGGCCATCGAGAATGTAATCGGTCAGCCCCTCCTGCAAAAGCTCGACTAAATATTTGGTCGAGCCGCCGCGGACGAATCTGGCTTTGACCCCGGCTTGCTTCATCATGCTTTTCAAATAATCGACGAAGGCCAGCGCGATTCCACCCGAGCCAGCTTGAAAAGAAAATCCTTCGCGCATGATGCCGGCAGCGCGGATGAACTTTGCCACATACTCGGCGATGAGCAGGCGGTCCGGCGAGCGGGTGATCTGTGTGGTGCCGGAAACGATTTTGGAGGGATCGCCAATCGAGTCGACCGGTACAACGTAATCGACGTTGTTGCCCTGAATCTGCCAGGGCACGCAAGGAAATGGAACGAGATTGTCAGTCACCACAATCACATGGTCGGCATAGATGGAATCCGCCAGCGCAAATCCGAGCGAGCCGCAAGCCGACTTGCCGTGCGAACCGTCGGCGTTGCCAAAGGCATCGGCCGTCGGCGCGGCTATGACGGCGATATCGATGTGCACTTCGCCATCCTGAATCGCCTGCCAGCGGCCGCCGTGCGAGCGCAATACGCCTGTGCCTCGCATCTTGCCTTGGGTGCAGTAGTCGCCGAGCGGACCGTTCATGCTGCCTTCGATATGATGAATGGCCCCGTTCTCCATCAGTTCGATGGCGCCGGCTTGCGAGGGAAAGGACGCGCTCGGAAACCACATCAGATCTTTGACGCCCAGCCGCGCGGCGGCGCGCAATGCCAGCAGCGCGACACGATCTCCATCGCGCAGATGGTGATGACTGGAGATAACCATTCCGTCGCCTAGGCCGCAAGAACGAAGAGCGGTCTCCAGATCGGGCGCGCGCTTGTCGCCGTTATCGGGATAGTCGGCGGCGGTACGAATTGGCGGCGCAGCTTTATATCCGGAAGGCTTGTATTTCGCGACCCCCAAGTAAGGAGTCTGCACGCGCCCGTTTACTTCCGAGGGAACAAGACGCCCGGCGGCGTTCTGCTCTAGTTGGAGTTTGTATTCCACTTCTTGCATGGGCATGGCTCAATTCACCTCGCCGTGGTTTGGCGAAAGCCCCATGGCTTTAGCGCGGGTGACCAACTTCAACGCCCGTTGCACCACCGGTGGGTCGATCATCTTCGACCCCAGGCTTACGACGGCGAGACCTTTTCGTTGTGCCTCGTCGAATGCGGCAACAATCTTCAGTGCTTTTTCGATTTCCCCTTCTGTGGGGGCGAAGGACTCGTGAACCACCGGGACCTGCAGAGGATGGACGCAGCCCATGCCTTCGAATCCCATGGCTCGAGCGTTGGCGCCCCAGTGTCTGAGTCCTTCGAGATCGCCGACATCGCCGTAAACGGAATCGATGGCCTGAATTCCCGCCGCATGAGCAGCGTTTACTAATCGTTGACGCGCGAAGAGCGACTCGGCCCCACTTGCAGTCTTGGCGACACCGAGGTCGGCTGTGTAATCCTCCAGCCCAATGGTGATGGCGACGATATCCGCACTGGCGCTGGCAATGGCGAATGCGTTCTCGATTCCCAGGGCAGATTCAAGAATCGGCATGAGCCAAACCGGATGATCAATCGCCGCTCGATTTTTGATGAGCGCGATTTGATCGGCGACTTGCAACACCTGCTCGGGGCGCTCTGTTTTCGGTAAGAGGACAAGATCCGGCAATTCGGGGATGATCTCCTGCAAATCGTCGAGGCCGAGGGGCAGTTGATTGATGCGCACCATGCGCTCGCAAGAGCCGAAATCGACGGCGCGCAGGGCATTGCGCACCAGCAGGCGGGCCGCATCTTTCTCGTTGGCATGAACCGAGTCTTCGAGATCAAGGATGATGGCGTCGGGCTTGCGCAAGGCAGCATTGATGAAATACTTGGGCTCGTTGCCCGGAAGATACAGCCGGGAGCGGCGTAACCGGTCGCGGGCAGAGGCGACCGGGACGCCGAATCTTTCTGGTAAGGATCGATAGCCGCCGCCGAGTCCGGCCCGCTTTGCCGCCGCTTCGATACGGGCTGAGATCACGAAGGGTAAGGCGCCCTCATCGTGAATCGCGACGTAAGCGTCTTCGACGTGCAACTGTTGCAGCACTTCCCGGGTCTGCTCGAGAATCGAGTCGCCGTAGTAGGGTTCTACGCGTGACTCGATGGCGATCTGCACGCCACCTCTCTCGCGCGGTTCGATTCGCACGTGGGTGTCGGAGCGCCTGTCCGGACCGCAATTGCCGGCCTCTGCCGGCCGCAATGTTTGCGCGATTGATATTGCGCTGCTCATGATGAGTTACCTTGACGCACCGACCAACTCAGGTTTAGCTATCTTGCCAATGCTAGCGAGAACGGCATCGGTCATTTCCGTGGTGCTGGCTGCGCCTTTAGCGATGGCATCGCTTCCGCCGGGAATGCGCATCATGTCATAGGTGCGGACTTCGCCTTCCAGAACAACTTTGGCGATGGCCTCCCGCATCAACTTTGCTTTTTCGATTTCCCCCACATGCTCGAGCAGCATCACGGCGGCAAGGAACATCGCAATCGGGTTGACGATGGGAGGATTCAAGTCGGCATACTTCGGCGCCGAACCGTGGGTCGGCTCGAAGACGGCGACATCGTCCCCGATGTTGCCCGAAGCCGCGAAACCGAGTCCGCCAACCAGGCCGGCGAAGGCATCGGAGATCACATCTCCGAAGAGGTTCGAAGCCACGATTACCCCATAGTTCTCCGGATTTTTCGTGAGCCACATGGTTTGCGCGTCGATGTTGGTCGACCACAATGCGATTCCGGGATATTCCTTCGCGACCGCTTTGGCTGCTTCTTCCATCATTCCGGAGGTCTCGCGCAGTACGTTCGGTTTCTCGCAGATGGTGACCGACTTGTAGCCGAACTTCTTCGCCCATTCAAAGGCGGCTTTGGCGATTTTGTGAGCAGCTTTGCGGGTAATGATGCGCACGGAGACAGCCAGATCGGCGCCGGGAGTGCCGGCGAATGGCGTGAATTTTGAATGAATAGCCAGCGCGCTGCGTACTTGCTCGGGAGGGTTCGTCCACTCGACCCCGGCGTAGAGTCCCTCGGTGTTCTGGCGGAAGATCACGACGTTCACGAACGGCTCTTCAAATTCCTGCTCTTCGAATACGCCAGCCACTCGCTTGCGAGTGAAATTCAGGGGATTGCCGGGAAACGAGATGCACGGCCGGATGCAAGTGTCGAGATTAAATCGCTGGCGCATGGTAACGATCGGACTGAAATACGAATAACCCTGACCACGCAGTGCCGGAGCTAACTCGGCTTCGGCCTCTTTCTTGGGCTTCGAGGTGATCGCGCCGAATAATCCGAGTTTGTATTTCTCCAACAGTTCTACGGTGGACTCGGGCAAAGCATTGCCTTTATTGCACCAGCATTCCCAGCCGATATCGGCGTGAATGTATTGCGCATCGAAGCCAACCGCTTTCAGCAGGCGTAGGGCTTCTGGCATGACTAACTTTCCGATGCCATCTCCCGGCATGGTCACGACTGTGTATTTCGCCATTCGATTTCTCCTGTCAAACCTGGCAGGCCGGCGTCTTCGGCAGTTCGCAATCTGCACTCAGACCCAGTCGCTTCGTCACAACATTCTCGATCCCGCCGGCCACGACCAGCGATTGCGGCACGCTGCCGAGCACGGGAAAAGTGAACGATTCCGCGCACCAATGAATCGTGCTTGTCGCAAAATTGACGTCAATTTCTTCAGCCGGAATGATGGTTTTCTCTCTGGCGAGAATCTGAGCATCAAAGTGTTGCCGCAATCGCGCCACGAACTCAGGCACCTCGATGCACAAGAATCCATTGTTGTATGCGTTGCGCAGGTAGGTCTGCGAAAAGCTGGCGGCAATTACAAGGGGAATGCCTTTGGCCTTCAGAGAAGTAACCGCTTGCTCGCGGCTGGAACCGGTGCCGAAGTTGAAGCCGCCCACGATCACGTCTCCCGCATTGCACCGCGATGCGAACTTCGGGTCGTAGTTGTGCAGGACGACCCGCGCCATCATTTCTGCGGTCATGTCGTCGCGATAGGTGTAATCTTTGCCGTAAATCGCGTCAGTGTTCAGATTGTCTTGCGGGAGGAAGATCAGCCGGCCGTTCACACGCTCAGGAAATCCGGGAAGAATGCTAACCTTCTCTGCCACGCGCGAAGCGGCTGGAAATTCCTGGTACTCGCGCGCAGGCTCCGCGCTGGAGGCGCCGTTTGGTCCACAGATATAGCCCGCCACGGCCGATGCGGCCACCACCGTGGGGCTTGCCAGATAGCACTGCGCATCGCGGGATCCCATGCGGCCTTTAAAATTGCGGTTGGTAGCGGAGATGCCATTCTCGCCCTTTTCGAGTAGGCCGGCGCCGAGCCCAATGCAAGGGCCACAGCTGGGCGGCAGAGCGATGGCTCCTGCGTGAAGCAGAGTCTGCCAGATGTTTTGTCGTTCGGCCTCTTCCTGCACCCAGCGGCTCGCCGCTCCTATATAAAGTTTGACCGTCGGTGCGACCCGCTTGCCGGCGAGAACTGCGGCTGCGGCAGCCAAATCTTCGATCCGCGAATTCACGCAGGAAACGAGATACGCCTTCTGAATCGCAATGTGCTTCTGCCGCAGTTCCGCCAGAGAATGCATCACCTGCACCGTGTCCGGACCCGAGACGTGGGGCGAGACGTGACTGAGGTCGAGTTCGATGCGCGCGGAGTAGACAGCGTCTGGATCGGGTTGTGGGGGATCCTGTGTCCAGCGGTCGATGTCGGCTTGCCAGAGCCGATTGATCCCTAATCGCCGAAGCCGTTGGGAAACGCCTCGAAGGTATTCGAGGGTGACTGCATCCACGGGAAACCAAGCCACCAACGGTCCCCATTCGGTGCTCATGTTGGAGATGGTGAAGCGAGCATCGATGGAAAGACTGGCGACGCCGGGACCACTGAACTCGATGGCCGCATTCAGAACTTCATCGTGGTTGTAAAGGCCGCAGAGCGTGATAATCACGTCTTTGCCGGTCACCCCCCGCGGCAGTTTTCCCTTCAGCACGACCTGAACCGAGCGAGGAATCTGCCACCAGAACTCACCCGTGGCCCAGACTGCGGCGGCGTCGGTGCGAACGATCGGCGTTCCCAGCGCTCCCAGGGCTCCATACATGTTGGAATGCGAATCGGAGGCGACGACGAACGACCCCGGCACCACATACCCACGTTCCACCATAATCTGGTGGCCAATACCGGTCCCGGCCGCGTAGAAACTAATACCGTGCTTCACAGCGAAAGCTTCGATGGCACGATATTTTGTCAGATTGGCTTCTTCCTGATTCTGAATGTCATGATCGAGGGCAAAGACAAGCTGTTGGGGCGCGTGAAGTGTCTTCGCTCCAATAGCCTTGAATTTGGCCATCACTGCCGACGTGTTGTCGTGGGTCATCACATAATCGGGACGGATCGAGACAAAATCTCCCGCGCGCAACAACCGGTTTGGACCTTCGGCGAGATGAGCTTGTGCGATTTTCTCAACGATGGTTTGCAGCATACTTAACTCACCAGTGCGGCTTCTTCCTGCAAGGCTTCTTCCGTGGCGGTATCAGCTTCTGCGGCGGACGCCTTCTTGCGCCGGACATTCGATTTCAGTAACGCCATCAATCCGCTGACTGAGTCAAGGGTTTCCAGGTTCCAGACCGCATCCTTAACTCTTTTCTGTGCACCTTTGGACAAAACTCCGTCGGCGAGGGCGGAGAACTTTTCTTCTACTTCCTGATCGGTCAGTGGATTACGCGGATCACCTTTGGGGAAGTCGAGTTGAGTGCTGAAGGAGCGCCCGTCAACGGTCGTAATGTTTACGACCGCCCTTTGCAGAGCGGGGAAAACTTTTTCGATCTCGGGATCGGCGATAACCTCGACCTTTCTCAGTTGGGCGCGCAATACGGGGTCCAGGATTTTTTCCATCGTGAACTGCTTCGGTGTGACTTGACGGTCGACCAAGGCTGCAGCGATCACATAAGGTAGCGAGTGATCAGCCGTTTCCTTGCTACGCGGGTCGTACTTGCTCGGGTCGGAAAGAATGTCTGCCGCCCGGGCTAGCGAGCGAATCTGAATTTTCTTTACCTCATCCGGCTTGAGGTCATGCGTCTTGACCAATTCGAGCACCGCTGATATCGGCGTGTGGGTCAGCGCTTCAGTAGGAAACCCTTTCATGCCGCATTGGGTAATGCGCCAGGAATTGCCCAATCCATCGGTGAGAATGTTCAACTTCCACTCCGGGCCAAAGCAGTGAGCCAAACCTTCTTTGCCATCGATCACATGCTCGGGACCGGTATAATCTTTCTCAGCCAGCAGAGCGGCCATGACTCCGCTCTGTGTAGCCAGCGGATCGACCGTGTTCTTCATCATGGTGAGTTTGCCAGCGGTCACGGCGCCCAGAGTGCAGTGGCGGCTAGCCGAGATGCCGATCGCATGTTGAATCTGTTCCCAATTGAGGCGTAGCGCGCGGCCAGCCACGATGGGCGAGACGAATGCAGTCAGAGTTGCGTGATGCCAGCCACGCTCGCGAATGCCCGGAAACGCGGCTTCGCAGAATCGCATTTCGAACTCGTGCCCCAACACCAAGCCGACGATCAGCTCTCTGCCATCGCTTTTAGCTCGTTCACAACAGGCCAGCGCCGCTGGGAAAATGTCAGAGGGATGCGATGGGTCCTGCTTCCAATAAATGTCGTTGTAGTCCATGCAGCGGATCATCAAGGCATTTGCCAAGGTTGCTGAAACCGGGTCGAACCTCTTCCCGCTGCCGATGACCGTCGCCAGACCGCGGCCGGCGATCTCGTCCAGTACTGCGAGCGCCATCTTCACGTCGTGCTGCTGATAGCCACCGAAAGCGCAACCGAGAGAATCGAGCAGAAAACGTTTGGCCTGATAAATCGCATCTTGGGGGAGATCTTCGAAGCGCAAACCGGCAGCCCAGTGGGACATTGCCGCAGTGATTGTTTCTTTGCCTGGTAACACGGGATTCGCGGCATCCATTTTGTTCTCCTGGCTATTTGATCCTGATGTTTTTTGGATTTTTGAAGGGCAAGAACGCCATGAAATCGGCGTGGTGCACAATGAAAGCCTCGGTGGTGCGCTTGACCAGATCGCCCTCCGCGGCATGTGCCGCGATGATGTGACAAACGGAATCCGGCACGCCGCATTCCAGGGCCAGAGCTACTCCGGTGAAGGGGTGGCGTAAAGCTTCCCCGCGTTCACTTTGCCGCGTTTTGCCGTCAGGACCGATTTCGTATTCCAACAACTTGCCAACGTCCGCCAGAATCGCTCCGGCAATGACCACGTCGACATCGATGGGAAGCGAGCGTCCCATGAACTCTTGCATAGCCAGAGCGCTCGCGCGGGCGATGTGCACAACGCAGCGCTTATGCTCCATGAAGGTGATGGGGCAGTTCGGCACCAGCAGAGTAAAGGGGATCAAGTTAAGGTCGTCCGGTTTCAATTCGCCCCTCGTAAGTGCCAAGAGCCAAGTTTGGGTTACTTGATCACGCAGTTGAGGATTCCCGATCCAGTCAATTTCGGGCCACAGTTGTCGCACTGCATCTCGCAGGCTCGTGCCTTCGGCCATGGCTGCTACCACCATAGATCGGTAAACTCCTGCTCTGCGGTTTGCTCAATTTCGAGTTTCTCGATGATGGATTCGAGGAGCGTTTCCTGGTCCGTTAACAGCGTCTTGGGCGCAGCGCGTTTTGTGTGAGAGATTTTCTTCTGCAAAACGCGATCCCGGTCTTCGAGAATTTCCAACAGCACATTGCCTTCTTCGGAAGTAAGTCTCACGTCCATAGAACTCTCCCCGGCGGCAGGTTGATCCGATTTTTTAGCGGCACATCGGTTACCCTGTCGCGCAGACCGCGCCGACTTCTGCTTTTCATTCTCCACCTTCGGAAAAGAATCGAAAGGACGCAGGGCACAACTGCGTGTGACCATTTACAGCATTCGGTCCAGATGGCTTTATATGCAGCGAGATCGGTTGTTTTCTTAAGAATCGGGCACGGACAGGATCGCCGATGCCAATAACTCACCCTTAGCTGTGATTGGGAGTACTGCAAAACCTCTTCCGCGAGAGCGAAGATAGGCCGTAATTATCTTTGCGCGGAGGACTTTCCATGAAGAGGGTCTTAATTCTTGGTGCTGCTGGCCGAGATTTTCATAACTTTAATGTGTTGTTTCGGGACAATTCCAACTACCACGTAGTCGCATTCACCGCTACTCAGATTCCCGATATTGCCGGCCGCTGTTATCCGCCAGAGCTTGCAGGATGTTTGTATCCGGAAGGCATTCCGATTCTGGAAGAAAAAGACATGGAAAAGGTGGTCGACGAATACGAGATTGACACGGTGGTGTTTTCCTACAGCGATATTTCTCACCAGAACCTGATGCATCTGGCCTCGCGCGCGGTGGCGGTGGATTGTGATTTCTGGCTTCTGGGAACGAAACGCACGCAACTCAAGTCAGCGATCCCGGTCATTTCTGTGTGCGCGGTCCGCACGGGGTGCGGCAAGAGTCCGGTCTCACGATTGGTGGCGGGGGAGTTGCGGCGGCTCGGCCGAAAACCGGTGGTGATCCGGCATCCCATGCCGTATGGAGACTTGGCCACGCAAGCCGTGCAACGGTTCGCAACCATGGAAGACCTCGACCTTCAGCAGTGCACGATCGAAGAACGCGAGGAGTATGAACCGCACCTCCAGCAGGGAACCGTCGTCTACGCGGGAGTCGATTACGAAAAAATTCTTGACCGAGCGGAGAAGGAAGCAGATGTGATTCTGTGGGACGGGGGGAATAATGACACCCCATTCTATGTCTCCGATCTGGAAATCGTGGTCGTCGATCCGCATCGTGCCGGCCATGAACTAGCTTATTTTCCCGGTGAAGTGAACTTCCGCCGCGCGGATGTAATCGTGGTTAATAAGGTGGACACGGCCTACCAGCGCGACGTTGAAACGGTTCGCCACAACATCAAGCTCAACAATCCGGGAGCAACTGTTCTGGAGATGGCTTGCCGCGTCACTGTTCCCACGCCTTCGCTGGTGAAGGGAAAGAGCGTGTTGGTGGTGGAAGACGGCCCCACACTGACGCACGGGGAAATGCCCTATGGCGCCGGGGTCGTGGCTGCACGGCAGTGTGGAGCAATTGAGTTGGTGGATCCGCGGCCCTATGCCGTGGGCTCGATTCACGGAACGTACAAGCGGTATCCGCACCTGACGAATCTTCTGCCCGCGATGGGATACAGCGCGATGCAACGGCATGAGCTGGAAGAAACCATCCGCAACACGCGTTGCGATCTGGTGCTGATTGCCACGCCGATCGATCTAGCGCGGGTGATCAACATCGACAAACCGAATCTGCGTGTGAGCTATGAAGTGGAAGAAGTCACCAAGCCGGGCCTGGCCGAACTGCTTGCCGAATTCACGCAGGAGCATCAGCCTGAACACGAGCCAGCCCTGGCAGGAGCCAGATTATGAAGGGCAAAGATTTTCTCTCGATCCGAGATTTCTCGGCATCGGAGATCCAATACCTGCTCGTTCTTGGCCGTCAGGTGAAAGCCGATCCAACGGCTTTCAGCGCGGCGCTGAAGCGCGAAACTCTGGCGCTGATCTTCGAAAAACCTTCTCTGCGAACCCGGGTCACGTTTGACGTCGGCATTCAGCAGTTGGGCGGTTTCTCGCTTTATCTTTCTCCGGCAGAGATCAATCTGGGCAAACGCGAATCGCTGTACGACGTCGCGAAGAACCTGGAACGCATGGTGCAAGGCATTGTAATCCGTACCTTCAACCATGATGTAGTGGTGCAGATGGCACGCTACGCCAATATTCCAATCATCAACGGACTTACCGACTATGCTCACCCCTGCCAGGCAATGGCGGACTTCCTGACAATCTGGGAGGCCAAAGGCAATCTGGAAGGATTGAAAATTGCTTTCGTTGGCGATGGCTATAACGTTGCACGTTCGCTCATGTTCGCCGGGGCTCAGCTCGGCGCGCAGGTTTGGGTGGCTACGCCTCCGGGCTACGAGCTGGATGCGGAATCGATGCAGTGGGCTAGCGAGCGCTGCAGCGAAACTGGCGGCAAATGCGTCGCGACCAACGATCCTGAAGAAGCGGTTTCGTGCGCGGATGTGGTTTACACCGACATCTGGGCAAGCATGGGGAAGGAAGACGAAGTTGAGAAACGAAGGCACATCTTCCGACCGTACCAGGTGGATCGGACTTTGTTCGGGCACGCGAAACCGGATGCCATTTTTCTACATTGCCTGCCAGCGCATCGCGGGGAAGAAGTTACCGGTGATGTAATCGATTCACCACGCTCAGTCGTGTTTCAGCAAGCGGAGAATCGTCTGCACGCGCAGAAGGCAATCATGCTGGAACTGATGAAAGGTGAGTTCGTCAAGCTGCCGGAATTTGCGGAATTGCACGGGTTCGCGCACGCGTAGTAGCAGTCGCAACTGAGTAGGGGGATGCTTCGCGACTTCGCAACACTGAGGGCTGGGTTTTCTTATGAAGACCATGCTTCTTGCCGTGGGTGGGAATTCGCTGATTCGCGCGGGAGAAAAGGGCACGATCGCCGAGCAGCGGACGAACGCGCGACGGACTGCGGTACAAATCGTCCGACTGATCCGAGCGGGCTACAGAATCGTGCTCACGCATGGCAACGGGCCGCAGGTTGGCGCAGCTCTTCTGCGCTCGGAAAGAGGAGCCAGCCAGGTCCCGGGGCATCCGCTGGATGTTTGTGGAGCTTCGACGCAGGGTGAGATCGGATATCTTCTGGAGCAAGCGTTGCAAACGGAGCTGCATCAGGCCGGATTGCACGCGACGATTGCCACGGTTCTGACGCAGAGCCTGGTTTCAGCGGACGATCCATCCATGCAGCACCCAACGAAGCCGATCGGACCTTTCTATTCGCGGGCGGATGCCGAAGAGCGGCAACAGTCGCTTGGCTGGGAGATCGTGGAGGACGCGGCTCGCGGTTACCGGCGAGTGGTTCCGTCGCCGGAGCCGATTGAAATTATTGAACTCGACGTGATTCGAGAGCTAGTGGATAAGGATGTGATCGTGATTGCTTGTGGCGGCGGCGGTATTCCTGTGGTTTTGAAAAATGGAAGGCTGGAAGGCGTGGAGGCGGTGATCGACAAAGATCTTGCCTCGGCATTGCTAGCTTCGCACCTGCAAGCGGATTTATTTGTGATTTCCACCGATACCGATTACGTATATCTCGACCACAAAAAGCCTGCGCAACGCCCGTTGCGAGAGGTGAGCGCGGCGGAATTGGAGGCTTATGCGCGGGCCGGGCATTTTCCTCCGGGCAATATGGGGCCGAAGATCGAATCGGTGCTGCGCTTTCTGCGCCACGGCGGCAAGGAGGCGATCATTACCTCCTGCGATAATCTCTGTCGCGCCGTTCTGGAATCTGCCTTTACCCACATGTTTCCTGATGGCAATCGCGTAGAAAGCGAACGGAACGCACAACTTCAACTCCATGGGGGAGGACGCTGATGCTGACGATGACCCCTTCCAGTCCGCTTCCGGCGCGGGAACGGGAGAAATCTCGAACGACATTGAAACATGTGGTCGAATCGCAGCAATTCACCGTACCGCTGCTGATGGAGCTATTCGATCGAGCGCAAGGTATGGAGCGTGTGGTGGCGCGGGGCGGTTCGCTCGACTATCACAACCGCATTATGGCCACGCTGTTTTATGAGCCTTCCACGCGCACGCGGCTCTGCTTCGAGGCGGCCATGCACCGCTTGGGTGGGAGGGTGCTCTCGACAGAAAACGCGGGCGCGTTCTCTTCTGAGGTGGAAGGCGAACAAGTGGAAGATTCCATCCGGATTATCGGCGGCTACTGCGATGTAATCGTCATCCGACACCCGGAGGATCGTGGCGCACGTCGTGCGGCGGAAGTGTCGGCGGTGCCAGTGATCAATGCGGGCGACGGCAATGGCGGACAGCATCCCACGCAGGCGTTGCTGGATTTGTACACAATTTATCGGCAGCGTCCGCTGGACGGCTTGAGCGTTGCCATGGTGGGAGAGTTGGATCGAGGTCGCACCGCCAGATCTCTGGCGTACCTGCTGGCCAAATTTGAACGGGTCAAGATATTTTTCGTCAGTCCGCCGCATCTGCAGATGAAACCGGACATCCTTGAGTATCTTGACGAGCACGGTGTCCGCTACGAACTGGAATCGGACATCAATCGGGTGATCGGCGAAGTCGACGTGGTTTACCAGACACGTATCCGCAGGGAAAGCGTTGCGGAGGCCAACGGGCTGAAGCGTTATGCTATCGATTCGATGGTTTTGGAGCATATGAAGGCGGACGCGCTGATTCTTCATCCCCTGCCGCGCACGGTTGAGCTAGATAAATCAGTCGATGCCGATCCCAGGGCGATGTATTTTCGCCAGGCCAGGAATGGGTTGTATGTGCGCATGGCTCTTCTGACCATGCTGCTGGAGTAGGAGTTGCGGATTTAAATATCGGTTTAATGGGACAACAATCATGATCACGCCAATCGAAGAGCGAGCTTTACGCAGTCAGGACTATATAGAACTTGAGAACCAATATGGAGCCCATACTTATCATCCACTCGATGTCGTGATCGAGCGCGCGGAAGGAGTATGGGTGTATGACGTCGAAGGCCGGCGTTATCTTGATTGCCTAGCCGCGTATTCCGCGGTCAACCAAGGGCATTGTCATCCGAAGATCCTGCAGACTCTGGAAGAGCAGGCTCGAAAAGTCACACTGACTTCCCGCGCCTTCCGCAACCAACAACTTCCGCTGCTTTGTAAAGAGCTTCACGATCTGACCGGCTTCGATATGGTGCTTCCGATGAACACAGGCGCGGAGGCGGTTGAGACCGCGGTCAAGACAGCGCGCAAGTGGGGATATAAGGTGAAGGGCATTCCCCCGGAACAAGCCGAAATCATAGTGTGCGCCAATAATTTTCATGGCCGTACCGTTACGGTGGTGAGCTTTTCAAGCGATCAGCAATATCGCGATGGATTTGGCCCGTTCACTCCCGGATTCAAAGTGATTCCGTTCGGTGATGTCCACGCGCTGCGAGACGCGATCACGCCCAATACCTGCGCTTTTCTGGTGGAACCAATCCAGGGCGAAGCAGGAATTGTCATTCCCCCCGACGGGTTTCTACGCGAGGCGCATCACATCTGTCGGCAGAATGAGGTGTTGCTGATGGCAGATGAGATTCAGTCAGGCCTGGGACGAACCGGCCGACTCTTTGCCTACATGCACGAGGGGATCACGCCCGACATTCTAATCGTGGGCAAAGCACTGGCGGGAGGATTTTATCCAGTTTCAGCCGTCTTATCGTCGCGCAAAATTCTCGGCGTGTTCAGCCCTGGCGACCATGGCAGCACCTTCGGCGGAAACCCTATGGGGTGCGCCATCGCGCGGACGGCTCTGCGAGTGCTCATCGAAGAAAAAATGGTGGAGCGCTCGGCGGAATTGGGAGCGTATTTTTTGACCCTGTTGCAAATGCTGCACAGTTCGCAGGTGAAAGAGGTGCGGGGCAAAGGCTTGTGGATCGGCATCGAATTGAAGACGTCGGCGCGTCCCTACTGCGAAAAACTTAAAGACGAAGGGATCCTGTGCAAGGAAACGCATGATCACGTGATACGCATTGCGCCGCCGCTGGTGATCAGCCGCCAGGAAATTGACTGGGCGTTCGAGCGTATCGCAAGGGTCATGCAAAACGGATAAGGCGACGGCAAGTGTGGCCGGCCGCGGGATTTGCCTTTGCCACCCATGGACCGCGTGTCGGCAATACTTCCATCATCGGTTCTTGCCGTGCGTCGTTCGGTCGTGAATCGTATCTAGGCGCGCGATTTGTGGCGTCCTATTTTCCCCTGCGACGGTTATTGAAATCGCCTGCGTGATTCTGCGTCTTCTTCTTTTCCCCTCATTCGCGGCAGTCCGCCAATGAGTTCATTTGTCCCGGTTGTGGCGATTGAACTCGGGTGTTTCCCCTATACCCCTAAAGGCTCGATGGCGGCTTTAATGATTCTCTATCAGCGAGTAGGTGACTGGCTCTGGAGAGTTTACGGCCCACACGATGCGTTCAAGCTTGCGCACATCTGGTTCTCTTCAAGTTACGTGGGCGTCAGGCAAGCTCCGATGTTGGCCAAAATCGTCTTCCAGCGCGAAGAATCTGCTTCGATCGGATGGTGGTGGTTTTCTTGAATCCCTGAGCAAGTGTCTTAGCAGCCGCAAACTGCCAAATTATCTCCGCTCGTTCCAGAAAATGCCAGTTACCGGAATACGCGCCCAAGCGGCGCAAATGTCATCACCAGACCAAGAACGCATCCCGGAGGAGTTTATGAGCCGCGTCCGCATTCTTTTCGTATTCCCGCTGTTGATGTTGTTTTCCGCGACTGGGCTGGCGCAATTCGGCGCCACTCTTCAGGGCACGGTGCAAGACAAATCTGGCGCTGTGATTACCGGGGCCACAGTGACCGCCCTGGAAGATGCGACTGGCGTCGCCCACACCGACACCACCAACAGTTCTGGCTTTTACAAGATCTCAGCGTTGCCACCGGGCAGCTATACGGTGACCGTCGAGGCCAAGGGTTTTAAGAAGAGTTCCAATGCCGGAGTGACTGTGGCCGCCGAGTTGCCGCGAGGGCTCGATGTAACTCTGGAACTCGGACAAGCCCAGGAGACGATAACGGTTACGGAAGAAACACCAGCGCTGAGCACCGAGGATGCGACGATTAGCGGCACGCTGAGTGAAAATCAGGTGCAGAGCCTCCCAGCGATCGATCGCGATCCTTACGAATTGCTGCGCTTGTCGCCGGGAGTGATGGGAGACGGGGCTCGCACTGGCAACGGCTTGTCTGCGGGGTTTCCCAATGGCGCAGGAGGCAATGGGGGATCGGCGGGCCCTGGCGGATCGAACACGGCTATTTTTCAAGTGGAGAACCAGCAACCGATCAGCGCCAACGGCATGCGTGTCACCTCTAATGACTATCTAGTGGATGGCGTCAGCGTGAACAGCTTGCAATGGGGTGGTGCGGCTGTGATCACGCCCAGCATCGAGTCGGTGCAAGAAATCACCGTTCTAAGTAACGACTACGACGCTTCCGACGGGCGCAGTTCCGGCGCCCATATTAAGACGGTTACGAAGAGCGGAACGAATGCGTTTCACGGCGGAGGTCTATTCCTCTACCATGATCCAAACCTAAATGCTTATAACAAGTTTGGTGGATATGAGACCGGAGTTGGTTTTGAGCCGACGTTACGGGATGACGATGCCTACCGGCAATTTGCCGGCACGCTGGGTGGGGCGATACTGAAGAACAAGCTTTTCTTCTTCTTTAATTACGAAGGCCTGCGTGCCACGAATACTACTTTCGAAGACAATTATGTGGAAACGCCACAATTCGATGCGCTCGTATTGGGTGACCGCGGGGGCACGGCGGTGGCGACCATCTTGCAGCAAAGTGGTCTGGCGCCGCGCATCAAGCAGTTGCTGACTCCGAGTTGCGCGCTCTGGGTGGCAGCGTCGCAACCCTGCACCGTGGTGGGAAGCGGTCTCGACATCGGATCGCCCTACGCCACTTACGGCGTCTATAACCCGAGCTTCACTGGCGGCAATCCTGCGGAATACGTCGGCGGAGGGCTCGACGGAGTTCCTGATCTGGAATTTGCGGAGATTTCTTTGCCAGCCACGACCGAGGGCAATCAATACAACGCTCGCGTCGACTACAACCAAGGCAAAGACCTATTCGCGGTCAATACATTTCTGACGTTCTACAAGACGATTGCGGCTGACGGAGCCGCGCAGGGTCGACCCAGCGCGGACTTCGGCACCAATGACTTCAGCCCGAGCGGTTTTCTGTCGTGGGTGCGAACCATCAATTCCACCACGCTGAACGAAGCCCGAGCCAACTTCACCCGTTACTCTTACAACGGCATCACGTCCAATCCGCAGATCAACTTCGCCATCCCGCGCGTGGAAATTCAAGGCTTGCCATTACCGGGCGCGCAACGTATTCGCTACGGCGCCGCGCAAGGAGACGATTCGCCAGGAATCCTGGCGCAAAACACGTACGCCTTCCGGGATGTGCTCTCGAAAGTGATCGGGAACAAGTCGTTCAAATTTGGTTTCGAATATGAACACGAGCAGGATAATGATGCTTTGATCGGTGGTGCGCGTCCCGACTATGTTTTTCAGGGACCGTGGAATTTCGCCAACGGAACGCCGATCTTCGAATCGATCGAAGTGAACCCGCTGACGGGCGGTGCGCCCACAACCCGGGGGCAGTATTATCGCTCGTCGATTTACGGGGCTTTTATACAAAACGACTGGAAGCTTCGCCCCACTCTCACCGTGAATCTTGGCTTGCGCTGGGAGCACTACGCTCCTCCCACGGAAGCGAATGGACACCTAACTAACTTCGTTCCTACAAGCGATCCGACAAATGGGCTGCTGAATGGAAGAGAAATTAATCCTGGCCAGCAGTGGAACTCGAATTGGTTTAATTTTGGTCCACGCCTCGGCTTCGCGTGGGCTCCGGAAATGTACAACAATAAAGTTGTGGTTCGGGGCGGATTCGGCATCGCCTACGATCGCTTCGACGACAACATCTTCGACAACACGCGCGATAATCCGCCCTTCGTGGCGAACTACGGAATTTGCTGCGGCACGGAGGCTACCGGTTTCGGTACTCCCTTCGTTAATGGTCAGATTTCTTTTAACACTGGCACCAACAACAGCCCCGAGAGCTATCCGGCGAACCCTGCTCTGATCACACCGTTGAATCCAGCGAATGGCCTGCCAACAATTTTGACCGGACAGAGCCCGCCAAATATTTATGCGAATCCGGTAAGCATGCCGACGCCGTACACGTATCTTTATTCGTTCCAGATTCAAAGCAGCCTTGCCCCAGACTGGCTTTTGACGGTCGGCTACCAGGGCAGCGCGGGTCACCATTTGACCCGTATCAAGAATTTAGCGGAATTCTATCCGGTCTTGAATCCAGATGTGGGCCAGGTATACAGCTTCACCCCTGACACGAATTCAGATTTCAACGCGTTGAACACTCAACTGGAACATCGCTTCCGCCATGGATTATCGGCCAACATCCTCTACACCTGGAGCAAGGCGATCGATCAGCTTTCCGCGGAGGGGCCGGGATTCACGACCAATCAAACTTATCCGATCGATGACGCTACCGAGCGTGGACTGTCGGACTACGATGCCACGCACAACTTTCGCGCCTATGCGGTTTGGGACTTGCCCAACTTCAGCAACAAAAACGCTTGGATGGCCAAGGTGGTTGGTGGATGGGAACTGAATGGAATTTTCCAATTCCACTCCGGTTATCCGTGGACTCCGGTGGCCGATAATATCTGTCCAGTCATTGGGGCCACGAATCTGTGTCCGATCCGGCCGATCGCCTACAACGGAAATGCAGGCGACGACCATGATACTTCCGCATTCCTGCCTCCGACTGCGGGGAACTTCCCGCTAGCGGCTTCGTCGGCTACCGCCGGCAACCAGAACCCATACTTCACCTTGCAAACTTCGGGTACCACGCCAGACTTCCCGGGAATCGGACGCAATTCGTTCCGTGGACCGCGCTATCAGGATATCGACCTCACAATCATGAAGGAATTTGGGCTGCCCGCGACGAGGTTTATTGGCGAGAATGCCAAGATTCAACTGCGCCTGACTGCCTACAACACTTTTAATAAGCTGAATCTGGCGCCTTTTACCTTCGGTACCAACTCGACCGTAGTCAGCTATTTCAGCAACAGTTCTGGCGTTCCTGTTGCCAATCCGCTATTCGGCACGGCGCTGAGTGGATTGAGCGGGCGCGTACTGGAGTTGCAAGGTCGTATCAGCTTTTGAAAACTGATCTCACGACCACTCAGCTTAAAGAAGAACCGAATTTCTGCAGGGGATCGGTGGACGAGTTTCTGGGCCTGCGGCGATCGAAAGATTCGCGCAACTCTGTTTTCACAACCTTGCCATAAGCCGTGCGCGGTAGGGCGTCAACGAATACGAACTCACGCGGAAGTTTGTACTTCGCCAGTTTTGGTGCGAGAAAGGCTATTAGTTCTTCGGAGGTTACGGGGCTGGTAGGGACGACGAAAGCGACTCCGACCTCGCCCCATTTTGGATTCGGTACGCCGATGACAGCGGCGTCTCGCACCAAGGGACACCGCAGTAGCTCCCCTTCGATTTCAGCCGGGTAAACGTTAATCCCTCCGCTGATGAACATGTCTTTGGAGCGGCCGACGATGTAGAAAAATCCTTCGTGGTCGCAGCGTGCCATATCGCCGGTGTGAAACCATCCGTCGTTGTCGAGCGCGGCGGCGGTTGCATTGGGATTGTTCCAGTAGCCACTGCAGACGTGCGGGCCGCGTAAGCACAACTCGCCTACCTCATTGGGCGGGACCACTCGACCATCGGAGGCGAGGAGCCGCGCCTGGGTAAACATCATGGGCTTTCCGATAGAGCCGGGTTTGCGGAGGGCCTCTTCCGTTGTCATGGAAAAACAATTCACGCCCACCTCAGTTAAGCCGTAGCCTTGTTTAAGAACAACACCACGCGTCCGATACAACTCGATCAATTCGACCGGAAGTGGCGCTCCTCCACTGATGAACCAGCGAACATGAGTGAGATCCGTCCCGGCGAACTCTGGACTTTCAATCAGCATTTTGAAAATCGTAGGGACGCCCAAAAGAACAGTGCATTGGTGCAATTCAATTGATGAGCAAACTTCCGGAAGGTTGAATTCGCGATGCAGGACGATGGTGCCTCCGGCGATGAAGATTGGGACAAGAAAAGCCGCGAGGCCGCCAGCGTGATAGAGCGGGGTAAAAACTGGACTGACATCATCTTCGCGCAATTGCCAGCATATCGCCGTGTTGTAGCCGTTCCAGGTCACCATTCGGTGGGGAATCATCACGCCTTTGGGTTTTCCGGTGGTGCCGCTGGTGTAGAGAAGGCAATAAATTTCTTCGGGATCGCAGGGGGCGGAGAACGAGCTTACAGATTCAACCTCGGCTAGTAGGTTCGAGTATTGCAGGTCAGATGGGCTAGCCGGTTGATCGAGCGCGATCCAGTGTTCGATCAAAGTCTGCGATTTCAGTTGTTCGATGGTTGCGCGTAAATCGCCATCGTAGAGAAGCGCTTTCATCCCGCTGTCTTGCACGATGATGGCTAACTCAGCCGGGGTTAAGCGCGTGTTAAGCGGAACAAGAATGATGCCGGTCTTGCCCGCAGCGAAAAAAGCGTCGAGGAACTCAACCCGGTTTGTGGCGAGGATACCGACACGATCACCCTTGCTGAGGCGCAATTGTTCAGTCCACGAGCGGGCGCAACGGATGGATCGCTCATTGAGTTCGCGATAGGTAAAGCGCTGCTGCGTGGGAAGGTAAATGAGCGCGGTACGATCTGGGCTCAGCCGCGCACGCTCACCGAGGATGTCACCATGAATCATAGGAGGAATGACGCTAGGGCATGCGGAAGGCAACACCCGCCTGGTTATATCCCACGCCCGAGCCTACCAGCAACGCGAGTCCGCCAGAGGCCAGCTTTCCTTTTTCGATGGCATCGTGGAGGGCCATGCCGACGCAGGCGGAGCCGGTGTAACCGCATTCTTCCATGATGGTATGTGCACGCGCGAAGGGAACGCCGAGGTCGGCCATGACCTTCTCGATCGTCGATTTGCGGACCTGGGTGAAAATAAAAAGGTTCACGTCCTCAAGGGAAAAGCCGCCATTCGCAGCGAGGCGGCGAGCCAGTCTTGGCCAGCCCTGTTCGTTGATTTCGGGAGGATAGCGTTCGATAAACTGCACGCGGGTTCGGCCGGCGCGAACCGCGGCCTCAGTGGCGGGTTCGGCGGTGCCTCCTGAGTAAATTCCCCAATTGCGGTTGTAGGAGCCATCGGCCTGCATGGCAGAGGAGATGAAGCCGGGATGATCGGAAGGCTCAAGAATCGCGGCGCCCGCTCCATCTCCATAAAAGAAGATAGAGGGATCGTTGGGATCGGCCAGGCGATGCATGAGGTAAGCGCCGACGACGAGAACGGTGCGCAGGGAAGAGTTGGTTGCGATCAGGCCGGCGCCCGCGGCCAGACCGGTGGGAAACGAAGCGCAGGCGCAGGCTACGTCGAAGGTTCCGGCATTCTTGGCGCCGAGCTTATGCTGAAGAACAACGCTGGTGGCGGGAGTGATGAAATCGGGAGAATCTGTGCCGAGAATAATCAGGTCTACATCTTCGGGCTTACGATGCGCGCGCTCCAATGCCTGACAAGACGCGGCGAGCGCTAAATCGGAGGTCGCCCAGGAATCGGGAGCGTACCAGCGTTTGCGGATGCCGGTGGCGGCTTCGAGTTTATTTATGTTCTCGGCTTCGGCGGAAAACCGAGCGCGCAAAATGTCGTTACTGATTTCGATCTCCGGCAAATAACTGCCGGTGGCGACGATGGTGGCATATCGGGACATGGAATTTTCGTAGATCAGATGGCTACAACGTTAGTCCACCATCCACGCTGAGCACCGCTCCATTAATGAAATCGGCTTCGTCCGAAGCCAGAAATAAATAGGCATTGGCAACATCGCGAGGTTGGCCCATGCGCCGCAACGGATTTTTTTCGCGCATTTGTTGCAACACTTTTTCCGGCATTTTCTTGACCATCTCAGTTTCGATAAAGCCGGGAGCGACGGCGTTTACGGTAATGCCTTTCGGGCCAAGTTCGCGGGCCCAGGTTTTGGTCATTCCGATCAAGCCGGCTTTGGTGGCGGCATAGTTGGTCTGTCCAAAATTCCCCGAAATGCCGACAATCGAAGAAGTATTGATGATTTTTCCCTTGCCGCGCTCGACCATGTGGGGTGCCACCGTCCTGGTGCAGTGGAAGACGCCGGTGAGATTCACTGAAATCACCTGGTTCCATTGCTCAGGGGTCATCTTCAGCAGAGTCGCGTCGCGGGTGATTCCAGCATTGTTTACCAAAATGTCAATCGCGCTAAATCTCTGGAGCACCGCGCTGACCATGACTTCGACTTGGGACAGTTGGGAGACGTCGGCGGCGGCATAGAAGCTTTCGCCGCCTTGCGCCTGGATTGCCGCCACTAGCTCGCCGCCTTCTGCGGGCAGATCGCAAACAGCAACACGAGCGCCTTCGCGAGCAAAGACCAATGCGGCTTCGCGGCCAAGGCCGTTCAATCCGCCCGTAATGAGTGCAACTTTTCCTTGCAGCCGCATAAGTTTCACGATCCTTTACCACGTTCTTTTAGAAGTTATACTTCAACGCGAATTGGATAATGCGTGGTCCGGCGCTGGTTGCGGTGATGGCGCCAAACGTGCCCGGCACAAATGCATTATTGTTCGGTTGTGCGAAATTCACCAAGTTGAAGATGTTGAAGAATTCGGCGCGGAACTCGACTCGCGATTTTTCACTGATGGGAAAAAACTTCACCAGGCTGCAGTCGACATTCTTCTGGCCGGGTCCACGCAGGAAGTTGCGCGAAGATGTTCCGAAGGGCAATACGTTTAGCGTTCCGAGTGCGACGTTCAATTCGTTACATGGAGTCACGCCGGTTGCGGGGTTCACGCCGAAGGCGGCCGGATTGAAATAATCGCCCAGCCGAGAAACGGTGGAACCAGAAGAATTGAC
>CAWFUK010000041.1:0-110631 GCA_963818935.1 uncultured Acidobacteriaceae bacterium
CACGCCTGGTTGCAACAGTTACCCGCTTCGCTCTCCGTCAGGCTGGGTGTGGGACGCCAAGAAAACTTCTTCTCTCTCGAGCCAATTCTCCGCCGGATTTCACTTTAGCATTTACGGGGCTTTTGAGCTAAGACGAATGCCGCCGGATAACAGAGGATGAAAATTCTTGCATACTACCGCACCGAATGGATTGGGCATATAATTTGTGCCCGGTACTTTGACCCGAGACCAGAGTCTCCGTTGTCACTGTTGAAGATCGAGCCCGCCGTTGGAAGTTGACCGTCGACAAAATCCTGAGGAGGATTTATGATCAGGAAACTTTGCGTCGCGTTCGCTGGTGTCGCCTTCACTTTTGCCCTCAACTCACTTTTCACACTTCCACTCTGCGCGGAAGCCGGCCCGAGCCGCAGCATTATCAAGCAGTCAATTGACGAAACCCGGCTGGTCACGCTCGCCGGCAACACGCGTTTCGAAGCCAAAGCTCGAAATGATCGCGGCCGTGTGCCCGACGAACTTCCCCTCGATCACATGCTGCTCCAGCTGAAGCGCCCGGCCGATCTCGAGCGTCGCTTCGATCGCTATATCGATTCCCTCACCGATAAATCTTCTCCCAACTTCCGCCACTGGCTGAGTGCGACGGAACAAGGAGAAAAATATGGACTCGTGCAGGAAGATCTCGACGCCATCACGAAGTGGCTCGAGTCGCACGGCTTCACCGTGGGCTACGTCTATCCCAATCGGATGGTGATTGACTTCTCGGGCACCGCGGGCCAGATCCGCGAGGCCTTCCATACTGAGATCCATTATCTCGAGGTGCACGGCGAGCGGCACATCGCCAACATGAGCGACCCGCAAATTCCGGAGGCGCTGGCGCCGGCCGTTCAGGGCGTGGTCTCCCTGCACGATTTCAGGCCGCACGCGGCGCACGAATCCCGCCCTGGCTATACTTTCTCCGGCAATTGCGGCATCCCATGCTTCTACCTGGTGCCTGCCGACCTCCAGACCATCTACAACCTTACCCCGCTTTACACTGCCGGCATTTACGGCCAAGGCCAGACCGTAGCGGTAATCGAGACATCCAACTCCTATGGCGACGACTGGAGCACGTATCAGAAGACGTTCGGCCTGACCGGGTACGGCGGCACTCTCAGCACCGTACATCCTGACTCGGGCGGGAACTGCGCCAATCCGGGCATTAGCCCGGGTGACGGCGGCGCCGACATTGAAGCCAACATCGACGTGGAGATGGTCACCGCGCTCGCGCCGGGCGCCAACGCCGAACTGGCCTCTTGCCGCGACACCAGCACCACTTTCGGCGGCCTGATTGCGATTGAGAACCTTATCAGCGCGGGCAGTCCGCCTGCCGTCATGAGCTTGAGCTACCAAGGGTGCGAAGTGGGCGTGGGCGCCGCGGGCAACGCCGCCTACAACTCTGCCTTTCAGTCGGCGGCTGCGGCTGGCGTCTCGGTGTTTGGGATCACGGGTGACCACGGCCCGTCTCTTTGTTCCGAAGACTTCGACGCCGGGGAAAATGAATATGAATACGCCCTATCCGGCATTGGCGTTAACGGCTTGGGTTCGACTGTTTACAATGTCGCAGTGGGTGGCACTGACTTCGAGGCTTTTTACAACGCTTACGAAGGCGGCCCTCCTGTGAGCACCTACTTCGGGACCAATGGCCCCACCTACGGCTCGGCTAAGTCTTACATCCCTGAGATTCCCTGGGACTACTCCTGCGCCACCTATCCGCTTTACAACTTTTACGGTGACGCAGCTTACGGCCCCGGCAGCTTATGCAACATGGACCATTATCCGTACGACGCGCCCTCCACCTGGGCCGGCGGCGGCGGGCCCAGTGGCTGCGCCACCGGCGCAGGAAACACTGAATACGGCTATATCGAAGACACCACGTGCGCGGGCTACGCCAAGCCTTCCTGGCAATCGAGCATCTTTGGCAACCCGGCAGATGGCGTACGCGATCTCCCAGATGTATCTCTGTTTGCCGCCTGCAACACCTGGAATTCCTGCTTCCTTTTTTGCTTCTCGGACGTGGCCAACGGCGGTACATCGTGTGCGGGAGCCCCCAGCACCTGGAGCCAAGCCAGTGGCACCTCGTTCGCTGCGCCCCTCATGGCCGCTATTCAGGCGCTCGTGAACCAGAAATGGAATACTCGTGTGGGCAATCCCAACCCGACTTACTATGCCATCGCCAATAGCGAATTCGGCAGCTCGGGCAACAGTGATTGCTATTCCATCAACCTGCCGGGCGCAACGAACTGCATCTTCAACGACATCACCCAAGGCGATAACGTTGAAGACTGTGAGCCTTTCGGCTCCGCATTCGCCGCCGACTGTTTCGATCCGGCTGGGACTTTTGGCGCGCTGAGCACGCAAGCCATCACTAGTCTCACTCTCACTTCCAGCGGATCAGGCTACACCGGCACGCCCACGTGCAGCATCCCGGCTCCTTCCAATCTGTCGCCTTACTATTCCCCGACAGGCACTATCATTTACGCTGGCGGAACTCAGGCAACCTGCACCGCGACCATCGACAAGACCACAAAGACGGTCAGCAGTGTGACTCTTACGAATCAGGGCGAGGGATATACCGGAGTGCCTCTCTGCACACTCTCTGGTGGCGGAGGGACAGGTGCAACGTGCTACGCCGTCATAGATCCCATGGCCCGCGCCGCGGCTTATCAGCCGGCGTTCGGCGCCACTCCAGGATGGGATATGGCCACCGGCCTGGGCAGCGTCAACGCCTATAACCTGATCAACGACAGCGCCTGGAAGTAAGAGGCAATAGGAGTAGATGAGGTGGGTGTCCCGCCCTAGTCTCTCCGTTCTGTGGAGAGACAGGGCTGGGATTGTGATCGAGAACATCGTTCCACAGATGTGCAGCCCGTGGCTGAGGGCCGGATAACTGTTGCAACATCGCGATCGCACTCATTTGACCGGATTAGAGCCGTGGATGAAGGCGGACGAGTCGATATCCTGGGTCGTCGCAGGGGTAATGCCGGAAGTTGCGGACTCGCGGCTACAGCCCGTACTTCTTCATCAAATGCCGGAACGATCGGTAGGAAATTCCCAACAGGTCTGCGGCTTTGGTCTGCACTCCATTGGAGCGGCCTAGCGCGTTTTGCAGCAGGGTGCGCTCGATGTTCGCCACATAGCCTTCCATGCCCACCCCTTCGGGCAGCACCGCTCCAGGCTCGATTTCAGAAGCTGCTCCAAAACCCCCGATGCCTGCGGCGGCGGCACGCGCTTTGGGGCGCTCGACCGGCAGTTCGACGTGAAGCTCGTCCGTCGTTTCCAGGGCAACGGCGCGTTCGACTGTGTTCTCGAGCTGGCGAACGTTGCCCGGCCATTCGTACCCGCAAAGGTTGTCGAGCGACTTCTGGTTGACACGCAGAATACTGCGATTGGCCGCGGCTGCATACTTCTTCAGAAAGTGATTGGCGAGCAACGGAATATCCTCGCGACGCTCGCTCAAGTTCGGCACCCGGATGGGAATGACGTTGAGGCGGTAGTAGAGATCCTCGCGGAATAGGTTCTCCGCGACGGCGCGGTCGAGATCGCGATTGGTGGCGGCGATCACGCGCACGTCAATCGGAATTTCACTGGTACCACCGACCGGACGCACCGTCCGCTCCTGCAAAACGCGGAGCAGTTTCACCTGCATGGCCAGCGTCATCTCGCTGATTTCGTCGAGAAAAATGGTGCCGCCGCCGGCGACTTCGAATAGTCCGCGCTTGTTTTGCGTGGCCCCGGTGAAAGCTCCCTTCAAGTAGCCGAAGAGTTCGCTTTCCAGCAGGGTTTCCGGGAAGGCGCCGCAGTTCACGGAGACGAAGGGTTCGGTGGCGCGTGGAGAACAGATATGGACGGCGCGAGCGACCAGCTCTTTTCCCGTGCCGCTTTCGCCATGAATCAAAACCGTACTCGCGGTCGAGGCCACAGTGCGAACCGTCTGCTTCAACTTCTCCATCGCGGCACTGGAGCCGATGATGTTGTCGAGCGAGTTGTGCGACGCGGCGTCGCGACGAAGGGCAAAATTCTGTTTACTGAGAACCAGCTTCTCCAGCACGCGGTTGATGGCCAGCTTGATTTCGTCGACGAGGCCGGGGCTCTTGCGAATGTAATCGGAGGCTCCACCAGCCTTTACAGCCTCGACCGCGGCTTCGTAATCGTCGACGGCGGTGATGAGGATAACGGGAGAATCGGGCGAAACGCGATGGGCGTGGCGCAGCACTTCGATGCCGTCGACGTTCGGCATCTTGATGTCGGTGATGATCAAATCATATAGATTGCCGTCGATCTTGCTTTTGGCGGCCTGGCCAGACTGCACGGTTTCAACCCGGTGGCCTTCGCGGCGCAGGGCGATATCGAGCATCTCGCAGATGGAACG
Organism: uncultured Acidobacteriaceae bacterium; assembly: GCA_963818935.1. Lineage (GTDB taxonomy): Bacteria > Acidobacteriota > Terriglobia > Terriglobales > Acidobacteriaceae > Sulfotelmatobacter. The sequence goes on from CAWFUK010000041.1 coordinate 4,406, forward strand.
CTCGTCGTCGCAGACCAGAATGTTAGCCATTCTGTCTCCCTTCGGCTGCGGCGGCAGCGAACCGGGCGGGCGCAGCCGCTTGCAACACAGGTGCATCGTGCTCTTCTTCGCGAGCACCGCAGGCAGGAAGGTTTGCGTCCAGTTTTTCGGCATCGAGACGACGCAAGCGCAGAACGAAAGTAGTTCCCTGCCCTGGTTTCGATCGTGCCCAGACCTTGCCTTCGTGAGCCTGCATGATCTGATAGACGACGGCGAGGCCGAGCCCGGTACCTCCTTCAAAATTCGACTGGAAAGGCTCGAAAATCTTTTCTGTTTGTTGCGGAGTCATCCCCGAGCCGGTGTCGGCAAAGCTGATCTGCCAATCCTCGCCCAGGCGTTCGATGCTCACCCGCAACTTGCCGCCGGTACCCATCGCTCGCACCGCGTTCTCGGCGATGTTCCAGAACACTTGTTTGATTCTGTCGCCATCGGCCATGACCCAGGCTTCTGCAAAAGGAAAACGGCTTTCAATCGTGATCCCCGTATTTTCCGCAGTCATGCGATGACGCATCAGGGTGAGGGTGTCTTCCAGCAGGCGCACCAGATCGGCCTTTTCGAAGCGATACTGCTTGCCCCGTGAGTAAGCCAGAAAGTCGGTAATGATGCCGTTCAGGCGCTGCGATTCCCGTGTAACGATATCGAGCAAGTGGCGATGCTCCTGACTCATTTCCGGGATGCCGGAGAGCATGCTGACCGATCCGGCGATCGACGTAAGAGGATTGCGGATTTCGTGAGCAATGGCTGCCGCCAGGCGTCCGACGGCTGCGAGACGATCCTGCATGCGGACTTCCCGCTCCAGACGGCGGATCTCGGTGAGGTCGTCGAATGCGTAGACGAAGCCGAGCGCGCCTCGCTCCGGAACGTTCAATGCGGCGACTCTGACTCGAACCGTCTTGCGGAAGGCCTTGGCACTATCGAAACGAACTTCGGCATGGGTGTGCGACTCGCCGTTGGGCAGAGGATCGAGAAAGAGCTGGGCCACAGGTCTTCCCAGCAATTCTTCGGGCGCGCGCTCCAGAAGTTTTTGGGCCGCGCTGTTGGCCAGCGTAATTCGGCCATCGAGGCTGGTGGTGATCAATCCGCTGCTGATGGACTGAATGATGTTTTCGTGCAGGATCTGAAGATCTTCGAGGGCTCCGCTGGCATCTTTCAGTTGTACCCGCGCCTGGCGCAGCTTGGCGACCAACTGGCCTGCGAGATAAGCAACAGCGAGGAAGGCAAACAGGTTTACGAAAATGATTCCCTGCAGCGCCTTCAATTCCGGATGGGTGGTGCAGTAGGAGTGCACAACTGCGTAGTAGTTGAGTTCGAGGACGGTACCGTAAAGAATGAAGGCCAACGCCGCGATCAGATAGGCCCACACCCGCGGCAAGAGAATACCGGCGACGATGATGCCCAATGGATAAAGGAAATTTAGAGAGCTATCCCAGCCTCCCGTTTCGTGCACCACCAGGCTCACCATGATCAGATCGGTGAGCACCTGCAAGGTCGCCTGCACTCGATGCTCTTGCCACACTGACATGAGAACCACGAAAAAGAGCGAAACCGTGTACCACAGCAGCATGGTGCTGAGGAACAGGCGCAGCGGAAGATGGGTCGAGGTAAGTTCGGCAAACGCCAGTTGAATGACGAGCAGAAAAGACAGGATCAAAATTCTTACTTTGACCAGCCAAGCCAGCCAATTCCGGTCGTCAAATGTGGATTGCATTCAAAGCCCAAAATTTCAACGTTTCAAGGTTTCATCGTTTCAGAGTCCCAAGGGTTCAAAGTTTCAGAACTGCTCTATCTGTGAAAACTTGAAGCTTTCCCACCTTGAAACCCTGCCTTAGCCAGCCAACTTCGCGATCATGGCGAACAGCGGCATGTAGAGCGAAATCACGATGCCGCCGATAGAAAGGCCCAGCATGCCGATGATGGCGGGCTCGAGCATCGCCAGCATGTCGCGCGTCGCAGCGTCGACTTCTTCCTCGTAGAAGTCGGCGATTTTCTGCAGCATGCTGTCCATCGCGCCAGTGGCTTCGCCGACGCCGATCATCTGGGTCACCATGCTGGGAAAAACCCCGCATTCGCGGAGTGGATCGACGATGGTGCGGCCTTCTTCGATCGCTTTCCGCACCTTCATCAGAGCTTCTTCGAGAACGGCGTTGCCCGAGGTACGGGCGGTGATGGCCAAGCCTTCAAGAATGGGCACGCCTGAAGTGATCAGGGTGCCGAGCGTGCGGGTAAATCTTCCCACGGCGATCTTGCGCAACAGCGAGCCGAGAATGGGAAGGTGAAGCAGGAACTTATCGAAATAATAGCGCCCTTGCTTGCTTTTACGAATTTGTTTCAGACCGAAGATAAGTCCCGCGAAGGCGCCGAGAATGACCCACCAGAAAGTGCCGATGAAGGCGCTCATCCCGATGACGATGCGGGTCGGCAGAGGCAGAGCCACGCCCAGTCCGGCAAACAGATTGGCGAAGATGGGAACGACCCACTTGAGCAAGGCTCCGACAATCAGTCCAGCGATGCCGACGACGGCGACCGGATAGATCAATGCCGATTTCACCGCAGCCTTCAGGCGTACAGCTTTTTCTACGTACGTGGCGAGCCGCTGCAGAATGATGTCGAGAATACCGCCGGTTTCACCGGCTTCGATCATGTTGGTAGTGAGGTCGTCGAAAACCTTGGGATAGCCACGCATCGCGTTGGCCAGGGTCGAGCCGCCTTCAACGGTGGTGCGGACGCCGTCGAGAATTTTTCGGAAGGCCTGATTTTCCTGGTTTGCGGCCAGGATTTCCAGACACTGCACCAGGGGCAACCCGGCATCAATCATGACCGAAAATTGGCGGAAGAAAATCGCGATTTCCTTCACCTTGACTTTGCCGGAGCCGAAGGTAGGCATGGCAAACTCTTTGCCTTTTTCGCGGATCGCCCCCGGGGTAATGCGCTCGCGCCGCAACTGCTGCGACAGCGTCTGCTTGTTGGGTGCAACGCGCTCTCCGGAGATTTTCTGTCCAGATGCATCCTTGCCGGAAAATGTGAAAGTTGGCATGGTCTTAAACTCTCCTCAATGTCTTGCCTGCTGCATCCCTGCTCGTCAAAATCTCGCTTGGCCGGGCCAGCGCAGCGAGATGCCGTTCACTCGGTTAGCCTTTCGACGGTGCCGCTCCGCGTGCCATCGTCGAACCTCCGCGGTTCGCCAAACTTGCTCCGCGGTTAATCATTTCCTGAAGTTCATCCTGATTGCTCGAGCGCTGTAAAGCGGTCTCCAGAGATACCTGTTTCTGGAAGTAGGCGGTGGCCAAGGCTTGGTTAAAGGTTTGCATACCGAACTTGTCCTGTCCGGATTGCATCGCGGAATATACCTGGTGGATCTTGTCTTCGCGAATCAGGTTGCGCACCGCCGGGTTGGGGATAAGGATCTCCATAATCATGGCGCGGCCTTTGCCGGTGACTGTGGGCAGAAGGCTTTGGCACATGATGCCTTCGAGCACCAGCGAAAGCTGGGCGCGAATCTGCGGCTGCTGGTGCGCTGGAAACACGTCGATGATGCGGTTGATGGTAGAAGTCGCCGAATTGGTGTGCAAGGTGCCAAAGGTCAAGTGTCCGGTTTCCGCAATGCGCAGGGCCGATTCGATAGTTTCCAAATCGCGCATTTCACCGATCAGGACGACATCCGGGTCTTCACGAAGGGCGGCGCGCAGGGCGTCAGAAAAGCTTTTGGTATCGGCGTGGAGTTCGCGCTGGTTAACCACGCAGTTTTTGTTCATGTGCACGAACTCGATCGGGTCCTCGATGGTGAGGATGTGTTCGTGGCGTTCGCTGTTGATCTTGTCGATCATGGCGGCGAGGGTAGTGGATTTGCCGGAGCCCGTCGGTCCCGTAACCAGTACCAGGCCGCGCGGCTTGTCGCAGAGTTTGCTGACGACGGCGGGAAGATTGAGCTGGCTGAAAGATTTGATCTCAAACGGAATCAGACGGAAGACGGCCGCAGTCGCGCCCCGCTGGTTGAAAACGTTGGCGCGGAAGCGGGCGAGTCCCTTCAAACCGAAAGAGAAGTCGAGCTCGAGGCTTTCTTCGAAGCGGTGCTTCTGGGAGTCGGTCATGACGCTGTAGGCCAGTTGCTTGGTTTCGGCAGGCGTCATCTGGGGAAGATCGAGCGGAACCAGGTGGCCGTGGACGCGGATCTGCGGCGGCGAGTTGGTGGTGATGTGAAGATCGCTGCCACTCATCTCCAGCATTCTTTTCAGCAAATCACTCAGCGACAGACCCATGATGAATATCCTTCCTGCTTTTTTCGATTTCTTCTCGTTCGTCGTTGGCCGCTAGTCGCTGGACGGCGACAAACCACTAACGGCCAACCGCGTTTTAATGAATCGTTTCGCGGGCCACTTCTTCCAGCGTGGTGATGCCCGCAGCCACCTTGATCAAACCGCTACGCCGGAGCGTGATCATGCCGCGCTCGATAGCTTTCTTTTTTAGCTCGACGGCCGACGCACCGACGAGCACCAGTTCGCGAATTTCGTCGTCTACTTCCATCACTTCGTACAAGCCGCAACGGCCCTTATATCCTGTGTTGTTGCAAACGCCGCAGCCTTTTCCCTTCTGGATTCGCGCGGTCTTCGCCTCCTCTGGGGTGAATCCTTCTTCGATCAAGGTCTGGACGGGAACCTCGACAACCTCCGCGCAGTCTTTACAAATTCTTCGAATCAGGCGCTGGGCACAGATCAAGTGAACGGAAGTCGCGACCAGGAACGGCTCAATTCCCATGTTCATTAAGCGGGTAATGGTTTCAGGCGCGCCATTGGTGTGCAAAGTGGAGAGCACAAGGTGTCCGGTGAGCGCGGCTTTGATGGCGATTTCGGCCGTTTCAAAGTCACGGATTTCGCCGACCAGAATGATGTTGGGATCCTGACGCAAGAAAGATCGCAGAGCCGCGGCAAAGTTCAAGCCGATCTGCTCTTTCATCTGCACCTGATTGACGCCGCCCAACTGAAATTCGACGGGGTCTTCGGCCGTCATGATGTTGGTATCAGGTTGATTCAGACGCGAGATCGAGGAATATAGAGTGTTGGTCTTTCCTGATCCAGTGGGTCCAGTGACCAGCACCATGCCATAAGGTTTGAGAATCGCTTTTTCGAATTTGACCAGCGACTCCGGCTCGAAGCCGAGCTTGGTCATATCAAGGCGCAGATTTTCTTTGTCGAGCAAGCGCAGCACGATTTTTTCGCCCCACAAAGTAGGCAGCGTGCTGACACGGAAATCGAGTTGTTTCTTGCGCCCGCCGATGTTCATCTTCAGCATGATGCGGCCGTCCTGCGGCAGACGCTTTTCGCTGATATCAAGCTTCGCCATGATTTTCAGGCGGGACGTGATCGCGTCCTTCAGTTTCATGGGCGGCGACATGATGGCCTGCAACACGCCGTCAATACGGAAGCGCACGCGGAATTCTTTTTCGTAAGGCTCGATGTGAATGTCGCTGGCGCCGCGCTTGACCGCGTCGGTGAGGACAAGATTCACCAGCTTGACGACCGGAGCTTCGTCGGCGGCCTTCTCCAGCTGGGAAAGGGCTATCTCCTGCTCCTCGGCCTGCACTTCAATGTCGGACTCGCTCATCTCCGACATCGACTGCATCACGGTCTCGAGGTCTTCTTCCTTTGTGCCCCCCCCGCCGTATGACTTCTCGATACCTGCCAGGATTGAACTTTCCGAGGCGACCACCGGTTCAATATTGAAACCGGTCATGAACTTGATATCGTCCATCGCAAAGACGTTGGTGGGATCGACCATCGCGATGGTGAGCGAAGCACCCACGCGGCTGAGCGGAAGAATCTGATAACGCTTCGCGGTTTCAAACGGAATCAGTTTGACAACCGCGGGATCGATTTCGAAATAGGAGAGATTAATGGCCGGAACGCCGTACTGGCGGGAGAGAAAATTGGTGACATCCTCGTCGGTCAGAAAACCGAGCTTCACCAGGGCGGACCCCAGGCGGCAGTTCTGCTCCTTCTGGGCTTTCGTCGCCTGTTCCAACTGCTCTGGGGTAATGATCTTCTCTTTAACGAGAAGGTCGCCCAGCCGTTGCGACATACGTCGATCTCCTATCCGCGAGGTGGACCGCTAACCGGCGAAGCTTCGCCGGATTCGCACAAATCGCTGCTTTTTTTAACATGGGAGCAGTTTCTTTGTGGTGACATAAATTGTCACAGTAAGTCGGTTACCGTACCAGTTACCGGAGTACAGCCTTTAGGTAACATGAGCCAACATCTCATTCGAAAATGCGGAAAACCCGCGGGAGTTAGCGGTTTTTCGCATCGACTTGCGAGGGTACTAAAGAGGAGAGACAGACCGGCGCGTGTCTCGCTGCCAGGCCGGCCGCCTGCAACTAAGAGATCTATCAGGAAGTGATGGTTACAATTTCGATCTCGCTTGGCTTCCCTTCGTGATGAACCAGCACGGAGTCATTGCGGCGCTCCAGAAAAAGGTCAACGAGAACCTTGCCGCATCGCAGGTTGCGAATGGAAAGCTGCGGAATGCCTTCAGGAAGAAAAGGATGGTCAAAAGTAATGCGCCCGCGATGGGATTGAATAGAAATTCCGAGACAGGCTTCGAGAATGATAAACGGTGCTGCGGATGCCCACGCCTGCGGCGAACAGGCAACCGGGTAAAGCGTGGGGCCTTCGTTCTCGCGGCGCTTTAATCCGCAAAATAATTCCGGCAAACGGTGAAGGTCGACCATGTTGCTCAAGTCGAGTAGACTCAGCAGCAGTTCGCCTGCCTGCTTTTTAAATCCATATCGAGCCAGCCCCGCTGTGATCAGAGAATTATCATGCGGCCAGATCGATCCATTGTGATAAGAGAGGGGATTGTATCGCGATTCGTGCGCGGCGACGGTGCGGATTCCCCATCCCGTGAAAAAGTCAGGTGTGGCTAAAGTTTCAGCCACGCGCGCGGCCCTCTCGGGCGAGACAATGCCGGTGTAGAGGCAATGGCCGGCATTCGAAGCGCGCACGCGGCAGGGACGCTTGCGGCCGTCGAGAGCCAAGGCGTAGGTGGAAATTTCTTCGCACCAGAATTTTTCCTCGAATTTCGCACGCAATTCATCGGCCTGCATTTCGAGAGCGCAGGATTCATCGCGATCGCCCAGCACTCGACTAAGTTTCGCGGCTGCCATTTTTGCCCCGTAAACATATCCCTGCACTTCGCATAGCGCAATCGGTGGTTCCGCGATCTCGCCACCCACGTGAAAGACCGAATCATTGGAATCCTTCCAACCTTGTTGTACCAGCCCCTTACTGGAGCGCCGGGCATATTCGACAAATCCATCGCCATCGATATCCCCGTAATCGGCGATCCATTTAAGCGCACGCTGAACGTTTGGCCACAAACGCTCGAGGGTTGGCCGGTCCGCGGTGCGCTCGAAGTATGCCCCCGCCAGCATCACGAACAAAGGTGTGGCATCGACGCTACCGTAATAGCGGCCGAAAGGGACTTCGCCGAGATCGGCCATTTCGCTGCGGCGCATTTCATGCAGAATCTTGCCCGGCTCCGATTCGGCAATCGGATCGGTTTCGTGGGCCTGACACGAAGCAAGAAACTCAAGCACGCCTTTCGCAATGGCGGGATTCACCCACAGAGTTTGAAGAGCGGTAATGATGCCGTCCCGGCCAAACACGGTGCTGAACCAGGGAACGCCGGCGTAGGGATAGTTGCGCTCGGGATTGCCCGCCATCATCATTTCCAGATCGGAGACCGAGCGGGAAATCCAGTCGCTGAAGCGGGAATTGGAACTCGTAAGCTGGGCAAAGTTCCCGGCGATTTCGTCCATTTCCGTTTGCGCCGCGGCCAGCGCTGCGGTGTAGCCGATCGAATTGTCTGAAGTCTGAGGCCTGCAAGAAATCTCCACGTGGACGCACGTCTTGTGTCGGGGATGGAGGACGAGTTCGAATTCCAGATCCGACTCCGAGACACGAACATGATCGACGTCGATTCGGATGACAGTCTGGCGAAGCACACCGTCCAATCCTTCATAAGCGAGAGTGACCGAATTTCGCTGCAGGTGGGTCTTGAGGCGCCGGCCCTTTTGTGGCCGCGCTATGCCGCGGACTTCGAAGATGTCGGCGAAGTCCGCATCGAACGAGATGCGAACCGGAACCTCCAGATCTTCCAGTCCGTGATTCACGAAGGTAATTCGCTCGAAGCAAGAGTCCTGCCATAGAAATCTCGAGCGAACCAAATGAAGAGTCCCGCGATTGATAGCGATCGCATCGTTCTGTGACACGTCCAGATTGGCAAGGTCGCCGGTAAACAAAAAATTGTTCGTTGCGACGGTCGAACTCAGCAGCAACGGCTGCGCGTTCCACAGATTGAGCGAAAGCTCCGAAAGATATCTCGTGCCGTCGTGGTACAGCCCTTCCTCGCCGAGGCCGGAGGTTTGCACGTCGCCGCGGCGATCGAAGACGAAAAACATCCTGCCATATTTCAGGACATGGGCCCGGTCATCGGCCGGGGACTGGGTGGTTGCTATGTAGTAGTGGGGGTGGGCGAGTCCGCTGCCATCCAATTCAATGCTCCCTCTTCGAGGTCATCGCGCCTCGATTCTGGAACGGCGATTCGTTTATAAAGGTTCAAATAATCTTTGGCCATCCGCTCTGCAGTGAAATAACGCTCGAAGTGGCGGCGGCACATGGCGCGATCGATTTCGTCGATGCGGTTCACCGCGTCCACCGCCTGCTCCAGGCTGTGAACCAAAAAACCAGCGACACCATCCGGGATAAGCTCGGGAACCGATCCGCAGGGGTGCGCAATAATCGGAGTGCCACACGCCATGGCTTCGATCATAACGAGTCCGAAAGGTTCGGGCCAATCGATAGGAAACAGTAAAGCCTTGGCATTCCCCAGGAAGTCCTCCTTCTCAGAGTCACCGATCTCCCCAATGAACTCAACTAGCGGATGCTTGAATAACGCTGCGATCTTGGAGTCAAAATATTCGCGATCGGCTTTGTCGATTTTGGCGGCCACTTTCAACTTGATCCCGGCACGGGTCGCGATTTGGATCGCGCGATCGAGACCTTTTTCGGGAGAGATGCGGCCAAGAAACGCAAGATAATCTCCGCTGCCGTCCCACAGTTTCAGCGCGCTCGCGGGAAGCCCGTGATGCACAGTTCCAATCCAGTTGGCCCAGGGCAGGGGCTTACGCTGCGAGTCGGAAATAGAAATCACTGGAATTTCTCGGAACTCCTGATAAATGGCCGGCAAATCGGGAAGGTCCAACCGGCCGTGCAGGGTGGTTACGGAAGGAATGCATTCGCGGCGGCTCAGCGGGAAGTGCAGATAGTCGGTATGAAAATGGATGAGATCAAAATCCTGCGCGTGGCTGAAAACCCGTTCGATCATCAAGACGTGATGGGCGAGAGGATCGACACAGCTGGAGTCCAGCCGTAGCGCTCGCTTACAACACGGCACCAGTTTCGCATTGGTCACGGAATCTCCGCTGGCAAAGAGCGTTACGTCGTGCCCCATGTTGACCAATTCCGTAGTGAGCCACGACACAACACGCTCGGTCCCGCCGTACCAACGCGGAGGAACGCTTTCATACAGCGGCGCAACCTGGGCAATTCTCATGCGAACGGGTCTCCTTACCTTTGGATAAACCCTCGCCGCCGTCGGTATAAGAAAGAGAGGGTCCAAGATCTCTATCAACACAGTAAGCGACGCCACCGGTATTTTCCATAAGGCGGGTCCTGTAGACGCTTGTAGAGTTCACGCGCACTTTCCCAAGGCGGCACTGGCTCGCTGAAAGTCCCGCAATTCGCTTTACCAGAGTTGGACCGCCGCCTAGAATGACGAGTCCCGTAGTTCAGAAGTGGCATTGGAATGGATCACGCTGGTCGCGTCTCCGCCCTCCTGCTGTTCGCGCTCGTCTTGTGTTCTGCTTGTTTTTCGCAATCGCTGCGAAAAGAGGCTGACGCTGCTGGTGTGCTCATGGGCGCGGCCGTCCGGCCAGCGCAACTCGCAGAGCCTGCCTATGCTTCGACGCTGGCTCGCGAATACAACATGATTGAGGCCGAAGATGCGATGAAGTGGTGGGTGCTCCGGCCCGATCGAGAAACCTACGATTTTCGTCAAGGCGATGAAATCGTGCGCTTCGCGCAGGCGAACCAGATGAAAGTCCGCGGCCATTGTCTCGTCTGGGGCCGCTACTATCCGGATTGGCTCACGCAAGGTCACTTCACAGCACCGGAACTGTCGAAACTGCTTCACGAGCACATCGGCCAGGTAATGAAGCACTATGCCAGTCAAGTCTTTGCCTGGGATGTAGTCAACGAAGCTCTCGATGAAAATGGAAACGTGCGCGATTCGCTCTGGTACAACCAACCGGGCATCGGACTTTCTGGAAAAGGAGTGGCTTATATCGAGCAAGTTTTTCGCTGGGCGCGCGCGGCCGATCCGCATGCGCTGCTTTTTTACAACGAAGCCGAGGGAGAAGCATTGGGCCGCAAGGCGGATGCGATCTACACGATGGTCAAGGATTTCAAGCGCCGGGGCGTTCCCATCGACGGCGTGGGATTGCAGATGCACATTCCGAAACACGAGGTGGACGCGCAGGCCCTCGCTGCGAACATCGTGCGGCTCACCGCCCTTGGAGTACAGATCCACATTACCGAGCTTGATGTTTCTTTGCCGATCGACTCGACTGGCCGTGCCTCCGCTGAAGACTTGGCGCGCCAAGCTGACGTTTATCGCAGCATTGTGCGGATTTGCTTAAACCATCCGGGTTGCACCGCAATTCAGACCTGGGGATTTACCGACAAATATTCCTGGATCGGATCCCATTCGCACGGGACGCGCGGCCAGGCGCTTCTCTTCGATCGAACCTACCAACCCAAGCCTGCCTATCGCGCGGTGATCGAGGAACTCTCGGCAGGACGGGCTCCAGGGCACTAATTGCAAGCCATTGATTCTCACGGCACTCCCCAGCTTCGCCGGCCCGTGTCTGAATTGCCTTGCCTGCATCTATAATAATTTGCGGTCCCTTCGCCCCGCGTCGAACCTGAATTGGAGCGGCAGGACCGTCCAGATTCGATTCGTGATTCTCTGACCAAGTCTCGCAGACTCATTGGCGCAGATCATTTCAACTCGACCTCCGAAGACTTCCAATCGCAAGCAGGTCATCATCCTGCTGGCCATGTCGGTCTTTCTTTTGTTCGCAATCCTGGTATCGCAAACCGCATTTGACCTCACCTTTCTGCATCCGGGGAATAACCAGCAGATTGTGGTCTTCGCGGCGCTTTCGGCGCTGATTTTTCTCCTATTTGTGGCCCTGACGTTCGTTCTGTTTCGCAATCTCTTAAAGTTATTTGCGGAACGCCGCCTGGGAGTTTTGGGATCGAAGTTTCGCACCCGCATGGTGGTAGGCGCACTTCTATTGTCGTTTGTCCCGGTGATGGTGATGTACTGGTTCTCCTACGGGCTGATGAACCGCTCCATCGATAAATGGTTTTCAACTCCGGTAGAAGAGGTGCGCGCCGATACCCATGCCATGGCGGCGTTGTTGGCGGAATACGCGGCCCGGAATGCGCGCGCGGAAGCACTCTCGATCGCGACTTCGTCCGAGACGCAGCGCGGCTTTTCAGGTCACGGATTTTCATCCGTGGCGAGTGAATTTCAAAAGCATGAGATCACGCTGCAAGGTGGATTCGCCATTGCCGTGCAGAACGGCAACGCCGAGGCCAGTTTGAATGCGCCCGCGGCATGGCCGTTGTTGAAGGCGAAACTGCCGCTGGCGAAGGTGGCTGCCGATGCCCTTGCAACCTTCACCTGGGCGCAAACCGATTACACCCTGGGCAGCGCGCCTGTTGGAAATGATGGCTTGATCCTGGTGGCAATTCCGCTTCCCAAGGCCTTCTCACAAACTGTCAACCAGGTGGAAGCCAGCCAGCAGCGCTATTTTGAGTTGGCCCACGAGCGCAGACTGGTGCGCCGCACGTACATGGGCTTGCTCCTGTTGCTGACCATGATGGTCCTGTTCGTGACCTCATGGCTGGCCCTGTTTCTCTCAAAACTGGTGACGCGTCCTCTGGCCGCTTTGGCCGAGGCCACCCAGGAGATTTCTCGCGGACGTCTTGATTACCGCATCGAAGTGAGCGCGGCCGACGAGATCGGGGATCTGGTGCGCTCCTTCAACCGTATGGCCGAAGAATTGGAGACCAGCCGGCGGCAGATTGAAGCCTCCAGTCGGGATGTCAGCGCGGCGAATGCGGAGCTCGATCAACGCCGCCGGCAAATGGAAACCATTCTTGAAAGCATCCCCACGGGCGTGCTTTCTCTCGACGCATTGCGCTGCGTGACGCATGCCAATCAAGCGCTGCTGCGTATGTTCCATCCCGAAGGTTTCACCGCCGGGCAACACTTGCTGCTGGGCGCGCGACTGGCGGATGTATTTCTGCCGGAAGTTTTGGAGGATTTGGAACCACTTTTACGCCGCGCCGATCGCATGGGCATGACTACCAGCCAGATGGAGATGCCTTTGCCGCGAGCCTCGCTGAACGTCGCCGTCACAGTCGCGACTCTGCGCCATCAGGGCCAACGTTCGGGATATGTCATCGTGTTTGAGGATCTCTCCGATCTCCTGAAAGCGCAGAAGCAGGCGGCGTGGCGCGAAGTCGCGCGGCGGGTGGCGCACGAGATCAAGAATCCTCTCACCCCGATTGCGCTTTCGGCGGAGCGTATCCAGCGTCACCTCGAGCGGGGAACACCTCTGGAGAAGGCCTCGTTGGATATCGTCCGGTCCTGCGCGCAGACCATTGCCAGTGCCGTCGAAACGGTGCGCCGGCTGGTCGATGATTTCTCCACGCTGGCTCGATTTCCGGCTTCCAACCCGCATCCTGCGGATATCAACGAGGTCATCGTCAGCGCGCTGCTCATGTTCGATGGCAGGCTCGACCGTATCCGCATCGAAACCGCGCTGGCTCAAGATTTGCCGAAAGTTATGGCAGACGTAGAAGCCATTAAGAGGGCCATCGCCAATCTCGTGGATAATGCCGCCGAAGCCATGCACAATTCAGTGTTACGCGAGATTCATATAACAACTTCGCTGGTCGGCAGCCGGGATGCGGTCGAAATCGTGATTGCGGATACCGGACATGGGGTAAGCCGCGAGCTCAAGGAAAGATTGTTCCTTCCCTATTTCTCCACGCGAAAACGCGGCACCGGTCTGGGGCTGGCGATTGTGAGCCGCGTGATTGAAGAGCATCATGGATCGATTCGCGTTGAGGAAAACGATCCGGTGGGAGCGCGATTTATTGTGGAATTGCCAGTCGTTTCGGAACCAGCGCTGGCCTCCACCACGGTTCAGCATGCATAAGATTCTTATTGTTGACGACGAAACCGGCATTCGGGAATCGCTGCAGGGCGTGCTGGCCGACGAGGGCTACGACGCTGAAAGTGTGGAAAGCGGCGAAGAGTGCCTCAAGCTTCTGCGACGGGAGAATAGTTTTGACGTTGTTCTGCTTGATATCTGGCTGCCCGGCGTCGATGGCCTGGAGACGCTGGAAAAAATTCGCGAACTCGATGACGCGCCCGAAGTGATCATGATCTCCGGGCATGGCACGATCGAAACCGCGGTGCGCGCCACCAAACTGGGTGCTTACGACTTCCTGGAAAAACCGCTTTCCATCGACAAGACACTCATTCTGGTAAAGAACGCGATTGCCTCCAAAACATTGCGGCACGAGAATGTCGATCTCAAGAAACAATTGCACTCGAAAAGCGTCATCGTGGGCGACAGTATCCCCATGAAGGCCCTGCGCCAGCAGATTGCCCTGATGGCTCCCACCAATGGACGCGTGCTGATTTATGGCGAGTCGGGGACAGGAAAAGAGTTGATCGCACACGCCATCCATGGGCAAAGCCTGCGAAAGGACGAAACTTTCGTCGAGGTCAATTGCGCGGCGATTCCGGAGGACTTGATCGAGAGCGAGTTGTTTGGCCACTACAAAGGTTCGTTTGCCGGAGCGGCCACCGACAAGGAAGGCAAGTTTCAAAAGGCCAACGGCGGCACGCTGTTTCTCGATGAAGTGGGCGATATGAGCCTGAAGACGCAGTCTAAGGTGCTGCGCACGCTTGACGAACAACGCGTCGCGCCTCTCGGCAGCGACGACACTATTGTGGTGGATGCGCGCATCATCGCTTCCACGAACAAAGATCTGGAAGAAGAAATCTCGCGGGGAAATTTTCGCGAGGACTTGTTTTATCGGCTGAATGTGATTCCGTTTTTCGTGCCGCCGCTGCGCGACCGGAAAGAAGATATCCCGCTGTTTGCCCGGCACTTTCTGAAAGAGTTGGCCGCGACCTACGGGCGGCGGCCACGCGAGATTACCGACGATGCGGTCGAAGCTTTGATGCGCTATTCCTGGCCTGGCAACATTCGCGAACTGCGCAACGTGATTGAGCGAATCGTGATCATGAACCCGCTGACCACAAAGTTTGACCGCAAACATTTACCTCCGCTGGTGTACCGCGATGGCCACCGGCGCGCGGTGCGTGGTGAGTTCTCAACCCTGCACCAGGCGCGCGATGCCTATGAGCGTGATTTTATTCTGAAAAAGTTGGACGAGAATCACGGCAATGTTACGCGCACCGCCGAAGTATTGGGGTTGGAGCGGAGCCACCTTTACCGCAAGATGAAAAATTTAGGGATTGCGGTAAAGGAATAGGGACCAAACTAACTCCCTAGCGCTTCACCATGCGGATTTCGGTGCCGTTCTTATGGAATTCAACGTGATCCATCAACTGGTTGATAAGGAAAATTCCGCGGCCGTGGTTGGAGAAAACATTTTCACCGACTGTGCAACTGGGAATGGCTTCGGGCTTGAACCCGTTGCCGGGATCGCGCACGATGATTAACACGCCGCTGCCCTCTTCGCCGCTGACCAGACACTCGACCGTCTTGCTGGGATCTTCTTTCGCTCCATGAACCACTGCGTTGGCGAGCGCTTCTTGCAGGGCTAGCTCAATATCATCTTCTTTGCCGTCGATGCCTTTCATGCGGCGGACAAGGGCCATAATTTCCTGCACCACGGGATCCACGGTCTTGCGCTCGGCGGCCAGTGTCACTCGCAAAAGCAAGTGCAACTTATCAGGATCAAAATCTTTCTCGGGAAGTGAATCGTCGGTCGGGTCCGCCGGTGGCATAGTTGGGCTCGGATTCAGGTTCTGAAATTGCCTAGCGATTCTAGCTGGTTCTGGGCGGATGCGCCACATACTCCGCATCTTGACCCTTCCTTGCTTTTCTGCGCGGCGGTTCCTTTCGCGTCTCGATTCCGCTGCCTGTAAGATGTTCCAACTGCCTTCTCCAATCGAGTTCTTCCACGAAGCCGCGAGATTGGCGCCAGTTCGGTTCTACTTTTACAAAGAGCTCGAGAAAAACTTTGGTGCCGATCAGACGTTCGAGTTGTAGGCGCGCCGAGGTGCCGATGCGTTTCAGCATCTCACCTTTTTTGCCGATAAGAATTCCTTTCTGGCCTTCGCGCTCGCAATAGATCGTGGCGGAAATACGAGTCAACCTTGCGCCCTCTTCAAAGTTATCGACGATCACAGTGGTGGCGTAAGGCAGCTCTTCTTCGGTCTCCACCAGCACGCGTTCCCGGACGATTTCCCCGGCCATGAAGCGAAGTGGCTGATCGGTCACCTGATCTTCGGGAAAAAGCGGCGGGCCGGCGGGAAGCGCGGCTACAACTTCTTTTAACAGTATTTCAAGCCCATCGCGTTTCAACGCGGAAATTGGAATGATGGCGTAAAAAGGATGCAGCTTCTTGTACTCCTCAATAAGAGGCAGCAGCTTGGCTTTTCCGCCTTTCAACAAGTCGACCTTATTCAAAATCAGACAGACTTTGGTTGGCGAGTGCTGCAGCATCTGAATCGCGAACTCGTCGCGCGGATCGCGTTTGCGAGTTGCATCCATGAGGAGGAGTATGAGATCGCAACCTTCGAGCGCCTCGCGTACTTCGACCATCATCTTGCGGCCAAGCGAGCTGTCCGGCTTGTGCACGCCGGGAGTGTCCATCAAAACGATCTGAGCTGCGTCGCGTCCTTTGGCCTTGGGCAGGTTGACGATGCCCTGAATACGATTGCGCGTGGTTTGTGGCTTGGGCGAGATGATAGCAAGTTTTTCGCCCACGAGCGCATTGAGCAGCGTCGACTTCCCCGCGTTAGGCCGTCCGAGGATGCATACGAATCCGGAACGAAAAGGCATAAGAGAACAGACCTCGGACCTCAGACATCGGACCGCGGGCCTCTTCAGAAAAGCCGGGGTCGGAGGTCCGACGTCCGCAGTCGACTATATCAGCTTCAACTGCTGCGGTTGCACGGCGGTGATGCGCACACGCTCGACTCGGCGGTCAGTCGATTCCAGAACTTCGAAACGCAGGCCGTCGTCATTCACGGTTTCACCGCGTTGGGGAATGTGCCCCGCGAGTTCGCTGACCAAACCTGCGACCGTCGCTGATTCCCTGCCCTCTGGTTTTGTACCGAACAATTCGGCGAGACGGTCGACGTCGGTTCCTCCCGAAACAATGAAGGATTGATCGTTTTCGCGGACAATTTCCGGCTTCTCGTGTTCATCGCGAATCTCGCCAACGATTTCTTCTACCAGGTCTTCGATGGTGACCAGACCGGCGACGCCGCCGTATTCATCGACAACAATCGCCATGCGGATATTATTTTTCTGCATCTCGCGCAGCAGATCGCTGCCCAGCTTGCTCTCCGGGACAAAGTACACATCGCGCCGCATCAGGGTTTCCAGCGTGCGCGTTGAAGCCTCGCTATCGGGGACCTGCAAAACGTCCTGCGCGTAAACGATGCCTTTGATGTTGTGGATGCTTTCCTGATACACCGGGACGCGCGAGTAATGTTTCTCGCCCAGCATCTGGACGAAGCGCTCCACCGTAGTTTCCACGGGCACGGCAAACATTTCCGGACGCGGCTTCATGGCCTCGCGCACGGTCTTACCGCTGAATTCGACCACCGACTGAATCAGATCGCGATCACCCTCTTGAATAATGCCCTCTTCCTGGCCCGCTTCAATGAGCGCATCGACAGCCTCGGCCGCGGATTCCGGTTCTTCCCGGGTGTTCTGATTGGTGAGCGATGCCACCGATTGCAAGAATCCCAGAACAATCGTGACCGGGAGCACGACGTAGATTAGCGCGGTGAGAAGCCACGCCCAGCGGATCAGCCAGATTCCCTTGGTGCGCGAGAAGAAAACAAAGGGAAGAAATTGATTGAAGACGATGACGATCAAGATGAGGCTAACGGCAGCCTGCAGGATTTCATAGATGCTCCAACGCTGATCGCCGAAAACGACAAAGCCAACCAGCAGCGCGATGGTCGCCGTGGTCAACTGCTTGAGCACCGACATGGAAAGCGAGGCGCGGGCGCGGCTTACGTGGAGTCTCGGTTCGACCCTCTGCTCGAAAACATCGATGTTGTCCTGAAATTCGCGGGAGAGAAATTTGCCGATCTCCTGATAAACCCGATCGACGTACGAAGCCAGTGCCAGCAAGGCAAGAAGAGGAACCAGCGCCAGTGCCACGGCCCAGTTCATACGCTTCTCCGTCGGTTCCGCCTGGGCTGGGAATGTGATTGGGTTCGCTCGATCAAGCTGGCTTCCAATTTCATCTGGCGCCTGAGTCGCGCTTCTTTGCGGGCCATTTCGCCATCGTCGCGCTCGTGGTCATAGCCCGCCAGATGCAGCATGCCGTGTAGCGTAAGAATCTTTACCTCGTTTGCCAGCGAGTGTCCGAGACGCTCGGAGTTTTGCCGCGCGATGTCGGAGGAGATGGCGATCTCGCCTGCCACAGCTCTGGCAGTTCCCGCTTCCATGGATGAAGATGGGAACGATAAAACGTCCGTCGCTTTGTCCGCTCCGCGAAATTGCCGATTCAATGACCGCAACTCGGCGCTGCCCGTGACTAGCACGTTCACCGTTCCACGCAGTCGGAGGAGACGCCGCACGCGCAAGACGAAACGTTCGAGCGTCGAAGAACTGAGTCCAGCGATGCGTTTTCTAAAAATAACCACCTTGTTCCGTCTTCAACGATTCGATGCACAAATAAAACAAGAGGGCTCGCTTTCAGCCCTCCTGGTGCGTTCAAATCTATTCTCCCGAAGCTTCGCGTGGCCGTTCGATGGCGTCTGCGTTGTTCAAATCCGAATTCCGCGAACCCATGGCATCTGCATTTTTGCCGCCAGAGAGCAACAGCATCTGTTGCTCCGCCACCTGGGTCTTGTGCTCGTCATAGGCGCGGATGATGCGCTGTACCAGATGATGCCGCACTACATCGGATTCATCGAAATAAGCGAACGTCAAGCCTTCCACGCGCTGCAAAATATCGATCGCTTCCAGCAAGCCGCTACGCCGGGCATTGGGCAGGTCGATCTGGGTGACGTCACCGGTGATCACCGCTTTGGAGTTGAATCCGAGGCGGGTGACAAACATTTTCATCTGCTCGGAGGTCGTATTCTGGGCCTCGTCGAGGATCACGAAAGAATCGTTCAGCGTGCGTCCGCGCATGAAAGCGATGGGCGCAATCTCGATGACATTCTTTTCCAAATAGCGATCGACCTTTTCCGGATCGAGCATGTCATAGAGCGCGTCGTACAGCGGGCGCAGGTAAGGGTCGATCTTGTCCTGCAATGTACCGGGCAAAAATCCCAGGCGCTCACCGGCTTCCACTGCGGGACGCGCCAGAATAATGCGATTCACGCGCTTGGCCAGCAGCGCCGAAATCGCCATAGCCACGGCGAGATAAGTTTTGCCGGTGCCGGCGGGGCCGATGCCGAAAACCATGTCGTGCTTTTCGATGGCTTCGACATAGCGACGCTGATTGACGCTCTTGGGTTGCACCATGCGGCGGCCGAGCGAGCGCTGCCGGCCGGCGTCCGCTAGGCCGCGGAGGGTTGCGGTTGAATCCGCCGCCAGGACACGAAGCATGCTGTTGAGATCGCCGTTGTTGAAGGTGAATCCGGAGCGCTGCAGGCTCTCGTAATCGGCGAAGACCTGTTCGGCGCGAGCCACGTCGCGGGCCGCGCCCTCCAGTTCGATGCCATTCGAGCGCAGGTCAATGCTGATGTTCAGGCCGTCTTCGAGCACGCGCACATTCTCGTCCCGCGTGCCAAACAGGGTCTCGATGTTGGGAGTAATCCCGATACTTTTCTTCATTCAGTCTCTTTATTACTTTTCTTTGGGCGAACTGAGCGGAAGACACACTTCCGACCGTTCGCGGACAAAACAGAATTATGCTTCGAGACGGGACGATACGGGATGCTCATGCCCACAGGGCAGATCACTACCATTACGTAAAGCGTACCCCGGGTTGGGGTGGGAGTCAATGGGCGGAGAGAGGGCGACAAGCGTTTGACCGGTCAAGAGTTACTCCCGTACAATAACGTATTCGGTACTCACCGGAATATCTCGCTGGACACACGAAGGTAACGAAGCAAACATGGCAAATCATTTTTCGGCGCTGAAGCGCGCCCGTCAGACCACGAAACGCACGGCCACCAATCGCGCCAACACTTCCCGCCTGCGCACCGCGCTGCGCACCCTGCGCGAGACCATCGAGAAGGGCGACAAAGCCGCCGCAGAACAGACCTATCGCGAAACCGTATCGGCGCTCGACAAGGCCATTCAGAAGGGTACACTGCATGGGAATACTGCGGCGCGGTATAAATCGAGGCTGGGGAAGCGCGTTAACGCGATGAAGTAGGTGTTACAGCCTTTAGCTTCTGCCCGAAAATTGAACGGCGGACCTCCCGGTCTGCCGTTCCTTTTCTGGACCTGCCTCTAGGGGGAATATGGCGGCATCACTCAATCCTGTCACTCTTCCTTAGATTGTGCCTCGGACACAGAATCTGGATATTCCGGGTTTCTTTACACAGGCAACTGTTCCTGCATCCATCCCGGCGCTTCGAGCTTTGGCTCGGTGGTCAAATCCATCACCAGACGCTCCAGCACCATGCGCTTGCTTACAGGATTGGAGCGCACGGCCAGATCGGCTTTCGCGATGAGGCGGATAGCGCGTGTCAGTTCGCGGCGGGATTTGTAGCGGCGGGCTTGCCTGATGATGTCGTCGGCGGCAAATGGGGGGACGCGGAAGCCTTGCCACAGCGCGGCCCAGAGCATGCGCTGGTCGCGCACGTTGCGTTCGAGAATTACCAGCATCTGGCGAAAAGTTTTGGCCAGCATGTAAATGTGCCCGATGGCGGCTTCTTCGCCTTCGCCCGAAGACAGAATCGCATCCAGCACTTCGAGGGCACGCACGCGATCTTTCGAGGAGATGGCGTCGGTCAGTTCGTAAAGCGAGCGCTGCTTGGCAGCCAGCACCATGGTCTCTACGTCGCCCAGCGTGATGCGGTTGCGGGCGCCGACGTAAAGCATGAGCTTCTCCAATTCGTTGGAGATCATCATCATGTCGCCGCCGAGGGCATCAACCAATTCGCGGGCGCCGTCGGGATCGATCTTCACCGGCACCGGGCGGCTGTTGCAGAAGTCAGAAATCCAACGTACGGCTTCGCCTTCTTCCACGCGCGCCAACTCGACGATGCCGCAGAACGGGCCCATGGTTTCGCGGATGCGCTGGTAGCGCTCTTTATCCTGCATCTCCATACGGCGCACGTCGGCGGGAATGCTGACGTGATCGGCGACGAAGACGATTAGCGCGTCGGGATTCGGATTTTTGCAATAGTCTTCGATCGCGCTGATCTTTTCATCGTTGGAGCCGCGACCGAAAAGAGTCTTCACCCCCCGCACAAAAAATACCTGGAACGGAGCCATCAACGAAGGGGTGCGGGCGCGGTCCAGAACTTCGGCGAGATCGGTTTCCGCGAGATCGTATTCGAAGAGGCTGAAGTCGCGAAGATCGGGAGACACTAGGTGCTGAATGATGGCGTCGCGAAAACGCTTGCGGAAAAACGCTTCGTCGCCGACAAACACATAAGCCGGACGGAGCTTTCGCGACTCCAGTTCGCTGACAAAGCGTTCGGCTTGAGTGAAGGCGCGCATCAGAAGTTATTTATCGCGGCGGAAATCCTGGAAGGCAGCATTCCGGACCGGCATCCCTCCGACTTTAGCATCGCCAGTTCAATTCGCAAAGGGACTGATTCGTTACTACAGCCGCTCCTATTGCTTCTCGAGAAACTCCACCATCTCGGGCGAATTCCAATTGGTGGGGCCAACCACCTTTCTACGCAGCACGCCCTGCCGATCGACGATATAAGTCTCGGGCCAACCGGTGGTTCCATACACGGAGCTGACTTTCTGTTCGGGATCGCGCACGGTAAGAAAGTTGACGCTGTGCTGCGCGATAAAACGGTGATAGGCATCGCCATCCACGTCAATGCTGATGCCGAGGACCGTCACCCCGCGGCTCCTCAGCCGCTCCTGCAAGTACATCAACGACGGCAACTCTTCGACGCAAGGCGGACACCACGTCGCCCAAAAATTCACCAGCACAACCTGGCCGCGAAACTGGCTGAGAGTCACCTTCTTATCTGAATCCTGAACCGTGAAGTCGGGAGCCACCTCGCCAATGCGGTGTGGGCGTGACCTTTCGAAACAGCCTGCATTCAGCACGACCGTAGACAGCGCGAATATCAGGCACAGCCTCCGCCACGCAGTCCGCCCCATCTAAAAACTCTCCAGAATGTTAGAAACCAGGGTGCGGGCGAAATCCTGCGACAGTCGCCGGAAGGCGGGCGTATCCTCTTCAAAAAAACTTGCCAGATCCTGCGAAACTTCATATTGCTCGCGAAACAGGTACGACGGATTCTGATACAGCACCTTCCCCTGGCGGTCAGTCAGCGTTACCCTCATGCTCACCACCACCAAAACGCTGGCTGCTTGGCCGGTGGAGGAGTTGTAGGTCAGCGGCGAGGAAGAGGTCGAGACTACGGTGCCGCGCAGCGTGGCATCGGCATCTTCGCCGGGCGTGTTGACAATGTGATAATGCGTGCGCGTAGTAAACTCGCGCACCACCGACGCGGTCAGCATCTGCTCGATGCGATAAGTGCTGGTTTCGTTGACGAAAGCCGGAACCGCGATGGTCTTCACATTTTCGGGAAGCTGCACGGAGTGGCCGGCGGTGTGGTATCCGCAACCACTACTTAGAACGAGCAAGGCTAGCCCAAACACCCAGCCGAGCTTCATTGAATCTGTCCCATGGGCCGAGTCGCGATCATACTTTCCGCGCATTCGACCGCCGTCAGGGCCGCGATGCGCAGGTTGTCAGCCGCCGCCCACAGCCAGATTCCATTCGGCCGCGAAGCTTCTTGCTTGAGCGAAACCAGGATATTTGCCTGTCCCGCCGAATTCACGTTACTGGGCTGCGACTCCTCTTCCGAAGTCGCAAGCGTCACGTGATCTCCGGCGAGGGCTTGCGACAGACGATCTTGATCCACACCCTGCTCCATCTCCAAGTAAATGGCAAGCGCGTGGCCGTGAAATACCGGAGGCTGTAACAACATGATTGCGGGTTGCGGCGCGTCGGCTCCGGCGATATTTTGATAGTGGCGACGAATGCGACCTTCCAGAGAATCCAGCGACAACTTGGATTTTGGGCCGAAGCGCGCCAGCATGTTGAATGCAACCTGCTCGTCGAATACATCTTTCGGCAAGGGCTGAAACGACAGCAGGTTGACGGTCTGCTGATGCAACTCGTCCATGCCTTTCTGTCCCTGCTCAGAAGCGGGCTCGAAGGCCGTGGCTACGACGCTGCGGATGGCGCCAGCCTTGCGGGCTCGCAGCAGCAGCAGAGCCAGAGTCACAGCCGTCGAGTTCGCTACGACGCACGGGGCCGGCTGCAATTCGGGCTTCCACATCTCGCCGCGTTCGCGTTCCAACCACACCGAGCGAACTTGCGCGCCCGATTCCTCTTCCAACGCGCCCGAGAGATCGATGATGGCGCTGCCCGAGTCGCGGGCACGCTTCCAGTTGTTGCGCGTGCACTCCGCATCGGCAGCAAAGAAAGTGAAATCCACGTGCGTGAACCGTTCGGCGCGCACGCTCTGAATGAAATTGATCTCGTCGCCGGTCGCTTCCAATTGGCCTATCGATTCGTCATCGTCCAGCAGGCGAATATCGACAGAGGGAAAGTTGCGCTCGTTGAGCATCTCCGCCACTTCTTTGCCCTTCAGAGTGGCCGCGCCCACAATGGCCGATCGGAACAGTTGCCCACGGGCCGCAGGAGGCATCGCTGCAATTTTTGATGAAGAACTCATGAGGTGAGGGAAGCCTCCTTATAGTTAGGTGGTGGAGGCTGGTTGCGGCGCCGAAACATCCACTGCAAACGCCAGTACACTCCGGAAAATGTGTAGAGAAGAGCGATGCCGAACAGCACCGGCTTGGAGAAGAACCAAATGAGAGCCACTACCGCCGCGAGAAGAAGGATCAGGCGAAACGGATGGCGCGAGCGGAAGTCGATGCCCTTGAAGCTATAGAAGCGCCAGGTGCTCACCATCAAATATCCAACGGCAGCCACCATGGCCAGCCAACTGATCGAGGTATACCAGGAATCGAGCGGCGCTCCCGACTGAAAATGAACCACGGCGGCGATCACTCCCGCACCCGCTGGAATGGGCATGCCCACAAAATATTTCTTCCCGGGACGCCCCGGATTGGAAGGTTCCGGGTTAGTAGTGATGTTAAACCGCGCCAGACGGCTGGCCCCAGCCATCAGAAACAAGAAACAGGCCATCGCGCCCACTTGCGTGAGCTTGATATTCCACTCGGTCAGCGCGACTCCCTGCTGCATGAGGTGAAAACCCCACGTCCAGGCCAGCATCGCCGGAGCTACACCGAACGTGATCACATCCGCCAGCGAATCCAATTCTTTGCCAAAGTCGCTGGTCGTGTTCGTCATGCGCGCGACAAATCCATCGAAGCCGTCGAATAAAACTGCAAATCCAATAGCCTTGGCGGCATTATCCAAATGCCAATACGTCGCAGCGCTCGCGTGTACAACTTCAAGAATGGCGTAAAAGCCAGCCGCCATATTCCCCGTGGTGAACAAAGAAGGAACGATGTACATCCCTTTGCGCATGCGACGCGGGCGGAGTTGACTGTCTCTCGAATTAGGTATGGAGAGGTTCACGTTCCCTGCTAGCGCGTCCCTTCCGCCGCGGAATAATTTCCTGCACTCGTCAGTTCGGGCTTCGGCTGCAAATAGGCGAGCACGCTGGCGCCGCCACGAACCCGGTCTCCGACTTTTACCTGCAGGGCTGCGCTGGCATCGAACAGCACATCCACGCGAGAGCCAAACTTGATGAGCCCGACACGCTGGCCGCGCTCGAGCACGTCTCCAACCTTGGGGTGAAAGACAATTCTCCGCGCCAGCAATCCGGCAATCTGTTTGAAGACGACAGCCTGGCCTTCGCCCTCCACGCGCACGATATTCTGCTCATTTTGCTCGGCGGACGCATGATTCATCGCGTTCAGATACTTTCCCCGCTGATAGCGAACTTCGCTGACGATTCCAGCGATCGGAGATCGATTTACGTGCACATCGAAAACGCTTAGGAAAATGCTAATGCGGGCTTGCTTCTGGCCGCCAATCGATACGATGGAAGCTTCGGTGACTTTGCCATCCCCGGGCGAAACGATGGCTCCTGCCGCGTCTGGAATGTCTCTGTGCGGATCGCGAAAAAACCAGAGAAAGAACCCGGCCAGCAGAAGCGGCACCACGGCCCAAACAGGCGCGGCGAACCAGCCCACAAGAAGCCCTGCGGCAATAAAAGCCAGCCCGTAATAGTAGCCGTCACGAACCATGGGAGCGATTTTCCATTATAGAGCAGAGCGCAGTGGCGCCGAGTGGAACTTAATCACAAACCGAGCTGCAGACTGGCGTAAGTCCAAATAAATAAAGGCGCCGAAGGGCGCCTGCGGATAGATACAAAACGGCTCTGGCGGCGACAGCCGCACTCAGATCACCAACAAAATTATGCTACGTGCACTCCGAAGTTTTGCCGGTACTGCCGCTCAATCGTCTGCATTTGGTCCTTGAGCCGCAGTTTCAATTTCTTGAGACGAACTTCCTCGAGCTTTTCATCTTCGCTGAGGTAACGCTTCTGGGTGAGAGATTCAAGGCGGGTGGAATATTGCATATGCTCCTGGGCCAATTTTCGAAATTCATCATGGCTGTTCAGAAGCGCGTCTCTCGGAGTCATCATGCAGAAGACCTCCAAACCGGGATTTATACGGTCAAGCTACCACAGCCCCAAGAATGGTTCAATGCCAAGTTTTGGTGCAATCTCGTTCTGAGAACGATTTTAATTAAAGGCTTAGCCGGCAAAGGATTGCGGCCTCTGCAGGCTCTGAGTAGTAACTCTTGCGTAAACCGGTTTCCACAAAGCCCAGCTTGCAGTAGAGCGCCCGCGCGGCGTCATTCGATTCGCGAACTTCAAGGATGATAGCGTTGCCGCGCTCGCACCTGGCCTGCACGATCAGTTCGGCGAGCAGGCGCACAGCGACGCCTTGGCGGCGAGCGGCGCGAGCCACGGCAATGTTTTCCAACTCCCACTCGTCGTCGATTCGATGAGCAACCATGAATCCCAGGACGTCGATGGACAGGGTTGAGGCGCTCTGGGCAGGCTCGCCAGGATTCGTTTCGGCGATCCAGGCGAAGCGATTCGAGGGCGCTTCGGTCTTTGCGAATAAGTCCTCATATTGCCGCGGAGACCAATGCGCGGCATGGCCGATCTGGCGCTCCAAAGCCATGATGGCGGGAATGTCGGCGGCGGTGGCGCGTCGGATGCGCAGGTCAGGCTCCTCGTTTGTCGAGCATCTCCGCGTCCGTACGGCGGATATAGTTGGCCTCCAACTGCTCCGGTGTCACGGTTTCGCCCAATTGAATTTTGCGCCAAGCGAAACGGGCGATCTCAGCCGCGGTGATGGGTGCGAGAGTTGTTACCGACAATCCTGCGGTTCGAGCGGCCTCGGCCAGAGCAGAATCAGGAGTCACGACTGCCCATCCTTTTGCTTCCGCGAAAAACTCACTTCTGCTGAGCAGCCGCTCTCGGGGATTTTGGCTGGGCACCGATTGGGGAGCTTCGGACATTTCATACTCTCGAACGTAGACGTCGCTTCGTCCTGCGTCGAGCACGGCCATGATTTTCCCTGACAGGATTTTTCCTGGGACGCCTTCGCCTGGCAGCGCGCTGGCGAATGCGCAAACCTCCAGCAGCGAAACCGCCGCGATCGGCTTCCCCAAGACATCGGCCAAGGCCTTGACCGCGGCCAAACCAATGCGCAATCCGGTGAACGAACCGGGGCCGGATGCGACTGCAAACCCGCCAATCGCAGTTTTCATAAAACCGTTGCGCGAGAGCAGGTCATTTATTTGAGGAATCAACTGCGCCGAAAACGTGCCGCCCGTGAGCGGCGTGATTTCGATGATTTCGACGTCATCGATGCTCGTCGATGCTTCCCCGGCCCGGGCGAGCGCGATACTGCCCTGTTTGCCCGACGTATCGATGGAGAGAATCAGCATGAATCTTGGATGCTATCCGCGAAGATTGGCGACAATCTGTGCCCGAAATGTTCGCATCATTCCTGCACCAACTCCAGCAGCACGCCGCCCGTGCTCGACGGATGCACGAAAACGTATTGGTGGCCGCCCGCGCCGGTCTTGATCTCATCCGAGACGAGGCGCGCACCCTCTTTTTTCAGCCGTTCCACTGCCGATCTGAGATCCGGAACGCGCAGGCAAATATGATGCAGCCCTTCGCCGCGCTTGGCGATAAATTTGGCAATCGTCGAATCTTCACTCGTAGCCTCCAGCAGTTCCAGCCGGCTCTCACCCACGGGAACCATCACCAGGCGAACTTTCTCCTGTTCGACGGTTTCTTCCGGAGAAATGGTGAGCCCAAGCTTCTCATAGATCGACTTCGCGACGCTCAGCGACTTCACCGCAATACCGAGATGATCAATCTGTGTCATAAACCTCTCTCAACATTTCGCCCAGCGATCTCTTCCACCACCGTGTACGGGTCGCGCTTATGCTCGGCAACTTCCGCTGCCAGCCGCGCCAGGTTTCCATCGCTCAATTGCTTGCGCGCTTTTTCCAGAAGCGCATCGCGCAGCATCTCCGTCAATCGCTCTTGCCAATTCTCCACGCTCTTATTCAGCGCAAGATTTTCTTTCTGCAAATATTCTTCATAGCTTGCGATGGCAGCCGCCAGTTCCTCAATTCCCGCCCCTTGGCTGGCGATCGTCTTAATGATCGGCGGAGTCCAGCCGTCGCGACGCATGGCGAGCGATTGCAGCGTGCGAATCTCCCGCTCCACGTTTTCCGCCCCATCGCGGTCGCTTTTGTTGATCACGAAGATGTCTGCAATCTCCATGATGCCGGCCTTGATGGTCTGCACATCGTCGCCCATGCCCGGAACGAGTATCACGATCGTGACCTCGGCCAGGCGCACAATGTCGATTTCATCCTGGCCGACACCGACGGTTTCGATCATGATGAGGTCGCGACCGGAGGCGTCGAGCACAGTAGTCACGTCCGCGGTAGTGCGCGCCAGCCCGCCCAGCGACCCGCGCGTGGCCATGCTGCGAATGTAAATCCCCGGATCAGAAAAATGATCCTGCATCCGAATGCGGTCGCCCAGAATCGCCCCGCCGGTGTAAGGGCTCGTAGGATCGACCGCAATGACGCCGACTGTCCGATTCTCTTTGCGATAGAAGCGCGCAAGCTGATCGACCAACGTACTCTTCCCCGCTCCCGGCGGCCCAGTCAGCCCGAGAACGCGCGCCTTGCCGCTGTGTGGGAATAATGCCTTAAGCAGCTCGGACCAGCCTGGGGCGCGGTTCTCTACAGTCGAAATGGCGCGAGCCAGCGAGCGCACGTCGCCGGAGCGGAGCTGGTCGATCCAGATTTTGATGTCTCGATGCAAACAGGCCAGTGTAAAGCAGGGGGAGGATAAACTGAAACGGCAGGATCAGACCAGAGGTTCCCCTCGCGGCCCAATCTTCACAATTCTTCGGGCTAGCGCACCAATCACGGGGTATGAGGCCCATTCGCCTCGCCCGGCCTTAATTCCATATACGATGGCCACGACCAGCATGAGCACCCACCAGCCCATCATTCCCAACCAAATGAACGGGAAAAGGATGATAAATCCAAGTGGAAGAGAATTGTGCTGGGCGGCTGGCTGGTGAAGTGCAACGCCAACGAGAACAGCGGAAAAGATTGCACCCATCATTAGCATCACAACCGCGATGTACAGGGCCTGTAGCAATAAAGCCTGTAGGGCATGGAATGAGACAAACCGCGAGTCCCGCTTGACGAGAAGAATAACAAGCGGAGCAATGAATCCGCCCACAAGTTGCAGCACGTGGGCCAGAGTTGCCATCGTGCGCTCGTCCGGCGTGACGGCTGACTGGTCGAATCCTGCTGCGTCAGACACGGGGCCTCCAGAGGATGCCAACGTATCATACCGCCAATGGCAGGCCAAGTGAGTACGCGGACGAAAGCTACTCTTTCAGCAACTGCCTTGCGATCACGAGCCGCTGAATCTCGCTCGTGCCCTCGCCAATCGTGCACAGCTTCACGTCGCGATAACTTTTGACCTCCGCCGCCGAACCCCTTACGATAAGTCAGAGGAAACCATGGCCAACATGGATATGATCCCGCTGAAGCCGGAGCGTAAGGCGGAACTGGAAGAGTACGCCAAACGAAGGGGCCAGGAAACTGCTGCGGCTCTCGACGAAGCGCTGGCGGCCTATCTCGAGTGGGAGCGCCAGGACTTCGCAGAAGCGGTCGAGGGCGTCAGCCGCGGCTATAAAGATTTAAGAGCCGGGCGCACCCGACCAGCCTCCGAATTTCTCGCCGACCTGCGCGGCAAGCATGACCTTCCGCGTTAAGACAACGGCAGCGGCCGAGCAAGACGCAGACGCGATCCTTGAGTGGTTGCTGTCCGAAGGTGCCGGGGAGACTGGCATACGCTGGTTTGTGGCCCTGCAAGAGGCCATCGAATCGCTTGCGGAATTTCCGGCGCGTTGTCCTCTTGCCCCGGAGAACGGGGTTTTCCCGTTCGAGGTACGACATCTGCTCTATGGCCAAAAGCCGAACGTGTACCGGATTCTCTTCACGATTGAGGGCGAAACGGTGTACGTACTTCATATCCGCCACGGCCGCCGTCAACCTCTGAGGCATTAAAGCCGCTTTACTCTTTCAGCAGCTGCCGTGCGATCACCAACCGCTGAATCTCGCTCGTGCCCTCGCCAATCGTGCACAGCTTTACGTCACGGTAATACTTCTCAGCGGGATAATCTTTGATAAAGCCGTAGCCGCCGTGAATCTGTACGCCTTCATTGGCGCATTTCACGGCGACTTCGCTGGCGTAAAGCTTCGCCATTGATGATTCGAGGGTCGTCTTCAGGCCTGCATCCTTCATCGACGCGGCGCGCATGGTGAGCAGGCGGGCAGCGTCGATCTCGGTGGCCATATCGGCAAGCTTCCACTGAATCGCCTGAAAATCACCGATGGCCTTGCCGAATTGTTTGCGCTCTTTGGAATATTTCAGCGCCGCTTCGTAGGCGCCCTGTGCCATGCCCAGCGACAGAGCCGCAATCGAAATGCGCCCGCCATCGAGCACGCGCATGGCATCGATAAATCCGTCGCCTTCCTTGCCCAGCAGGTTCTCCGCCGGAATCACGCAATCCTCAAAGATCATCTCGGCCGTGTCGCTGGCTCGCAGGCCAAGTTTATTTTCTTTTTTGCCGGGACGAAAACCCTTCGTGTCTTTTTCAACGATGAACGCCGAAAGTCCGTGCGTATTGGCGGCGCGGTCGGTCACGGCGATCACCACTACCACGTCGGCGTAGTGTCCGTTGGTACAGAAAGTTTTCGTGCCGTTCAGCACCCAGTTGTTGCCCTTGCGGCGCGCCGTCATGCGCGCGCTGCCCGCGTCCGATCCCGAGGAAGGCTCGGTCAATCCCCAGGCGCCAATAAATTCACCCGTGGCGAGTTTGCTGACGTACTTCTTCTTCTGCGCTTCGTCGCCGGCAAGATAGATGTGGTTGGAGCAAAGCGACGTGTGCGCAGCGACGATAATGCCGACCGAGCCGTCGACGCGCGACAATTCTTCAATCGCGATCACATATTCGACATAACCCATGCCAGCGCCGCCGTACTCGCCGGGAAATACCGTTCCCAACATCCCGAGCTTGCCCAACTCTTTCACGGTGCCGAGCGGAAATTCGCAAGCCTCGTCCCACTTCATCACATTAGGCGCGATCTCGCGCTCGGCAAATTCGCGGACGCTTTTCTTTAGCTGTTGCTGTTCCTCGTTCAGTTGAAAATCCAAAGTTCCTCCCGTGCCAGGTCGAATCGATTAGACCATAGCGGAAGAAGAGCGAAAAGTTACCTCGGAAAGAAGAATCGAAAAGCCAAAACGACCGCATGAACACTGGGGCTGATGAGCGCAGAAGCGTGCCCGCCAACCGACCGTATGGTTTGGCTCTTTTCAAAACGCGAGCAATTTTCCCGCACGCAAGTCAGAGTACCGATGCGCTGGCAAGAAGGAATCTTTCGAATACTTCGTTCGAAAGAAGCCTTCCCCGGGATGTTAAACAGATGACGTCACCGCGTTTCTCGATCAGTCCGCCTTCGACCAAATCGGCGATCGCGGCGCGAGTTTCGGCAACGGCTGGCTCACCGAATTTCGCGGCGAGTTTTTGCAGATTCACACCCTGCGTCAGCCGTAGACCGAGAAAAAACTCTTCTTCTAAAGCCGCGCGCCAGGAGACAGCGGCTGGGCGCACGGCTGCGCCTCGCCCAAACTCTCCGAGCGAATCGGCGGCTGCAAAGCGCACAGCTTCGATGGAAGGAGTCGCGGCCGCCAACATCGAGTGCGCGTCCACGCCAAAACCAAAGTAGGGCGCTCTTGTCCAGTACTTCAAGTTGTGTTTCGAGGCCGAGCCTGCCCGCGCGAAATTCGAAATCTCATACTGCACGATTCCCGCAGATTGCAGCCGCTCGCATGCCTCGAGATAAAACTCGGTAACGGTTTCTTCATGGGGAACGAAGTGCGCGTGATAGCGCGTGCCGCCGGCGATCAATTCCCGCCCCAGGCGCGACTCTTCATCGATCTCCAGCATGTAGACGCTTACGTGCGGCACGCCCGTCGCAATGGTTTCCGCCAAAGAAAACTGCCAGCTTTCGGTGGTCTGGTGTGGCAGGCCTGCGATCAGATCGATACTGATGTTCGTAATTCCGGCGGAGCCCAATCGGGTAATATCGTCGAGCACGGTTGCTCGATCATGAAGCCGGCCCACCGCCGCGGCTTCCTGATCGGCAAACGACTGCACACCGAGACTGACGCGATTCACCCCGCAGCGCAAAAGAGAATCGAGCACGGAACCGGAGAGCGTCCCGGGAGCGCACTCTACCGTAACTTCCACGTCGCGACTTACCTCAAAGGAAGAGCGCACGGCACTGAACATGCGCTCCAGTTGCGCCGGTTCGAGCACAGTCGGCGTACCTCCGCCAAGATAAATGGAATCGACGCCGCGCTCCATTTGTCCGCCCATCTCCGCTGCGACCCGCGGCGCATTTTCGATGCCGGTGCAAACACGTTCCACGTACTGCTCAAACACAGCTCGCGAAAACACGTCGGAGGCGAAGTTGCAGAAGCTGCACTTGGTGCGGCAAAACGGAACCGAAATATAAATGCCGAGGGGCATGAAGAATTATTATCCCACCTGCATTCGACCTGCCCGCAAAGCTTTTCTATCCTTTCGCCCACTTCGGCCGTCTAATTGAGGTACGCTGGTAATGGCGCGTCACGCGGGCAAAGACGGCTCGCGCATCCAATCCGCTATCCGGGACCCACAAAGACACCGATGTCGCAGGAAGAAGAGGTATTAGGCAAAGCTTACGACAGCCGTCTGATGGCGCGGCTGCTGAAATATCTCCGCCCGTACCGCTGGCAGGTTACGATTGCATTGCTGTCGATCCTGCTGAAATCCTTCGCCGACGTTCTCGGTCCTTATCTCACCAAAGTTGCGATAGATCGTTATCTCGCGCCCAAGGGCGCAGCCACGGCGACCTCATCGGGCATCTGGAGTTGGCTCAGCCCGCGCGCCATCACCGGCATCGCGGAGATCGCTGCGATTTATGTTGGGCTGCTGGTGTTTAGCTTCCTGCTTGAATTTCTTCAGACTTACTACATGCAGTGGACCGGCCAGAAGGTGATGTTCGATCTGCGCCGCCAGATTTTTCGCCACTTGCAGCGCCTGCACATCGCGTTTTTCGATAAGAATCCCGTCGGCCGCCTGGTCACACGCGTCACCACGGACGTGGACGCATTGAATGAAATGTTCACCTCGGGCGTGGTTTCGATTTTTGAAGATCTATTCGTGCTCTTCGGCATCCTCGGCGTAATGCTGTGTATGAACTGGAAGCTGGCCCTGATCACCTTTGCCGTGCTGCCCTTCATTATTTATTCAACCAAGATTTTTCGCGATCGGGTTCGCGACTCCTACCGGCGCATTCGTGTGGCCATCGCGCGCATCAACTCGTATTTGCAAGAGCACGTCAGCGGCATGGTGGTGCTGCAACTTTTCAATCGTGAACGCAAAGCCTACGCGCGCTTTTCGGAGATTAATCGCGTCCACATGGACGCCTATAAAGACGCGATTCTGGCCTATTCCATCTACTATCCCGTCGTCGAAATCCTCTCGGCCATCGCCATTGCCTGTGTGATCTGGTTCGGCGGCGGCGACGTGATGCATAACATCACTGCGCGCAGTGTTGCGGTAAGTTTCAACTGGAGGACTTTGGTGGCGTTTCGGTTGGTGCCTACGGTCGCATCAATCGGTGTACTGGTCGCGTTCATTCAGTATGCGCTGCGCTTTTTCCGACCGATCATGGACTTCAGCGAAAAATACAATATCCTGCAATCGGCCATGGCGGCCAGCGAACGCATCTTCAAATTGTTGGACACGCCGGTGCAGGTAGTGTCA
Source organism: uncultured Acidobacteriaceae bacterium (assembly GCA_963818935.1). GTDB lineage: Bacteria > Acidobacteriota > Terriglobia > Terriglobales > Acidobacteriaceae > Sulfotelmatobacter. Next base: position 37,449 of record CAWFUK010000041.1, read on the forward strand.
CCGCAGTCGACGAAGCGTCCCGAAGGCCGAGGCCGAATCGAATTCGATCACGTTTGGTTCACCTATCGCGATGGAGATGCGGAAACCAAGAATGCTGATGCGGGGAACAATAACGTGGGACAGAAGGACCATGTGGGGACGGCCGCCCTCGGCCTTCCAGCCGAGCAAGGCTCGGCGGGTTCTTCACTTGCCACGAGCAACCCATCCGACCCTGACTGGGTCCTGCGCGATGTGACCTTTGCCGTCGAACCGGGTGAAACTGTCGCCATTGTAGGCCACACCGGCGCGGGCAAGACCACCCTCATCTCACTCCTCCTGCGTTTTTACGACGTGCAGAAAGGCGCCGTGCGCATCGACGGCGTTGACGTCAAAGATATGGATCTTTCCGATCTGCGCAGCCGTTTTGGCGTGGTACTACAGGATCCTTTTTTGTTCAGCGGCACCATCGGCGGAAATATTCGCCTGGGCACTGAACGCATTCGCGATGAAGACGTGGAGCAGGCAGCCGAAGACGTCAATCTCGCCGACTTTATTAAAGCATTGCCCAAAGGCTTCGACGAGGAAGTTCGGGAGCGCGGCTCGACTCTTTCCACGGGACAGAAACAACTCATCTCGTTCGCGCGCGCCCTGGCCCACGAACCCAAGATTCTGATTCTCGACGAAGCCACTTCGAGCGTCGATACGGAAACCGAATTCCGCGTGCGGGAGGCGCTCAACCGCATGGTCGAAGGACGCACGTCGCTGATTATCGCTCACCGTCTCTCCACCGTTCAGCGCGCCGACAAGATCATCGTCATGCACAAAGGCCAGGTGCGCGAGATGGGCACGCATCAACAATTACTGGCGCAGCGCGGCATCTACTTCAAGCTGTATCAACTGCAGTACAAAGATCAGGAAATCAATGTGGCGCGGCCGCCCTCGAACGGGGACGGCTTCCAGCAGCCAGAAGTGACCGCCAGTGCAGATGATTAGCCCGAGCCCGAGTAAGACATCCGGCAAGAAAATGTCTCAGTCAAAACGAGTCTTCCTTGCGGCTGAGTGGCGAGACCTCGTGATGTTGAACTACGAGGTCGAACCGAGTCTCTTGAGCCAGCACGTTCCACCTGGTACCTCACTGGATTCGTTCGGGGGAAGGACATACATCAGCCTTGTAGGCTTTCGATTCTGCGGCACTAAGCTGTTTGGGTATCTCCCAGTTCCGTTTCATTCCAATTTCGATGAGGTTAACCTGCGCTTCTACGTTCGGCGGAAAGAGGGCAGCGAACACCGAAGAGGAGTTGTTTTCATCGCCGAGGTTGTGCCTAAACGCGCCATTTCGGCTACCGCCCGACTGGTATACGGCGAGAACTATAGACGCCTTCCGATGAGGCACAACATTGAGACGGAGGGGTTGAGCAATATATTCGAGTACCTGTGGCAGATTGACGGCCGTTGGTGCAAGATCTCCGCCCAGACCGGTGACCATCCAAAGCATCCGGAAGAGGGGAGTTTAGAACAATTCATCACCGAACACTACTGGGGCTATTCGTCGCAACAGTCGGGTGTTTGTCTCGAATATCACGTATCGCACGTCCCGTGGCAGGTATGCACGGCGTCTGTCGCCGAATTTGACGGGGACGCCAGGTCTCTTTATGGGCGCCAGCTTGGAGAGGTTCTTCAACAAAGCCCTGACTGCGCATTCGTAGCAAATGGCTCACCGGTCGTCGTCTTCAGAGGCAAGAAGATTCCATGACATCTCCAGGACATGGATCGGAGCCGGCTCTCCCTCGCGAAGGCTGGATCCTTTACGATGGTGGGTGCGGGTTTTGCTTTCGTTGGGTTCACTTCTGGAAGAAGATAGTTGAGCGGAGGGGCTTCGCAATTAAAGATCTGCAGTCCGCTTCTGCCGACGGCAGCTTGCAAATTCCGCAAGATAATTTGCTGAACGACATACGCATTCTGACCCGCACCGGGAAATTGGAATCGGGAGCCGACGCGTACCTCTATGTAGCACGGCGAATCTGGTGGGCATGGCCCTTCTACGCTATCTTTGGTCTGCCAGGCTTTAATAGGATGCTTTGGTGGGGCTATCGCTGGTTTAATCGGAATCGCTACCGCATCTCTCGGCATTGTCCGCTGCCGCAACAGGCCGACGATGGAACGTTACGAAAAAAGGGATGTGAACGTATCTAGTCACACCGTCGGCTTTACAATGCTCACTTGCGAATCCTGATCTCAGCCGGCGAGGCCTCCGGAGAAATGTACGGAGCGCAGCTCATCGAAGCTCTGCATCGCCGCGACCCGCAACTCGATTTTTTCGGCGTCGGCGGGGACCGTATGCGCACCACCGGCTGCGATACCGTAGTCGATGCAAAAGATCTCTCCGTCGTCGGCATCACGGAAATTATCAGCCATCTGCCGAAAATTCTTGGCTTATACCGACATCTGATCGAAGAAGCGGAGCTGCGCAAGCCCGATCTCGCCATCGTGATCGACTCGCCTGCTTTCAATTGGCGGGTCGCCCGACAGATGAAAAAGCGCGGCATCCCAGTGGTCTACTACGTCGCTCCACAGTTCTGGGCATGGCGGCAAGGACGGGTCCGCCTGTTGCGCGATTACATCGACAAAGCGCTGGTGATTTTTCCTTTTGAAGAAAAGTTTTATCGCGAGCGCGGAGTCGATGCCACCTTCGTCGGGCATCCCCTTGCTGAACTGCCCGCCCCTAGCATCGAGCGCAACGACTACGCCGCGCAGCATAAACTTGATCCAGCTAAGCATTGGATCACGCTTATGCCCGGCAGCCGCGTCAAGGAAGTGCGCATGAATCTGCCGACGATTCTCGCAGCGGCGGCACAGCTAGAAAACAAGTACGAGTACCTGCTTCCGGTCGCCCCCACGCTGGAGCGCGCCTTGCTGAAAAACTTGATCGATGAGAAAACGGCTGTCGAAAAAAAGCCCAGCCTGCAAAACATCAAGCTCGTTGCCGATTCCCTTCCCGCTCTCTATCATTCGCGCGCCGGAATTATCGCCAGCGGCACGGCCACGGTGGAGGCCGCGATGATGAAAACTCCGTTCGTAATGGTCTACCGCGTCTCGCCGCTCACCTACATGCTGGGCAAGCCGCGAGTCAAAGTCCCGTACTTTGCCATGGTGAATCTGATTGCCGGGGAGCAAGTCGTCCCCGAGCTGGTTCAACAAGACTTCACCGCTGAAAAAATTGTCGCGCAAATCGAGGAAATCCTCCCGGACGGGCGGTCCCGCGAAAAAATGCTCGCAGGCCTGACCCAGGTGAAAGACCGGCTACGAACTCCCGAAGACAGCTTTGAAAGCTCCTCCAAGAAGCACCCGGCAGACCGCGCGGCGGAGATTATTCTCGACCTGCCGCGCCCGTCCCCCGAAAGCCGGAGCCCGGAGGCCGAAAGCCGGTAGCGCTTGTGCTCCCGACATCTTTTAGTGGAGAATCTTCATCATATGGAAAGTGGTTAGTCCCTTTTCCCGGAGACTCTCCTTCATGCAGATTTGCCTTCGGCGCGCCCCGAGCGTCCTTTCGGGTTTCTTTGCCCTCTTGCTGCTGGCGTTCGTCGCGCTCCCCGCCTGGGCGGCCGACAAGGCCACGCACCTGCGCGTCGACGATTACCAGATCGAGGCCGAACTGACGCCTCATCTCCATCAGATTTCGGCGCGGGCTACGGTGAAATTCACGGCTCTCCAGGAGCTGAATACCGCCATTTTCGAGTTGCACAACGACTTGCGCGTAACCCGCGTGCTTGATGAAAAAGGTCAGCCGCTCTCCGCCGAGCGGGTTACTCAGGATTCGACCATCCGCGTTCCTCTGCCCAACGGCATAGCCAAGGACGCTTCCACTACGCTCACCTTCGAGTACGAAGGCCAACTCGAGAACGCCGATGACAGCCCGGTGCCTGGACTCAAGCTGGCCTACATTGGCGATGACACCAGCTACCTGCTCTACGCCGGACGCTGGTTTCCGGTCAGCGGCTATGGGCTCAATCGCTTTACCGCCAACATCAAAATTACACTGCCCGCTCACATGCTCGCGATTGGAAGCGGAAACTCCACGGTGACGGAGAATCCGCCTTCCAACAAACCCAATACCAACGGCCTGCCCACGAAGACATTCTCTTTCTCCTATACCAAGCCGAGTTTTCCCGGCACCATCATCGCCGGTATCTTTCAGGACTACAAAACCGACGAAGCCGGCATGGATCTGCACGTTTTCTTTAAGCCTTCGCATCAGGCTTTGGCCGCCACCTACGCGACCACAGCGGTGCAGGAGTTTACTTACTTCATCACACTCTACGGCACGCCTCTATCGCAGAAACTTAACGTCGTTGAGTTGCCGGGAGACACCGTTCCCTACGCCTGGGCTCCCGAGATTGCCGCCCTCGCCGGTCCCTCCATCACAGAGAAAACGAACTACCGTTTGATGGCCAACGCCATCGCACATCAATGGTGGGGAGTTTCAGTGAGTCCGGCTACAAAGGATGACTGGTGGCTGGTGGATGGCTTCTCGCGCTACTCCGAGGCGATGTACGTCGAGAACGCGGCCGGTGCCGCGGGCATGGAAGAAGCCGTCAAAGATATGTCAGTGGGCGCGCTTGCTTACGACACGGTTCCGCTCTCCAGCGCCAGCAAGCTCGATCCATTTTCGACCGAGTTTCAGTCGCTGGTCACCGACAAGGGCGCGATGATTCTGCACATGCTGCGCTGGGTGCTGGGCGAGGACAAATATAACAAGACCATGCGCGAGTTCGCCGAGACCTACGCCGGCAAAGCCGCTACCATGGACGACTTCAAAACCATCGCGGAAAAGAATTATGGCGACCAACTCACCTGGTTCTTCTCCCAGTGGCTCGATTCCACCGGCGCCCCCGAGTTCAAGCTGAAATACACGACCTACCGGCTCGGCAACAATAAAGGCTTCCGCGTCACCGGAGAAATTTCGCAGGATCTCGATTTGTTTCGCATGCCCGTCGATCTGCGCATCGACACCGACGGAAAAACGGAAGACAAGAAGATCGACGTGGTCGGCACCAATTCGGCTTTTGCCGTGGAGACGTTCGGACGTCCGCGCCGCATCTCCATCGACCCCGATCACCACGTGCTCACCAACTCAACGGATGTAAAGTTGCGCTCCTCGATCCTGCGCGGGCAGGCACTGCAGCAGCAGGGTGATCTCGCGGGCGCTTTAATTGAGTTCAATAAAGCCCTCGATCAAAACAAGAACAGCTCGCTGGCGCATTACCGCATCGCTGAAATTTTCTTCTTACAGAGGAATTATCAGGCGTCGGCCAACTCCTATCGATCGTCGATTAACGGCGACGGCGATCCCCGCTGGACCGAAGTCTGGAGCCATATTCAACTGGGCAAGATTTTTGACATCACCGGCCAGCGCGAGCGCGCCATCAACGAATACCGGCAAGCCATTCAAACCAACGATGACACCTTCGGCGCACTCGAAGAAGCCCGCAAATATTTGCAGAAGGCGTTCGAGCGGCCCAAGGCCAAAGAGCAATAGGATTTTCGCTTGGCCCTCAGCTATTTTGAACTGCCGCTCCCGAGCGCCTTGATTTTGTTCCGATCCGTGAGCCATTGCGGAGTTCGCGGTTCTCGGGACGATTCAAATTCGAGCACTTCCAATTGTGAGATTCGAGAGTCGGTTGCAGTCACTCCGGATTGCCGCGTCTGGCTCAGCTGGCGACGAACATAAGGCATGAATGCAGCTCGTCCATAGGCTTCCGCAAAATCAAAGTGAACTTTGTGCAGGGGATCTGTCTGAATTGGATTGCGTCGCAGTTGTTGGCGACGCTGAACCCGATCTATAGCCGATTCGCCAGCTCCACTGTTCCTGTTCTGAATGCGGGCCACAGCCTTATCGACCACTGTCGCAAATTGCGCGCCGTCTCGACGATCTCGCCTTTCGCGCAGTCGCCGTTTCGCATCCTCCACCGAAAGCCAGGTGCGATCCCGCTTCGATTCTTTCGGAGTGCTTAGCCGCAGAACTTCGCAGAGGTGAGCGTTGACCATAATTTCTTCTCCGGCGGACCAGGCGGATTTCCTCTCGATGCGCTTGCGGCGAATATATTGCGCGAACGGCGCCTCTTCAATTCGGCCATGAACCCCCGCCTCCTCGAAAGCCTCGAGCGCCGCAGCCTGCGCGTGCGTGAGTCCTGGCTCCGCGCTGCCCTTGGGGAAAGTCCATCGCCGGTTGGCGCGAGTGCGCACCAATAGAAATTCTATGGCGCCACCGCGAAGACGATAGCAAACCGCCGCCACCTGTTCACAATCGCGCAACTTGCGGAGTTGTGCCAGTCGAACGAACTTATCAACAGGCGACATTGTGTATGGGATTGAGCGCAAAACAGTCGTACGCGACTCTCGATTTCCCGCATGGGTGCTCATCGCATTAGAGTGCCGCATGCCACCTGCCATGCCTAGAGCACAGCTTGGTTCGTGGCGCAAGCCGTGCCGGGCACGCCTCTCGCCGGAATCCTTCTACGCACTTGCGGGACTGGCTTCGGGCAAGACAATATTCCTAATCGGCGGCGCAATCGGCCGGCGGGAGACTCTGCGTGGAAACGATGCATTGCCTTCGCTGTAATTGCGAACTTGAAAGCGGACAGAAATCCGTCGCGCTCTACATGTTCGCGCAGACGGTCGGCATCAAGCCGCGGCAGAAGTCAACCGCGCATCGTGTCTCGTTCTGCCCGCAGTGCTCGGTATCGCTGGCCATGGGCCCTCCGCCAGAAGGCGCGCTCAATATGGCCGCCTGGGATATGATCCGCGACCTCGTTGGCTCCGACCCAGCCCTCAACCAGGCTGCATGGGAAAGCCTGACCGGAATCTTAGGCTTGCTGCCGGCAACCGGCACTGATGGGCCCGCTCGTCCGGCGCCATCCGGATATTTTGAATTCTGAAAATTGTGTGACCGCACCAGGCTTTCCGCCCATCGCCCCGGCTCACCTTTTCGTTCACGCCCTGTCTAAGAATCAACAACAGCGGGAACTTCGTTCGACCTGGCTGCGTATCACCGAGCAGACGATCGAGCAGAAAACGGTTTGGGCGGGATTGAGACCCCTCGCCCGAACGTTGAGTAACCCCACGCACCTCTCCGGAGCGTGGGGGATTTCTACGCCAGTAGCCGGCGTCCCGCCGGCTGTCGCGACGGCAACTTGCCCTCGCTCTGATCCTCCGCTGCTTTACAATCCCTCTGTGCCCGATACCACCGCTACTCGACTCGATCGAGTTCTCGCGCAATTGCGCCTCTACGAGCATCCTCTACTGAACTTTTCAGCGCGGGCAAAAGGCGAAGGCGTGGAAGTCATCATCCGATTCAAAGATGTGTCAGTTCCGGTGCATACGTACTATTTCGACCTGCATCCTCGCGACCTTGATCACCCTCAGTTCGAATGGAGCTTCCAGCGCCAACTCTACGACGCGCTCCACGACTACTTCATGGAAATGTTCATCCGCACGCCGCAGGATCGCGCCGAGCGCCGGCAGAAGGGCCTGTGAATTCGCTGCGGCAAAAAATCGAGCAGGAAATTCGCGAGCGCGGGCCAATTCCCTTCTCGCGCTACATGGAGCTCTGCCTCTACGATCCCGAACTCGGCTACTACTCTCGCAGCGCCGAGCAATTCGGCAAGGCTGGAGATTTTTATACGTCGAGTGACGTCCATGCCGTTTTCGGACGCCTTCTGGCTCGCCAGTTTGACGAGATGTGGCGCGCCCTGGGATCGCCGGCGCATCTCGATCTGATCGAACTGGGTCCCGGCCGCGGATTATTTGCGCAGGATGTCTTCGACTGGTCAGAGAAAAAGTTTCCCGATTTCTTCCGCGCTCTGCGTTACGTTCTGTTGGAAAGCTCACCCGCGCTACGCGGCCGGATCGAACAAACTCTACGCAAGCACTTCGAAGCGGGCAAAGCGGAATTTCGCGCGCTGGATTCCCTGGGCGAAAATTCCAGCACAATCGTTTTTGCTAACGAATTCTTTGACGCGCTCCCGGTCGAAGTTCTCAGCACGAACGGTTCGCTGCGCATCGATGCCCATGATGGTCGTTTCATCGAAACCTGGGAGCCAGCTTCTGCAGAAGAATTGGAGTTTCTCGATCGCTACTCCGTCCATCCTGAGCCAGAACAACGAATCGAAGCGCCACTCGTCGCACAACATTACATGAATCAAATTGCCGCCAATATTCCCTACGGATTCCTCCTCGCGATCGATTACGGTTACACGCGCGAAGAACAACTTGCCGGCCGACATCGCGGAACCGTGAAGGCGATCCGACAGCATTCCATCAGCGCCAATCCATATGAAGCGCCCGGCGAGCAAGACATTACGGCTGACGTGAACTTCACCGCGCTTGCGGCGGCCGCCGAAAAACGGGGCATGCGAACGCACAAACTCGTCACCCAATCGCAATTCTTAATGGGCATCGGCGAGGCCAATCAGTTTGCCGACGCCTTTGAAGAATGCCGTCTTCCGCAAGAACGTGCCAAAGTCGCGATGCAACTGAAACATCTGGTCACGCCCGCAGGCATGGGCGAGAGCTTTCACGTGCTGCTGGCCCACAAGGGAGTCGAAACAGAAAAAGCGTCGACGTTAGCAGGTCTGAATTTTGGCAAGATTCAAGGGCGGGCGAGATAACATTACTCTGAATGATCCCGTTTTGCCTTCACAAATTTATACACTTGATCTGTGCAACCCCGAACACGCTCCAAGCTTCCGATTCTTTAGCGGGTTGTATTCTATCTCGCCGGAGGACCTTATGAGACGGCTCGCTGTTCGCATTTTTTGCTTTGTGGTTCTAACCTTTACCTGCGCATCATTAGGATTTGCCGTGGCTCAGGCAGAAGCGCCAAAAAGTAGCACTCCCGATTCTGGCAAGCGCCGCCCCATCATCTACGTGATGCCAAACGCCGTCACCAATCCAAGTCCCGGCGGCCAGTCGCAGGTGGTGGTCGATTCCTCGCACAATGGTAAGGAGCCACAAGTCGCCAAGATTTACCAGGAATTGCAGCGGCAAAAAGAATGCCAACCTTTCGTAGAAAACATGATTAAGGAGAAAGCGGACTACTTTCTGCTGTTGCAACACGGTGGGGGCAAGGGCAATCGCTGGGCGGTCTCCGACAAAAACGGCGACGTCATTGCTTCCGGGGATTCCTTTGTTTTGGGAAGCTCCGTGAAAGATGCCTGCGTCGCCATGGAAACAAATTGGCAACAGAACGGAACTGTCTCAGGCAAATGAAGCGCGCTACTTAGCGGCAGGGGCATCGGGATACTCGTACACTCCGCGCCCCGACTTTCTTCCCAGCCGTCCCGCCTTCACATACTGCACCAGCAACGGCGCGGGACGATATTTTTCTCCCAGCGATTTGTGCAGATATTCGAGAATGTGCAAGCGCGTGTCGAGCCCCACCAGATCGACCATTTCAAAGGGCCCCATGGGATGATTCAACCCCAGCTTGAGCGCCTTATCGATGTCCGCCGCCGAAGCGATTCCCTCCTGCAGCATGTAAAACGCTTCGTTGCCGATCATGGCGTTGATGCGACTGGTAATGAAGCCCGGAGCCTCTTTGATGACGACAACTTCCTTGCCCATGCGCTTGCCCACATCGACGGCGGTCGATAAAGTGTCGTCGTCGGTCTCCAGTGCACGCACCACTTCAAGCAATTTCATCTTGTGCACGGGATTGAAAAAGTGCATACCTACGCACTTTTTCGCACGGTAAGTAACGCTGGAGATTTCGGTAATACTAAGGGAAGAAGTGTTCGAGGCCAGAATCGTTGTGGGTCGACAGATCTTATCGAGCAACGTGAAGATCTCGATCTTCGACTCCATCTCTTCCGGCACGGCCTCGATCACCAAGTCGGCTTCGCGCGCCGCTTCTTCCACCGAGCCCGCATATTCCAACCGCTGAAAGGCGGCCTCGGCATCCGGAGCGGTGACTTTGCCAAGTTCGACCGCCTTATCGAGATTGGCACGAATTTCGCTCTCCGCGCGCCGCAACGCCGTCGGCAGCAAATCTTCAAGAATGGTGCGATAGCCACCAATAGCGGCGGCCTGGGCGATACCGCGTCCCATGATGCCCGCCCCGATGACTGCCACGGTTTTGATCGCCGCCACTACTGCCCCACCTTTTCGAGATCCGCAATCGCGGAATTGATGGCCGTGCTCGCTCCCCGCAAAGACTCCGCCAGACGCGTGCGTTCTTCCGCGTTCATGCTGGGGATATAAATGCAGATGCGTCGCAGCGTAGTGGTCATGTCTTCGACATAATTCATGGCACGAATCAGTTCACCGGATACTGGCATGAGGGCTCCTGTAATTTTTCGAATGATCTCACCGCCCAGGCATCGCGGAATGCAGCGCCGCAGGCGGGACTCTTTATTCTGGACGCGTCAGCGAATTTAGTAAAGCATGTACAACGTCGGCATTCTTTCTTTACCCTGGATTCATCTGCCCCGCATATAATCTCGATTAATACTTTTAATGGGCCCTATGAGTTCACCGCGAATCTAAATCGTATGGCAGACAAGCCCATCAAACGCTACATCTTCGCCAGCGACTTTGATCAGACGCTCACCTTCAACGACTCCGGCTACGTGTTGTCGGAGTTGGTTGGCATTCCCACCGACGAGTTTGAGCGCAAAGCCAAAGGCATGGCCAAGATCAACCTGGTGCAGCAGGGAGCGGAGCTCGCCTACCTTCTGCTTCACGATCCTGAATTCAAGGCCAAGGTGCGCAAGGAGCATCTCTACGAGGTGGGAAAAAGCATCCGCCTGAAAGGCGACATCAAACTCCTTTACCAGGTGCTCGAAACCGGCGTGGATGGCCATTGCTTCGACTTCTACGTTCTTTCGGCCGCGCCCGTCGAAGTTATTCACTCGGCGCTCGAGGGGATCGTTCCGCGCGACCATATTTTCGGAACGGAGTTTCTCTACAAGCCCTCGGGCGAAATCGATACCATCGTGCGGGCCACAGCGGGCTATGGCAAGGTCGCCGTCCTCAGGCAGTTGTTAGTCGACCATGTGACCGGACCGGACCATGTAATTTACAGCGGAGACGGCAGCTCTGACATTCATGTAATGCTCGAGATCAACGCGCGCGACGGCCTGACCATCGCGGTCTCGGAGTCGCCGCACGTTTCGCAGATCGCAAAGCGCACCGTGCTCAGCAGCAGCGCCTTCGCCGTGCTGGCGCCAATTCTCGAAGAGATTTTGGGATGGGAGCGCGCCCGCATTCGAACTTTCTTCGAGGCCCAGGGAATGCTGATTCAGGAGTGGGAACGCGTTCGCACCGACTGGCTGACAGTTCGCCCCGCCATCACGGAAGCTACAGAACCGGTTACGGTGGAGTGATCGCTGGTGCCGCAAGGGCGGAGATCGATCGCTCTCTCATCCGTACCGATTCCGTCGGCGAGTAGCCAGAGCCGATGATCTTCGTTTGCGGCCCTCGCGAATGAACCCATGTTGCTCCCAGGCTGCTTCGGCGCCGCTAACTTTCTCGCCTGCTCCATCCACCTCAGCCGAAATTTGTGATAGCTTAAAAACGGCCTCTCCGAGAGGGTAAGACTCGGGCGCGTAGCTCAATTGGCAGAGCAACTGACTCTTAATCAGTAGGTTGTAGGTTCGATTCCTACCGCGCTCACCATCTTTTCAATCACTTGCCAGTTCGCTGTTAACCGGAAATATCAAGTGCCGTAAAGTGCGCCCTGGCCGGAATTGTTACGCTGCGGCGCAGCCCGCGCTTACCGCGGTTTCGTTCAATGCGCGAATCCGAGCTGATTTCTCTCCTACGAGTAGTAAACAATCCCGGCAAGTCTGCACATGCGTTGTGACAAATTTCACGCGCACTCATCGGCCGCCGATGATTTGTTTACGTCAACTGAGTTTGCCACGTCCGCGATTGATTCACTGCTGCGGTTGAGTTCCCATTCAATCCAGTCCTCACCAAAAAGTTCCACCGGATGCTGCGTCCGAATTGTTCCGTTCCCGCAGCGAAGGTCGTCCGCGGAACAATATCTGTCGCATCCCCAGCAGATTCGTTCCGGGTGCTTCGGATTGAGCGCCAGTTTCGGTTTTGACATGGCAGTCCTTAGTTGTACTCCAAGAGTCTTCTTTCGCCCGTCAGCGCTCGCAAAGGAGCGATGTCCTGCGTGAGTTCGACAGTTCCCAGGTACTTGCCTTCCCTGTCGCGCACAGCGAAGTAACGTATGTGAACAAATTTCCCGTGGAAGTCGATCCAGAACTCCGCGACGTTTTGGCGTCCGTTGCGGAAGTCGCTGAGAATACGATCGACGACGTCCACGCTACTCGGAGGATGACAGTGTTGCACTTTGCGTCCGATGATTGCCTTGCTGCGGGCGAAGATGCGCTGCGGTCCTTCGCTGAAGAACGCCACTCGGTCCTCGGCGTCCACAAATGTCAGGTCAAGCGGGAGGGTTGAAAGCACGGACGTCAGTTGCTCAACAGTAACGTGTCCGCTAGGCAGGGTGATCGTGCCGTCGCCGGGTACAGTCGGTGTCGGCGCGCCCGCACTTTTTGGAGGCGTGTATCCTTCCTGCGGTTCAACCAGGCACCAGCCGTATTGCGGCGAAGACAGCCCAGATTTCAGCCCACTCATTCTCCGTAAGCGTTTGTTGTGATATGGGAAGAAGGATGTTCTCCTCCTTGAAGATCATCTCCTCGACCGCCGCCAACGCCGGCAATACTGACTCGCCTGCCAGTTTCTTACATTGCGCTACCACGGGCGGGCAGTCGCAAGCCTCTTGGTTCATGCGCTTCAGCGCTGCGCGGATGTCGTCGTCTTTTGCCCACATCACTTTTGACGGTCCGGTAATGCCGTGCTTTTCCAGGAATGAAAAGAGGGCGTGTTCCTTCCGCTGATAGTGCTTGTCAACGTCCATCAACTCGTTCGCACTTTGCCGCAGTTGCAGTAGGAGGCCTTTGCACTCCTGCTCTGGTGCAAGAGCGGAAAGCTCGCCTAAAGTCGCGCGTATCTTTCCAACCACCTGACGGATGGCCTCATTCTCCCGACGAAACGTATCGATAGGATGGCCGGGAGCAATCGGGCTCGCCGGCAGTTGTACCAAAACTTCCCGAGTCACTTGCGAGTGAAGATCGCACATGGACCGGACTTCTTCGACAGGCATCCCACCTGAAATCAGTTCCTGCTCCATGGCCATGATTTCCGAAGGGTTCGTCTGCCGCACCATTTCACGCAACTGGACTCGCACCGCATCCGGAGGCTCGCCCTTATGAAGGTGTTGAATGATCTCTTTGAGAGTGGCGATCCGCCGGGCGCGGTTATCAATAAGCTCGCTCATATATTGCTCCTAGAAGAACGACAGACTTGGCGCAGCGAGCCTCCATTCATTGCGCCCTTTCCATCGCGATGGCACGCGGGAACAGAATGTTGTTCTCAAGGTGAATATGTTGGTGAAGGTCCGCTTCGAAAGCAGCCAGCGCCTTATACAGTGTCTGATAGCTTATGCACGCGTCGGCCGGAGCGGTAAAGTCCTTGCTTGCCTTTCGGATCGAGCGCAAAGCAGCGCCGGCAGAATCATGTTCGTGCTCCATCATGGCAACGGGATTCTGCACACTTCCGAAGGGGCCCGGCAGCACAGGATCGCCCTGGATGACTGCTTCTTCCATCCTTTCGATGTACGGGAACAGCACCATCTCTTCTTTCATCAAGTGAGTCGTCAGTTCCTGCGACACCCAGCCGAACGTCTCGCGGATTCCGAACAACTCCGGATGGTTCTTGCCGTGTACAGAGCAGACCTTCTGAAGCAACGTTGCCAGGCGAACGGTTTCTTCGCGCGTGTATTTGTGGTGAGTATTCTTGATGTGCGCGATCAGTTCGCTGAGCGGTTCGCTCTGCCAATCGTGGAACTGCTTTGCGGCACGCGCCGTCCCTTCTTCCATCGCAAGGGAATCTAGGACCTCATCCAACGACACTCCGGCTCGCTGGCAAGCTTGTTCCAGAGCCTGGTTGCCGCCGCAACAGTAGTCGATGCCAAATCGTTCAAAAACCCTGGTTGCGGCGGGATTCTCCACCGCCACCTCGCGCACTGTTTTTGCTGTCATCACTGCCATCTCTCTTCTCCTTTTTGTGGTTGTCTTGTGACAATCTGAAGGTAGCGGAGGAGAGAAGACACCGCGATGACTTATGTCACGGCATGGGGAAGCATGAAAGAAGACTACTCGCCGGATCGGAGTTCAGCTTCCAAGGCTTTAAGGTCGGTGATTGTAACGTTGCGGCCCTCGATCTTGAGCATTCCTTCCGCTTGAAAGCGCGACAGGTTCCGCGAGACCAGTTCGCGAACCGTGCCAATCTGCGAGGCTAACTCCTGATTGTTGGCAGGTAAGGTAATTTGAATCCCGCCGGTTCCACGCTCTCCGGACGTTTTTGCCAGCCTGACAAGGAAAGCTGCCAGCCGATGGCGTACAGTCGTAAACGAAAGCTCTTCGATGATGCCGACCAGGCGGCGCAGTCGTGACCCGACAACCCGTAAAACTTTAAGGGATACCTGGGGGTGTGTCAGGCATAAGGCCTGAAAGTCCTGTTTGCTGACGAAGAGAAGAGTTGCGTCATCGATCGCAGTTACAGATGCCGGGTAATTGCCTCCATCAAATACTGGAAGCTCGGCGACGGAACTGCCGGGGCCTTCAATGCTAAGCACGTGCTCTCTTCCGCCAGCGGAACTCTTGAAGATCCGCACATGGCCTGACTCGACCACATAAAGCCCACTGCACGGCTCACCTTCGGCGAAAACAGTCTCCCCCGCGGAGAACCGGCGCGGAACGGTCCTTTGGGCCAGGAATATGAGTTCAGATTCGCTGAGGCCGGAGAATATGGGGACGCGGGTTAGCGTTTCATTACGATTCGGTTTTGTCTCAGCCACTCTGAGTATTGTAGCGAACATCGTAACCAAGCATGAAAAAGGATGTAGGTCGCCGGGCGAGGAAATCAGAGCACTCACAAAACTTGCGCCGATGGCCGCACAGCCACTGACCGCGGCACATCATGCTTTGGTACATATGAGCAGCAAGGCTCTGCGGCCAGCCGATCTCCCTTCACGGCAAATGCTCGTGCTCGCGAACCGCCACAAATATGCCAGGTCACCGGACAGAACTGGCTAACCGACGCCGAACCTCGGAACCCCTTTTCCCCAGGTGTCCGGTGGGGCCAGATCTCGTCGCACAGGTGGGCGATTCATGTCTCTCTTCCTCGAACGAAAGACCGCATCTCCCTGAGAAATGAGGTAGTCGGCGGTACGGGCAGCAAGCGCCTGAATCGTGAGCCCCGGATTTGCCGAGCCCTGCGTAGGGAGGATGCTGCCGTCGCAAATGAATAAATTGGGAATGTCATGCGTTTGTCCGAACTTATCTACCACCGAAGTTCTCGGATCGCTTCCCATGCGGGCTCCTCCCACTAGATGCGCGTAGCGGGATTCCTGCACTACTTCCCGAGCTCCGGCCGCCCACATCACTTCCATGACTTTGTTCTTTCCGAACTCAATAAGTTTTTGGTCGTTCTCGTGAAGAGCGAAGTGGACCTTGGCAACGGGCAGCCCAAAGCGGTCTTTCTCCTCGGCCAGCGTCACACGATTGTCTGCCCAAGGCAGGATTTCCCCCAGCAGACCGAGCGCCGCCCAGTGGTTATAGTCCATCATTACGCGCCGCATACCCCATCCCCAGGCTCCTTTTGCGACCATCATTTGCTTGGCGAATGCAATCGGCAAAGGTCCTACGGTCTGGATCGCGAAACCGCGAGCAAATCCCCTTTTCGCATCCGTTTCATAGAATTCCTCCGTCAAGGCATGCGCCGGCGGCGCTTTGTACATGCGAATGAGTTCTTCAAACCGCCCCAGAACCACATTGCCGGCCTGGGCCAACAGGTATCGTCCGACACAGTCGCTGGAATTGGCCAGCCCGTTTTTAAAACCGGCACATGAAGAGTTCAGTAAAAGGCGTGGGGTCTCGATCGCATAGCCGGAGACAATGACCGCTCTCGCTTTTTGGAAGTGTTGGCTCCCGTTCTTGTCGAAGTACATGACACCAGTTACGCGACCGTCCTTTCCCAGTTCAATGCGCCCCACCATCGAGTGGTCGCGTATCTCGGCTCCATTGGCGAGCGCGTCGGGAATATGTGTAACCAGCGTGCTCGCTTTCGCTCCCACCTTGCAGCCTTGAATGCAGAAGCCGCGATAAATGCAGTGCGGACGATCTCCATGCGATCCAGCATTAATCGCGACTGGCCCCCCGGCGCTCACTCGAATTCCTAGTTTTCTGCAGCCGCGAATCAAAACGTCACCAACCCCACCCATGGGATGCGGACCGTAGGGGTACCCATGCGGATCGCCCCACGGGAAATAAGCAGGACCGGCAACCGGCATTTCCAGTTCGAGCAGTTCGTAGTAGGGCTTAAGTTCTTCGTAACTCATGGGCCAGTCGGCGCCGACCCCGTCTTCACTGTAAACCCGGAAATCAGACGGGTGGAAACGCGGTGTAAATGCCGCCCAGTGAACCGAACCGCCCCCTACACCTTTGCCGCAGTTATTGGCCCCTAATGTGAGCGGATCCGGCCCTCCGGTGATCCGCAAGTCTTCCCAATAGAGGTTGTGTGAGCCCGCCTCGTCGCTGACCCAATCGCGTTCCGTATCCCAGAAGGGACCAGCCTCGAATCCCACGACCTGAAATCCAGCTCGGGCCAGACGTTGGAGAAGGACGCCGCCGGCAGAACCGACACCCACGATGGCGTAATCCACGGTCTCCAATTCGGAAAAGCGCCGCATCGGTGTTTTAATCCGCTGGATGGGACCGAGCATGTGACCGCCGTTTGGCGATGGAAGCTCACCCAATAAAGGTCTCTTCAATGCGTGCCTCCCTGGCCCGGAGTCGCATCGTGCTCCAACCTACCATCGAGAGCCTGGCGCACATCAGAAACGGAATCGGCGGGAGCTTCCCATTCGTAGCGCTGCTCCTCCACTTCCCAAGGTTCGCGTGCTCCGTGCTCCAGGCGCATATAGCCTCTTGGGTACGCCGGCCCGCCATAGCCAATCTCATCCCATGCCCAGGGATGAGCGTAGTAGACTTCTACGCAATCCTGCACCAACAACATCCAAAAGCGATGGACTGGAAGTTGCTCCCAGATTTCATGCGCTGTCTCAGGCTTTCCGTCGTGAAGCGATTTCAATATCTCGTCTTGACGAAGTGAATCGAGTTGATCAAAACCAAAACCATGCAAACGATTCGCGATGTCGTTGATCGCTTTCAGCCCGAGCCGGTAGGCTTCCTGATCAGACGGCATATTTTCGTACCGATAACCGTCAATGCGATTGTCAAACAAGCGCCGATCGATGAAGTTGACAATCGGAATTCTGTGGGCTGCGTCCCGATCGACTTGCGGAAGGATGTGCTCGCAGATCCCCTCCATCAACCGCAATTCCGATAGCGAGAAAAAATGAATCGGCGGAACGTTGTTTATCCGCTCAAGGACAACGGACCGGGTCTTTGCATCCCAAAAGCTTTGTTGGCTTAGCGTGCTGTAACCCGGATAGTATCCCGGCTGCGCCATCGGTCCAATCGGATCGCCCGTTCGCAGATTCCTCGGCTGCTCGCTTTCCACGCGTGTGATTGCAGTCTTGACCTTGGCCATCAGCGTCTTTCCCTACGCAACAGGCTAGCCAGCAGCCCCACGAAACCACATGCCGCGAAAAGCAAAGGGGCGAAGACTGGAGGGCCATAAATGATGTTGTACAGTGGAAGCTTCATTCCTCCGGGACGCCGCAGCACTCCTCGGGCATGGTAATAAAAACCAAGCGATCCATCCGCAATTGCGAGCGCCGACATCGCGGGTAGCCAGGTATGGGCAGCTTTCCGGCTCCTCATAGCAGCGAGGCCGGCCCCCATCAACATTGGCGCGATCACCACTGGAGTCCATTGCATCTTGTAACGGAAACTATTCTTGTAATGGGAGTACAGCGCTTCAAATCCACTGAAGAATGCCGAGACTACTGTGGCTGCGGCCATGTGGCGCTGGAAACGGCCTTCCCGAAGGTCTTGCCCCCAGCTGATTTTTTCCTGCGGGATATTGCCTGGAAAAAGCTTGGCCCAATTGCGGGAATGTGCCGGCCCCGGCATTCGCTTTTCGTCGCTGCGTCCTTCTCGTCGCAGAAAGCTTGCGATCAGCCCGAGATATGCGCTTATTCCAAAAAGCAAAGGCGCAAACACAGGTGGTCCCATAACAATATTTACAATGGGTAACCGCCAACCGCCGGGCTTGCGTTGAATTCCGCGCACATGAAAATAAAACCCGATTGCGCCGTCCACCAGCGTGACGATCGATACGGCAGGAAGAATTGTTTGCGCAGCTTTCTTGCTGCGGAATGCTGCCATCCCAGCCCCCAGCAAGGCGGCGCTCAGCAGCACAGGAGTGTACATGATTCTTCGGCTGTAGCTGCCGCGGTAGTGCTCGTACGTCACTTCCAGGCCGCTAAGCGCGCTCGAAAGTCCAGCGATCAGGGCAAGGCTGCGCTGAAAGCGCCCTTCCCGGACGTGTTCATCCACTACGACGCCCGCTTGCAAAGCCTTCGACGTGACTGTCTCAGCCAGTCCCATTTTCCGTCCGTGCCGTTTCTATTCGCGATTTCATCACGTTAGACAACCTCTCGCACTCTGTCCTTCAAAATAGTCTTGAATATCTTCCAACCCTCGCGTTCACCTTTGGCTAAAGCTTCAGAAAAACGCAGCGCCTGCTTGGTCGTGATCTTGCCCGGCATGGGCGGTTCATTGGGGTCGACAGTCGCTTGAATGACCGCGGGGCCTGGATGCTGCAACGCCTCCCGAAGAATCGACTCGGTCGTCTTTGGATCTTCAATTGTGTAACCTACGGCGCCGCAGTTTCTTGCATAGCCGGCGAAATCGATTTCTTGCAACTCGACCCCAAACTCTGGATTCCCCTCCTGTACCATCTGCTCCCACTTAATCTGTCCCAGCACATTGTTCTTAATGATGATCACCTTTACCGGCAATTGATATTTGACCAGAGTAGCAATCTCGCCCATCAACATCGTGAAGCCGCCATCTCCAACCACACACACCACTTGGCGGCCGGGATAAGCAGCGGCCGCACCGATGCTGTAAGGCAGTCCATTCGCCATGGTTGCCAGCGAGCCGGATAGAGAAAACTGCATGTGCTCGCGCATTTCGATGTATCGGGCGGTCCAGGTTGCTATCGTCCCGCTATCCGAAGAGATAATGGCATCGTCATGGAGCAGCTTGTTTAGGTTCCAGGTCACAACCTGGGGCTTCATGGGCATATCGGTCCGCGTGCCTCTTTCTTCCATCACCTTGTTCCAAGTCTTCATGCGCTCCTGGGCGGTCTCCAGAAAGTGACGATCATTATTGCGCTGAACCAGCGGCAGAAGCGCTTGCAAAACCGTTCGGCAATCGCCGATTAAACCGACATCGGCGGGAAAGCGAATGCCGATTCGCGTGGGATCAATGTCAATTTGGATCGCTTTAACTTTTCCCGGTTTCGGGTAAAACTCCATGTAGGGGAAGCCGCTGCCGGCGATAATCAGTGTGTCGCATTCTTCAAGCGCATCCTGCGACGGCGCGGTTCCTAACAACCCGATGCCCCCGGTCGTATAAGGGCTGTGATCGGGGACGACGGCTTTCCCCAACAGGGGCTTGATGATTGGACCGCCGATTTTCTCAGCCAATTGAAGAACTTCATCTCGGCATCCCAGGCAACCACGCCCGGCCAGGATGGCAATCTTCGAGCCCGAGTTGATGAGGCTGGCAGCCTCCTCCAATGCCGCTGGCGGTGGCACCGGATAAGCCGCAGCGAACAAATCAGCGCTGTGTTTCGGTACATTAGCGTCGGAACGCTCGTCCTCCGATGCCGTCCATTCCTGGATGTCTTTGGGAATAGTGATGTGGCTGACCCCTCGTCTCGCGAGGGCGGTCTTGATGGCTTCATCCAGCACGCCTTCCAAATGTGCAGGTCCCATCACGCGCTGGTTATACTCGGCAACGTCCATGAAAAGCTTGTCGAGATCGACATCTTGTTGGTAGTGGGTTCCGATCAAATCATGAAAGGTGTGGCCCGTGATGGCGAGCACTGGTTGACCGTCGCATTTCGCATCGTACAGACCATTCAGCAGGTGAATGCCTCCGGGCCCGGAGGTAGCTAAACAAACTCCGAGGCGGCCCGTGTACTTGGCATACCCGCAGGCCGCAAAAGCCGCTGCTTCTTCATGGCGCACCTGTATGAATCGCATCTTCTCGCGATGAGTGCGCAAAGCTTCAAAGATTCCGTTGATTCCATCGCCAGGGAAGCCAAAAATCGTATCGACGCCCCACCCGATCAGTCGTTCAACTAAGCGATCCGCTACGGTCTTTTTCATAACAATCCTTTTTCTGAAAATCGTGCAACCCCATGTGTCCTGATTCCCCAAGCCGTCACGTGTTCACTAAGTAGCGCTCCACGTCGGCCTTCCGCAATTCCAGACCCACCCCCGGTCTCGTCAAATCCGGATAAAGCATTCCTCCTTTTGGTTGAATAACCCCATCGAAGAACATGTTTTCGATCCTGACGTGATCATGGAAATATTCCAGATGTCGTACCGCAGGGAGCGCACAGCACACGTGCGCGTGAATCGATGGGGCAGTGTGTGCCGATAATGGTAGCGAGCGTGCCCAGCAAAGTGTGCCAGCCTGAAGGAAACCGGTAATTCCCGCACACCGCGTGGCATCTGCCTGCAGTACATCCACAGCGCCAGCTTCCAGCATGCGGCGAAAGTACCAGGCATCGTATCCGTACTCCCCAGCCGCAATGTCCATGCCCTCCGGCGCACGGTCGCGCACGAACCCCAGTCCTTCCAGATCGTCTGAGCTCACTGGCTCTTCGAACCAACTCACTCCGTATGGCTCGAATCGGCTGGCAAATGAGAGAGCCTGTGTCCGGCCATATGCGCCATTGGCGTCGACGAAGAGTTTCGTTTTTTCTCCAATGGCCTCCCGCGCCACCCGAACCCGATCGACATCGCGCTCCGGATCCCTTCCAATTTTCATCTTCACCATTGAAATTCCGGCGTCGACCCAACCCGCAAGTTGGCTCTGCAATTGGTCAATGGAATAGGAGGTAAAACCGCCACTGCCATAGATCGGAATTCCTTCCCGACCCGTGCCGAGTAAGCTCACCAGCGGAAGACCGAGGAGGCGCGCCTTCAGGTCCCACAACGCATTGTCCACGGCGGCGATCGCCGTCGATGCAATACCGGGCCGCCCCAGATTGCGAATTGCGCGCAGCATCGACAGCCACGTGCCCATAACGTTCATCGCGTCGGAGCCCACGATCATCGGACTCAGGAGATTCCTGATCAAACCAGCGGTAACCGGATCAGCATAGGTATACCCAAGACCTTGCGTCCCATCTGCACTGGCCTCAACGATGACGATTGTCGTCTTGCTCCATTGCAGGGTCCCGTCCGACTCTGGGAAATCCGTGGGCACGGTGTAAGCAGAAACCACCAAACTGCGAATCGGCGATTGGACAGTAGAGAGAAAAGCGGAAGACTTCATGACTGACTTTCATTTACGCATTGGTGGCTTTAGTCATTCTTCATTCAGAACTGGCATAGGCAATCGTGCTAAGAAGCGCATTTGCATCTTGACGCGAATCCAGGCGCGTGTGCTGCACAATGATGGGAGTGTCTGATTGGATCAAGCTCGCATAGTCGGTGTCGTGAGGAATGGGCTCGGGCGTCTTCAAGTCATTGAACCGCACGTGTCTCGTTCTGCGCGCGGGAACCGTGATCTTGTAAGGTCCGACTGGTTCACGGTCTTTAAAGAAAACGGTGATTTCGACGTGCGCATCCTGATCTGAGGCATTGAGCATGCAAGCTGTCTCGTGGCTTGTCATCTGCGGCTCGGGACCATTGCTCCACCCCGGAATGTATCCTTCCGCGATCGCCCAGCACGTCTTGCCTATGGCTTTTGCCAACCTTGTCTCCCTCTCTTCACTATATTTAATAGATCGTATTACGATATATCCGTAAAAATGTGTAGGCTTGATCCTTTTATACCTAACCCCCTTTTCAGATGAACCCCGGACCCAAATGACATGAGATTTAGTTTGTCACGGTAAGAATGGCCGGCTCGAAGGAGGATTGAGTTGGCAACTGCTGCTACGCTCCCCCCACTCTAATAAACGTGACTATTGTGAATCACCGAGACCTTCTACTCGCGGTGCGATGTTCTTTTCGCTCGGGAGCGTATGTAAATGGCAGTTACCACAAGCTCTATTCTTAAACTCATCCCTGCACGGTTCACCCTCGATTCGCTCGACAAACTGTTCGCAGCTTATCCAAAACGTGATTTCCAAGTGCGCCTTTGGGACGGAAGTACGTGGGGCGCCACCGCACACCCGCGGTTCACTCTCGTGCTTAAGGATCCTGACGTTCTGCGACAGATGTTCCTGTCGCACAGCGAGTTGACCTTAGGAGAGTCCTACGTTTTCGATAGCGTGGATATTGAGGGTGATCTCGAAGCCGCCTTTGAAGTCGGCGATTATCTCCTCACTGCGATCAGCCACAATCTTCCCACCAGTCTGCGTCTGGCTGGTATCTTGCAAAAGCTTCCAGCGCAAGAGCCCACCCTCGAAGTGGACCGGACTGCTCAGTTGCAGGGCTCAGTTCATTCCAGGGGCCGCGACCGGCAAGCCATCAGTTACCATTACGACCTGCCTCCTGAGTTCTTCGCGCTTTGGCTCGACCATCGCATGTTGTACTCGTGCGCTTATTTCGTCGATGGAAACAAAACCGATCTGGATACTGCGCAACTTCTTAAGCTGGATTACATCTGCAAGAAGCTTCGACTGCGGCAAGGGGATAGGTTGCTCGATATTGGTTGTGGCTGGGGAGGGCTTCTAGTCCACGCCGCCGCTCATTATGGTGTACAAGCTCTGGGGATTACGCTTAGCATCCAGCAGGCGAAAGTAGCACGCGAACGTATCCGGGAAGCGGCTCTCAATGATCGGTGTCGCGTCGAAGTTTGCGACTATCGGGATCTTGAACTTGATCGGCAATTCGATAAGATCGTGAGTGTCGGGATGTTTGAACACGTGGGCGAGACACAATTGCCAGCCTATTTTTCACGAGCGTGGCAGCTTCTCCGCCCAGGAGGCGCGTTTCTCAATTCTGGAATCACGGCGTCTGCTACTTACCAGCGGCAAGGACCATCCTTCATCGATCATTACGTCTTTCCCGATGGCGAACTGGTTCCGCTCAATAGTAGTCTCGGAGTTGCGGAAAAATGTGGCTTCGAAATCAGGGATGTCGAGAGCCTGCGCGAGCACTACGCTTTGACCCTTCAACACTGGGTACGACGGCTGGAACACCATGCCGAAAGAGCACAATGCGTCACGAACCCACTTACTTATCGCATCTGGCGGCTGTATATGGCCGCCTCAGCCCATGCCTTTCGGACAGCGCGGATAAATCTCTACCACACACTCTTCGCGAAGCCTCATAACGGAGACAGTGGCATGCCCTTGACCCGCATTGACTGGTACAACGCCTGGGGTCATCCTATGCGCGGGAAGTCGAATCATGAAGAGTGACCCGCATTTCCACCCAGAAGGACGAAAGGCCCCATGCCAGATCGGGTTGCCTGTTTGGGCACGTCTGTTGGCTGGCTGTGCCGGAGGAATTGCCGGCGGCTGGACCATGGCACAATTTACTCGCGTCTGGGATTTGCTGCCAGCATCGGAAGCTCAACCTCTTCCTTACTCTCGCCAAGAGTGGGACACCGTCAGCCGATCGGCAGAAATTATTGCCCAGCGCCTGTTCGGAAAAAAGCTGATTTTCGAGAGAAAAAAATCGGGGCGATGGTGCTCCATTACGCAATGGCCGCATCAGCCGGGACTCTTTACGGGATCTTTGCAGCACGGCACCAAACCGACAGCCCAGGCTACAAGTTCGCTGGAGCACTATTTGGATTGACGATGTGGGTCGTCGGAAACCGACTCCTCTTGCCTGCCTTAGGTCTAACCAGGAGGCCGAGCGACTATGCTCTCCGCATGCAAGCGAACGCGTTGGGCGAACACCTCGTCTACGGCCTCACCACCGGCCTGGTTTGCCATGGGTTCGCAGAACTCTTGTGAAAATGCGCCTGCGAGCCATTGACTCAGCACCTGATTAGGCGGCGCGTCGCACGTATTGTCGCCGGCCCTGATCCGAGCGTTGCTTGCTCTGGGATTCGCGCAAGGCGAAAAAGTATACCGCAGCGCTCATCATTCCAAACCCCAGCGCAAGCCAGTTATGATGCAAGCCAGCCCAGAGTTCGTAACTCTGCTTGTGCGCCCGGCTGTCGAAGGTTCCATGCGAGCCGTGATCCCCTGGCACCGGCTTCCAGAGATTATCAGGGCGATTCGGATCTTCGGGCTCGCTCGTTTGTTGAGAATCATATCCAGTGCGCCCCAGGTAGTGATCCAGCAGACCTGGTGCAATCTTGTTTCCGATAATCGCTTCGACCGTTGGTCCGCCTACATAGACTTCTCTTCGGTTGTGATGGGCCGCCCAGTAGATTGCTTTCGCTCCGACTTCTGGTTGAAAAATGGGAGGAACCGGTTGTGCTTTGCGCTTGAGACGGCTCTTTACCCATCCGAACTGCGTTGTATTGAGCGCCGGCATCTGCACCATCGTGAGCCTGATGTTGCTATGGTCGTGATTAAGCTCGCAACGCAGCGAATCGGTAAAGCCTGCGATTGCATGCTTAGCGGCGCAGTATGCAGACTGCAGTGGGATGCTGCGATATGCCAGTGCGGAGCCTACCTGAACGATCGTTCCCCTCTCCCGCGGCTGCATACGCCTCAACGCGGAGAGCGTTCCATAGACAACTCCGAGGTACGTAACCTCCGTGACGCGCTTGTACTCTTCCGCCCTCATCTCCTTCACCGGAGAGAAAACGGACGCCATCGCGTTATTGACCCAAATATCGATCGGCCCTAATTCTTTTTCCACCGCCTCGGCCGCTGCTTCCACTGCATCGGCGTCGGCAACATCGGTGGGCAATACGAGAGCTTTCCCACCGGCATCTTCAATTTCTCTTTTCGCGCCCTGCAGTCCTTCCACCCCACGCGCCAACAGTCCCACACTTGCGCCATGCCGTCCAAATTCCCGCGCGATGGCGCGCCCCAGTCCTGCAGATGCGCCCGTCACAACCGCTACTTCTTTTTTCATGATTCCTCTCCTGTGTATAAATCACCTACGCCGCCTTCGACGCGGCCGAAACCTCTATATCAAGCTTTCCATGGACTTGGATGATGTGGGTTCGAACCGTGCCATCCGTTTTCCGCTCGAACCGCAAATCCGCCGTCCCAGCTCCTACTTTCAACCTCTGCAGTTCCAATCGGCTTATGAAATCGGGTAATACCGGACGCACAATCTGTAACCCATTGTCGAGGGCCCTGGGAACCAGGCCCAACAGGGACTCGAGCACAAAGGGTACGGCGCCCGCAGCCCACGCCTGAGGATGACAAGCCACCGGATAACGAACGGGAATGTGAAAATCTGTTCGGGAGAAGCCGGCAAACACCTCGGGAAGCCGGGAATGCTCAAAGTGTTGTGCCGCGTCGACCAGCCCGCGCAAAATGGAACACGCCGCTCCATCGAAACCGTAGTTCCGCAAGCCTGCCGCGATGATGGAGTTATCGTGCGGCCAAACCGTTCCGAGATGATAGCCAACCGGATTAAACCGGCGCTCCTCGCTGGAAAGGGTTCGAACTCCCCATCCGCTGAACATCGACGGCGACATCAATCGTTCAGCTGTTTTCTTCGCCCGGTCACCTTTCGCCATTCTGGACCACAGCACTTGGCCTGCATTCGATGAGATAACTTTCGCCGGCTTGTTTCCCTTCTGAAGCGCGAGAGCATAGACGCTTTTTTCTTCGCTCCAAAAATCACCTTCGAAGCGAGCTTGAAGTTCGTGCGCTTCCAGTCGCAACCGTTTTGCCGTGTCCAGATCTCCGTCGCGCTCGTAAAGCTCGGCCATCGACATTTTGGCCATATAGACATATCCCTGAACTTCCACCAAGGCGATGGGAGGCTCAGCCAACGACCCATCTGCGTTCATGATGGCGTCTCCGGAATCCTTCCAGCCTTGGTTTCCGAGGCCCGTTGTTGATTTTGAGTCGTATTCCAGATAGCCATTGCCGCTCTGGTTCCCGAAGCGGTCGATCCAGCGGAATGCTCGAACGATAGTCTGCCTGAGCTCGCGAAATAGCGAGAGGTCCCCGCCCCAATTGGCATGCCGCGCTATCAGGATTAAGAATAGAGGCGTCGAATCAACCGAACCGTAATATGGAGTCTGAGGAATTTCATTCAAGTGGGCTAACTCGCCGACCCGTAACTCGTGCATGATCTTGCCCGGTTCTTCGTCGCGCCAATCCTTAACCTCTTTGCCTTGGTAGTTCGCGAGCAAGCGTAAAGTCTGTTCGGCAATCTGCGGCCGAAAAGCTAAGGTTTGCAGAGATGAGATGATGCCGTCTCTGCCGAACAACGCGCCGTACCAAGGCAGGCCCGCCGAGAAGTACTCCCGCGAATCAAGCGTTGTTCTCAATATTCTGAGATCACGCATTGAACGTTCGAACACGTTGTTCAGAGCAGTGCTGCTGCTCTGCATCTGGCAGTGACTTTTCATCCAATCGTCGGCTCTTTCATGAAGGCGATTGGTCAAAAGCCTGACATCAGGCTTAGAACTCGCTATCCGCGCGGCCCTCTTCTTGCCTGCAGATTCCCCTAGGAAGAATGTGATGTGAACCTGCTTACTCTCGCCGGCTAAAAGCGTAACCTTCACCTCGGCTCCATTCAGACCATGAGTCTTAGGCGCAGGAGTGATCTTTACTGCCAGTTCGCGAAGGACTCCGTCTGCGCCGCCGTACTCGAAGCGCAGCATTCCAGCACGCCACCTCGGTTTCTTGCTTCTGCCAATCTTCCCGGGGTGGAAACCGCGAATCTCAAACACGTCTTCAAAGTCGGAATCGAAAGAAAATGACAACGGCAATTTCAGCGGGGCAGTCGTGTAGTTGGTGCAGGTGATGACATCTTGCACACACAGATGCGCAGAGTCAATAATTCGCTGCACATGGATTCCCACGCTTTGCTTTTTTAGTGGACATCCGCCAGACTGCTTCAGTTCGGGATTCGTAAGTACGAACTCCGCCATGAAGCCGCTTTCGGAGGTGGATTCCAGGGCGTTCAGCGGCGAGCCCGCGAACGTCACTTCGTAACCATTCAAGTAACGGCAATCGTGATAGTACAGCCCAAAACCTTGTGGATCCCCTCGGGGAATGTCCCCCGTTTTCTCGCACAGCAGAAAAAGATCCTCATCTTTGATAACGATAGCTCTCGCCACATTGTTTGGCGCGAGCGGCCCGCGCTTGCCGTCGGCAGCGGACGACCGCGAACCGCGACGCCCGGCCGAATTGGGTTTCTTTCGCATTACGTTGGCGAGCCTTTTTCATTCCTTATCGCAGAGACCAAGGGAAAGCGCCATGACGGAAGTTTGACCGGCTCAGTCCGCTGGACTCCGCAAACAATAGATTCTCGGCCAGGGAATTTCGTTGTATCGTGATACGACATATATCGCGCGCTTCAGCGTGTTGACACTCTTTTCGTCTCCAACGGGGTGGTTGCGACGGCGCTTTTAAAGCCGCGCCTATGCTGCCTGCTTAAAAGCACACTTCGCAAGGAGTTCGTGGGCACAATTCGCTCGGTCTATGCCGGCCGAAAAAGCATCCCTCCCGAAATCGCTATGGAATTCGCTGAACATCATGCCCACGATGCATTAACCGAGCGCGAAATCGACGTCTTGCACTACGTGGCCTCCGGCAAATCGAACGAGGTCATTGCCGATAAACTCGACCTTTTTTGAAGAGACCATCAAGGCGCACATGCGTAGGATTCTGTCGAAACTCGCTGCCGACGATCGCACGCACGCTGTGCAATTGCACTGAAGCGCGGAATTATCGGGCTCTAGCCTTCGCTCGTGCCGCGCCGTGTTGGGGTTCCCGGCAGGTCCATCTCATCTCTGCGATCTCGATTTCTCGCTGGCGGATGACTTCTTGCCACAATAAACGCAGCCCATGAGCACGAGATCTTCACGCGCCGTTTCATTCTTGTGGCTCCGACGGTTCCTCCGCATGCTCCGCCTTTTTGGTTGAAAGCACCAGGCTGAAGACCGAACCGTAGCCGCTTGCGCCCTGCGATGTTGTCCCGTAGAGAGTGCCGCTGCTGGCTTGCACCAGCCCGCCATAGGGCCAGATGCCGTCCGTGTAGTCGAAGCTGTGCTCCGTGGTCAGCTTGCCTGCGGTCGTGATCTGGAAGACCGTGCCCACCCCGTTCGCACCGAACAGGGCTGTCCCGTAGAGGTTCCCGTCCGTCGCTTGTATCAGCGCTGCGTAAGGAGAGCCCCCGTCCAGACCATCAAAGCTGTGCTCAGTGGTAAAGGTGCCCCCAGTCGTGATTTTGTAGACCGTGCCATAGTCGACGTTGGCCCCGCCGTAGGGAGTTGTCCCATACAGATCTCCGTTGCTGGCCTGCACCAGTCCGGCGTCAGGTTCTTCGCCGTCCGTGCCGTCGAAGCTGTGCAGCGTGGTTAGCGTACCCGCAGTGGTAATTTTGAAAACCGTCCCGTCGCCGTGCGCTCCGCCCAAAGTTGTTGTCCCGTACAAATCGTCGTTGGTGGCCTGAACCAGCCCGGCGAAAGGCAGGTAGCCGTCGGCGCAGAGAAGTTGAGAGCAAAAACTGTAGAGCGTGGTCAGCTTGCCCGCAGTGGTGATTTTGAAGACTGTGCCAAAACCGCTGGTCCCGCCCAGGAACGTTGTGCCGTAAAGCTTTCCGTCCTTACCCTGCACCAGCCCCGCGTAAGGCATATAGCCGTCGGCACAGCCGGATTTGGAGCAAAAATTGTAGAGCGTAGTCAGCGTGCCCCCGGTCGTGATTTTGAATACGGTGCCATCGCCATTGGCTCCGCCAAACGTGGTTGTCCCGTAGAGATCCCCATCGCTTGCCAGCACCAGTCCGGCATAGGGCCCAGCGCCGTCCGTGTAATCGAAGCTGTGCAGCGTTGTCAGCTTCCCTGCGGTATTGATTTTAAAGACCGTGCCGTCGCCATTTGCTCCGCCCAATTCCGTGGTTCCATACAAATCTCCGTTCGAGCCCTGAACCAGAGACATATAGAAAGGGTTGGCGCCGTTTGTATTGTCAAAACTCGTCAGAGTGCTGAAGGTTTGTGCCGGCGAGGCAGTCGTCATAGCAATGCAAAACACAAAGACGATGCATGCCATTTGCAGTAGCGTAATCTTTCTCATGCTGTTTCCTTTCGGTTTCCCGCCAGTGTGCGAAAGTGAACCGACCAGACGGTAGCGGCTTTATCGGAGGGCTGGGCACACGCCTTGATACCCTTCTTTTTGACGACAGACCCTGGTGAACTGCACTAAGGTCACACGACTCTCGTAACGCGCGCTAGATCACAGAAGTACAAGAGAAATTTCCTATTTTTTTGGCGCGACCCGCGGACGTGGGGTAGCTGTCTTTTCCAAAGGCCTTCGAAATTCAGGGGGACGCGGAAGCCGCGGTCTCTTGCTAACGCTAACCACTTTCCGCCAACCACTGCTCTAGTACAATGCTGACGTGAGCCAAGCCGTTCGCATCGGAATCCTCGGCGACTTCAATCCCGACTTCCGCTCCCATCACGCCACACCGGATTCTCTTCAGCACGCTGCCCGCAAACTAAAGCTGGAAGTCAACTCCGAATGGATCCCCACTCCCACCCTCCTCGATGCCAGCTCAGAAAAAATGCTGGAGAACTTCGACGGCCTTTGGGCCGCCCCCGGAAGTCCCTTCAAAAGTTTCGACGGCATGCTCAAAGGTATCGAGTTTGCCCGCCGCCGCGACTGGCCCTTCCTCGGCACCTGCGCCGGATTTCAATACTCCCTCATCGAATTTGCCCGCAACGTTCTCGGCATCGCCGACGCCGATACCGCAGAAAATAACTCCGGTTCGAAAAATATCGTTATCTATCCCGTAGCCTGCGCCGTTCCGAATCGCCAGGGCAACGCGACCAAACTTTCCGGAGCCATGCCCGAGATTCGCCTGCGCCCGGGCTCGTACTTGCAATCCTTCTACGGAAAGGACCAAGAGGTAGTCAGCGAAGAATTCTTCTGCAACTTCGAAGTCAACCCCGAATACGAATGGGCCACCATGGAAGCCGGATTCCCCGTCGTGGCCCGCGGCCAGCAAGGCGAGATCCGCGCCATCGAATCCCCCACTCACCGCTTCTTCGTCGCCACCCTCTACCAGCCCCAACTCTCCTCGACTGAGAAACATCCGCATCCCGTCGTGGTCGCCTTCGTACAAGCTGCCGCCGACTGGAAGCGAAAAAAATTAGACGACAGCGTCCTCGAATAGTTTGACTAAAGTTTCCCTCCCATCTGCCGATCAAGTCGATATGGTGAATCCAATCAGCAGCATCCACTCCAGTCAACCGAATGAAGCGGTTCAATCAACCTTACCCAAACCTCAGCCGGAAGCGCCGCAGAAGGCCGCTCCACA
Source organism: uncultured Acidobacteriaceae bacterium (assembly GCA_963818935.1). Classification (GTDB taxonomy): domain Bacteria; phylum Acidobacteriota; class Terriglobia; order Terriglobales; family Acidobacteriaceae; genus Sulfotelmatobacter. The sequence continues at coordinate 68,077 of CAWFUK010000041.1, forward strand.
ACCCTCCGACACGGTCACGCTGAAGAGCATAGGAGATGTCGATCACGACGGCAGCAAGTAAAAACAATTGGACGCAAGAAGAAGAGGACGAGCCAATGCCCGTCCTCCGTACCAGAGTGTCATCCTGAGCGAGACGCTTTTTGTCTCGCGAAGGATCTGGGCGAGCCGCGTGAAGGGTCGCGCTTCTCGCGATCCATAGTCGCGCGGTTGGCCCCGCTTCCCTACGCCGCCTTGATAAACCGCAGCGAAGCCGAATTCATGCAATAGCGCAGCCCCGACGGATGCGGCCCATCGTTAAACACGTGACCCAGGTGCGCATCACATTCTTTGCACGACACCGCAATCCGCTCCATGCCCAACGAGGTGTCGCTGATCTCGCGCACATTTTCCTGTGCGATCGGCTGCCAAAAACTCGGCCAACCCGTCCCCGAATCGAACTTGGTCGCCGAACTGAACAGCGCGTTGTCACAACAGATGCAGCGGTAAAGCCCCTTATCATGCAGGTTCCAATATTTACCGCTGTAGGCGAACTCGGTATCAGCGTGCCGCGTGATCTCAAACGCGTTCGATCCAAGTTGCTTTCTCCACTCGTCGTCCGTCTTGATCACCCTCGCAACTTTAACCTTCGCGAGCTCTTTGCCATCATCGGAAAACTGCACAATCGTCACTTCCCCGGGTTGCGATTTCGGCATCGCCGCCGCGACCGCGCGCGTGTTATGCCAGCGCCACAAAAACGCCCCTCCCAAAGCCGCCACGCCACCCATTAGAAACACTCGCCGCCGAGTATCCACTTCGTCTTTCCGATTACGATCAAAATCGAACATAAATGCCCTCCAACCCAATTCAGCGCGGCAGTGTCTTGGGTGTTAACGAGCCACTGCCCACGAACCGCGAATCACTGATTTATATAAATTTGCGGAAATTCTTTCCTCAGATTCGCCACCTTGGGCGCATCGTTGAACACAATGTAACTATCCGTCGGATGCAGCTTGGCATAATTCTGGTGGTACCCCTCCGCCGGATAAAACGCCTGCAGCGGCGTCACCTCGGTCACAATCTTGTGCCCGTAAACCCCCGCCGCACCCAGCTGCGCAATGTAGGCCTCGGCAATTCTCTTCTGCTCCGGATCGTTATAAAAAATCGCCGACCGGTATTGCGTGCCCTCATCCGGCCCCTGATAATTCAGCTCCGTCGGATCGTGCGCCACCGAAAAGAACACGCGCAGCAACTCTCCATAAGTCACCTGCGACGGATCGTAGACAATCTCCACCGACTCCGCATGTCCGGTCTGCCCCGTGCTCACCTCTTCATAGCTGGGATTCTTCATCTTCCCGCCCGCATAGCCCGAGGTCGCCGACACTACTCCCTTCACATGCTGAAATACCGCCTGAATTCCCCAAAAGCATCCGCCGGCCACCACGGCTGTCCGCTTCCCCGCCGCCGTTGCCCGCGCCTCATCTACCGCCGGCGCCGGCACCGCGCCGCTCGACCCGCCCCTAGCCTGGCAAGCCACCGCCACCGCCAGCACCGTCAAAATCGCAGCCAACATCCGCACCGAAGCTCGCGCCATAGACCCTCCCGTAGAGCCCTTTCCGGATATTAGAGTTACGAAGCCTGAGGAAGTTTCGGATGTAGGTGGGGTCCGGGCATCTTGCGGGCGCCCCAGGTTTCCGCCGCGGGTGAGGGCGAGGTGCGTGGTTCCCAGCCGTCGAAAAGAACGACGGCTGGGGAAGCCTTTTGTGGTGCTGAGACACGCGCGGGCCGGCCCCCAAACTGCACCAGTACCGATTCTTCGGTAGTGGTGCAGTTTGAAAATTCCGCGCACCCACTCCCGTGGCGGTCATCCTGAACGCAGCCGTTTTTCAGGCGAAGTGAAGGATCTCCCGCTTATACGGCTCGGCGCGTAAGCCAACTGACCGACTACCGATTCTGCTTGACATTCGCCTTCCCTTCGCCAACAATGGCGGCATGGCGATCACACGCAGGCAGCGCGAAGTGTACGACTTCATCTCGCGGTTTGTGGCGGAGCATCAATACTCTCCGTCGTTTGAAGAGATCGGCGAGGGGCTCGAGCTGAACTCGCTGGCCACGGTGCACAAGCACATCACCAACCTGGAGAAAAAAGGATTGCTGACGCGCGACTACAATCGCAGCCGGTCGATTGACCTGCTGCCGCCTAAGGGACGGCTGAAGCAGGCCATGAGCGTGAATACTGGCGTGATTTTGCCGCTGGTGGGGCGCATCGCCGCCGGCATGCCGATCGAAGCCGTGGCGACCAACGAGACCATTTCCCTCGCCGACTTCGTGCGCTCGAAAGAAGTATTTGTGCTCGAGGTGCGCGGCGATTCCATGCAGGATGAAGCCATCCTCGATGGCGACTACGTGCTGGTGGAGAAGTTGAAGACGGCGCATAACGGCGATATCGTGGTGGCCATCGTGGACAAAGATGATGCGACGTTGAAGCGATTTTTCCGCGAGGGCGACAACGTCCGCCTGCAGCCGTCCAACGCCACCATGAAGCCGATCATCGTGCCCGCCGCTTCGGTGGAGATTCAGGGGCGGGTGATTGGAGTGCTGCGGAAGTACTGAAGGCCAGGGATGCATGAATAGTTGGTGGTCCTAGGTGGATGTCCGCGCAGTTCTTGTAATACTATGGAGCGCTCTCGAAGCAGAATTCGATTGATCGCGGGGATTTGTTTCTGCCTGGGATTGTCTGCTGCGGTTTCGGCTCAGAAACAATCGGCGGCGCCAGCCGCGCCCGCCAAGGAGAAAGCTGTGATCCATCATGCAGTCGGAAGCTTTGAGGTGAAGGTCACGCCGCAAGCCGCGGAGCAAGGCGATGGAGGCATCTCCAGGATGCTGCTCGACAAACAGATCCATGGCGACCTCGAGGGGACGAGCCAAGGCCAGATGCTCACGGGCGGTATCGTGAAGGGTTCGGGCGGCTACGTCGCCATGGAAAAAATCACCGGGACGCTGAAAGGCCGCGGCGGCAGCTTCCTGCTGCAACACAGCGCCACCATGATAAAAGGCGAACCGCACTTGAGCATTACGGTTGTGCCGGACTCCGGGACCGGTGAACTGGCCGATCTGGCGGGAACTTTCAACATCAAGATCGAGGCGGGAAAACATTCGTACGAGTTTGAGTACACGTTGCCGGAAGGCCAGTGAAGGGCAGTTTGGGCTGACGCGTCAGAGTGGTTAGCAGGAGATCCCCTCGGCATCGCTGGGGCAGGCTCCTCACTCCGCCTCAGAAAAGGCTAGGTTCAGGTTGACACCTACAAAGGATGACGCCGACAAAAGGAACGCCCGGGAGAAATCCCGGGCGTTTCTCTTAAGAGCTGAAAACTTACGGATAACAGCTGTTACGCGATGTGGCGATCAAGAGCCTGGGCGATGGTTTCTTTGGGCTTGTAGCCGACGATTTGTTCCACGACCTGTCCGCCCTTGAAAACCAGCAGCGTGGGGATGCCGGTGACTTTGTAGCGCATGGGAGTCGAGCTGTTGGAGTCGACATCCATTTTGCCGATTTTGATTTTGCCTTGATAATCCTTCGCCAGTTCCTCGACGATCGGCGCGATGGCGCGGCAGGGGCCGCACCAGGTTGCCCAGAAGTCGACGAGCACGGGCTTATCTGATTTCAAAACATCCTGGTCGAAGTTTGCATCGGTAACTTCGACAATTCCATTGCCTGCCATTTTGGTTTCTCCTCGTTGTAACGTCGCGTTTGCCGGCGGACGCTCCATGCTTTCAACAACGAGCAGTCAGTGCCGCGTCTAGCGATCGGTATATAAGTACGTGCCCCGAAAGGGGCATCTTTATTATGCACTGTTCGTGCAGTTTTAGCGTACTCCGTTTGGATGCCGGAGGGGTGGGTAAAGTCGCAAAAGGCGGGTTGGGAAAACCTCGGCTAGAAGATGAACTTGAGGGCGGCTTGCATCAGGCGCGGAGGAGCGGCGCTGACGACTTCCCCGAAAGACGAACTGTTGATGTTGCCATTGACGGACGCGGGGCCATAGAACTGGGCATGGTTGAAGGCGTTGAAGCCCTCGAAGCGGAATTGCAAGGATTTCGATTCGGTGAGCGAGACGGACTTGAGCAGCGCCAGATCGTAGTTGTCGATGCCGGGCCCGTAAAAGAAGCGGCGTTTGGAATTGCCCGGCTGGCCCAATGGTTGAAGGCCGAAGAGGCTGGTGTTGAAATACGACTGGCGGTTGCGGGGATTGTGATTCAGATTGAGCGGGCCGGGCGTGTACTGAGGTTCGTCCACGCCGAAGTTGTTAATGCCGTTGGGTTCGGCACCCAGCAAAGAGTTATCGCCGTAGTTCAGCAAGGTGACGGGAAAACCGCTGCTGAAATGCGTGATGCCGGAAATCGTCCAGCCTTTGGTCCAGCGGTTGAAAGCGCCAAACAGGCGTGGGAAAGGAAGTTCGTAGCCGTAGCTGACGACGAAATTATGGGTGACATCAAAAGCGGACAAAGCACGGCTCAGGGCAGGATGGATGGGATTCACTTCCTCACCGGCGTTTGAAGATTGATCAATCGACTTGCTGTAGGTGTAGCTGGCAAACAATTGCAGGCTCTTGCTGGTGTGACGAAGACTGACTTCCAGCGCGTTGTAGTTGGAATTGCCAATCGTGGATTGATTGGTGTCGCTGCCAAAATTCGAGCCAAGGGGTCCACGGGTGCCGTCGACTGTTCCCGACGGCGTGAGGAATACGTTGCTTTCCTGAAAAGGTCCGCAGCCCGGCAGGCTGAGGCAGAGTGCGGGGTTGCCAGGATTCGACTCCACCAGAACCAGAAGACGATGGGACTGATTGCCCACGTAGCTGGCACTGAACAAAGTATTGTTGCCGAGCTGGCGCTCAAGAGAGAATACGTATTGCTCGGTGTATGGAATACGGTTGCCGACGTGGTATGCGGGGATCCCGCTGATGGGCTCGTATTGCGACCAGTCGATATTGCTATCGGGATGGCTGGCAGAGGAGTTCAAGGGCGCAAGGGTCACAGGAAAATACTGACCAAGATTTTGTCCGGTGGAAGCGGTTACAAAGGGGTCGGCGAACTGGGGCGGCGCGGGACTGCTATAGGTGGTTCCGTAAGGAGCGTTGGCGGCGAGCACACCAATGGTCAGAGCTTCGATAGAGGTGTAATACATTCCGAAGCCGGCTCGAAGACTGGTCTTTCCCGCACTTCCCAGGACTTTACCGAGAAGGCTGCTCGTATCGATGTTCGGCGAATAGGCCAGACCGAGGCGGGGGGAAACCTCGTCGCCGGGAGGAGCAAGCGTGCGCCGCACTCCGGGATCGGTGGGATACAAAATTCCAGGCGGCGCGCCGGGGAAAACCACAGATTGCCGGCCGGGTTCGGTGGTCGAGATCTGGTTGTATTTTTCATACCAGGGCTCAATGCGATCCCAGCGCAAGCCGTAGTTCAGGGTTAGGTTCGGTCGAAAGCGAAAACTATCCTGCGCGAATACGGCGGCGTATTTATTCCGGCCATAAAAAGGATTGAGCTGGCTCTGGTTGTATTGGCTGGGGATGCCTAGCAGGAAGTCGGCGAAGTCAGAGCCGGTTTCGCTTCCGGTGAATAGAAAATTTCCGTTGAACTGGGCGATGGGATTTACGTTGACTTGATCGTAATGAAATTCCCCACCGATTTTGATGGTGTGGCGCGCCACGACCCTCGAAGAAATTATCCAGCACTTGAACGGTATTGTTGGCCTGTTTCAGTTGGTTGGTATTGCTGCCGGTGGAGAAGTTGTTGAAGACCAAGTTCTCCACTCCTTCGCCTTTAGGATCGAGCGGTACGATGCTGGGAGCGCCCGACGAGGTCACGAAGCCCTGAGAAACCAGGCTGACGCCCAGTCCGCCTTGGGGTTGGCCAAGGTCGTTATAGGCGCGCATGAAGCTGAAGTGGAGTTCGTTGACGGAGGTGGGAGTGAGCGTCTTAGTGTCTCCCAGGCTGAACAATTGTGCGCGGCCCTGGTAGAGAGCGTTGAAGCCGGGAACACTGGCTCCGCCCTGCGCCACGGGATAAGGATTGTTGAGCGTGTAGTCGTCGAGGAAGTAGTAGGCGGAAATCAGCCCCCAGCCGGTGTTGGCGTCGATGCGGAGCGCGCCTTTATCGTCGCGCAACGCCTGATTAAAAGCCGAGGTCGCGAACTGGTCGCTGGAAGCATTGGGCGCCGGAATGTACTTCAACAGATTTTGAGCGGGTAGCGACCATGCGTGGGTGGGAATGGATGCGTTGGGAAAAACGCATTGCGAGAAACTGGTGCACGAGGTCGCATAAGTTCCCGAGAGTCCCGGTTTCATCTCGCCCAGCGTGAAGTAATACGGTTCTCCGGGCGTCACCAGATAGCCGAAATTGTGAGTCAGGGTGCTGGCCCATCCGGTGGGACTGTTGGTGCTGGTTACGGTTGTGGGAATCGTCACCTGCTGGGCGCCATTGGAGACTGTCGTGACCAGCGAACTTGCCAGGTCAGACAAGTTCCCCATGCGATCCTGCGCGGAGAAAACGGGGATCAATCCGGTATCCACTCCCTGGCGCTGGCGCGTGCCCTGATAGTCGGAGAAAAAGAAAATCTTGTTGCGCTGGATGGGACCCCCAATTGTTCCTCCGAACTGGTTTTGAACAAAGGCACCGCGGGTAGGAGAAAAATAGTTGCGGGCGTCGAGATCTGTGTTGCGCAGAAATTCGAACAAATCGCCATGCAATGCGTTACTGCCGGATTTAGTGATGACGTTAATTTGTCCGCCGCTGAATTCGCCGTACTCCGCGTCAAAGTTGCTGGTGAGAATGCGGAATTCGTCGATGGAGTCGAGGTTAGGGATGATGGCGGCTCCCATATTCACGTCTTCTTCGGAATCGCTGCCATTCACGATGAAGGCATTGGCGAATTCACGCTGGCCATTGATGGAAATGGTGCCGGGATTTAAGTCACCGGAAGGGGATAGTGCGCTGGCTCCGACGTCCTGCACCGTGTCGGAAGTGATGGAAGTGGCGGGAGCCACGCCAGGTTGCAGGGCCAGCAGATCGGTATAGCTGCGGCCGTTCAAGGGAACCGCGCTCATCTGCTGGCTGTTAATGACTTCCCCCAACTGAGAACTGGAGGTTTCGACGTGAGCGGCGCTGTCGCTCACGCTGATAGCATCGGAGCGTTTGCCAACTTGCAGAACGACATCGAGCAGGAGGGCGCTGTTTGCGTCCAGCTTGATTCCGATGCGGCGGTAGAGATCGAAGCCGGGCTGTCTTACTTCGAGTGTGTAGGTGCCGACGGGAAGAACAGGAAGGGTGTAGGAGCCGCTGGCGTCGGTGGCGGCTGAGCGTCGGACTCCGGTGTTCAACTCGGTGAAGGTGACGGCGGCGTGAGCGATGGCAGCTCCGGTGGGGTCTTTCACGGTTCCGGAGATGCTTCCCCCTACTCCCGCCCAGGCTGGGATGAGCAGGCAGAAAAGCCAGCCCATCGCAAGAGCATGAGAAAACCTGCGGATGCTTCGACCCGTGCGGCCGCCGGCCAACTTTGGCCCGAATTCCAGTTGCAACCTAGTCGCATGTAACGCTAACATAGAAGGGGTCGCAGGCGGCTTATTGGTTTGATTTTGGGCCCATAGCCCAGGTACCTAGTTGCAACTCAATCGCATTAGTCTTGGTAGACCTAATTGTCCGGGAGGCTCGGGCAGGCCGTCAAGCGCAGTGAGAATTATCCGTGGCAGGGTGATTGCGACCAGTTGCAACAGGATAGGAATCTGGTTATTTGAAGAGCGCGGCTGCGGGGACCTCAATTATCGAATTACCAAATCCACAAATTGCATATTGCCGGGAAACACAAAGGAGGTAACCATGCCGCTACCGCGAACCGAGATGCCAGGACGTCTGCAGGCGCACTTTGCCGAACGCGGAATCCGCATGACGCAACAGCGAAGAGCCATTTTGCAAGTGATTGAAACCGCGAGCAAGCATCTGGATGCCGCGCAACTTCTGCGCAAAGCGCAAAAGCTTGATGCCAGCGTGGACCGCAGCACGGTTTACCGGACGCTGCGCCTGCTCAAGCGGCAGGGACTGATTGACGAACTGGACCTGATGCACATCAATGGCGAAGGTCACTATTACGAGCGCAAGCTGAATCGCGATCACATTCACATGGCCTGCCTGCGCTGCGGCAAGATCACGGAATTCGTGAGCGACATTTTCGAGAAACTGAAAGGTCAAGTGGAGAAAGACTGCCGCTTCCGGATTGTGGTTTCGCGATTCGAAATTGGCGGGTATTGCGCGGGATGTTCGAAGTAGAGGGATACGGGAAGGGCTCGCTGCGCTCGCGGGACGGGCGAAGGCGCCCGTCCCTACGCGAGTCCTGCTTTTAGGGCAGGATTCCGTATACATCGAGTTCCGACTGGGTGCCGATGTACACATGTCCGTCGGCTACTGTCGGCACCACGAACTTTACGGCTGGGCCGGCGGTATCGGTAGATTTCGAACTGCTCTCGAAGAGCTGGCGAGTGATGTTGGCGGCGTCGTAGGCCCGCAGTATGGCTGCGCCGGCGCTTTGGAATTTGCTGGTGAAGACGGTCCAGACAATTCCGTTGGTTGAGCCGTTGGCAGAGACTGTGGGGGTTGGAGCGGGATAGTTGCTGGTTTTGCTGTCTTCGGCCAAGGGAAGCGGAGAGAGAAGCGATCCATAGAGGCGATACTGCCTGAGATAGTCTCCATCGCCCCAGTAATAGACCTGATTTTGATAATAAGCGGGCGAGCCCCAGACCATGCCGATCATCATGGTTTCGAGAACCTGAGTGTCGCCATTGGCGTTGAAGTGTCCCATGTTGTCGCGGTTGAGCAGATAGATGTTGCCTTGTTTGCCTACGCAAGTGAGCAAGTGAACGGGGGCCTGGGGTTGATCGGGCAAGGCCAGACAGCCACCCGAGCCCATATCGAGATCGTTGTGATTGAGGTCATCCTGATCGGAGGGAGTGAAATAATCGGCGACGCTGAGGACGTTGCTGGTGGTGCTCATTTTGAAGACGGTATCACCGTAGTCGATGCCGCCATTGTCTACATCGAACCATCCATTGCCGGATGCGAAATAAATATTGTTGAAGGCATCGCCGACCAGGCCATTGCCGCTTTGCCAGATGCCGGTCGCGATCCCATTCGGAGAAGTATTGAAGACGCTGACCTGAGCAAGAGATTCCTCGTTATATCCGAGCACCCAGCCGTGAAATGGACGCTTATCGCACAGCGAACTGAAGGCGAGATAGACCACGCCATTCATCAAGAGCAATCCGGGGCGGCTGTTTTCTAGCAGAGGATCGAAAGCCACGCTGCCGGTGCCGTAACTGCCTTCGCCCGCTCCAGGGACAGAAGCCTGAATCAGCACGGGACTGCCAGAAACTTCGTTGCCTGTCGTGATGTTGAGAACATGGAGTCGTTGCACGTAGGCGCCGTTTTCCTCGGTACGCACGACGACGAAAAGCTCTTGCGCAACGGGGTCGATAACCGGCGTGCCCGTGATACCGACTTCGACGCCGATGTTGAAGTCGCAGCCGTTGTCATTGACCGCGGCGGCGGGAACGGTGGTGATGCCCGCGGCAGGGTCGATGAAACTGGTGTGCCACAGGGGGGTGGTTGGATTGTCGTTGGCATCGAAGGCGTAGATGCTGTCGTGCTCGGTGGCGACGTAGACGACGTTGTGGGTGCCCTGGCCGGGGATGGCAACGGCGGGAACATATAAGGGTTGCGCGTAGGTGTAGCCATCGATTGCGTAGGAGAAAAGTTTTCCGAATTGAGTGGAGTTGACGTTGCCGGTGGTGAGGACTACTTCGTTCAGATTTTGTCCAGTACGTCCGTTGTCGTTGTGATTGGTGAAGGTGCCGGCGTAGGCAGTCGCGACTACGCGGGCGATTCCACTCTGGGTTTTGTTGGCGCTGTTGACCGCCTTAATGGTGTGTGTGCCTGACTTGGCGGGCGGAGTGTAAAGCCCTGACGTCGAGATCGTGCCCACGGTGGCGTTACCACCGGTGACTCCATCGACAGACCAGGTAACTTCGGTGGATTCGACGCCGCTGATGGTGGCCGTGTACTGCACCGTCTGAATGGGAGTCGCGGAAGCGAAGCTGGGCGTGACGCTGACGACGCTGGTTGAGTTAGTGCCACTGCCGGTCAGGGTAACGGTTTGCAGATTGGTCGAATCTGTGTCGCTAAGGTTGATGTAGCCGGTGCGGGTTCCGGTGGCACCGGGATTGAACTTGACGCTGATGGTGCAATTCGCTGACGCCGCAAGGGAAGTCCCGCAGGTGTTGGTTTGAACATAATCGCCGCTGGCCGTTATACCGATGATCGCCAATGGGGCGCTGCCCTTATTCGTAAGGGTGACGGTTTGGGCGGCACTGGTGGTCCAAAGATTCTGATTGCCGAAGGTCAACGTGGTCGCGGAAAGTGAAGCGGTTCCCGACGCGGCGGTGCCGATGAGCAGAACGCTTTGCGGGCTGTTGCCAGAGGAGTTGATGGTCACGGTGCCGCCGCGAGTGCCTCCGGCGGTGGGCGTGAAGGTGATGCTGATGGTGCAATTCTTGCCGGCCGCGAGCGTGCCGGCGCAGGTGTTCGTCTGGGAATAATCGCCGGTGGCCGTGATGCTGCTGATGGTCATTGTGCTGGTGCCCGCGTTGGTCAAGCTGACCGCTTGGACCGGGCTGCTGGTGCCGACGGTCTGGCTGGCGAAAGTCAGTGCGTCTGGCGAGAGTCCGACGACTGGGGCGGTCGCGATGCCGGTGAGGTCAACATGTTGCGGACTTCCGGCGGCGTTGTCGATGATGGAGACGGAATAGTTAAAGGTTCCGGCGGTCTGGGGCTGAAACACCACGCCGAAGTTGCAACTGGCGCCGGGCGCAACGGTGGCGGGGCAGTCATTGAATACCTGGTAGGAACTTCCTGCGGCAAGCTGGGTAATGTCGAGCGTGGCGGTGCCTGTATTGGTGAGCGTGACCACCTGGGGCAAAGTCATGTTGCCGGCGGTGATGGTGCCGAAGTTGAGAGATGTGGGTGAAAACTTGACGGCCTGGGCCATCGCGATGGGCGCCGTGACAATCAAAACGAGGCAGGTGAAAAAGGCTGGCGGAAGGTGTCTGCTCATGGTCGGTCGCTCTCCTCTAAATCATTCTGCTGGCTCGCGGCATGGTAATGCCGCGAAGGTCCGGTATCTGAACTGGTATGGGGAGGGGGAAATACCCGCTGAATCCAGCCGCCTTCGGCCATGGCACGCTCAGTTCCGTGGCTGCGGCGTGGGGAATCATAGCACGAAGCTGACGAGAAACAGTCCGCGTTTTTGCTGGTGGGACGGTGTCTAATTTCTCCAGTGGAGATGGTGACTATTGGCTCTGGCGCGGTTTGATGCGCGTGATCTCAGCGGCTGAAGCGGACTCAAAATCGGATATGGGAGCGCAATGGTGATGCGCTGCGCCATTCCAAAACGAGATAGCTTAGAGTAAGTAAAAGGGGATTCTGCGGGGTGAACTTCTGATGGAGCAAACTTCTCATCCCACGCGTGTGGCGATTGTGGGCGCTGGAAATGTGGGCGCCACGTATGCCTATGCGCTGCTGTTGAACCGGCTCTCTTCGGAAATAATTTTGATCGATGCTAATCGCGCCAAGGCTGAAGGCGAAGCCATGGACTTGAATCATGCCATGCCGTTCGCGCATCCGACGCGGATTTGGGCGGGTGAGTTTGCCGACTGCGCGGGCGCGGCGATTACGGTGCTGACGGCCGGGGCGAACCAGCGCCCGGGCGAGACGCGCCTCGATATCGTTGCGCGAAACGCCGAGATTTGGCGGCAATTGATTCCGCAGATCGTGCGGCATAATCCTGACGGCATTTTATTGGTGGCGACGAATCCGGTGGACGTGTTGACGTACGCGGCGCTGAAACTTTCCGGACTGCCGGCGGAGCGCGTGATTGGATCAGGGACCGTGCTCGATACGGCGCGCTTTCGCTATCTGCTCAGCCAGCATTTTCGCGTGGACGCGCGCAGCATACATGCGTTCATGATTGGCGAGCACGGCGACAGCGAAGTGCCGGTGTGGTCGCTGGCGAATATTGCGGGGATGAAGCTGGAGGATTTCTGCCGGGCGCAGGGGACGGAATTCGGGGCCACGGTGCGGCAGGAGATTTACCAGCAGACCCGCGATGCCGCTTATCAGATTATTGAGCGCAAAGGCGCTACCTATTACGGCGTCGCGGCCGGATTGATTGCCATCACGGCGGCGATTCTGCGCGATCAGAATTCGGTGTTTTCGGTGTCGACCCTGATTCGCGATTACTACGGGATCAATGGCCTTTGCCTGAGTCTTCCGGCAGTGGTGAATCGAAGAGGGGTGGATCGAGTGCTACGGCTGGAGTTGGATGCGGCGGAGATGGCAGGCCTGCAGCGGTCGGCGGAGGTTTTGCGTGGAACGATTGAGGGGTTGAGATTGTAGCGTCAAATCGCGGAGTTCGCGGAGAACCGCGTCGCGGAGAAAATCTAAAACCAATGAAAAAGCGCCCTAAGCTTTTCAGCCAGGACGCCTCGGCAGCCCTCCCCCAGAACTGCCAAACCACAAGATGGATATTAGGAAACGACCTATTTGCTGTAAACAGCACTTTGGTAATTGGGTTTTACCAGTTTAGGAATGACGCTGGAGTGGGAATGCGTAATTCAGCGAGATTTCAAGATCGCTCGCTCGACGTGCACGCAGCAGCAGACGTCTTGGTCCGCCAGACGCGCTTTTCATAGCATCGCGGACGAAGGCGTCCGAGGCTGCGTTTTTATGGGCCGGGGTTGCAAGGGGCGAATGTGACGGTGGCATTACTTTAGTTGCAAGTGTTCTGCCAACTATTTGCGCTTGCCCTATTGCTAAATCCTGGGGAGTTCTCCTAGCATCCAAGATGAAAGCCGGCCTGCGGGGTTGGTGATGACGGTAACCGATTTTTGAACCAATGCTGAATGAACGGGGACTCGACTCGAACTAGGATCCGGTGTGCAACGCTCCGCCATGCGGAGATGCCTAAAGGGTCTCGGCGGGTTCCCAACGTCTACCTGACGGTTCATTCTCGGCCCGTCACACGGCACAGTGGGTCGGCTTGATTTTTGTACCTCAGGGGTAAAGCCCGACCCGTTTCTTACGCGAGTGGCACGACTCAAGTCGTGCCCTTCCCAAACCTTTGCTAGACTGGTTCCTGTAGCAAATCCCTTTATTCTGCATCCAACCTATACATGTATCCGCAATTAGTTCATTTCGGGCGGTTCTTTCTGCCGACGTATGGCTTTCTGGTTTCTTTGGGAGTGCTGATCGGGTTGTGGATCAGCGTGCGCAACTCCGAAAAACTGGGTATTGATGGCGAGAAGGCTTGGAACCTGGGCATTCTGGTTGTGCTGTGCGGCATTATCGGCGCCAAGGTGCTCTACATTATTAATGACTGGAGCATCTACGCGGCGCATCCGCGGGATATTTTCAGCATTGAGACGCTGCAAGCGGGAGGAGTCTTTTCCGGCGGTCTGCTGGCCGCATTTGTCGCGGCTTGGTGGTACGTACGCAAGCATCACATGCCGGCGCTGGGAACCTGCGACGCGTTTGCGCCCGGTTTGGCGCTGGGACACGCGATTGGTCGCCTGGGGTGCTTTGCCGCGGGATGCTGCTACGGCAAGCCGACGCATCATTTCTGGGGCGTGGTATTTCACAATCCGCTTGCCAATCAGATCACCGGCACTCCGCTGAATATTCCTCTGGAGCCTACACAGTTGTTCGAGTCGGCCGTGGAGCTGGCGAATTTCTTTTTTCTGATGTGGCTGCTGAAGCGGCGCAAGTTCGATGGCGAGATCTTCGGGGCGTTCCTCTTTATCTACGGCGTGGCACGGTTCTTTTTGGAGTTCATTCGCGACGATCCGGGTCGCGGCTCCGTCTTTGGCGGCTTGATGAGCGGCACGCAACTGATCGCGATCGGGCTGGTGATTGGCGGCGGGCTGATCTGGTGGCTGCGGCCGGGGTCCAAGGCAGTGTCGGCGTAGGCGGTCAGCGCGGGCGCGGTAGGGATTTGCCACGGATTTCAACGATTTCACGGATCACCGCGGGATGTTTCTTGTCCGAGCCAATCTTCCTTTTGCCTGACTTGCCTGCGCAAAGCCTGCGACTCATATGGCCTTGATTCCGCGCTGGTGGTAATCTTGTGGCCAAATGAAAAACATTACCCGTCGCCGCTTTGGTCAGACCGTGGCCGGCAGCGCTGCTGCTGCCCTGGCCGGAACTTCCCTTCCCGCAATCGCCTCTTCTGCAATCGCATCGGGACAAATGCCTTCCGTACACGGAATCGCGGGGGCGCAAAAGCCCAGCATGCTGGAATTTCCCGCCAACTTTATGTGGGGATGCGCTACCGCCTCGTATCAGATCGAGGGCGGGGCGAATGAGGATGGACGCAAGCCTTCGGTGTGGGACACCTTCTCGCACACTCCGGGAAAAACTTTTCAGGGAGAGACCGGCGACGTCGCCGACGATTCTTATCATCTCTATAAAGAAGATGTGCAGCTGCTAAAGAACCTGGGCGCGAAATGCTATCGGATGTCGATCTCGTGGTCGCGCGTGTTTCCCGATGGAACGGGCCAGGCCAATGAAAAGGGGCTCGATTATTACAAGCGCGTGGTCGACGAACTGCTCAAGAACAATATCACTCCGTACATCACGCTGTTTCACTGGGACCTGCCGCAGGCGTTGCCTGGGGGTTGGCAGTCCCGCGACACCTCGAAGGCGTTTGGCGATTACGCGGGATTTATTGCCAAACACCTTTCCGATAAGGTCAGCCATTTCTTTACGACGAACGAATTTGTTTGCTTCACCGATCTCGGCTACAAGAACGGACAGTTTGCGCCGGGAATGAAATTGCCGGATGCGCAGGTCAACCAGATTCGCCATCATGCCGTGCTGGGACATGGCATGGCGGTGCAGGCGATTCGGGCCCATGGAAAAAAAGGAACGCAGGTTGGTCTGGCGGAGAATGCGACCGTCTTCGTGCCGGTGATCGAGAACCCGGAGCATATCGAAGCCGCGCACCGCGCTACGCGCGAGGAAAATGCGCCGTTTCTAACGGCGGTTCTGGAAGGCAAATACACCGACGACTACTTGAAACGTGAGGGTGCGAATGCTCCCAAGGTGGAGGCCGATGATATGAAGATCATCGGCAGCCCGCTCGATTTTGTGGGCCTCAATGTATACACACCGGAGTATGTGCGCGCCGACTCCTCTGTGGCCGGCTATAAGATCGAAAAACGGCAGGCTTCGTTCCCGCGCATGGCTTCGACGTGGCTCTACATTGGTCCCGAGGTGATTTATTGGGCGGTGCGCAACGTGAGCGATATCTGGAAGCCGAAGGAGCTTTACATCACTGAGAATGGCTGCTCGGCGGATGATGTGCTCACGGCTGAGGGCCGCATCGAGGATACGGACCGGGTGATGTATTTACGCAACCATCTGATGAACCTGCATCGCGCAGCAGCGGAGGGCTATCCGATCAAGGGCTATTTCTTGTGGAGCCTGATGGATAACTTCGAGTGGGCCGACGGCTACAGCAAGCGCTTCGGACTGCACTACGTCGATTTCAAGTCCGATGCCAGAACGCGCACGCCGAAGCTGAGCGCGGAGTGGTATCGCAACGTGATTGCGCGGAATGCGGTGGTGTAGGAGAGAACGAGATGCGGAGAAACGATAGCTGGTGCACGAACTCGCGGGAAAGTTGTGTAGCGCTGGAGATCGTTCACTCCGCCTGAAAAACGGCTACATTCAGGAGGACGCCACCAATAAGTGAGGAGACAATGATTCGCCTTAAAGTAAACGGTTCGGAGAAGAGCTTCGATGGCGATCCGGAGATGCCGCTGCTGTGGTACCTGCGCGATGTCGCCGGTTACACCGGCACCAAGTTTGGCTGCGGCGTGTCGTTGTGCGGAGCCTGCACGGTGCATCAGAATGGCGCGGCGGTGCGCTCTTGTTCGGTGGCCATGAAAGAAGTGGAGGGCGCGAGCATCACGACGATCGAGGGAATCTCCGCGAACGGGCTGCATCCCGTGCAAAAGGCGTGGATGGAGATTAAAGTCCCGCAATGCGGATATTGTCAGACCGGGCAGATCATGCAGGCCATCGCGCTGCTGAACGAGAAACATAATCCCACGGATCAGGAGATCGACGAGGGCATGGCGGGCAATATCTGCCGCTGCGGAACCTACCAGCGCATTCGGGCAGCGATTCACCAGGCGGCGAAGGAGTTGGCATGATCGATACCATTCAAAATGTCAGCCGCCGCGGATTTCTGCAGGGTGCCTTTGCGACCGGTGCGTTTGTGCTGGGCGCGCGTTTTATTCCGGCGCAGGTTCTTGCCGCCACAGCTCCGGAGGCCAGCGACATTTTTCGGCCGGATCTTTTTCTGGCCATCGCGAGCGACGGAACGGTTACGATCGTTGCCAATCGCTCGGAGATGGGTTGCGGCAGCCGCACCGCTCTTCCGCTGATTGTCGCCGATGAACTTGATGCCGACTGGGCGAAGGTCAAGATTGACCAGGCGATCGGCGATCCCAAATACGGCGATCAAGATACGGATGGATCGCACTCGGTGCGCAGTTTCTTCGACCAGATGCGCACCGTCGGCGCCACCGGACGCGCCATGCTAATCACCGCCGCGGCTACGCGATGGAAAGTTCCGCAGAAAGAATGCGTAACCGAGCCCGGTTTCGTGTTGCACAAAGCGAGCGCACGCAAGCTGAGCTACGGCGAACTCGCGCCTGCTGCGGCCAAACTGTCGGTTCCGAAAAAAGAAGATGTGCCGCTGAAGAAACGCTCGGAGTGGCGTTACATCGGCAAAGACAATGCTCTGTACGATCTCTCGGACATCGTCACCGGCAAAGCCACTTTCGGCATGGATGCTTCCCTGCCCGGCATGGTGTATGCCTCGGTCGAGCATCCTCCAGTGCTGGGACAGAAAATTAAATCCTACGATGACAAAGACGCGTTGAAAGTGCGCGGCGTGAAGCAGACGGTCACTATCGACCCTTTCAAGCCGCCGCATCATTTCCAACCGCTAGGCGGGGTCGCGGTGATTGCCGACAACACGTGGGCCGCGTTTCAAGGACGCCGCGGGCTCAAGATCGACTGGGATGCCAGTCCGAATTCTGTTTATAACTCGGCGGAGTTTCGCAAAGGCCTCGAATCGACCGTGCGGCAGCCGGGGAAAGTGATTCGAAACGTTGGCGATGTGGACGCCGAGTTTGCCAAGGGCGGCAAAATCATCGAGGCCGAATACTACACGCCGCATCTGGCGCACGCTTCGATGGAGCCGCCGGTCGCGGTGGCGGAATATCGCGACGGAAAAGTGGAGACCTGGGCGCCGACGCAGGCTCCGCAAGCGGTGCAGGAGACGATTGCGGAAGTGCTGGGCATCAAGAAAGAAGATGTCACCTGCCACGTCACGCTTCTGGGCGGCGCCTTCGGACGCAAATCGAAGCCCGACCAGGTTGCGGAAGCAGCCGTGCTTTCGAAACATCTGGGCAAGCCGGTGAAAGTTGTCTGGTCGCGCGAGGACGATATTCAATTTGATTTCTTTCATTCGGTAGCGGCGATGTACATGAAGGCCGCGATTGGAGCAAACGGCAAGCCCACAGCCTGGTTGCAACGCACGGCGTACCCGCCGATCGGTTCGACCTTTGACGTGAACGCTAAATATGCGCTGGATGAAATGGGCCTGGGCTGGAACAATCTGCCCTTCGATATTCCCAATCACCGCGCGGAAAACGGTCCGGCGGACGCGCATGTGCGCATCGGATGGCTCCGCAGCGTTGCCAATATCTATCATGCATTTGCCATTCATAGTTTTGCGGACGAGTTGGCGAACGCGGCGAATCGCGATTCGGTGCAGTATCTGCTCGATCTGATCGGGCCGGCGCGCATCGTGCCGCTGGAATACGGCAAAGACGAAGAGGAAGACGCAAAGCTTTATCCGCTTGACACCGGGCGACTGCGCCGGGTGGTGGAAGTTGTGGCGGAAAAGTCGGAGTGGGGGAAGCGGCGCAGCGGCCACGGTCACGGCTTCGGCATCGCCGCGCATCGCGCCTTCATGACCTACGTAGCCACCGTGGTCGAAGTGGAAGTGAACGATAAAGGTCAGGTGAAGATTCCTAACGTATGGACGGCCGTGGATGCCGGCACCGTCGTGGCCACGGATAATGTTCGGAATCAATTTGAAGGAGCGGCGGCGTTCGGCTCCAGTCTCAGCCTGCTCAGCGAAATCACCGTCCAAAAAGGGGTGGTGCAGCAGAGCAACTTCAACGACTATGAACTGGTTCGCATGGACACGGCTCCGCGCGAAACAAGCGTGACCATCGTTGCCAGCGATGCTCCTCCGGCGGGGGTGGGAGAACCGGGCGTGCCACCTTTCGCTCCGGCTTTTTACAATGCGATTCACGCCGCAACCGGCAAGCGGGTGCGGGAGATGCCACTCTCGAGGACGAAGCTGGTGTGACGGCGGAGCGTGCCGGAGTGGCTAAAGCCGGTTAATTTGCGGAGCCAGTGCGGCACGGCTGAAGCCGCGCCCCTTCAGATCTTCCCTTGTCGGAAAAATTTCCTATCACGATTGCAGTTACCTCGGAAGACGCCAACAAGCGTCTGGACCAGTTCCTGGTTGCGCGAATGGAGAACGTGAGCCGGGCGCGCGTGCAGCAACTGATCTCCGAAGCAAAAATTCTGGTCAATAATGCGGGGGCAAAAGCTTCGCTGAAGCTGCGCGGCGGAGAATCCGTGAAGATTCTGGGTGAGCCGGAGCGACCGCCGCTCAAGGCGATTGCGGAAGAGATTCCGCTCGACATTGTTTATGAGGACGACGATGTGGCTGTCATCAACAAGCCAGCGGGAATGATGGTGCATGCTGGAGCGGGAGCCAGCGACGACGCGCGCAATCGCGGCACGCTGGTGAATGCCCTGCTGCATCATCTGGCGAGTTTGTCGGGGGTTGGCGGCGAGTTGCGGCCGGGGATTGTGCATCGTTTGGATAAAGAGACCAGCGGGTTAATTGTGGTAGCGAAAAATGATGAGGCACATCGCAAGCTGGGCGCGCAGTTTGCCGCGCGCGACGTGAAGAAGAGATATGTGGCGCTGGTGCATGGCTGGGTGAAAAAAGATTCTGGAACGCTGACCCAGAGCATCAGCCGCGACCGGGTGCGACGCACGCGGATGACAACCAGGCTCGAGGGCGGACGGACGGCGGTGACGCATTATCGCGTGGCGCGGCGGCTGGATACTCGTTTTGGAAAATTTACGATGCTGAACGTGAAGATCGATACCGGACGAACCCACCAGATTCGCGTGCATATGGCGGCGATGGGGCATCCGGTGGTGGGGGATACGATGTATGGTGCGCCGGGGAAGGCGCAAGGGAAGTCGGCCTCGATCAGCCTGTCGAGAAACTTTCTGCACTCGGCGGAGTTGGAGTTTCGCCATCCGCGGAGCGGGGAGACGCTTTCGCTGAGGAGTGAGTTGCCGGCGCAGTTGCGGGAGTTTCTCAGGACCGTGGAGGCGGAGTGAGCAGCAGGCCTGCCGCCCCCGCCACATTTACTCTTTGAATCGGTTCGGCGTCGCGTACGCATTCGGCTTGGTGCCGTTCCCGCTTCGCTTGTGGATATAATTGAAGTCAGCTGAGGGGCAATTCTACGAGAGACATTCGATTGGGTCATTTGCTTTTGCAATGGGCGGCTGCTGCGCTTCTAGCGACAGGTCTGGTCGCGGCCGCGGTGGGGCAGTCGGCGCCACAGTCTACGCCGCCGGCGCAGTCTTCACCATCCGCACCGGCCCAGTCCGCAGAACAGAATTCCGGCCAACAAGGTGGGGAGAACGGCGAGGCCACCCTCAAAGTCGGCATCAACGAAGTGAACGTCGTATTCACGGTGACGGACAAGCACGGAAAACTTGTGACCGACTTGAAGCAGGGCGACTTTCGCTTTGTCGACGATAACAAGCCGGTGACCGAAGTTCGCAGCTTTCATGCGGAAACAAATTTGCCCTTGCAAGTCGGCTTGCTGATCGATGCCAGCAACTCGGTGCGCGACCGCTTCAAGTTCGAACAGGAATCGGCGATCGAGTTTCTGAACCAGACGATTCGGCGTGGCTACGACGAGGCGATGGTGGTGGGCTTCGATGTGACGCCGGAGGTGACGCAGCAGTTCACCGACGATCCGGAGAAGCTCGACCATGGTATCCGCGAGTTGCGGCCCGGCGGGGGCACGGCGCTGTACGATGCGCTTTATTATGCTTGCCGCGAAAAGCTGCTCAAGCAGCCTAAGAGTGGGCCGACGCGGCGGGCGATCATCCTGTTGAGCGACGGCGAAGACAATCAGAGCCACGTGACGCGCGAAGAAGCGATTGAGATGGCACAACGCGCGGAAGCGATCGTGTACACGATCAGCACGAATGTGAGCGGGACCAAAGGCACCGGCGACAAGGTTCTGGAACGAATTGCGGATGCGACTGGGGGCAAGGCATTTTTCCCCTTTCAGATTCGCGACGTGGCCAACGATTTCGCGGAGATTCAGCAGGAGTTGCGCAGCCAGTATGACGTTTCCTACAAACCGGCGGACTTCAAGTCCGACGGGCACTTTCGCACGATTGAAATTGTCGCCAGTGACCGCAAGAATTTCCGGGTGAGGGCGCGGCGTGGGTATTACGCGCCAGGACAGTAACGGCTTGCGGCTTGTGGCATCCGGCTTCGGGTTGCGGCACGGCTAGTAGAAACTTCAATCGTCAACTTCTCTTTTCTTGGTGCTCAAAGAATGCCGGGATATTCAGGGACACCGCTTCCGAAAAAGTTGGGAATCAAAGCGGGCTTTCGCGTGTCTTTGGCGAAGGCGCCCAAGAATGTTCGCTCAGAACTGGCCGACACGTTGGCTGAATGCGCGATGAAGAAGGACGCTCTGGACTTTGCGATGCTCTTCACTGCGTCTCGCGCAGAGCTGGAAAAGGAGTTCATGCGCATGGCGAAGTTGTTGGCCCCGGCAGGAATGTTGTGGGTGAGTTGGCCGAAGAAAAGTTCGGGCGTGGCTACGGACTTGAACGACAACGTGGTGCGCGGAATCGGGCTCGACGCGGGACTGGTGGATGTGAAGGTTTGCGCGGTGACGGATGTGTGGTCGGGGTTAAAGTTCGTGCGGCGGGTAAAAGATCGAAAGAAGGACACTAAGGAATCCGCCCTCAACGTGCCGGCCGGTTAGCCGGGAAAGTTGAGGGCGGTTCGCTTCTGCAAAAAGTCCTGAAATCGTTGGCGCGAATCAGGTCGTGGTCGTGTCCCGCACCAGATGCCCGGTCAGAAATAGCACGGCCAACAGCAACAGCAGATTGACCATCAGGCTGCCCTCATGAATCATCCACTGACCGGCGCACCAGAAAATGAGGAGCAAAATAGAAATCACCAGAAACCAGTTGGACTTCATTCTCTGCCTCCCTCTTCTCAGGGGCCGCCAAGTACACATTATTTATAAGATGGGCGAGAGTCGGAGCGTATCGGAAGAAGACTGTAAATCGCTTGGCGTCGAATTGTAGAAATCGGGGAACAATCTGGGGGAAATGATCAAGGAGCGGCGATGGTGCGAGTAGGGCTGATTGGCTTTGGCATGGCCGGGCAGGCGTTTCATGCCCCGGTGATTGGGGGCGTCCAGGGGATGGAGCTGGCGTGCATTCTGGAGCGGCGGGGAAGCCGGGCGCAGGAAAAATACCCTCAGGTGCGGGTGGTGAGGACGCTGGCAGATATGCTGGCAGATGAAACCATCCAGCTTTGCGTCGTAGCCACGCCTAACGATTCGCACTTTGAACTGGCCCAGGCCTGCCTTCTAGCTGGGCGGGATGTGGTTGTGGACAAGCCGTTTGCCCCCACCTTGCGGGAGGCGGAGGAACTGGTGCGGCTGGCGGCAGAGCGCGGGCGGCTGATCACGGTTTATACGGAACGAAGATACGACGGGGATTTTGCGACGGTAAAGGAAATTGTGCACTCCGGCAAGCTGGGCAAGGTGGTGGAGTATGAGTGCCGCTATGACCGCTTTCGTCCCGAGCCGAAAGCCAATGCATGGCGCGAGCGCGCGGATCAGCCGGGAGCCGGAGTTCTGTTCGATCTGGGGCCGCATGTAATCGATCAGGCGCTGGTTTTGTTTGGCGAGCCGCAGTCGATCACGGCATCGGCTTTTTGCCAGCGGGCGACGTCGCAGGTGGATGATTCGTTTGACGTTTGCCTGGAGTATCCAGATCGGCAGCTGCGGGCTACGGGGCGAGCGCGGATCATTGCTTATGCGCCCGGCCCGCATTTTCTGCTTCACGGCACCAAGGGATCGTTTGTGAAGTATGGAATGGATCCGCAGGAGGCGAGACTGCGATCGGAGAATCCACCGCAAGGGCTGGATTGGGGCGCGGATTGGGGTGAAGAGGCGGAAGATCAGTGGGGCACGCTAAGTTTGGTGGGCCAGCCCAGCGTGAAGGTAGAAACAGCGCACGGAGATTATCGCGGCTTTTATGCGAACGTGCGGGATGCAGTTGAAAAGGAAGCTCCGCTGGAGGTCACGGGCGAACAGGCGTTGCGGACGATGCGCGCAGTGATGCTGGCGCACAAGAGCAGCCGGGAGCGAAGAACGGTGCAGTGGGGAGAAGCGGTGGAGTAGTTCACCGCAAAATTCAGCGGTGCGGAGGAGTCAATGTCCCGAATACAAGCAACGATTCTTGGCGGATTATTTTTGCTGTCGAGCCTGAGGCTGAGTTTCGCACAAGAGCAAGGCAAGGCACAGATGCCTTCTGCAGCTCCGGCGACCGAGCCCGCGGCGAAGGCGGCGGATGTGGCCTCTCCTGATGCGATCATCGCGGCGGTCTACGACATGATCTCCGGACCTGCCGGGCAGAAGCGGGATTGGGATCGCATGCGCTCGCTTTTTTATACTGGGGCGCGGCTGATCCCGACCGGGGCCAACAAAGAGGGCGGCGGAATGAAAGCGACCTCGCTCAGCGTGCAGGAATACATCGAGCGCGTCACTCCCTACTTTGAAAAGAACGGCTTCTCAGAACATGAAATCGCGCGGCACGCCGACAAGTGGGGGAACATCTTCGAGGCCTTCAGCAGCTACGAATCGAGGCATGACGCGAACGATGCAACGCCGTTTGCGCGGGGCATCAACAGCTTCCAACTCTTTTTTGACGGAACGCGCTGGTGGATTCTGACCATCTACTGGCAGGCGGAGTCGCCGGAGAATTCCCTGCCGGCAGAATACTTGCCGCATTCGCACTGAGCAGCAAAAAAACAAAGCAAAGTGCAAAGCAGCGGGACATCTTCGGCGACCCTCGGGCAAGCTTTCAGTTGCGCCGAAGGAATGGCCACACACAAGGCCGGCCCGGCCAGGCATCGCTGCCTACTGGGGCAGCGGTTCCCTCGGCGTGGCGTAATATCCCGCGCGGGTCTGGATTTTGTATCCCTGTTTATTTTTAATTTCGAGTTTGCGGTAGCTGCCGTCGAGGGCGGTGTTGGCGGGGGTATAGCCCAGATTGTACTGGCTGCGCAGTTCGGCGGCGATCTGGTCGAAGGCTTCGCGCAGCTTATCGAACTTGTTGCCGACGTTGATGACGCGACCTCCAGTGGCCTCGGTGAGCTTGCGCATTTCGCTCTCGCCGGAGTAGCCGCCCATGGAGTAAGCACCATAAAATCCGCGATCCGCGCACAACAGCACGTAGACGATCGCATCGGCTTTTTGCGCGGCCTCGATGGCGTCTTTGATTTTGAGTTGGCTGCCTTCGTCCTCGCCGTCGGTAAGCAGGATCATGGCCTTGCGTCCAACTTCTTTAGCCAGCATGTCGTGGGCTGAAAGATACACGGCGTCGTAGAGTACCGTGCCGCGATTGGCGCCGCCGGCAGTGGGCACAGGCCCTCCGCCCGCACCGGGCATGGGGCCGGTGCTGAAGCCGCTGTTGATTTTTACTTTATTCAGCGCGGCCTGAAGGCGGTGAACGTCGCGGGTGTAATCCTGAAGGAGTGAGGCGTCAACGTTAAAGTCGATGACGTAGGCTTCATCCTTGTCGGTAAGAATTTGCCGCAGGAACGCGCCGCCCACTTCTTTTTCCATATCGAGGACGCGCAACTGGCTGCCGGAAGAGTCGATCAACATGCCGAGGGTCAAGGGCAGATTGGATTCGGCGGCGAAGTATTTAATGGTTTGCGGCTTGCCATCTTCAAAAACCTGGAAATCGTCTTTGGTTAAGTTGGGGATAAGCGCGCCGTGCTTGTCTTTGACGTTGAAGAAGACTCCGACGACGTTGACGTTGACAGTCAGGTTCCCAGGTGCCTGCTGGTTCTCGGGTTGCTGGGCATCCTCCGGCTTCTGGGCGGCAGGCGATTGAGAGCTGGCAGCTGGAGAATTCTGGGATGCCGGACTCTGCGCCCGGCCCGCCGGACCGGCACACACGATCGCAAGCAAGATTAGAATAGAGATGGAGATGGAAACCTGCTTCAGGTTACGGTAAGCGGAAAATTTCGACATGCCAGCAATCCCTCTTCGGACATTTGTTAGTCTAACCCTTGGAGTTAGATGCACCAAATGGCTGGACCCCGGCATCCCAGGGAATAATGAAGTTTGATTCTGCCGGGGAACAACCGCAAAACGCACTCAAACAGAAGGACGGACGGTATTGGTGAGCATGAAAATGGCGGCTGATAACGGGAAGTCCAAGATGCAACGTGGCCCTGTTCGCGGGAAAGACTACCGCATGGGCACCGCAGCGAAAACAACTGTGATGGCGGCCCTGCTCTGCGCGGGATTGTGCACCATGGGTGCGGAGAGGGGGGCGCAATCGTCTTCGAATCCCCCTGCCTCGACCCAATCCTCCCAGGGTCAATCCAGTTCAACGCAGCCTGGATCAGGTCAGTCTGCGCAAGCCGGCCAGCAGGGCCAGGCGAGCCAGCCGCCACAAGATGGCCTTCCCGATGCGCCAGCGGTACAACCGGCTGCGGCTGCGCCGGAACCTCCGCCGATTCCCAAGCCGGAGGAAAAGAAGCCGGTCGCGCGCGATCCGTGGACCAATCAGCCCATTAATAAGCCCGCAGCCGAACAACCTGCCAGCGCCGAGTCTGGCCGCGAGGCATCTACTCCTCCGCCACGTATGCCCCCGGTGAAGACCATTCCGCCGGGCACGTCTACAAAAGTACCGAGCGGGCAGGAAGAGCTTACCCTGAAAATTACCACCAATTTCGTCCAGGTTCCGGTGGTGGTCAAAGACCACAACGGCCACATGGTGGAGGGACTGCTTTCGAGCGACTTTGTGGTTAAAGAAAACGGAGTCAAGCAAAAGCTCACGTTTTTTACCGCCGACCCCTTCGCGCTCTCGGTGGCGATTGTGCTTGATCTGGGCATGTCCGATTCCGCGGTGCAGCAGGTGAACCAGACCTTTCCGGCGCTGGTGGGGGCCTTTGCTCCTTACGATGAGATCGCGCTTTACACCTTTAGCAGCACGGTGAGCCAGGTCAACGATTTTACCGCTCCGACGCAGAAGTTCGCTGCCCTGCTGAACCAGATGAAGACGGTGCGGGGACAAAACAATGGTCCGCCGGTTCTGGGCGGGCCGTTGGCGCCCAACGGGCCCATCATCAATGGAAAGCCGGTGGATAGTCCAACGGAGCCGGTGTATACGCCAGCGAAACAGGCTCATGTGCTGAATGACGCCATTTTGCAGGCGGCGCTCGATCTTAGAAAACGCGACCGCACGCGGCGAAAAATCATTCTTGTGATCAGCAATGGACGGGAATTCGGCAGCACGGCCAGCTATAAAGACGTCAAGCGCGTGTTGCTGACCAATGAAATTCAAGTGGTCGCGGTGCAGGTGAGCAGCGCCGCGCTGCCGGTTTACGGCAGGCTTGAGCGCTTCCACATCCCGGACCAGGCCATCGGCGATATTCTGCCCAAATACACCTCGGCGACCGGCACGGGGATGCCGTATTCGGAGCTGTCGCGCAGCGCGATTGAAGATGCTTATGCCCGGGCCATGAGCGAAGCGCGCAACCAGTACACGCTGGGCTACACGCCGACTAAGCCGAAGACGCCGACCGCGAATCCTTATCGCAGCATCGAGGTGCTGGTGGAGCATCCGGGGCTGAAGGTGTATGCCAAGGATGGATATTACCCGGCGCCGGCGCCACGGTAGGGGCGGGAGTGGCTGATTTCTGGTTCCCAGGCGTGGTCATGGACAGATCAACCATACCGCTCATCGAGCAGCGGTCAAAACGTGTTATCGCCTGATAGCTTCAGTTGACACCACCGGTTTGTCGGTTATTCGTCTCCCACTAGTGAAGTTTCTTTCTGCCAGCACGGCTCCTGTTCCGACGTAACACTGGACTCTTTCAACCTTGCATATTCGGCTTTGGCCTGCTTCAGGATGGGGATGTCGGGGTCGGCGTCCTTCCATATGGCGAAGAACTGCTCGTAGGCTTGCCGGGCTCCTGCTGCGTCCCGCGCCTGAGCGCGAGCGCGGCCGAGACCCACGTATGAGAGCGGGATGCAAAAGAGATGTGCGGCATCGAAGGCATCGTAGTTGAGAAGCACGAGAGTGCGATTTGCCAGTATCTTGCTGTACTCTTGCGCGGCAGCGTCGGCTTGGCCGAGGCGAAGCAGCGCCTCCGCCCGCACGAAGCTGATCCTGGTGTTGAAGCGAGCTGGAGAAGCCGGTAATCCTTCCAGTCGCGCCAAGGCCTCTCTGGCATTGCCAGATTGCAAGGCCAGGATAGCTTCGGTGAGAGTTGCATTCAGCTGCCATTGCCGGGGATCCATTTGCGTTGAAGGGTTGCTCCGGCTCGTGGCGAGCAAGTTCCGCGATTCAGCGCTGTCGCCAATTACCGCCAGGGGCAGAGCCATTTCCGCCGTTGGTGCAAGTCTTAAGCCTTCAGAAACAGATTCTCGCGCTTCCCGGGCATTCCCCGTCCATGCGGCCATGAGGGCATATTGCCGGTAGTAATCGGCCGCAGGATCCTTCCTGTCGCTCCGCAAAGCCGAATCGGTAGCCTCTTTCTGCAATTGGCGGGCTTTCCGCATATGGCCGTAATACGCCTCGATACCGCCATGGCCGCCGAGAAACCAATCCTCCACGCTCGGGCGGCCTTCGCCCCACGCGTAAAACTGTTGCATCCGGGCGGAATCCTGCTCCAAGAAAGCATTGTAGTAGGCCAAGTAGTAGAAATACGGACTTGTCAGCTTGTGCGCCTCCCCCTGCTGCAATATCTTGTCGGCTTCTACAAGCTGCCCGGCTCTCATGTAGCAAAGCATGAGGGTGGCGTAGATTGAGGCATTTTCGGGTGCGAGGCGCTGCGCCTCACGCAACTCGGGGATCGCGTTCTCAAACTGCTGGCGATCAGAGTAAATGCTCCCGAGATTCAGATGGGGATTTGCATCGTATGGATAGGCTTGCATCCATTGCGAATAGACTTCGATCTGCTTGTCCACTTGTCCCGTTATCTCGTAAAACTCTGCTTCAATGTGGAAGCGCTCACGCTCATTGACCCGACCACGCAGTTCATAGGCTCGTGCCGCCAGCACTCGCTCCCGCGGGAGTTCTCCTACTGCGCCGTAGAGACCAGCCAAATTGGAGTACCCTAGCGCGAAGCTGGGATCCAGTTCGACCGCGCGTTTAGCGTAGGGCAGGGCGGGAACGGGGCCTTGCTCCCGATGCAACCTCGTGCTTGTCGTAAACGCCTGGAGCGCTTCGAGGGACGAGGTAGTTGCCTCCTCCAGCGGCTTGTCAAATCGCTGAACCGACCCCAGAGACTCGCCGAGTTTGACACGCAAACTGGCGGCGGCATCACCAAGCGTACGCAGGACATGCTCCTTACTGTCGGCCTCGGCTTCGATGCTGGCTAGCGAATCGCCACTCTGACAATTCGCCGCACGCAACGTGATCGCATAGCTGTTGCCCAGTTTCGCGATGGAACCCGCCACCAGCGCCTGGCTGCGGGTGCGAAGGCAAATCTCGCGCGCCATGTCGCGGGTGACGTTTTCTCCTGGTGCACGCTCCATCAGCTTCAGCGTGTCGTTGACCCTAGCATCGGAGAGCACGTTGAGGAACGGCGACTGCTCCAGTTGGATGGCCAGGCCTTGCGTCAGGGCGTTGTCGAATTCTGGCTCGCCTGTGGTGTTGGTGAAGTCGGCGAGCACCACCGTGTCGCGCTCGGTAAGCACATGCGCGCGATGGGTCTTCATGAACAGCCAGATCCCGGCCACTATGACGATTGCAATGCAGAGAGAAGTAATCACCCAGATCGGGCGGTTCTTCTTCGCAGTAACAACAGGATCGGGCAATGAAGGAGCAGCAAGCCGCTTTAGATCAACCGCAATCTCCCGTGCCGACTGGTAGCGCAGTGCGACATCTTTCTCCAGGCACTTCTGAATAATCCTTTCCAGGCCCGCTGACACGCCGTGGTTCAGCTTGGAGGCAGAAGCTGGCGAGGCATGCAGGACCCTATCCGTCAGAGTAGCGCCTGAGCCGGAAAACGCACGCCGCCCCGTGGCCATCTCGTATAGTACGGTGCCAGCCGACCAGATGTCGGTGCGTCCATCCAGCTTCCCGTTCGTCAACTGCTCCGGAGACATGTACGGATGGGTTCCCACCACAGTCTGCGTCTCGCTGAGCGTCGGTGCCTCATCAGCGGCCACAATGGGTCTGGAAACGGACTTTGCCAGGCCGAAGTCGAGAATTTTCAGGCGCCCTTCCAGCGTGACCAATATGTTGCCGGGCTTGATATCCCGATGAATAATGCCGTGCTCGTGCGCCGCCACCAAGCCGGCGCACAGTTGTTCACCGAGCTCGATGCACTCTTCTTGTCTGAGCGCTCCCGACTCGAGCATTTCTTGAAGCGACTTACCACGGATCAATTCCTCGACCAGATAGTCGATCCCGTCGGAACTATCGAAGTCATAGATGACCGCGATGTTAGGATGATTGAGTTCCGAGAGGACAAGCGCTTCTTTTCGAAGTCGTTGCCGGTTGGTGGGATCACTGAGGCTTCCGGGGGACAAGACCTTAACGGCCACCTCACGCTTCAGGTGTTCATCGCGGGCACGGTAGACCACACCTTGACCGCCCTGGTCGAGTCTCTCGACAATACGATAGTGTCCCAGCACCCGGCCGGCAAACGATTCTTCGCTCAAGGCCTGCTGCGCCATGGGAAGACTCTCCTGTAACTTCATCCTGTTTTAGCGGAATTCTAGCCCGAGTGAATCAGGCAATTCAGTGCCCTCCATCACATCGGGAAGCATCACGAGCGGGAACTCAACGGATACAGGGTGGATGGTCGGCGACCCGGAAGTTACCCAGCGGTCACCGAGCTTCTGAGTTGGCGAAACTCGCCATTCCACTCATTGCCCCAATGAGGCTCGAATCTGGGGGAGTAACCTGAGTAACCTGCTTTCGATCGGCTGCGTGTGATATAAAAACCGCAAGCTCCCAATCGGGATAATTTTGTGCAGCAGCGCCGCGTGAAGCAATGCGGCCGGCGCTGATTTGAGGAAAGCTCTTGAGTTTCATCAACTTCGCAGCCCGGGAAATCAATTGCAAGATCGTGTACTACGGCGCCGGGTTGGGCGGCAAGACCACGAATCTGCAGATCATTTACCAGAAGACTGCCGAGCAGCAGAAGGGCAAGATGATCTCCCTGGCGACGGAAACCGAGCGCACCCTGTTTTTCGATTTCCTGCCCCTCGATCTGGGCTCGGTGCGCGGATTTAAGACTCGAATTCACCTTTATACGGTGCCGGGACAGGTGTTTTACGATGCCAGCCGCAAGCTGATCCTGCGCGGGGTCGATGGCATTGTGTTTGTCGCCGATTCGCAAGAGCAGCGTATGGACGCCAACGTCGAAGCTCTCGACAATCTGATGTCGAACCTGAAGGAGCACGGCTACGACTTCAACAAGATCCCTTACGTGTTGCAGCTCAATAAGCGCGATCTGCCTAATATTTTGCCGGTGGAAACTCTCAGCAAGGAACTGCGCAAAAAGAATGAAGCCGTGGTCGAAGCCGTGGCGTTCCAGGGAAGCGGAGTTTTTGAGACTTTGAAGGAAATCGCCAAACAAGTGCTGACGGAGTTGAAAGCCGGCGGGTAGGGAAAGCTTCTCTCAGCTCTCAGAAGAGACAGAATCTACAGGCCGCCTGTCAATTTGAGGCGCGGTCGTCATTCCATCGGCTGTCCCGGCGCCAGCACGCCTTTGCCCGTCGCCCAGGGATGAATTTCCGGCTTAAGCAGGCCAGCTTTCACGGCGGGATCCTCTTGCAGCCATTTGGCAGTCTCTTCCCTTCCCACCCGGAAAATGGAAATCCCCACGAGTTCGCCCTGGTCGCTAAGCGGGAACGGCCCCGCAATCGCGAGTTTTCCCTGATCCGTGATCTGTTTGACAAAAGGATGATGCTGCTGCATCACCTGTGCGAACTCCGGGGTGTCCGGTTTCCAGCTCTCGCCGCGCTTGATCAAGACCAGCGAGTATTGCTCCAATCCTGAAGGATCGGTTGGAGTGTGAATCGCGCTGGAGTCGACATCCCACGGCCCATGCACCTCCGCCGCGAGCCGGCCGGCCTTTACCGCGGGATCAGTATCGGCCCAGTCTTGCGCCTGCGCAGCTGAGTCCGCGAGCAGCACAAAAATGCCGCGCAGCGTCGTGTCATCCAGCAGTGGCCCGGCGATTACCAGCTTGTGCTCGGCATACATCTTCCGGATATTGGCCATGTGCTCTTCCTGAAGCTTTTCAGTGGCTTCCTTGCTCAGTGGTGGAGCATTCGCAGGACGGTTCAACAAGACGACGAAGTAGTGCGCGGGTTTCGCACTAGCCGGGGCTTCGACCTGCGCGATCGCCTGCCCGGCCTGGGCCATCAGGCTCATCAGAAACACAACGGAAACGATTCGCCTCACAAGAAGCCCCCTTTCGGCTGTGCGGGATGAATTCTAACGCGAGGGGACGAGGTTGTGAATCTCTATCACGCGGGCGTCACTTGCTGCCGTTGTGATTTATGTCAAATCTACTTGGCACAACAGAAACTAGCTCAACAGCGTTGAAATGCCCGGGTTATTTCCCTAATACAAGTTAACTAAGTATTCCCCGAGCATTGGGCTCAGGGAGTTTGCCGATGTCTCTCCAGCCGACTCTTTGCCAGAATTTCCGCAGTCCCGATCCGCAAAAACTGCTTTTATTCCACAGGGTTCTAAGACTGAATTGTGGGACTTGTTGTTGTGCCATGCGTAGGTCAACGTCAGTCCGAATTTCCCCCCAGCCGCACGTTTTCCCCATCCCATCAAGGAGTGAAGTATGAAGTCGCAGGTCGTATCGCGTTTCGCCGCTTTGTGCCTACTCGCCCTATTCACCACTTTCATTTCCTATTCCATTGCAGCGTTGGCGCAGACGCTTACTTCCGGCGACGTCGGCGGG
The DNA here is from genome assembly GCA_963818935.1 of uncultured Acidobacteriaceae bacterium. Lineage (GTDB taxonomy): Bacteria > Acidobacteriota > Terriglobia > Terriglobales > Acidobacteriaceae > Sulfotelmatobacter. Next base: position 99,548 of record CAWFUK010000041.1, read on the forward strand.
ACTGTGCTTGATCCCACGGGCGCGGCCGTCCCCAACGCCACCGTCACCCTTTCCAGCAAACAGACTGGAGCGAACCAGACTGCGACCACCAATGCGACCGGAGCCTTCCGCTTTTCGCTTCTCAATCCGGGACAATACACGGTCACCGCCAACGCCAGCGGCTTTCAGAATTCAGCTCAAAACACAGTCGCGGTAACGGTGGGACAGACCATTGACCTCACGCTGAAACTTACGGTCGCGGCCACCAAAACCACAGTGGTTGAAGTAACTGCCGGTGGGAATGCCGTTCAAACTGAGAACGGCAACGTTTCGACAAATATTTCCCCGGAACAGATCGCCAACATTCCAAACCCCGGTAACGACCTCACCTATTACGTGCAGACGGCTCCCGGGGCAACGATGAACACGCAGGCTGGGTATGGCAACAGCGCCACCTTTGGAATTTCCGGCACTTCGAACTTGTTCACCATCGATGGAATGAACGAGAACGATCCCTTCCTGAATTTGAGCAATTCAGGAGCGTCGAATTTATTGTTGGGTTCGAACGATGTGAACGAAGCGACCGTGGTCAATAACGGTTATTCGGGCCAGTACGGAAGCCTAGCCGGGGCCAATGTGAACTACGTGACCAAATCCGGCGGCAACACGTTTCATGGCAATGTGGAATATTTCTGGAATGGCCGCGTCCTGAATGCCAATGACTGGTTCAACGTTCGCAGCGGCACGCCGCGTCCCTTTGACAACGACAATCAATGGGCGGCTTCGATTGGCGGACCGATCGTCAAGAACAAGACTTTCTTTTTCGTGGATACGGAAGGCTTGCGGTTATTGATCCCGACGGTGGGGCCAGTGAATGTTCCGACCAGTGCGTTCGAGTCAGCGACCATAGCCAATTTAACGGCGACAGGCAACGCCGCGGAAATTCCCTTCTACAATCAGATCTTTTCCATCTATAACAACGCTTCGGGTTACGGCCGTGCGACACCTTTGCCAGACGGTGGGGGCACGGGTTGCGACGGTGGCGTGGCGCTGCCCGGCGCGGCAAACTGCGTGGCGCAATTTCAAGCGTCGCTCAACAACCTCAGCACCGAATGGCTGCTCACCGGCCGCGTGGATCAGGTAATCAGCAACAAAGACCGCGCCTTCGTGCACTTCCGCACCGACCACGGATTACAAGCCACATTTACCGATCCGCTGACCGCGACGCTGAACACTTCGAGCATTCAGCCGGAATACGATGGTCAGTTTCAAGAAAATCACACCTTCGGGAACAGCGCGATCAATCAATTAATCATCGCCGGCTCCTGGTATAGCGCGGTTTTTGCTCCGCCCAATTTAGGCGCGGCGCAGGCGCTTACTCCGTACGAGCTTTTATTCTCGGGGGGTGAGTTTAATACCCCCGGAGGACCCAACTACTCCACCTGGCCGCAAGGCAGAAACGTCACTCAATATCAGGTTTCCGACGATTACTCCTGGGTAAAAGGAAACCATAACTTGAAGTTCGGCATAGATTTCCGGCGGAATGACATTACCGACTACACTCCGGGCGGCTTCAATACAGCCGTCCCCACCGCGATCTTTAATTCGCTGGCCAGCTTTTACGGCGGCACGACCGATGAATATGTGCAGGGTTTTGCCACCCGTCCCACCGAACCGCTGGCGCTTTACAGCCTGGGTCTGTACGCCCAGGATGAGTTCGCGGTCAGGCCGAATCTTAAGCTGACGCTCTCCTTGCGCGCGGAGCACAACTCGAATCCGGTTTGTCAAACCAACTGCTTCGCCCGTCTGACAAGTTCCTTCGCCGACATTTCGCACGATCCATCGCAACCTTATAATGCTGCGATCCGGACTGGCCTGAACCAAGCCCTGCCGAATTATCAGAATATTGCCTGGGAGCCGCGATTCGGCTTCGCCTGGCAGCCGCTAGGAGTGGGCAAGACGGTTGTGCGCGGGGGAATTGGCATATTCGCTGACATCTTCCCTGGAACCATCGCGACTTCGTTCGATACCAACTCGCCGCTGAAAAACACATTCGTGGTGCCTGGAGCGATGCTCGCCCCCGGCTTCGCGGGCAGCGCGCAAACAATTGCAACCGCTTCGAATGCAGCATTTCTCACGGGCTTCTACGCCGGTCAAGATCTCAGCCAAATTCTAAGGGCGGCACCGTTGTTCACTCCCCCCGAGATCACCAACGCCGCCAACAACATTCACTACCCCACGTATGACGAGTGGAATTTCGAGATCCAGCAGCCGATTGGCTCAACCATGTCGTTTTCGCTGAATTACGTGGGAAATCACGGCAGCTATCTGGCGTTGCTGGATCCGGCGCTGAACGCCTATTGCGGCAGCGCGTGCCTCACAGGTCTTGGCATCTCGTCGTTCGCCGGATTACCCGCAGCACCCCTCGATTCGAGATTTTCCACAGTAAGCGAGGCTTCGAACCCTGGCGTCTCCAACTACAACGGCGTTACGGTTGAATTCACGCGGCATATGAGCAAAAGCTTGCAGGTGCAGGCCAGTTACACCTGGAGCCATGCTCTCGACGACATTTCCAATGGCGGTTTTCTGCCCTTCAACTTCGACACCAACACCAGCATCCTGGCCCCGCAGGATCCGTATGATCTCAAGCTCTACAACTACGGCAATGCCGACTACGACCGCCGGCATCAATTCACCGCGAACTACGTCTACACCACACCACACCTCTCAGGTGCGAAGGGCGTGCTGCTGGATTGGACCATCTCCGGAACATTCTTCGCCTACTCGGGGTTGCCCTTCACAGTGATCGATGGTGCCGACACCTCCACATTGGGCGCGTACAATTACGGCCCGGCCTTAGGTCTGGATTTGTTTGCCAGCTCTGCGGTGGGCCCGATCAGCTGCGGCCGTTCCGCAGCGATCACTCCCTGCCTGAGCTCGTCGGAGTTTTTTTCTGCGATCGGTCCCGGCGGCCTGGGGAGCTTCGGCACCCAGCGCCGGAATCAAGTTTACGGTCCTGGATTCTTCGATACTGATTTGAGCGTGTTAAAAACCTTCCATGTTCCGCATTGGGAGAGCGCACAATTCCAGGTCGGGGCTCAGGCTTTCAACGTGCTCAACCATCCCAACTTTGATCAGCCCATTGGTGACATTGCGAATCCGCAGTTTGGAAGCATCGTGCGAACCGTAGGACCTCCGACGAGCATCTTCGGCTCGTTCCTGGGCGGTGACGCTTCGCCTCGCGCGCTCCAGATCAAAGCACAAATTCAGTTCTAAGGTTTGGACAAGGCTGCAAATTGAATACTTAGCCCGGCTACCACCGGGCCGTTTTTTTTTGGATTTAAGTAGTGACAATCACCGCGGTGCATGCGCTCTTGCTGGCGCGATGATAGCTGTGGCGCACGCCGGAATCGAAGTACACGGCGTCGCCCGCTTCGAGAGTGTAGGTCTCAGAGCCAATGGTGAGCTCCAGCGTTCCGGAGATCATATACAGCAGCTCCACGCCGGCATGTTGATGCTGCCGCGCCTTCTCAGAGGCGATCGGTTCGAATTCGGCATAGAACGCGTTGAGCTTGCGCTCGGTCGCTTTGAAGTCCAGGCTTTCGAAGTTGTAGGCGATGCTGCCTCCGCTGGTGTTGTCGGGAAAGCGCAGGCGCTCCTTCTTGCGTGCGATGGCGACCACGTGGCGCTTGCGTTCGTCGGTGAAAAAATATTCCAGCCCGACGCCGAAGACCATGGCAATGCGCATGAGCGTGGGCAGCGTGGGAAACAGCTTGCTGCGCTCAAGTTTCGAGAGCATGGCGGGAGAGAGCCCAGTGTGCTGGCCGAGTTCCACCAGGCCCATACTTTTGCGCAGCCGCAAAGTGCGCAATTTCTCTCCGAGTCCGTAAGGCTTAAGGCCGTCTTCGATGGTTTTATTGATCACTTTTCATCCCTTTTTCCTGTGAGTGCAGCGAACCCCAGGGTTTTGAATCGGCAATCACATGAATGTCAACCGCTTACCGATTATCGTGTTGTGACAATAATTGTTCTTTATAGTCAATACCAACAGAGCCCTTGTGGGCGCAAGTTAAAAACGAAATCAGGAAATTCAGGAGAACTGAAATGAAAGCAGCAAGTTTTGCATTGATCCTCAGCGTGCTCGCCGGCGTGATGCCCGCGGCCGCGGGTCCGGCAAAAGCGGACCTTGTAGAGACCGCAGTCGCAGCCGGCTCGTTCAAGACCCTGGCCGCAGCACTGCAGGCCGCCGGACTGGTGGACACGCTTAAGAGCAAAGGTCCCTTCACCGTCTTTGCTCCGACCGATGAAGCTTTCGCCAAGTTACCCGCCGGAACCGTCGACTCGCTTCTCAAGCCGGAGAACAAAGAGAAGTTGAAGGCGATTCTGCTCTATCACGTGGTCGCAGGAGATGTGACTGCGGCGAAAGTCATGAAACTGTCTGAGGCGAAGACCGTCGAAGGACAGGACGTTGCCATCCGCCTAGAGGGCGGCAGCGTCATGATCAACGACGCCAGAGTTATCCAGGCCGATATTCAGGCCTCGAATGGCGTGATCCACGTGATCGACACGGTATTGATTCCCAAGAGCTAGTGGAAAGCCAGCGAAAACCATAAGGAGAACAGAATGAAAACTCTCGATGTTGCAGCCGCTGTATTGTTAGTCGTAGGTGGATTGAACTGGGGGCTGGTGGGAGCCGCTCACTTCGACCTCGTCGCCACAATTTTTGGCATGAAGTTTGGCGAAACCTCTGCGCTCAGTTCTATCGTCTATCTGTTGGTGGGTTTGTCTGCGCTGTATCAGGCAGTATCGTTCAAGGCGATTCAAAATCGCTGGGGGCACCAGCAGGTGCCCGCTCGCTGAAGGCGCTGCAACTCATAAACCACAAAGGGCACGAATTGCACGAAGGTTGGCTCTCGAGTATTTCCTTCGGGTTACTTTGTGTCCTTCGTGGCGCCCTTTCTAGTTCATCAGGAGACTAGTAATTCGTCTCCTGGCTTGCGATTCGATTCGGTCGGGCGACCGCTCGACCGAGCCAACCCCAGGCTCAGAATCGAAACTGCGGCCAGCAAAGCGATGCAGCCGGGCCATCTCTTCCAGTGCCAGAACCAGGCGGTCAGGGTAGCGCCGAGGCTTCCCCCGAGGTAGTAGAAGGTGACGTAGAGTCCGGCAGCGGAGGAACGGGCGCGGCCAGCGATCGCGCCAGTTTGGACCGTGGCGGCGGCTTGGGCGAGGAAAAACTCCCGAAGAAAAGATGGCCAAGCCGACGATCACGACGGGCAGAGATCTTACCAGCGTCAGCAGCAGGCCGCCGATCATCATGGCGCAGTAGGCGAACGCGGTGTGGCGAAATCCGAAGTGATCGAGGAATCTGCCGGACTGCGGGGTGATGACGACTCCGAGCAGATACACAAAGAAGATGCTGCCGAGTTGAGCGGAATTCAAATTGAAGGGAGCGGCGGCGAGATAGAAATTTGTGTAGGTGAAGCAGCCCACCAGGGTGAACAAGATGGCAGCGCCCATGCCGAAATTGGCCAGCAGCCGGGGATTGCGCAGATGTTCCCTGGCATGATGGAGAACCTGTTGCACATGGTCGGCGCGCACAAAGTTTTTCGCCAGAGGCAGCCACGCCCGCACTACAACCGCGCCAACGAGGTTCAATGCGGCAATCACCACGAAGGCGGCGCGCCAGTGCCAATGGGTGGCGATCACGCCGGAGAGGAAGCGTCCCAGAAATCCTCCGATTACGGTTCCGGTGACATACGCCGACATGGCGCGGCCTACTCCTCGTCCCGCCCACTCTTCGTTTACGTAGGCCAGCATCACGGCGATGACGCCGGGCACGAATAATCCCTGGGCGAAACGCCAGAAGATGAGTTGGCCGAGGCTGGTCGAGGTCGCCGCCAGTGCCGTGGGGATGGTCAGAAGAAATAACGAGGGGACGATAACTTTTTTCCGTCCGCGACGCTCGGCGATCATCCCGATCACGGGTGCGGTGAGCGCAGTCGCAAAGATGGTGGCGCTCACCGTGAAGCTCACTTGCAGTTCGGAGGCATGAAAGATGTGGCGGAATAGAGGCAGCAAGGGCTGTGTGGAGTAGACGTTCAGAAACGTGCAGACGCCCGCCAGCATGGTTGCGACGGTGGCTTTATCGAGCTTGGGCAAGAGGACGGGACTTCGCTCCGGATTTGTCCCTTCGATAATAAGCCACGGGCGCGGTCGAGCCTTTCTTGGTACGCGGTGAAAGAGAAAAAGAGGCGCCGGAAGACCCGGCGCCTTGTCTTTAATCATCTCGCGAGATGGGCTCTGGCGAGTTTCCCTACCTAAACTTATTTGCTTTCCGCGATGGGGCTGGCGCCGAAGTCGCGGCGGCTGTTCACAGCGGTTTTGGCGGCGCGCGCGGCAGGAGCATTGACCGCTGCGGCTCCGTAGCGCTCGAGCAGGATCGGCGCCATGGTGTTTTCGGCTTCCTTGACGAAGATCATCTGATTTTCAGAAGCCATATCGACGCGGACAAAATCTCCCAGCTTTACCTGCCCGGTTGCGACCAGGTTGGCCAGGGGAAATACGAGATGGCGTTCGATGGCGCGCTTCAGGTGACGCGCACCGTAACGCGGGTCGGTGCCTTCTTTCAGCAAAAACTGTTTCGCCTCGGCAGTGCAATTGAATACAAACTGGTTCGCACCTGCAGCCATGAGAACGCGTTGTTGCACCATGCCGAGTTCGATCTCAAGAATCTGCGCTAGATGTTCTTCGCGCAGCGTCTTAAAGACGACTGTCTTATCGATGCGGTTCATGAACTCGGGGGTAAACTTACGGCGCGCAGCCTCGACTGCGGTGCGCTGAATCTTGTCGTCAAAACTGTTGTCGACTTCGACTGCTTTCGGTGCGAAGCCGAAGCCGCCATCGACCAGGTTAGTCATCTCGCTGGCGCCCAGGTTCGAGGTCAGGATAATGATGCACTGCGAAAGATCTACGCGGCGGTTATCGCCGAGTGTCAGCGTGGCCTTGTCGAGAATGCCGAGCAGCAGTTGCCAGAGCGAATCGCTGGCTTTTTCGATTTCGTCAAAGAGCAGGATCGAGAGCTTCAGCTTGTCGGTGAACCACTGGTTCAAAGCTTCCTGGGTCAGCAACGGATGAGTCTCGCGATGTCCGAGGTATCCCGGAGGCGAACCGATCAGCTTGGCAATCTCGTGGGAGTGCTGGAACTCGGCGCAATCGATCTTGATGCAGGCCCGCGCATCGCCGAAGAGCGACTCCGCCATAGCTTCGACCACGCGCGTCTTACCCGACCCGGTAGGTCCTAGGAACAGCAGGTTGCCCACGGGACGCCCAGGAGCGTTCAAGCCGGCCAGGAACATCTGATAAATCTCGGCGACTTTTTCGATGGCCTGGTCTTGCCCCACGATGCGGCGGCGCAGCGATGCCTCAAACTCTCCAGCATCGGCGCTGCGGCGGTTCGGATCGAGCACGGTAGCGAGATTCGTTCTCATATTTTTAAGTTTTCTTCCCTAGTCCCAGGCCGTATCGCTCGGCCTTTCGTCTCGTATCCCGGAGCCAGGCTTTCTGCTTTGCGACTTCCCCCGGCTTCAAGTGGGACGACAATGCCAAAATTTGTCACTCGAAACCAGTCGCTGGCCTGACCGATCATTGCGTCCGGGCTTGCCTCTGGAATAAGCAAGCCTCTGGCCACGGACAGGAAATTGATCGGGGAGGCAAAACTCCTGTATCTGGCTGGAGTTAAAGGCCGGCGACGATCTTAGAACAGCCCCCCTTCGAATGGGAAGGGGAGGGAAGAGAAATACTTTGCGCAAGGAGGAAAGAGCAGTACCGAAAAGCAGTGGTCGTTGGTCAGTGATTATTGGTTAGTTGGACCCTGCGGCTCGACGGGTTGTCGCTGTCGTTCTTCCCGAGCCGAGCCTGTCCTTGGGACTAAAGTCTTAGAATCGATCGCGCGGGTCTTTATTTCGTCGGGCTTTATTCGTCGGTCGTTATTTCGCGAGGTCGTTATTGAAAGAGAGGGGTCATTCCCCTAGCGGACTACGCGGGCACTGCGAATTGGGCACTGATCACAAACCACTGTTCGCTATCCGCTATCCACCAAGCACCGCTTTCCAAGGGAGATGTCCGGGAGTAACTAGCGACTACGCCACCTGCCGGATAGCATGCGATTTACAGCGCTTTCCCGGAGGATTTGTGCGCCGCTCATCCGTCCTAAGCATTGCCGCAATTTCGTGTCTTCTGTTTAGCCTCTCGGCGGTTCGCCTCAGCCCGCGCATGAATGAGGCTTTCGCTGCGCAGGAACCTGGAAAGCCGCAAGCAGTGCCGGTCGCTACGGGTACAACTCCTCAACTCGGGCCATTGAAGCCGGTCAGCGCAACATTGTCGGTGAATTCGGCGAATATTCCCCGTTTACGTACGTCGAGTCCTGGAACTGAAATCTACACGGCGAAGCGCGGCGAAACAATTCCCGCCGTCGCCCGGCAATATTTGAGCCGCACCGCCTATCTCACTTCCTCCGAATTAGCGGATGCGATCCGCGCCAGCAACGGAAAATCCAGCGCCAATATTCTTAAAGCCGGAGAGCAGATCACCATCCCCGGAATTCTCCCCGCGCCCATCGTGGAGCAGACTGTTCCGGTCGCCAAGGATTTTGAAGTCCGCGCCATTTACCTCACCGGTTTGATGGCGGCCAGCGATCACGGACTGCGCATCATCCGCCACTGGCGCGAAGTCGGGGGCAATGCCGTCGTCTTCGACATCAAAGATTCCGACGGCAGCGTCAACATTCCCTTCGAGCATCCGCTGCTGGGCAAGCATCAGGTTTACATTCACGACTTGCCGAAATTCGTTCACTTCCTGCACGAGCAAAATATGCACGCCATCGCGCGCATCGCCATCTTCCGCGACGAGCGGCTGGTGGTCGAGCATCCCGAACTCGCCGTGCAATCGAAGAAGACGAAACAGCCTTGGCGCGAAAATGGCAAGCTGGTGTGGACCGATCCTTCGCAACCCAAAGTGCAGGATTACGACATCGCGCTGGCCAAGTTCGTAGCTCAGTCGGGCGCCGATGAAATTCAATTCGACTACGTCCGCTTCCCCGCCGAGGGCGACCAGAAAGACGCAGGTTTCTACTACGAATCGAAGTCGTCCGCAGGCGAACCCTGTGGAGACAGACTAGGTGGAGGCGGACCATGTGGAGATGGGCGCCCCGCCCGTCCCGCCGAAGCGAAGCGAGGCGGAACCTCCACAAAAGCCGGAAGCCCGAATCCCGAAGCCCGAATCCCTCAGCGCTCCGACGTGATCACCGGCTTCCTGAAGAAAGCATACGCCGAACTGCATCCGACCGGTGTCCTGCTCTCGCTCGACGTTTTCGGAGTCATGGCGTGGCAGCGCCCCGTCGATCTCGCCCACACCGGGCAGGACATCGTCGGCATGGCCAAGTATTGCGACGTGCTCTCGCCCATGATTTATCCTTCGCACTTTTTCGGCATGGATAACATTGAGCATCCCGGCGACGCGCCCGAACACTTCATCGGTGAATCGATGGAGCGCTTCGAACTGATCACCAAAGGCAGCGGCGTCGTAATTCGACCCTGGCTGCAAGCCTTCCGCTGGCGCACCAAGAGCTATTCCCCCGAATACATCAAGGTGCAGGTCGCGACCGCCAAAGAAAAAGGCGGCATCGGATTTTTATTCTGGAACGCGGCTAACGACTACTCCAAGCCCTACGAAGCCATGCCGGAAATGAAAGCCGCGAATGTAAAAGAAGGATCAAAGGACAATCCAAAATATTTCCGCGGCGACGAATTGCCGGTCGCCACCATTCGCGCGGCCCTGACCCCAGCCATCCAGCCATCGCAAGAGGCGCCTCGCTGAGTTTTATGCATGTGGATACCGAAATCTTCTCGCTGCTGGTGACCGTGGCAGCGCTGTTGGTCATCGGCATCCCCCAAATTCGCAGGACAGTTTTCCTGCCGCGTGATTTGCAAATTGAAGACATTCCCCCAGAAAAACTTACGCGGGCGCAAGCCGAATTCCTGGATGCAACCGACCGCCAGGTTGCCAATCTCAACTATTTTCCCTTCAAGACGTATCACGTGCCCAATCTGATGGGCCATAATATGGTCCGCGTCTATCTCAATCCCGCCGATCCGGCGAAATGCGTGCTCACTATGGTGGCGGCGAAAAACAGAACTCTATTCACCCGCCACGTGGAATTCGCCACCAGGTACGCTGACGGAACCGCCTTAGCGGTGAATAACAACGCGGTCACCCCGCTCTTCGACCCCGTGCCCGGCATCACCATTTACCGCTATAAAGGCGTGACCGATGTGGAGGAACTCAAACGCCGCCACGACGCGGAAGCCGAAACCATGCGCCCGCGCGGCGTCGTCTTCTACACTCGCGAAAACTATGTTGAAGACTTCCGCCGATACCATGTGAGATTCTGCGAGCACCAGCTGGCCAAGAAACTGCTGACCTGGGACGCCGGCAGCAACGTCTATCGCGCAACCACCTGGACGGCCATACGCGGCATACGAAACCACTTTAATCCGCTGGCCGGGCAGTTTTCGCTGCTCAGATTTCTTGCCGGGATGCTTGTCGGTGGCGGACTTCCTGCCTTCGTTGTGTACGAGCGAAGTCCTCTCACCCTGTGGGTGCGAGCGCTGGTCGGCGCGGATGGTTTCGTCGCCCTCCCTCTGCTTACGCTCGCCGCTTACACGCTCGCCGGAATTTCCATCGGCCTTTTGTTCTCGCGCAGAACGTTTGTTTGGGGAATGCTGCTCGGAATACTGCCCACGCGTCTGCTCTTCGGCACCTCTGAAATGGGCTATGGGCTGTGGATGGCGATGACCGCCGACCTGACGGGCCGGTTTCACAATCGCCGCAAGAATATTCTGTAGCCAACCTCACCGTTCCCGGAGGAACGCCGCCTCGGCTGACCGAAGGCTGCCCCACGAAACTTCCTCGGCTATAATGCTGTGTAACGTTTGGCTGGAATTTCGCGTCTTATACTTTGAGCTCGCGAAAGTCACGATCCGCCCTCGTTAGACGAACGAGCCCGAAGGAGTACTCATGGCGATCCAGAAGTCGGAATATGTTGG
>CAWFUK010000042.1:0-181162 GCA_963818935.1 uncultured Acidobacteriaceae bacterium
CAATTGGCTCGAACAATTAAAGATCGATGCCGATTACGGTCGGCTGAGGCTGAGGCCGCCACAGGCTGCATTGGCGCCCAGATGTTCCAGTTCTGGCGTCGCCTCACTAACCAGATGATGCATCATCGAGTCGGCCGGAGATTGGTGGATTATTCGCTTTTCACGGGAACAGAGCTACCGCGCCCTGAGCAGGCAAGGCACCGCGCGGTGGGCTGATCTGGGTACGTATCGGGCATGATCAGGCGCTCAGAACCGATCTGACGGTCCGTCGCCGCATCCGTCATCGTCCGTAGCACCAACGCCCCGAACGCGCCCGCCACGACGTCTCCGCCGTCCATGTCACGGCGGGCAAAGAGCTGGTAAAGCATGCTGGTGGACCCTCGACCGCCAGCGGCCGGACCAGAGGACCCGAGTGCGCAGCCATACGATCCCCTCCGGGTCCAGGCCGTCGGCCGACTCATCGAGCACCAACAGTCCCGGATCAACCAGCAAGGCAGCGGCGATGCGCAGCCGCTGCCCCATCCCATCCTCAGCCCGAGAGCTAGAGGTAACACTGGCTCAAAGTCCCGTGTTCTGGGGCCCGCTGATCGCTGGTCTCGCCCTGCCCTGGCCAGCTAACTTGACGAACATACGACTCGACTGTCTTCCTGTGAGAGCCGCTATGGCGAAGCCTCCTCAGCTCACGGAAGCCATTCACCGGGCGCTCCGAATCCGGCACGAGCTCGTGTCGCCGGACCCACATCTCTTTGCAGGTGATGAGGTAGTTCGTCTTGAGGATTCTGGCGCGATGGGCGAGAGGGGACAAGCCGAGTAGCAATTCTTCCTTCTCCGCCCTTCTCCGCCGCTTTAAGTAAGCCATCCAAGGGCATTCTGATCGGCTCGGGCGTCCGGCGGCCCGCCGTCCAGGCGTAGCGGTGGGGTGGTTCCATGAGCCCGGCGGCGGATACGGTGGAAGTCATGATGTCGGAACCTCGAAGCGAGGAAGAAGCCCTGCGGAGCAAGTTCATGTTGATCTTTCGCGGGGGTGCTGTCTAGCAGTTGAGGCGTTTTTCTTTCTGTTGGTCACTGGAGAATGGCGACGGTGGCGGGAGTTCCGGTTACTTTCGGGATTCGCGCTCTTCCTCGCGATCGCTGCCCCCTGGCATATTCTGGCGGGCTTGCGAAATCCTGCCACGGCCGACCATCATGGCTTCTTTTGGTTCTATTTTGTAAACGAGCATTACTACCGTTTCCTCGGTAAGCGTATCCCGCACGATTACAACAAACTTCCTGCCCTCTTGTATTGGAGTTTGCATCTGGTTTGGTTGTTTCCCTGGAGCCTCTATCTGCCGGCAGCGGTGAAGACTGTGCTGGACTGGAGGCAGCAACGCGGCATTTCGCATCGGGCGGTTGCGACAGGGCAACCGGCGTTTGCTTCACGGACGCGGCTTTTGTGCTGGATCTGGGCGGGAGTCGTTCTGATATTTTTCTCCATCTCAACCAATCAGGAGTACTATACATTCCCCGCATATCTGGCGATTCTGTTATTGCTGGCGGAGGGTGTCGCGCACTGCGAACGAATTGAAAGTGAAAATTCCTCTCGCGCTGGTTGCCTGGTCGCATCGGCAGCACTCTTGGCGGTGATCGGAGTTGCAGCCAGTGTCATGCTCATCCTGGGATTGTGGCACTCGCGACATCTTCCGTTTGAACCTGATATTGGAATGTTGCTCAGCCAGCAGGACACAAGCGCGTACACGCTCTCGACCTCGCACATGCTGGACTTGAGTTATGCGTCGTTCGCGGCGCTTCGGTTGCCGGCGGCGCTGGCTGCGGTGGTGCTTCTGATCGGCCCAGTGTGGTCATTTGTTCTTCGCTTACGTCGTCAACATTATGCTGCGACCTGGGTCCTGGGCGCCGGAATCGCAGTTTTTCTCATCGCGGCCCACATTGCCCTGGTACGGTTTGGCCCCTATCTTTCGTCGAAGCAATTGGCTCAGGAAATTGCCGCGCGTGCCCGACCGGAAGATAAAGTAATGATCTATGGAGACCAGGCCTTCGGCTCGTCGTTGCTGTTTTATCTGAGGCGGCCGATCGATCTGGTAGAAGGACGGACCACATCGATGTGGTTCGGATCGACTTTTGCGGACGCTCCCAAAATCTACTTGACCGATGCCGATTTGCTGCGCGACTGGGCAGCAAGCGGGCGCGTGTTCTTGTTCGTGCCGGATTACGAAAAGGCGCGAGTTGACCGGCTACTGTCCGCGAAGTTTGTTATCGCTGAAGTTTCGGGTAAATATGTTTATAGTAACCAGCGTTGAAATTAGAGCTCTTCGCGTCCCAGATGCATGCTTTGATCGCGCTACGCGCGGAGATTATCCCTTTTGCGAAAACGCGCCGGCACAGGTCTTTCACATTTCTTACTGAGGCACACAACTCATGAATGGAAAACTTACTTTGGCCCTGGGACTGTTTGTACTTCTGGTTGTGAATGGCGAAGCGATCAGCGGCGCACAATCTCAGGCGGGCGTCACTTCTGCCAGCTCCAACGAAGCCGGGCCCAAAAAGGCCGAGGAGCAATACAAAAATATTCAAGTCCTCAAAGGCATGCCGGCGAATCAGTTGATCCCTGCAATGCAGTTCATCACAACCTCGCTAGGCGTAGAGTGCGAGTTCTGCCATGTGCAGGGCGCGTTCGAGAAAGACGATAAGAAGCCGAAGCAAACCGCGCGCAAGATGATGGAGATGATGTTCGCTATTAATAAAGATAACTTCGAAGGCCATCGCGAAGTGACATGCTATTCCTGCCACCGTGGCGGCACGGATCCAATAGGAATGCCTCCGGTGATGGCGGCTGACGCCAAACCGGTCATGACCGAACCGGAACCCCCACAAAAGACGGACCAAAAGGAAACGGGGCCGACGGCTGATCAACTGTTCGATAAGTATCTACAGGCCGTAGGCGGAGCCGTAGCCGTCGATAAGACCTCAAGCCGGGTGATGAAAGGCACGATCACCTTCGGCGACAGGAATGTTCCCATTGATATTTACTCGAAAGGTCCGGACAAACGGATATCGTTTTCGCACATGCCGGATGGAGATAGTGTGACTGCGTTCAACGGGCATGAGGGTTGGCTGGGGTTTCCAGGACGTCCGACGCGCGTCATGCACGGGCCCGACATCGACGGTGCCTCGATCGATGCCGATCTCCATTTTGCGATGCATTTGAAGAGCATGTTTATCAAGACTGAAGTGCGCGGCCCCGAAAAGATCGGTGATCAGGATGCTTATCGAATCGTTGGAACGCGCCAGGGCAAGCCGCCGCTGCGACTGTATTTCGACGAGCACTCGGGCTTGCTACTTAGATTGGTTCGATACGCGGAGTCCCCGCTGGGAGAGCTGCCCACACAGATCGACTACGCGGATTATCGCGATGCGAGCGGCGTTAAAATCCCTTTTCGTTGGACGCTGGCACGGCCCAGCGGTCGATTTACGATTCAGGTGAACGAGGTAAAAGTAAACGTCCCGGTGGATGACGCAAAATTTGTAAAGCCGGCAGAGCCTGCGGCGGAGCAGAAACCACCTGCCAAATAGACCGATTCCCTCGAATCCGCCGTTACGTTCGTCACACGATAGCAGCGGATTTTGATTTTCCACTGAAGTGGAAACGCGATGGCGCGGGTTAAGATTCTGTAGGACGAACCACATGCGAATATTCCTGCGGCTTGCGCTCCTTGTTTGCCTTTTGTTTTCCCTGTCCGCTGCAACCTGCGCACAAACCGGCGCCAGCGCCCGTGAGCAGCAGCTATTTTCTCTCGTGAACCAAATGCGTCAAGACCGGAGATTGCCTGCGCTTCGGTGGAATGAGGCATTGGCAGTCGCGGCGCGCCGTCATGCGGCTGTAATGGCGGAGCATGGCGTAGTCGAACACGTCTTTGCGGGGGAGCCAACACTGGCGTCACGTGCCGCACAGACAGGACTTCGTTTTAGTTGGCTGGCGGAAAACGTCGCCCAGAGCGCCACGATCGAGAACATCCACGCAGAGTTTCGGAAATCTCCCAACCATCGCGCGAATATCCTGGATTCGGACATGGACTCCATTGGAATCGGCGTGGTCGAGCGCGGAGGACGGCTCTTTGCCGTGGAAGATTTCTGCAAGGCAAAGTGAGGAGTAAGATTGTGGCGAAGTCTTCTTTCCTCGATAACAAATCCTGATGGGAACTATAAATAGATTCGATTTCCGCATAGCTGCGGCAAACGATAAAGTGGGCGCGTGCCGGATTGCGCTCGCGCGAACGGCTTGCCGAGCGGAGACCGGAGAGCGACACCATGACCAAGGTTGAGGCAGTCATTCAGAATTCCAAGCTGGAATCGGTAAAGAACGCGCTGCACGAGATTGGCGTAGAAGGCATGACGGTACTGGAAGTGCGCGGTCACGGCCGGCAGAAGGGCCACACCGAGGTTTACCGTGGACGTGAATATAGCGTAGACCTGATCCCCAAGACCAAACTCGAACTGGTTCTTGCGGATGCCATGGTGGAAAAGGCGGTGCAGGCCATACTCATCGCTGCGCGCACGGGAAAAATTGGCGACGGAAAAATCTTCCTGACGCGCGTCGATGAAGCGATTCGCATCCGCAATGATGAGCGCGGTGAAGGAGCGCTGTAGAACAGCTTACTAGGTTGCGCCCACGAGACCGCTTATCGTTGATTGCAATTTGCTTCGTTGACCATGCTTCACTGACCAACCGTCATGACGGCAGAGTCTTCACTGATCAGTGAGCTGCGGAATTCTCTGGCCGAAGGATCGGCGCGGATCGCGCTTGATTTTGCGGCGACAGGGGATGGCAGAATCGCTGTCGCGCAACGGACCCAACTGATCGAACGCATTCTGAATCGTTTATGGAGCAATCTGGCTTTGGCCGACGAGGCCGGGCCGCGCGGCTTCGCGCTGGTAGCCACTGGCGGATTCGGCCGAGGCTGGCTCTTCCCTTATTCTGATATCGATGTTCTCTTCTTGTTTGCCGATCACCGCAGCGAAGAAACTCACAAAGAAGCTGTGCGCAACTTCTCGCAGGATCTATGGGATCTGAAGCTCAGGTTAAGTCCGGCTTCGCGCACCCTGGCCGAATGTGATCACTTCGACCCAGACAATACCGAGTTCACAATCTCTCTACTCGATTGCCGCTATCTGGCGGGGGACCGCGAGCTCTTCCTGCGCCTGCACGACAAAATTATCCCGACGCTGGTGGCGCGCGAATCAAAACCTCTGCTGCAGGGGCTTGCCGAGATGACGCGAGAGCGGCACGGAAAGTTTGGGCATACGGTGTTCCATCTGGAACCGAGTCTGAAGGAGGCTCCCGGTGGCCTACGCGATTGTAACGTAGCCTTCTGGCTGGCTCTGATTTCGGCTATGGGCAAGCTGGGAGACTGGCCGGATTCCAGTTCGTTGCGTGCGCCGGTGCGAAAACAGTTGGAGACCGCTCTGGAATTTCTCATGGCGGCGCGCTGCTTCTTGCACTTCCGCCACGGACGCGACGATAACGCGCTAAGTTGGGAGGCGCAAGATGAAGCCGCAGCGAGGAAGATTGGCATTGTCGATGCCAGTGATGTGACGGCTGCAGATTGGATGCGGGTTTACTTTGGCCACGCCCGCGCCGTCCAGCGAGCCGTCGTGCAATTGTCGGAAGAAATTCCGGAGGCCTGGTCTGCCCTGCGCAGGCAATTTCAGGGATGGCGGTCTCGGCCGGCGAGTCCCGATTTCTCCGTCGTGGATGGAATGATTTTTCTGCAGCAGTCTTCTTCGCTCCGCGATCCCGAGATGCTCTTACGTTTGTTTCACTTCATGGCCCATCACGGCCTGAAGTTGAGTGCGACCACTGAGAATCGCATCGAACAGGAGTTGCCTTTGCTGGCTGTAACTCCGCCGCGCGGAGCCGAGCTTTGGCTCTACCTGCAAGAAACACTGGTTCAACCGCACGCCGCCGAGGCGCTCCGAGCCATGCATTCGCTGCGACTGCTCACTTTATTACTGCCGGAGTTGAAGCCGATCGATTCCCTGGTGGTGCGCGATTTCTATCATCGCTTCACGGTTGACGAGCACTCCATCCTGGCGATTGAAAGCCTGCACCGGCTTTCGCAATCGAACTCCGAGTGGGACCAGCGCTATGCCGAGTTACTCGGAGAGTTGGAAGATCCTCAACTGCTTTATCTCACGCTGCTTTTGCACGACACTGGAAAAGGCGTGCCGGGCAGCAATCACGTCGAGGCCAGCCTCGAAATTGCTGGGCGATGCATGGATCGTCTTGATCTCGACGCGGAAGAACGCTCCGTGGTTCTGTTTCTCATCGGAAACCATCTCGAGATGTCGGCGCAACTGCGCCGGGATATTTTCAATCCGGAAACGGTAGCGGCCTTTGCCGAGAAAGTAGGAACGCCGGAGCGTCTGAAGATGCTATGCCTGCTGACTTATGCCGACATCAAGGCGGTGAATCCTGAGGCGCTCACGCCGTGGAAGGCGGAGAACGTCTGGCAACTCTACATTGGCGCGGCGAACTATTTGAACCGTAGTGCCGACCAGCGGGTGCACGGCGATGCGAACGGAGAGAAGCTAGCCCGGCTACGCAGCTTGGCTCCAGTGACTAGCGCCAAGTTTAAGGAATTCGTGGAAGGATTTCCCCAAAGATACTTGCGCGTACATTCCGCCGAAGAAGTGATGCGGCACATGGAAATGGCGGAGGAGTTCGGCCATGATCCCGTGCAAGTCGATCTCAGGCGCGGCCGCCACTGGTATGAGTTGACTTTGGTCACAAAGGACCGGGCATCCTTGTTCGCCACTCTGACCGGCGTTCTGGCCGCGTGGGGCATGAACATCGTGAAAGCAAATGCCTTCTCCAACCAGGCCGGAACGGTGGTCGATACGCTGTACTTCACCGACCGCTTTCGCACCTTAGAACTGAACCTGTCGGAGTGGCAGCGCTTCAAAGACAGCATTACGGCAGTTCTTGCAGGAAAAGCCGATCTCGACAAGATGCTCCGCGATCGTCAACGGGGAGAAAAGAGCAGTCGCATCAAAGTAGTCGTCGAAACCCGTATCGATTTCGACGACGAGAGCTCTTCCACCAGCACTCTGCTGCAAGTAATTGCGCAGGACCGTCCGCGCCTGCTTCACTTCATCACCTCATTCCTTTCGCGGCAGGGTTGCAACATAGAGATTGCGTTGATTGATACCGAGGGACAAATGGCAATCGATGCTTTCTATCTAACCGCTGCCGGGAAGAAGCTCGACCTTCCCTTTCAAAAAAAGGTGGAGAAGGGATTACGGGATGAGTTGAAATCCTTGGAACATGGCGGATAGCTGCCGGACGGGTGTACCATCCCTTTCTGAGACATTCCTAAACGGCCATGAATAAGATACTCGCGTTTTTATTTGTGCCTGCCTTGTCTGTCTTTTTATTGCCGCTTGCGCATGATGCCGTGCAAGCGCAAGCTCAGACCTCACCTCCAAAGGCTGTCGTGTTGCACGCGGCTGGGCTGCTCGATGTGAAGAGCGGGCGCCTGGTGAAGCCGGGCGAGGTTTTGGTGCAGGGCGATCGAATTGTAGAAGTTGGGTCCTCCGTTAAACATCCGCCTGGCGCCGAGGTGATCGATCTCGGCGACCACACGCTCATGCCCGGGCTAATCGACGCGCACGTGCATTTGTTTCTGCATCCCGGAGCGGAAGATTTGCAGACTGTAGAAGAGTCTGTGCCGCAGCGGACCATCTCGGCGGTGCTCGCAGCGCGCGACGACTTAATGGCCGGCTTCACCGCCGAACGCGATATGGGAACCGAAGGCGCCGGATCGGCTGACACTGCAGTCCGCGACGCTATCAATACGGGAATGATCCCGGGTCCCCGATTGCGGATCAGCGGAAACGCAATCAACATCCTCGGCGGACACGAAGATGCAATGGGTTACAACCCCGCTCAGCATGTGTTGCCGAATGCTGATTATGCGAACAATACCACTGAATTGATTGCGGTCATGCGCCAGCAATATAAGGAAGGTGCCGACTTCACCAAAATCTACGAGACCGGTCCCGACAAAGTTCAAGGTGGGACGTTTTCGACGATCTATCAATACACTGAGCCCGAACTGAAAGCAGCGGTGGAGGAAGCGGCACGCCTAGGCAAGCGCGTGGCCGTGCATGCCACTGGCGAACCGGGCACCCTATTTGCGGCGCAGGCTGGGGTTGCATCGATCGATCACGCCAATCAGCTTAGCGACGAAACCATGCGCCTCATGCGGGAAAAACAGATCTTCGCAGTACCCACGTTTACCATCTTCGAATATTTCGCCGGGCATGCGACGACTCCCACACAGGCAGCGCGGGAGCACGCAATGCTCGACTGGAAGCGGCAAGAATTTCGTAGGCAACTCGCTGCCGGCATTCCCATGGCAGTGGGTTCTGACGTAGGTCCTTTCCCTCATGGCACTCAAGCGCGCGAGCTAGTGCTGATGGTCAGCTATGGCATGTCGACGCTCGCAGTCTTGCAGGCCGACCTCCTGAACGGCGCGAAACTCTTAGGCTGGGATGGGCAGATTGGCACTCTGGAGGCAGGATATTGCGCCGACATTATCGCGGTCTCCGGCGATCCGCTGCAGGACATCGGCGCGGTGCAGAATGTATCGTTCGTGATGAAGGGCGGCGTTATCTACAAGAAGTGAAGTGGACGAAATTTCCCCGCGGGCGATTCAGTTTATTGCGAAATAGAACTGCCAACCTGCGAAAACACGTTGGCTGCGTTTGCTCCAATCAATCGGACCGTACCGATCACGATGACCAGGACAACCGCCAGCATGACCGCATACTCCGCCACATCTTGTCCTTCTTCATTCGACCACAGTTGGTTTAGCAAGTGTTTCATTCCGTTTCCCCGAGTTAGACTGTTCCGTGGACTGCAGCAGAGGCCTTTATTCCCGGCTGCTCGCCAGTAAGAAAGCTCATCCCCCAAGCCTCTTTTTCGTGCGTGAAGGCCTGGAGTCCAACCTGATATTCGCTTTTCCCATCCAGCAACTTCGTCCACACGACTGTGAATTCGATCCGTCGTTGCCGGTAAAACACGGTCAACGTATCGAGCACTTTCAGCGGATGGCGGATCGCGCCCAACCGTGCTCCAGTGGGAGCGAGATCGAGGGTATGCGCCATTTCGTCGAAGGGCGCGCCGGTAGCGTCGATCCCGCGTACTTTCACCGGCAGCACAGCCGCAATGCGATTCTGCCGCCGCCGGTTTGTCTGGACGGTATTCGCCATTCTTTTGACCTGCACACAGTGTGCGCTAAAACGCACCGCATGCGGAATGGCCCTGAAGTGGGAGGCACCAAAGTAATAGAAAGAAAATCCTTAAATGGGAAGCCGCTCTTTGCGATTCCCTACCCACGGCGGCGAAATTGTATAGTGTGAAAGGCTGAGCTGAGGCCGAGAGCCAGAAAAGGCCCAGGCTCCGCCCGGTCGAAGACTGCAATTAATGACCTTCATTCTATATTTCGCCTTGGGCGTGGCAATCGTGGGTACACTTTCTTCCGCGGTGTTCCTCGCTCTCGCGATATTAGGAGTGCTCCACTTTCGCTTAGAAGCGCGGAAGCAACTTCTTTCCCTGCCCGATGATGCCGGTCTACCGCCGGTATCCGTGCTCAAGCCGGTACACGGTCTGGAGGCCCGGCTAAGGGAGAATATCGAGAGCTTTTACCGGCAGGAATATCCCCAGTTTGAAATTTTATTTGCGGCGGATGAGGCCGATGACGCCGCTCTCGATGTTGTTCGCGAAGTAAGCGCCCACTATCCCCACATCCCAACCCGCATATTAGTGACCGGCACGCCGTGGCCGAATCCCGTGGTTTACTCGTTTCACTGCATGGCGGAGGCCGCGGCCCACGAAATTCTCGTGACAACTGACAGTGACGTTGAGGTCGATCCGAATTATCTGCGGGAAGTCGTCTCACCTCTGCTCGACCCCAAAGTCGGAATGGTGACCTGCGTGTACCGCGGCAAGAACGTGACCGGATTTCCGTCAGGACTAACCGCGATCGGAATGTCAGTTGAGATGACAGCCGGAGTGCTGGTGGCGAATCTGCTAGAAGGGATGAAGTTCGGATTAGGGCCGACGACCGTCGTGCGTAGAGATTCTTTAGCCAGTATCGGCGGCTACACCGCTTTAAAGGATTACATCGCCTACGATTTTGCCATCGGCAACCTGATAGAAAAAGCGGGTTATCGCGTTGTGCTCTCCGCTCACCCCATCAATCATGTCGTAAGCCAAAAGTCTTTCCGACACATGTGGCAAAACCAGCTGCGCTGGGCGCAGACCACCCGCTATTCGCGTCCCAAAGGACATTTTGGAAGCGGGCTGATTTTCGCCATGCCCTATGGGATTCTCGGTTTCATCGCCGCCGCCGGTTTGGGGCACTGGAAGGCCGGCCTCTTGCTTCTTGCGATCGCTGTGATAAACCGGCTGGCCGAAGCGTGGCTCGTGGGCTGGACAGTGGTTCGTGATCCGCAGATTCGGCGCGCGCCCTGGCTTTATCCGCTACGCGATCTGCTTGGATTTGCGGTATGGTTCGCCAGCTACTTGAATTTGCGCTACGTTTGGCGAGACAGCCGCTTCGAGTTAAAAGGAACACGTATAGCGCTGCGGCAGACATCTTCAAAGCATCGATAACGCCTTGCGCCTCCCGGCGTCCTGCACTAAGTGACATAGGGAGGCCATGGGGGCGAACGGAGTGACGCCTGAAGGCCGACTTGTTTTCTGGCGAATGTCGGCGAGGCTGAAACCTCGTCCCTTCAAAGCGCGTTGTATCTTAATGTGGAGGTTATTTTGCGCGTTCTTGTTACCGGTGCAGCGGGATTCATTGGCAGCAGCATGGTCGACCGCCTTTTAGCCGCGGGCCATATCGTGGTGGGATACGACAATCTATCGACTGGACAGCGGAGGTTCCTGCAAGGCGCTCTCGCTCATCCTGAGTTTAGCTTTCATGAAGCCGACTTGCTCGACCGGGCAAAGCTTTCGGCGGCCACCGCCGGAGCGGAACTCGTGGTTCATTTTGCCGCCAATGCCGATGTGCGATTCGGTCTCGAGCATCCCCGCAAAGATCTCGATCAGAACGCTATCGCGACCTGGAACGTTCTCGAGGCGATGCGCGAACAAGGTTGTCGAAAAATCGTATTCTCCTCTACGGGATCGATCTATGGCGAGCCGGAAATTTTTCCTACGCCTGAAATCTGCCCATTTCCGGTTCAGACTTCGCTCTACGGCGCCTCCAAACTGGCCGCAGAAGGCTTAATTCAGGCTTACTGCGAAGGTTTCGGCATACAAGCCTACATCTTCCGCTTCGTCTCAATTTTAGGCGAGCGCTACTCGCACGGCCACGTCTTCGATTTCTACCATCAACTGGCGAAGCACCCGGAGCATCTCCATGTCTTGGGCAATGGACGCCAACGTAAGTCATATTTGTACGTGCAAGATTGCATTGACGCGATTTTTGTCGCCCTCGAGCGGGCTCATGCCAAGGTCAATATCCTTAATCTCGGCACCGACGAGTACTGCGAAGTCAACGACTCCATCGGCTGGATCTGCCAGTATCTCGGCCTGCAACCAGAACTCACGTATTCCGGCGGCGAGCGCGGATGGGTCGGTGACAGTCCATTTATCATGCTCGACTGCTCCCGCATTCGTGCGCTGGGCTGGCGTCCCCGCTTGAGCATCCAGCAAGCAGTTCTGGCGACCATCAAATATGTGAGCACAAACAGTTAGAATAAACGGGTGACGGAAGCAACCACGCACGAAAAGCCGGCCGCCGCCCCAACTCCAACTGCGCTCCGCTTTACCCTCCGCCAACGAATCGTTCTGAGAGTGATTATCGCCGTAGGCTACGGCATCATCCGCCTTTTGGGCTCCACCCTGCGCGTCTGCTTCTCGCGTGAAGAAGGCGCGCAGGAAGGGATCGAGCAACGCCCTCTGATCGCCTCCTTCTGGCACGCCTGCCAGATTCCCGCAAGCTATTTTTTTCGCGATCTTGGCATCCGGGTAATGAGCAGCAACAGTTACGACGGCGAATACATGGGGCGCATCATTCGCAGATTCGGATTCGTCGCCGTCAAGGGCTCCAGCAGCCGCAATGCTGTGCGCGCGCTGCTCGGCCTGCGGCGTGCTCTGGAAGAAGGTTGGACGGTGGCTTTTACTCTCGACGGTCCGCGCGGCCCACGCTACAAGGTGAAACCCGGGCCGGTTGCACTGGCCCGCTCTTCCGGTATTCCCATGACCATGTTCCACATGGCGGTCGACCGGGCGTGGGTGCTGAATACCTGGGACCGCCTGATCATCCCGAAACCGTTCGCGCGCGTGTTGCTGCGCTTTGGCAAACTCATTCCCGTACCAGCAGATACGACCGATTCCGAACTGGAAAGCTATCAGCAGCAGTTGCAGGATTCTCTCGACCGCGTCTGCGAATTCGCGGAAGCGAACGTGGGCAAAGTTGGCTCGCCGGAGTTTCCCTTCTATAAGCAGTCCTGATCCACAGCACCATCCAAAACGTTTCCTGATGCCTGAAATTTCAACTTGGGCGCAACCAGAGGTCAATTCAACACTCTCGGCGGATGCCCCTGCCTTTGCCCCTGGGTTTTGCAAACCACCTTTTGTGCGAAAAAGACATCTAACCCCAGCTCTGTAAAGAAAATTCGATTGGACTGGTGGACTGTGACCATTGTTTAGGGATACCTTCTGCTAACCAACGATTGGCAAAGGCGACAAGAATTCTCTGATTTAATATTTGAGACAAATTATGCCGGTTCCCGCCAGCCGACTTGCGAAGACGCCCAGCCGAATAAGGTTTTGGAAGCGCATTGCCATTGTTGCGCTGGTTGCCTTGTCCGCCCTCGCTGTGGCCGTGCGGGTCGAGCTCACTCGTGCCGAGCCTATCGTACGCAAACGAGTGATTGAGACTCTGTCCAATCGCTTTCAAAGCAAAGTAGAGCTCGAGCAATTCCACGTCTCAGTCAGCCATGGCATTGAAGTTTCCGGCAGCGGCTTAAAAATTTTCGGCGCAATCGATCCCAATCCTTACGCACCGGGTATGCAGGCTTTGATTGCGGTGGGGGAGTTCCGCTTTCAAAGCTCATTGCGCAGCCTATTTCGCTCACCCATGCATATCGACACTGTCTATGTGAAGGGACTCACACTAAACATTCCCCCCAGGGGCCAGCGCGGCGAAATGACCAGGATGACTTCAAAAAAAGGCAAAATGTCGATCATTGTCGACAAATTCATCTGCGCAGATACCGAACTGTTGATCAATAATTTGAAGCCCGGCAAGCCTCCGCTCGAATTTGCCATCAGCGACTTGAAGATGAAGGACGTCGGACCCGGCCAACCTCTTCAATTCACTGCAAAACTGGTGAATCCCAAGCCCGTAGGCGACATTCAGTCGAGCGGACTGTTTGGCCCTTTCCAAGAAGAAAGTCCCCGCGACACCCCGGTACAGGGAAACTATTCCTTCAGCAACGCCGATCTAGGAACCATTAAAGGGATAGGGGGCACTCTTTCATCCACTGGTGATTATTCGGGAACTCTGGATAGCATCGTAGTGCACGGAACCACCGATACGCCTGACTTCCGCATTGCATCCAGCGGGCACCCGGTTCCGCTGCATACAGAGTTTCATGCCACTGTCGACGGAACGACTGGGGATACCTACCTGCGGCCGGTCGATGCGTCGTTTCTGCACACTTCTTTTACGGCCACAGGCTCAATCGTTCGCCAGCAGAGTCCCAAAGGACACGACATCGAGCTGAACGTGGTGGTGGAGCACGCGAGAATCGAAGACTTACTCGACCTCGGGGTACGAACCAACCCGCCAATCATGACTGGTCCCGTGGAGATGAAGACGCTACTTAGCCTCCCTCCGGGGAGCGGCAGCGTGATCGACCGGCTGAAGCTCGCAGGCAACTTTCATGTGCTGCAAGCGCATTTTACGAATGAGAAGGTGCAGAGCAAACTCGATTCCTTGAGCTTGCGCAGTCAGGGAAAACCCAAGCTGGCGAAAGAACATGCCGAAGAAAATGTGCCGGTGGATTTGCAGGGAATCTTTCAATTGAAAAACGGTTTGTTATCGTTTTCCTCTCTGCATTTCCTCGTCCCCGGAACGCACGTCGATATGGCGGGCGACTACAGTTTGGATGGACGAACCTTTGACTTCCACGGAACGGCGAAGCTTGATGCGAAAGTTTCGCAAATGACTTCTGGCTGGAAATCGGTTCTCCTGAAGCCCATCGATCCGTTCTTCAGTACGGCCGGAGCGGGCACCGAAGTCCCGATTAAGATTACAGGCACAGAGTCTGAGCCCCACATTGGCCTGGACTTCGGCCACAAAGACGAATCCGAGAAAGCTGAAAAAAAGTCACAAGCTGAGGTAACGAATCATCCATGAGCGAAAAACTGAGCACCACCTTGCCCGCAACCGTCGAAAAGATCATTAAACCTGTGTCCCCGCGTGAACCTGAGAAAGCGCAGATCGCAGTCGAAGGGGCTGACCATCTCTATCGAGAAATTCGCATTGAGAATGCCCTTACAGACGAAAATGGCGACAAAGTACGCCTCAAGGAAGGTGCCGAGGTGGAAATTACCATCGAAGCAGAACCGGCAGCAACCGTTCCCAAAGCCCCTTGACGCCTCGATTTTGCGTGGATAAACACGGCACCGCTAAGAAACCTTGACTTTAAATTCCATGAGTTGACTGGCTCGAAACAGCCCTTGGCACGCCTGGATTGATCTTGGCAGGATCCTACAGGAATCACCCTAGGGTTACCGGTCTGGCTTCCATGATAAGTGTTGTTCAGCTGGATCCTGTGGGCTGATCCATAAATATCTCGGCTGAACATGATAGGTGGCAGCGGCGCCCGAACTTCCTCTTTGCGTCCACGAGCACGACCTTCCGTGACGACGGCAAAGTGTGCCTGCCGGCATTGGCTGCGAATTCCTTCGCTCTGTCGAAGGGCGCTTTTTCACAAACCCACCCGCTTCAACCGTCCGGGAGAGGACGACCATGAAGAAAAGCAATCAAAATTCTGCTGCAGCCGTGTTGAACGGCTTACCGGCAGAAGATCATAAAAATAACGGCAATTCTCATAGCATTCAGTCCGCTTCGGCCGACTTAAGTGTGATTCTGGCCAGCCTTCAGAGTATGCGCGAGGGAGACTTTTCTGTGCGCCTTCCCGGTTCATGGACAGGTCTGGAAGGAAAGATCGCCGACACCTTCAATGCCATCGTCGCCGCCAATCAACAAATGTCGCAGGAACTCAAGCGCGTCGGACAGGTTGTGGGCAAAGAAGGTAGGACACGCGAGCGCACTCGCTTTCATGAATCAAGAGGCGCGTGGGGCGAGATGGAAGTCTCGATCAATACACTGGTTGAAGATTTGCTTCGTCCCACCGAGGGCGTAACCCGCGCCATTGCTGCGGTGGCGCAGGGGAATCTGACCCAGACCGTGCGGCTCGATGTGGACGGGCGGCCGCTGGAAGGCGAGTTCTTGCGATCCGCCAACATCGTCAACACCATGATTCAGCAACTCGGCGTCTTCACCGCTGAAGTCACGCGCGTGGCCCGCGAAGTGGGTACCGACGGGAAGCTCGGTGGTCAGGCATTGGTGCCCGGTGTGGCCGGAACCTGGAAGGACTTAACCGATTCGGTGAACTCGATGGCCAGTAATTTGACCGGCCAGGTGCGCAATATCGCCGAAGTGGCGACGGCTGTGGCCAGCGGCGATCTGTCGCGCAAGATCACGGTCGATGTCCGGGGCGAAATTTTGCAGCTGAAAGAAGCCATTAACACCATGGTGGATCAGTTGCGCTCGTTCGCCTCTGAAGTGACGCGTGTGGCCCGCGAAGTGGGTACGGACGGAAAACTTGGCGGACAGGCTGTAGTGGTCGGCGTGGCCGGCACTTGGAAGGATCTTACCGATTCCGTGAACGCCATGGCCGGAAACCTCACAGCCCAGGTTCGAAATATTGCCGAAGTCACAACCGCCGTGGCCCGTGGCGATTTGTCCCGCAAAATCACGGTCGACGTGAAGGGAGAAATTCTCGAACTCAAAGACACCATCAACACCATGGTGGATCAGCTCAACGCGTTCGCCGGCGAAGTGACACGCGTGGCTCGCGAAGTAGGAACGGAAGGCAAGCTGGGCGGACAGGCACAGGTTCCCGGCGTCGGCGGCACATGGAAAGATCTTACGGATAACGTCAACTTCATGGCCAGCAACCTCACCGGTCAGGTGCGAAATATCGCCGAAGTGGCCACGGCGATTGCGACTGGAGACTTGTCACGCAAGATCACGGTCGACGTCCGCGGCGAGATTCTGCAACTGAAAGAAACGCTGAACACGATGGTGGACCAACTCAATCGCTTCGCCGGTGAAGTGACGCGCGTGGCCCGCGAAGTAGGAACGGAAGGGCGTTTGGGCGGCCAGGCGAACGTGCCGGGAGTCGCCGGAACGTGGAAGGACTTGACCGACTCCGTGAACTCGATGGCGGGAAACTTAACCGGCCAGGTGCGAAACATCGCCGAGGTCACGACGGCCGTGGCTCGTGGCGACTTGTCACGCAAGATCACGGTCGATGTGAAAGGCGAAATTCTCGAACTGAAAAACACCATCAACACCATGGTCGACCAGCTCAACGCATTCGCTGGCGAAGTGACGCGCGTAGCGCGTGAAGTCGGTACCGAAGGCAAGCTGGGCGGGCAGGCACAGGTTCCGGGGGTCGCAGGAACGTGGAAGGATCTCACCGATAACGTCAACTTCCTCGCCAGCAACTTGACCGGTCAGGTGCGCAATATCGCGGAAGTCACGACCGCCGTGGCTCGCGGCGATTTGTCCCGCAAGATTACGGTGGACGTGCGCGGCGAAATTCTCGAATTGAAAGACACCATCAACACGATGGTCGATCAGCTACGGTCGTTTGCTTCAGAAGTCACGCGCGTAGCCCGCGAAGTGGGTACTGATGGCAAACTCGGCGGACAGGCGCAGGTTCCAGGAGTGGCCGGTACGTGGAAGGATCTTACGGACTCCGTAAACTCCATGGCCAGCAACTTGACCGGCCAGGTGCGAAATATCGCTGAAGTGGCAACCGCCATTGCCAGCGGCGATTTATCGAAGAAAATCACGGTGAACGTAAGCGGCGAAATTTTGCTGCTGAAAGACACCATCAACACAATGGTGGATCAGCTCAACGCGTTCGCCGGTGAAGTGACGCGCGTGGCCCGCGAGGTGGGCACGGAAGGCCGTCTCGGCGGTCAGGCCAACGTGCCCGGAGTCGCCGGCACGTGGAAGGATTTGACCGACTCAGTGAACTCGATGGCTGGAAATCTAACCGGCCAGGTGCGAAACATAGCCGAGGTGACGACGGCCGTGGCTCGCGGCGATCTATCACGCAAGATCACTGTCGACGTGAAGGGCGAAATTCTCGAGCTCAAGAACACCATTAACACCATGGTGGACCAGCTCAATGCTTTCGCCGGCGAAGTCACGCGCGTGGCTCGCGAAGTGGGAACCGACGGAAAACTGGGTGGACAGGCCGAGGTGCCCGGAGTCGCCGGCACGTGGAAGGATCTCACAGATAACGTGAACTTCATGGCCAGCAACCTTACTGGCCAGGTGCGAAACATCGCCGAAGTCGCAACCGCGATCGCAAATGGCGATCTCTCCAAGAAAATCACGGTGGACGTGCGCGGCGAAATTTTACAGCTCAAAGAAACGCTGAACACGATGGTTGAACAATTGCGCTCCTTCGCCGCCGAAGTGACGCGCGTGGCTCGCGAGGTGGGCTCGGAAGGTCGGCTGGGCGGACAGGCCAACGTTTCAGGCGTGGCTGGAACGTGGAAGGATCTCACGGATTCAGTAAACGCTATGGCTGGAAATCTTACCGGCCAGGTGCGAAACATCGCTGAAGTGACCACAG
Organism: uncultured Acidobacteriaceae bacterium; assembly: GCA_963818935.1. Taxonomy (GTDB): domain Bacteria; phylum Acidobacteriota; class Terriglobia; order Terriglobales; family Acidobacteriaceae; genus Sulfotelmatobacter. Next base: position 17,965 of record CAWFUK010000042.1, read on the forward strand.
CCGTTGCCCGTGGCGATTTGTCGCGCAAAATCACGGTCGACGTAAAGGGTGAAATTCTTGAGCTGAAAAATACTATTAACACGATGGTCGACCAGCTCAACGCTTTCGCCGCCGAAGTGACGCGCGTGGCGCGCGAAGTTGGTACAGAGGGCAAACTCGGCGGGCAGGCGCAGGTGCCGGGCGTCGCAGGTACATGGAAAGACCTCACGGACAACGTGAACGTAATGGCCGCCAACCTTACTGAGCAGGTGCGCGGAATCGTAAAAGTGGTCACCGCTGTTGCCAACGGTGAACTGACTCAGAAGCTTACGGTAAACGCAAAGGGCGAAGTCGCGGCGCTCGCCGAAACCATCAACAATATGACGGATACGCTGGCCACGTTTGCTGACCAGGTTACAACGGTAGCTCGCGAAGTGGGTGTGGAAGGCCGTCTGGGCGGCCAGGCGAACGTTCCTGGAGCGGCCGGCACGTGGAAAGATCTCACAGGAAACGTGAATCTGTTAGCCGATAACTTGACTAACCAGGTGCGCGCGATCGCGGAAGTCGCGACTGCCGTGACCAAGGGCGATCTCACACGCTCGATTCAAGTGGAGGCTAGCGGCGAAGTGGCCGAGTTGAAAGACAACATTAACACCATGATCGACAACCTCCGGCTCACGACGGATCGCAATACGGAGCAGGATTGGTTGAAGACGAACCTGGCTCGCTTCACCGGAATGTTGCAAGGGCAACGCGATCTGACGACCGTCGGTCGCATGCTGCTGTCCGAACTGACGCCTCTGGTAAATGCGCAACAAGGCGTGATCTACCAAATGGAGACTGAGGAGTCTGCCGAAATGGTGCTGCTCTCCGCGTTTGCAGGCGACGGCGAGGATGGGCATTTGCGGCGGTTAAAGCTAGGTGAAGGCCTGGTGGGACAATGCGCGGCGGAGAAACGGCGCATGCTGATCGCCGAGTTGCCACCCAATACGATTTCGATTCGTTCCGGTTTATTCGAGGCCGTTCCAAGAAATGTAATCGTACTGCCGGTGCTGTTCGAAGATCGGGTTAAGGCGGTCATCGAACTTGCTTCGCTGAGCACATTCACGACTTCGCATTTGGCATTCCTTGAACAACTGACGGCCAGTATCGGCATCGTCCTCAACAGTATTGAGGCTACGATGCAGACCGAAGGACTGCTGAAGCAGTCGCAGCAGTTGGCCACCGAATTACAGATGCAGCAGAAAGAGCTGCAGCAGACAAATGAGCAACTGGCGCAGAAAGCGCAACAACTCGCCGAACAGAACGTTGAAGTGGAACGCAAGAATCAGGAAATTGAGCAGGCCCGGCGCGCTCTGGAAGAGAAGGCCAAGGAACTGGCGCTCACTTCAAAATACAAGTCGGAATTCCTGGCTAACATGTCTCACGAGTTGCGGACCCCGCTGAACAGCATTCTGGTGCTGGGCCAGCAACTCAGTGACAATCCAGACGGTAACCTTACGCCCAAGCAGGTTGAGTTCTCACGCACGATTCATGGCGCCGGAACCGATCTGCTTAACCTGATCACCGATATTCTCGATCTGTCGAAAATCGAATCTGGAACCGTATCCGTCGAAGCAGAAGAGGTCTTCTTCGCCAGCTTACTGGATGCGGTGCAGCGTCCATTCCGGCATGAGGCGGAAAATCGACACCTTAGTTTCAAGGTGGAAAGCGACCCGAATCTCGCGCGGAGTGTCGTTACTGACTCGAAGCGCCTACAACAGGTGTTGAAGAACCTGCTGTCGAATGCCTTCAAGTTTACGGAGGTTGGCGGCGTGCGTTTGTCGGTATCGCTGGCCAAGAGCGGATGGACCGAGGGACATCCGATCCTTAGTAAAGCAGCTTCGGTCGTGGCCTTTGAAGTTGCCGACACGGGTATCGGTATCCCATTCGAAAAACAGCGAATCATCTTCGAAGCGTTCCAACAGGCAGATGCCGGAACCAGCCGGAAGTACGGCGGGACGGGGCTGGGACTGGCGATCAGCCGCGAGCTGGCGAGCTTGCTTGGCGGCGAAATCCAGTTGCGCAGCGCTCCAGGCCGCGGAAGCACCTTCGTTCTTTACTTACCGCAAACTTACGTGGGCCCATCCACGCCGGTCGCCGGTGCTGCGGATCGCGGAGCCCGCGCATCCGCGTCGCCCGTGCAATTGTCCGTCGCAGGCGTGAGCGAGCATCCGGTGGAAAAGATTGCCGATGATCGGGACAATCTGCAACCCGACGATGCGGTCTTGCTCATCGTTGAAGATGATGCCCACTACGCCCGCGTGTTATGCGATCTCTCGCGAGACAAGGGTTTCAAAGTCCTGCTCGCCACGCGCGGAGCCGAGGCGCTGGCCCTGGCTCATGAGTACTATCCAACTGCGGTTTCTCTGGATGTTTTCCTTCCCGATATGTTGGGCTGGACCGTGCTCAATCACTTGAAGCAGGACCCTGCCACCCGGCATATTCCGGTGCAGATGTTGACGCTCGATGAAGATCGGCATCACGGCTTGGCGCGAGGCGCATTTTCCTTTGTCACCAAGCCCACCACGCCAGAGGGGTTGGAAGCTGCGTTGACGCGGATCAAAGAATACTCTGCTCCTCGCAGAAAACGCTTGCTGGTTGTGGAGGATAATCCCGCCGAGCAGATGAGTATTAAGGCGTTGCTGGGCTACGACGATATCGACGTTACTGTCGTCGCCACTGGCGCCGAGGCGATCGAAGTTGTCCAGCAGCAGGCCTTTGATTGCGTTGTGCTCGACCTCCGTCTGCCCGACATCTCAGGTTTCGATGTGTTGGAGAGCTTCCGCGACACCCCCACACTGGCCGATTTGCCCGTTATTGTGTTTACGGGCAAGGAGCTCTCTTCCGATGAGGATGCTCGCTTGCATTCGCTGGCCCGAAGCGTGGTGGTGAAAGGAGTGGAATCGCCGGAGCGCCTGCTCGATGAGACGGCCCTCTTCCTGCATCGCGTGGTGGCTGATCTCCCGCCGGAAAAACAACGGCTGCTCGATCGATTGCACCATTCCGACGACGCTTTGGTGGGGAAGAAGGTTCTGGTGGTCGATGATGACGTGCGCAACATATTTGCCCTGAGCAGCGTTATCGAACGCCGAGGCATGACCGTTCTTACGGCGGGCACAGGCCGAGAGGCAATTGCCAAGCTCGAATCGACCCCCGATATCGCAATCGTGTTGATGGATATCATGATGCCCGAGATGGATGGCTACGAAACCATGCAAGTCATCCGGCAAAACGCGTCCTTCCGGCGATTGCCCATCATCGCGCTCACGGCAAAAGCGATGAAGGGAGATCGCGAGAAGTGCCTCGAGGCGGGAGCGTCCGAATATCTGGCAAAGCCCGTTAACACGGAGCAATTACTCTCGTCGCTGCGAATGTGGTTGCACCGGTAGCCGCCGTTTAAGTCGGGCCGCGGAAGGAGCGGAGAGGATTTGTGGGCATGAGCACGAGCGAAAAAGTGAACATCCTTATGGTGGATGACCAGCCTTCCAAGCTGCTCAGCTACGAAGTGATGCTCGGCGGCTTAGGTGAGAACCTGATCAAAGCCAACTCAGCGCGCGAGGCGCTCGAAATTCTCTTGAAAACCGAGATCGCTGTGGTGCTCATGGATGTGAGCATGCCTGAGCTCGACGGCTTTCAACTGGCTGCCATGATTCGCCAACACCCGCGTTTTCAGAGAACAGCGATCATCTTTGTCTCCGCCGTGCACCTGACTGACTTGGATCAATTAAAAGGCTACGAACACGGGGCCGTCGATTACATATCGGTCCCGGTCGTTCCAGAACTTTTGCGGGCAAAAGTCAGGGTGTTCGCTGAGTTGCACCGCAAGACCCGGCAGCTGGAAACCTTGAACCGCGAACTCGAACAGCGTGTGTCGGAGCGCACGGAAGAGCTCGCCCGCAAAGCAGAGTTGTTGCAGCAACTGAATGCGGAGCTGGTAAACAAGAACCAGGAACTCGACGCCATTGTCCACACAGCCCCCGACATTATTTTCAGCCGGCAAGCCGATGGCTCCACGGATTACATGAGTGATCGTTTCTATGAGTACACGGGCGCGCCTCACAATCACTCGCAATTACTCGACTACGTGCATCCCGAGGACAGAGACCAAGCCTCCACACGCTGGCGGCATTGTCTGGAAAACGGCGCCAACTACGAAGCCGAGTTTCGTCTCCGTTCGGCGGATGGAATACATCGCTGGTTCAGGGCGCGAGCCGTGGCAATTCGGAACGATGAGGGACAAGTTTTTAAATGGTACGGCACTTGTTCCGACATTCATGACAGCAAGGTGCTCGAGCAATCCATCCGCGACAATGCCAGCCAACTGGAAAAAATGGTAGACCGAAGAACCGACGAGTTGCGCCGTCTTTCGGTTCGCCTCATGAACCTGCAGGATCAGGAGCGGCGCAGGCTGGCCCGGGATCTGCACGACGGACTAGGGCAAGAACTGGCAGTCGCGAAAATGATGCTCGACAAGATGATATTGCAGAAGTCACAAGTATCGGACGAGTCCTGGAGGCAGGCCAGCGGCATCGTCGATCGCGCGATTCAGCAAGTCCGAAGCATGTCTCACCTCTTGCATCCACCATTGCTGGATGAAGTAGGACTATTGTCGGCGCTGGCCTGGTATGTGGAGGGGCTTAGCAAGCGCAGCGGAATTGAGACGAAACTCGACGTCCAGCCTGACGATTTCCCCAGGCTCGGCGCCGAGGTGGAGACCGCGGTTTTTCGCATTGTGCAGGAGGCTCTTACTAACGTCTTCCGGCATTCAGAAGCCACCAAAGTGGAGATCACATTAACTCAAAAGAACGGCATGATCGTGGTAGCCGTGAGAGACGACGGCAAAGGAATCCGAAAAAGCATAACTGAATTGCGTCCAGATAGTGTTGGCGTGGGCATCGGAGGCATGAAGCAGCGCGCCAAGGAATTTGGCGGAGAGTTGCGGCTAACCAACGCTCATCCCGGTACTCTTGTCGAACTCATGATTCCCTGCAGCTCACTGCGGGAAACGGCCAGCGTACTGGATGGCTAGCCAGTTCAGCACCTGACTTCGGGCCGCTCGTTTTGAACCATCGAAAACTTTCATCTTGCATCCCGCCTTGCGTTCGCTATACGGCCACCCCTGTAGCTGCTGAAGTTTGAAGCCGTAGACCCGTCTAGGGTTCTGCAGCAATCCCTTACCCTATCCACACTGCTGCAAATCCAGTTTTACAGCTTGGACCGGATGGAACAACTTCGGCCGGGAAGTTAGGGTTGAGCGCGTAGGAATTTACTTAAACAGCTGCTCGCTTCGAGCACGGAAGAGGTTCCATTAATGAAAAGAAACAGTTCCACATTTCAAGGGTATCTCGTGGTGCTCGGCGCTTGTCTCGTTCTCCTTGCGAGCATGGCATGGGCCGATGACACGACCAAAGACCAGTCTGATATCGCAAAACGGCTCGACGCCTCGGCTAGAGTTCTGGACGAAATTATGTCCACCCCTGACAAGGCAATCCCAGACAAGGTTATGAGCGACGCGAAATGCATTGCCGTCATCCCCTCAATGGTGAAAATTGCAGTTGGCTTCGGCGGAAGTCATGGCAAAGGTGTGGCCTCGTGCCGGATGGCAAGCGGCCGATGGAGCGCCCCTGCGCCGATCACGATTACTGGTGGAAGCTGGGGCTTGCAACTGGGCGGACAAGCCGTCGACTTGGTATTGGTCGTCATGAACCAACAGGGCCTGGAGCATCTCTTGTCGGATAAATTCAAAATCGGCGCCGATGCATCAGCCGCCGCGGGTCCGGTTGGACGAGACGCGGGCGCAGATACAGACTGGAAGATGAAAGCAGAGATGCTTACTTACTCGCGAGCTCGCGGAATCTTTGCCGGGGTCGATCTGAACGGCTCGGTGATCACGCAAGACAAAGACGAAACCCGAATCCTTTATGGCAAGTTTGTTCCGTTTAGCGAGATCCTCGACGGAAAGGTTCGCCCGAGACAGTCAAGCGATCAGTTCCTGGCTGCGGTCCACAAATATTCAGATAAAGCCCGGGGCGAGCATAGTGAGATGAAGCCGGCGCCCGGCACGACCAGCGCCAGTCGGTAGGGTGTCACGATTCGATAGGCCCGGTTGCGGTGCAAGCCGGGCCTAAATTTTCAACTCATTTACCGGAGGATTCCATGTCTACGATTCTGATCATTGTCCTTGTCCTGTTATTGCTCGGAGCTTTGCCAACGTGGCCCTACAGCCGGTCGTGGGGGTATTACCCCAGCGGTGGACTGGGACTGGTAGTCGTAGTGTTGATCGTGCTGCTCCTGGTCGGGCGGTTGTAAGAATCGGCTTTAGACCGATTTTCGAAGGCCGCAGCCATCGCCGCGCTTGGAAACTTCCAACGCGGCGATGACCTGCCGGTTTTGATCTTCGAAAGTCGTAAATATGGGTGATTACTGTGCTGTAGAAGTTTTTCAGGAGCGCCTATGTCGAACCAAGAGGTTACTCGTCAAACGGCTGATGCGTTTTTTCCCGGCTCGTCTTCGTCTGTGCTCGACACTCTGTATTCGGGACGCGCGCGAACCGTGCGCCCTGCCGGAGGTATTCGTCCGAAGCAAAGTAAGGCAGTGGCTCCCGATGCGATCTGGGGACAGTTCAATAATTATCGTTCCAATGGTCTGGTCGGGTCTGCGGTTTTCCACGTGATTGCGCTGGGATTAATTCTTGGCGGAGTGACATTCGGCCACCAAGCCGTGCAGCAAGTCCAGAAGCATGAGACGGTGACCCTGATTGCGCCCTCCCCAGATACTTATGCTTTACCGGTGGCGAAGAAGGTGGTTAGCGGCGGCGGCGGCGGCGGCGATCATGATCGCATCGAAGCGCCAAGGGGAAGGCTGCCGAAGACGGCGATGCAGCAGATAACTCCTCCCTCCATTATTCTTCGCAACGAGCATCCGAAGCTTACTGCGGAACCGACTGTCGTCGTTCCACCGCAGGTACATATGGCGGAAAACAATATGCCGAACCTGGGCGTTCCCACGGCAGCGCCTCTGCCTTCGGCGCCTCCTTCCAACGGCACCGGCTCCGGCGCAGGAATTGGTTCCGGCTCCGGTGGCGGCGTCGGTGTGGGTCATGGGCCCGGCGTAGGCGTGGGAAGCGGCGGTGGTATCGGTGGCGGTGTCTACAAGGTAGGCGGCGGAATTTCCGCGCCGCAGCCAATCGCCACGCCGGATCCCGAATATACCGAAGACGCGCGCAATGCAAAAACGGAAGGAACTTGCATACTTTGGCTGATCGTGGATGAGCAAGGAAATCCAGAAAATATCCGCGTGGTTCGGGGCTTGGGACATGGACTTGATGCGAAAGCTGTTGCTGCCGTGAAGCAGTGGCGTTTTAAGCCTTCTATGAAGGACGGTCACCCGGTCAACGTGCAGATCAGCGTCGAAGTCGGCTTCCGGCTGTACTAAAACCCCATAACAACAGAACGTTCAATCGACCGCCTGCGGGATACCGCAGGCGGTTTTGTACGTATGCCCGCTATCAGGTCTCGACGGACCAACTCGCTTCAGAAAAGTTTCTGCGATCCGCGAGATCAATTTATTTCTCAGCACTTTAGCTAGGAAATCGGTACAGCAAGTCTGGCAACCAATTACAGGAGCACCCTGATGTGCCGCAACGCGAGCTGTCGTTAGTCTCAATTTGGAAGTTAAAGCTCGTGAGAGCGCATTGATCAGAACTTAGTTCAAAGCGAAGGAGACTACAGTGGCGACTTGCGTGATTTCCGCGACACAAACCAATATGATTCCGGCGGCTCAAGAAAGCACTCCGGCCGAGTCTGAACGCAGTCTGGTGCAGCGCGCTCAGCGCGGCGACGAGCAGGCCTTCGCCACGCTCTTCCAGAGCCATAAGAAACGTGTGTACTCGGTCTGTCTGCTCATGACGAAGGACATTGCCGAGGCCGAAGATTTGACCCAGGAAGCCTTCCTGCAGGTGTTTCGTTGTGTCGGCTCGTTCCGCGGCGACTCGGCTTTCTCCACCTGGCTGTACCGGGTCGCGGTGAACACAGTCCTGATGAAGCTGCGCCGCCGAAAAGCACCGCCAATCGTCTCTCTCGATGAACCGGTCTCGTCCGAATCGCCTTCGCTCCGTCGCGATGTGGGAAGAGCCGACTTAAACCTGAATGGAGCCATCGATCGTCTTGCCTTGCGACGCGCCATGCAAGAACTGCCGGAAGGATGCCGGCAGATCTTCGCTCTGCACGAGGTCGAAGGGTACCAGCATCACGAAATCGCGAAAATGCTGGACTGCTCCGTCGGCAATTCAAAATCGCAACTGCACAAAGCGAAGATGAAGATGCGCGATCTGCTGTTTCCAAAACGCAGAATTCTGCGACGGTCGGCGAATCGCAGCGCCTCTTCGGCGTTCATCCCGCAGGAGCAACAATGATCGAAGCTGGCTGAGGAATGATCGGTTAAGCCCAACCGTAGACGAAAGGATTCTGCCGCCTAATGTCCACTTTAAGAAACCTTGCCGCGGGCTGCTGCCTGGGGTGGATATCTCTGTTTCTTAGCGGTTGCACAGCTGTCAATGGTGTCATTCCGGCGCCCACTACGCCCACCCTGCCGCCGACGGTTGATGCTCTCAATCACATCGTTTTCCTGGCCCAGGAGAACCGCTCCTTCGACCATTACTTTGGCCAGTTACGACAATACTGGGCTCAAAACGGTTATCCCGATCAGTCTTTTGATGGCTTGCCGCAGTTCAACCCCACAACGGGCTCCTCCCCTTTGAATGGGTCTGCCCCGTCGCTCACCGGTTGCGATCCTGCGGCACCGCCCCCCTCGGCCTGCATCGTCGATTCCAACAGCCCTCAGATAGCGTCCTATCACCTCATCACTCAGTGCATCGAGAATCCCAGTCCCGCCTGGAATGAAGGCCACGTAGATTGGAACTACAACGACCCAGTCGGGCAATTTCCCGCGCAGAATAACGGATTTGTGATAACAGCTGCCAACGACGCCAGACAAAACGATCCGATATTTTCCGATACCAACGGAATTCGCGCGATGGGTTACTACGATGGCGGCGACCTAAATTACTACTATTTCATGGCGTCAAAGTTCGCCACTTCAGACCGGTGGTTTAATCCGGCAATGACGCGCACGGAACCCAACCGGGAGTATTTGATTGCCGCGACATCTCAGGGATACGTTTATCCAATCGGCACCGACAGCGGCGACACGGCGTTGCTGACCGCAACCACCATCTTTCAGGAGTTGCAAAATGCGGGCATCACCTGGAAAATCTATGTAAACCCGCAAGGCAGTATCTGTACCGGCCCTCCCTACGATCCCGCCTGCTTGTTGACCTTGAGCTATGTGCGGAATTTTCAGTGGGGACAGACAATCCCGACCAGTTATCCCAATAACATCGCACCGATCTCTCAGTATTTCACCGACCTGCAAAACGGAACCCTTCCTCAAGTTGCTCAGATTGAGCCGGCTACCGATGCCGGTTTGGACGAGCATCCCTCGGTCACAGACTCGCAGCCCAGCGATATCCAATCAGGTGCTGCATTTGTCGCAACCCTAATCAACAGCCTTATGACGAGTAGCTCGTGGAAAGATTCGGCCTTCATTCTCACTTATGATGAAGACGGGGGAACCTACGACCACGTCGCACCGCAGCCAGCTGTAAGCCCAGACGGGGTCAAGCCCGCGGATTTGATGCCAAACGATATCTGCACTACCACCACCGGTCCGCTCTGTGACTTCGTCTACACCGGCTATCGAGTGCCTCTGATCGTGATCTCGCCCTACGCTCGGCAGAACTATGTCTCTCACACCTTAGCCGACACCACCGCAATTCTGAAGCTGATTGAAACTCGCTTCATCCTTTCGGCTTTAGACAAGCGGGATGCCGCGCAAATCGACATGACGGAATTTTTTGATTTCGCAAATCCTCCTTGGATGATTCCGCCCAGCCCACCCGCCCAAAACACAAGCGGCGCCTGCTATCTAAATGCGTTGCCATAATTTCCCCGCTTGAGGTGCCACAGGATACGCTTCCTGGCGACTGAGATGTTTGGAACTCCTATACTGGCGCCTGGGTCGACACCGGGAAGGAATGCAGTTATCCCACCGGTGAGTGGAATCTTCTCGACATCAAGGTACACCGGGTCAGCGGCGACACGTCCTGCAACGGCTATCCTTGCATGTATTATGATTCCATCACACTGGAGGGCACCGAGGTCGTAAAGAACGAAAAAACTTCGGCGCGGGACCTTCTTCCTGCAGGTTGGGGCGTGCAGACGGGCTTTACGCTTCAACTCGATGGGACGAACACGTGTCTGTCCACTCGCATGATTGAGCAATATTTTGATGAAGGAAGTTTCACCTACTGAATCTGGTGCGATTCACAAAAACTTTCGGGCTGCCAAGTTAATCTCAGTTTGGCAGCCCGATGTTCTTTTCTGCTATTCAGTTACCTCTCGGTCTCACCAATAGCTGAAGTTAAGATTGTCGAGCCAGACAGAGTACGGAGTCTGGGCGTAGTCTCCGTCTTGTTGATAGTTGATCGTTACTCCGTACCAACTCGTCTTCGTGGGGCTCCCATAGTAATTAATCGTGTTTGTTACCCCGTTCAAAGTAATCGACTGAAACAGGAGTTGATTGTCCGAGGTACGCTGCACTTGGAGCGTGAGATGGTTCCACGCATTTTGCATAGGATAGCAACCAACGCCCGTGGGATGCCACGATCCCGTTTGATCGTCCCAGACGTCCCACTCGTTCCCGCCCACGATGCGGCATTCGTGGCCCCAGATATAGGAGAGCCCACCGACGAACTCGTTGATGTCGAATTCCAGCGCTTGTGAGGCACTCAGATCTTCAATGTAAAAATACACATCGTAGGTAAAGTTGTAGAGGTTAGGAATGATCGTCTGATTGTTGTCGGGCATACCCTGCGTGGAGAAGTTCCCAATCAGGTGGTTGTTCCACAGCATATCCGAGTAAACAGTGTCTCCGCCCAAGGCCATTTTTGCCGAGTTCCCGCTAAGCGAAGGTGAAGACTGGTGCTCGGTCATCGAGTAGGTCGTATCGGGTCCTGAGGGGCTGCACGAGCTGCAAATGTTATAGGAGGGTGGCTCCAGGGCGTATCCATTCCATCCGGACTCCGTCTGAAGATTGCTGAACGTGCCCGTACTCGACCCGCTGCCGTTGCCACCAACTGTCACCGTGACGGGAGCCGTGGCAGATCCGCCGCAGTTGTCCCACTCCTGTACGGTGGTGTTGTAGGTCCCGGGGCTGAGACTAATAGTCGCATTCAGCGAAGAACCCGCCCCTACATATGCGAGCTTGCCGGGTGCGGTGTATACGCCCATAGAGGCGATGCCTTTGTCGCATGGGGTAGTGGAGTTGGCCGTGTACTGAACGCTCGAACCGACGGTTGTATTCGTCTGCGGCGCAGTTACGGTTACCTGCGCGCTGCTGCCCGAGCCGCCACTCCCAACCGTGATTGTGATGGGTGTGGAGGCGCTACCGCCGCAGTTATCCCACTCCTGGACGACCGTGTTGTAAGTGCCGTTATTGAGGGTCAAAGAGTGATTTAGACTCGCACCTTGCACGGTATAAGCAAGCACTCCTGGCGAGGTATAAATGCCCATTGCCGAAACGCCCTTGTCGCAACTGCTGGTTGCAGTGGCGATGTATTGAACGGTCGATGCCACGGATGAATTATTGGCGGGCGCGGTAACCGTCACTCCGGTTCCGCCTCCGCTGCCACCAACGGTAATGGTGATCGGAGCCGTGCTCGAACCGCCGCAATTGTCCCACTCTTGAACCGTAGTGTTGTAGGTGCCCGCGGAAAGAGTCAGAAGCGTATTGAGGCTGCTTCCGGAAGTCGTGTAAGCCAGCTTGCCGGGCGCGGTGTAGATTCCTACCGCCGAGACTCCCGCCTTGCAATCCGTGGTTGCACTGGCCACGTACTGAACGGTAGTGCTTACGTTGCTTCCATTGATAGGCGCAGTCACTGTGACGCCAGCCAAAGCGAGGGGCGCCGAAATCAGGATTAGAAAAAAGATGAACTTTCTTACAAGGGCGAAACATCTCATGACGCAACATCTCCAGATATGGGGGTGGTCGAACTTACTACAGGACTTTCTTTGGTCTTCTAATGGATTCTACGTAGATGACTAATCTCATCCAAGCGATTTCGAGCGGAAACCGGAATCAGAGGTTCTACAGGATTCCCCTGAGATAGCCAACTGCGATCCTGCATTTCCGTTAATCTAGACATCTTCCAGGTTTCCCACAACATCTCAAAGGTGCTTCCATTCAAGTGGTCCGGCGAGGTGCGTTTACTTCCCGGTTGCACGATTTCAGAGGAGGTACCAAGGTGGAGTTGGCGACAGTCATAATGGTTCCCGCAAGGGAAGACCTCACGGCGATCCATGGGGCCCATCCCCAGGCGCAACCGCTTTATTCCCCGCGCATGCCGATACTCGGCAATGACGTTTTGCGCGCCTGGACGAAGCGCGTACGCACGCTGGGAGTGCAAAATTTGTGGCTTACCTCAACTCCTGCCGATGGACGAGGAACGTGGTTCGCCTTTGCGGAATTCGCCCGCCAAGGGATCGAGCGGTTCCTCATTATCAAGCTCAAATCATACGCAGAAATCGACCTCGCCGATTTCGTTAACTTCCACCGGGAAAGCGGGAATTCGGTAACCCAGGCCCAGGATTGCCGGGGTCTTTTGGGGGTGTCTCTACTCGATCGAGCCGCTCTCCTTGACGGTAAGGACTTGGAATTTCGGGACGCAGCTGCGCGGAATCCTTATGAGTTCCGCGGCTACGCCAAACGCATTTTGTCGGCCAGGGAGCGTCAGGAGTTGGTAGGAGACGCCTTGGTCGGAGCGTGCTCCATGCGACCGCGCGGCACGGAAATTCGGGAGCAAGTCTGGGTCGGGCGGGATGTTCAGCTCGCGGATTCCGTCAGGATTATTGGTCCTAGCTACATCGGTGAACGGACCATTGTTCGAGCCGGAGCAACTATCGGCCCGTTCGCGTCAGTGGAGCGCGATTGCGTTGTGGATTGTGGAACTGAGATTGAACGGTCAACGGTTTTGCCTTTTAGTTACGTGGGGGCCGGTCTTCTGTTTCAACATAAGTTGGTGGATGGCAGATATTTGGTCGATCTGTTGGGAGGCGAGGTTGGGGGAGAGGTGGCGGACCTCCAGCCTGCGGGCCTGGGAAACAGGATCCTATTCCATGGAACGGCGCGCCAGCGATCGCGCCGGACGCGGGCCAACGAGCCAGTGCACGCAGGCGCAGCCGCATGCGGTTTTGCCCCCTTTTCGACCGCATCGCAACCGTGGCTTCAGGTGCAGATGTGAAAAATAAGCCCGCGACGATCCTGTCCTTTCCTTGCACGTCGACTCCTGCAAGTCGAAGCGAGTTGCGAGGACACTTTCTGAATGCCCTGCGAGTTTCCGAGTCGCCCGTCGTAATCGATTTCTCCGGATGCCATACCTTGAATCACGACGATATTGACCTACTCATTGAGTGCGCAGCGCGAGTATCGGGCCGTGATCGAGAGGTGCGTTTCGCCGCGGGTTCTCGCGTAATCCGAGTGCTTCTGGAAGTGACCCGGATTTCTTCAATCGTGCCAGCCTTCGATTCTGTCGAGGAGGCTCTGGCCATCGTGCAGGTGCCGCGAATGGAGCTTGACGATGCCGGCCACTCTCCTGACAGCGGAGTGTTTCTATGAAATGGACAGTTCGCGGTTACGCACATGGCGTATCGATTGCCGTGTTGACGGGTGCTCTGGTTCTATCCAGTGAGATGCCCCTGTTGGCGACCCCACCCCAATCTGCTCAATCCAGCCCCTCCACCCAAAAGCAAGACGGTTCGTTGCCGGATGCGCCCCAACTACAGCCTGTGCCGCAGGACGAGCAGCAGGCGCCGCTTCCTTCCGGCACAGCCGGCGCCAAGGCCGCCACGGTGAAAGGAGCCCCTGTGGCCAAGCCAGCCGGCGCGGCGGTGGCGCCTGTCCGCCAGCGTGGTCACCGTTCTCTCATTATTAAGTTGGGATTACTGGCCGGAGCTGGAATTGCCGTAGGTACAGCGGTGGCGCTTTCCGAGGGCAGTCCATCGCGGCCGCCGGGAACTGCGTCTTCCGCTCGCTGAAGCTGGGAGTGTATAAAGAAATGGCTCCTGAAAAATCCGCCAGCAATGCTATCGCCACTCGCCCGTTGTTAGTCACTTTTTCCGGCATCGACGGGGCGGGGAAAACTACACAGATCGAGAATGTCTCTTCTTTTTTCCAGGAACAGGGCCTGCGTGTATCACGGTTCACTTTTTGGGATGACGTTGCGGTGTGGTCCAAAATGCGCGCCGAAGTCGGCAGCCATTCGGCAAACGCCAGCCCTGGCGGGCAGACGACAGAGCGTTCGTTTTCATCGAAAAACAATAAACACGTTCGCAAATGGTATTTGACTCTGGCGCGATCGGCGATGTATATGCTGGACGCCGCCAAGTTGCGGCGCTTGCTTAGCAGACAGACAATTCAGAAAACAGACGTCATCATCTTCGATAGGTACATATACGATCAGATTGCCAACCTCTATTCGCAGTCATCGGCAGGTCGAATCTATGCCAGGATTCTGCTGAAGCAGGTGCCCACGCCCGATGTGGCATTCATCATTGACGCATCCCCCGCGCTGGCGTTCGCCAGGAAGCCGGAATATCCGTTGGATTTTGTGCAGCGGAATCGGCAAACTTTCCTGAATCTTCGAGAACTCGTTCCGCACTTGATCGTGATTTCTGAGGGAAGTCCCGAAAATGTGAAGAGCCAGATTCTTGGCCATCTTTTTCGATCCCGCGTCCCTACCAGTATTTCACCTGAGAGCGCGACCAAGGGAAAGGCTGACGTTACGCCAGCCAATGCCGTAGCGCCCTGACGGACTTCCTGTAGGGCGCAATACCAACCAACGGCAGGGGTTTAGCTTCCATCCAACGCTTTCGCGGTACAGAAAGCGGAGCCCCTAAACTATGCCGGAAGTAAATGAGAAGACCTTCTCTTTAATCGTGCCCACCCTCAATGAAGCAGGAAATATTGACACGTTGCTCAGTCAAGTAACGGTCGCCTTGAGCCAAACCGAGTTTGAGTACGAGATCATTGTTGTAGACGACGGCAGCGCCGATGGAACGATCGAAAGAGTTGGTGACTGGGGCGCCCGCGATTCCCGCGTTCGCCTTTTATCACGCGCTGGTGAGCGCGGCTTGGCGGGCGCGGTATTATACGGCTGGAGCCAGTCCCACGCGAACCTGCTCGGGGTGATCGACGCCGACCTCCAGCATCCTCCCGAACTGCTGCCCAAATTATTGCAGGCGGCCGAACAAGCCGACATCGCGATTGCCAGCCGTTACGCTCATGATCGCGGGCTGGAAGGATGGAATCCGGTGCGCGCTGCCGTTTCCCGCCTGAGCACGCTCGCCGCGTCACCTCTAATTCAGAAAAAGAGTTTCCGGGTCACCGATCCGATGTCGGGCTTCTTCATCATCCATCGCCGCTGCATTGAGGGACTAAGTTTTCAAACCACGGGCTTTAAGCTTCTGCTTGAGATCCTTGTGCGCGGACGCATCCGAACGGCTCGGGAGGTTCCCTATCAGTTCGGCCTCCGCCGCGCTGGCAGTAGCAAGGCCAGCGCCACCGTCGCTTTGCACTATTTGCACCTTCTCAGCCGGCTCTCGCGAGACATGGTGCTGCGTTCGAGCGAGCCGTGAAAATCGCGCTCGTTACTTCATTCCCGCCCAGCCGCCATGCCCTCAATGAGTATGGCTTTCATGTGGCGGAACAACTTAGAAAAGAACCGGGCATTGATCTGACGGTGTTGGGAGATTACCTTCCAACCCCAGCCGATGAACTGCCCGGCTTCAACGTCATTCGCTGTTGGGGCTTTAGAAGAGCAGGCAGCGCAGCTACTTTGCTGCATGCTCTCACAAAAGTGAAGCCCGACGTTGCCTGGTTCAATCTGGGTTTCGCCAGCTTTGGCGATACGCCAGTGCCTGCGATCCTGGGCTTGGTGACGCCGGCGATGGCCCGACTCGGCGGTGTTTACTCCCACGTCACGCTGCACCAATTGTTCGAGACGGTTGACCTGGAAGATGCCGCGGTTGGTTTTCCCCTGCTCTACAAAGCGGGAGGCTGGCTGGCAACGCATCTTCTACTGAGTTCCAACTCGATGTCTGTTCTTCTGCCCGCTTACCGGCGAATTCTAGACGAAAAATATCGCCGCGGGCGAGTCCGCGCGCGTTCGCATGGCATCTTCTCAGGCAAACCGGATCCGCCGGATTTTACCCGTCGAGGAAATCCCATCCATCGCATTCTCGCTTTTGGAAAGTGGGGAACATACAAACGCCTCGAGTTATTGATCGAGGCTTTCGAACGCCTGGCAAAGCAACTTCCTAACGTTGAATTGATCATCGGTGGAGGCGATCATCCCAAGACTCAGGGCTATGTCGCCTCGATGGCACAACGTCACGCCAGTGATCGAATATCTTTTCTCGGCTACGTGCCCGAAAGCAATATTCCCGGTCTATTTCGTGACGCAAGCCTGGCCGTGATGCCCTACACGTCATCGGCCGGTTCCAGTGGTGTAGCACATCTTGCAGCGCAGTATGGGGTGCCCGTAATTGCCACCCGCATACAAGACTTCGAGGAACTCGCCGAGCACGAGCGGATTGCGATCCGCTACTTTACGCCGGGCGATGTGGATAGCCTCGTTGAACAAATGCTCCTCTGCCTGAATTCACCGCACGTTTTGCAAGAAATGGCGTGGCAGAATTATGCCGCCGGAGTAGCCATGAGCATGCCGCGCATCGTTCAGGATTACATTCGGTCTTTTCGCCAGCAGGAGCGAGTTAAGGTTTTGCAGGCCGCAGCCAAATTGCGTCGCCGAGGATATGTTGAGAGCGAAGGCGAACTTGCCCGAACCGTCGGTGAAAAAATTCAAAAGTGGCAGGATGAAGACGGCATCCCGAGTCCAATGGCATAGCAGGCTGGTGAAAAACCTCCGGTTGGGTCAGGCTTTTGGGAAGGGCACGACTTCAGTCGTGCCGTTAAGTCTTTCAACACCAACCGCGCTTTAGCGCCCGCAGGCTGCTTTCGGCATCAGCAGCGAGTTTTTCAGCAGCGGCTTTAAATCGGCGAAAGTGGGCTTACCTGTTCGCCGGTCTTCTAATTTCTACTGCGGAACTTGCGGCTGTGAGGATCCGGGCTGCGGGCTTGAGGAAGGTCGATCTCGCTCTCCCGAATCCGGGGGTGGCAGATTCGGCAAGGTTGGCGCCTCCATCGAAATCGGAGGGACGGGCGTGGAATTTTGATCGGTGCTTGCAGGACTTGCATCGCGGCGCTTCAGTTCTATGGGCTGGTTGGCGCGGCGCTTCTCCTGCTGCATCGCCTTTAACGTGGATTGAACCTCTCCTTGGTTATCATCAGCCACGGCGGTGATCTTTTGTCCCTCGGCATCACGCCGCGTCGCGTAGGTCACCTTCGCTTTTGCGTCGCGTCCCGACTGCGCGGCTTCGTAGTAGCTTTCGGCGCTCTCTTGATCCCCCTCCAACTCGGAAATATATCCCAAGTTGTTCAGGGTGAATGCATTGTCAGGATCCAGTTTGTATGCCTGTAGAAAGAAATCGCGCGCTGCCGTTGGCTTATTGTCGTTGAGAGCCGCAACTCCGCGCAGATTGAGTCGAGCGCTTGCGGCTTCGGGGCCCTCGCCACGAGCAATCTGCTCACTTACGGCGGCGGCATTGGCAGCCGCTACTTCGCTGATTGGCTTCCCGCGCATCTTTGCCCGCGGCGTGACTATTACCCTCTGCGTAGAATGCAAGCTAGCCGCCTGCGAGTAACAGCGCAGTGCTCCTTGATTATCTCCGACAGCCTCCAGCGCGTAGCCCAGATTGTTCAGGAGAAATGGATCGCGAGGATGGAGCGGCAATTCGGATTGAAGCAAGTTCCGGGCCTCGAACACCTCACCGTGTTCAAGCATGACAATTGCCCGCTCGTTTAGTCTGCTCACTTCCTGGTCGGAATCCTTCACCTGCTGAAATGCGTCATCCAGCGGCTTGCCTTTCAGAGCCGCCACATTCGACCGATCGATAATGGCATCAGTGTGATCCCGCGCCGCCAATGCGTAATAGCGCAAGGCCCGATCGGCGTCGCCTTCCAACTCGGCAATGTATCCCAGATTATTTAGAGTAAATGGGTCTTCGGGATCCAGCAGGTAAGCTTTATAGAAAAGCCGCTTGGCTTTTTCCTGATGCCCGTGCTTCAGCTCGGCCACCCCCTCACGATTCAACTTCTGGCTGGGCGTAGAAGGAATGCGCTGCGGAATTGGAACGCTGAGATCGCGGGCGAATCCTAGACATGGGCCGCTGAGCAGTATAGCCAATGTCCCCGGGATTGCGATCGATTTGAATTTGCTCACGTTATCTTATGCCTCGATACACTGATTGAGAAGGTTATGATGTCAAACCGCCCGCTTCGGTTGACTACAGTAAAAACCTTAGGTCTAAGGTTTTGTCCGTATTCCCCTAAATTGGCATCTAAGCCGCGATGATCAGATTGCTTGTAACCACGCTCTTATTGGTTGGCTTGGTCGCGGCTGGCGCACCTGCGCAAGATACTCCTTCAGCGCCAGCCTCCAACCCGGCCACGCCTCCCGTTAACGATTCCAGTCACCAGCAAGCAGCGACGGTCCCCGACGGCATGCCTTCACGCGAACTGAGTGGGAAAGTCGGTCTTGTCCGCGGCGTGGTGAAGCGCCTGGATCCGATCCACGATCAACTGGTGATCCACAGTTTCGGGGGCGGCGACCTGAAGGTCAACTTCGATCCCCGTACTCAACTCCTCCCAGAAAATGAACCCATGCTTTTGACCAGTATGCCGGCGGGCTCAGTCGTTTCCGTTGACACAGTGATGGAAAACGGAAAATTGTTCGCGCGTTCGGTGCGCACGAATCCTTCCGGGGCGATTGCGGTTGAGCTAAATGGGCAAGTGGTGAGGTACAACGCTTCGAAATCTGAACTCACGCTGCGCGATCCTCTGACTCCGGACAATATTTCGCTGCGCATAACTCCTGGCACTATCGTTGTAAAGGGTGGACAGCAATCTTCGGCGCAAGCTCTGTCCGATGGGATGCTGGTGCGGGTATTTTTTTCACCTGCGGAACATGTCGCGAACAATGTGGAAATTCTCGCCGCGCGGGGAAGCTCTTTTACATTTGAAGGCCGGATTCTTTCTGTAGACTTTCGCTCGCGCACGGTGGCACTGTCGAACGATACGGACCAGAGTATCCGCGAACTTTCTTTCGACTCGCTTGATCCCAATACTGCCCGCATGTTGCGTGAAGGAGCACGCGTCAATATTCAGGCCGAGTTCGACGGAGACCGCTACAACGTACGCAAGGTTTCGCCGACTCAGGCGAAATAACCGGGCACACGCTTATTTACATTTCAGGAAGTCTCAATCTGGGCTAGCTTCTCGCGCAAGATTCGCGCCACAAAGAAATCCGCGTCGTGGAACATATAACGGACCGTGTGCCGGGCATAACGCGCCAGGCTACGCAAATCGGTTTTGTGCCAACAACATAAGTTCATGTCCGGAGACAACCCGCAATAAAATCGGAACCGGCGGTGGGCTGAGTCCGGCGTTGTGAGCATGGCTGCCGCCATGCGGTGATTTCCCTCGATGATGGTTAGCGATTGGTGCTCGTCGATGCCAATCAGCAAGATTGCGTCGGGCACCTCCCGCTCATGAAGATCGTTGGCGATGGCCCCAAGTTTTTTCAGAAACCGGCCGTGCTCGCCACGTCGAGCCAGTTCGGCTTCGATGCGAGGGACCATTTCTGTCAGCTGGAATCCGGCTTCCGCGAAGCGGCGCCACTCGTTGCGCGGAAACGATCGCAGGCGCACTAAATCCTCTGACGTCAGTTCGACTTCCCACCATTCCGTATCAGAAGGCAGTTCACGCCACAAGCCGCCACGCCGGCGAAACAGTAACGCTCGCCGGATGAAGTTCTCCTGGGGATCATCGAGATCGCCATGCTCCACCAGAGGCTTGAAGTCGTTCCGATAGGGATCAAAATCGGGATGATAGAACTCACTGCGTAGGAACTCCGCGACAACCTCCTCTTCTGGCACACGCCGCAGACGCCGCAATGGCTGCCATGTGGGCACAGAAGACGTGGATTCTTCCCGCTCCCGAAAAAGCGGGACCGTCACCGCCAGCAACAATCCGCACATCACCCAAAATTGCACCCAGATGACCTGCGACAAAGAGTGGTGATAAACCCAGATTCCCCCCGCCACCAGCGCGCTCGCGCCCATCTGCACCCAGGCTGCCGTTCCGATCCGCCGCGAGATCTCGTACATCATGATTACGACCGCAATACTATAGACACCGGTCATTACGGCATAATCAGTTAGCAACGCGGAGAATGGAGCGATTACTCCCCTCAGAAATTGTTCCCCCAGAAGAATGGTCCAAAGCGCATGGGGAGCGAGCGCTATCGCGGCGATGAACATGGTGGTCACGGTTCCCACGAGCAGCAAACCGGTATAGAGGACTGGTCGTCCGCCCTGCGGTTTGGTATGGCTTGCCGAAACCGGAAACATGCTGCTCACTACCGACCACGACAACATGAAGACCACGCGCCCCACCAATGCCACCGCCGCGTAGATGCCGGCCTCCGGCGGCGGAAAGAAATGCTTCACCAGAAGAATGTCGAGGTTGCTTAGAATAACCTGACCGATAAAATACAAAACCGCCTGCACGCCCTCGCCAAAAGGCGCAATCTTGATTCGGCCGGCAGTGACGCGGTATTCCTTTCCGGGCACACCAGCGACATACGCCGCTACTATGGAAAGCATGATTGCGACCATCACGCCCGTGACACCCATACCGAAATGCAGAAATAGCAGCGCGCCTCCGAATTTAACCACCACCTCGACCACTACGTTGACGGCTAAGCCGGTGAATTGGTAACAGCCTTGCATGCGACCGCGGCGCACTCCCAGCGGCACATACACTCCAGCCGCGATCGCCAGCAGCCAGAGATCATGTTGTGCCGGCAGATTGAGATACGACTGTAGATATGCGCTGCCAGCGGCAATTAGTACTGCAGTCCCCACCCCCACTTGCCAGGACCGGCGCAGCAGGCTGGCATAAATTTGAGCACGGACGGTTGCGTCTGAATTCCGGGCTGTAAATTTGGAAGTCACGATCTGAAACGACCAGGTGACAGCCGTGACCAGCATCAGCAGCGTATATAAAGCGGAGGCGTGTCCAAAGCCCGATACACCCAGCATGCGGGCAAGAAGCAGGGTATAAAGCAGGTTGGTTGCAGCCACCAACCCGGTACTGAACAAGAGGATGGCGCTGCCCCGTACTACGCGCCCGTGCCAGATTTCGTGGCCCGTCGTCACCGGCACTTGCGCCTGAGAAAGTGTAGTCATAAGAAGAATCTGCCGTCCTCAAGCAGTTCCGTAGGCGGAGGAGGGTTAGAAATTAAACTGCGCCACCGGAACGAATTGGGTGCGCTCGTGACCTGGAAAGTTGTAAAAGCTTTGCTGACCGAACCCGAAAGAAAATCTGAGGGGATAATTGAGCGAATCGCTCTCCGAGTGCGCGCCTTTGCCCCACGGTAAACCCCGTTCACGAGTGTAGGTGGCTACGAAATTTGAGGTGATATTGTCGTAGTCGTGAAAGCTGCGCCCCGAGGACCATGCGCCCGAGGCGGATATCGCCCAGTGTTTCCCGATCCGCTCGTCCACGGTGAAGCGCGGCCGTAGGGTTTGCGCGATAGAGTAGGTAAGGTCCGTAATCCGCCAGGCACGCAGGAATTCTGCAGCGGCCATTACACTTGTGTGAGTGCCGAACTGGCGCTGCAGTCCTGCGTAGGAGACCGTCTGATAATACTCAGTGATCTGCGTCGTATCCTGGCTGACGTCGGGTGAAAAGAGTAAGTTGCGCCCGTTATAACCCGTCACCAGTGCGGTTTTCCCCCAAGGGCGGCCCACCCGAAAGTCAATGTCTCCTGTGAAATCTCGCGAGTGCAGTGGCGCGTCGATGAAGGGGCCCGCTTCCCGGATTAAGTAGCCGGAGAATGCCAGCCAATCGGCGATCGAATTGCTCGCCACGTAAACGAACTGACGAAACAGATTCTGGCTGATAAAGGTAGACGCGAGCGTGTCGCGCCGGATCGTGTATTGCAGGCCTGGAATGATATTGAGCTTCACGTCGCCAATTTGCACAACCGGGGCTACGGAAACATTAAAGATTGTGTCAAAGGTATTCCGCTTCCGAATCAAGAGCTCGCTCGGATACGACAGCGTGCCTACAGCATTGCGCTCGGCCACGAAGCCTTGAATCAGCGGGAACGAGTTCGGCCGAAATTGAAAGTGCGAATCAACGAAAGTCTCAATCGAGCGCCGTGGGGGTGGTAAGAGAGATGGATAATTCTGTACCCCGAACAGACGGGCGTCTAATTGATAGATGTTCTCGTCTTCAAATATTGGATTGACGTGCGCATCCGAACTGATTCCCAGCTTTCCCGTGATTGGACGCCCTGCCTCTTGCTTAAGTTCTAATTCGGCGGTGCGCACTCCTGGGTCTTCTGGATCCAATTGACCGGCGCGCTCGAAGGTTGCTAAGGCGCGATCATCCTGCCCAAGTTGACGGTATACGTTAGCCTGCGCGACCAGATATTCGTAATTGGTC
Organism: uncultured Acidobacteriaceae bacterium; assembly: GCA_963818935.1. Taxonomy (GTDB): domain Bacteria; phylum Acidobacteriota; class Terriglobia; order Terriglobales; family Acidobacteriaceae; genus Sulfotelmatobacter. Next base: position 40,732 of record CAWFUK010000042.1, read on the forward strand.
TCGCGCTCCGGATCGTCTTTCAGGCTGGCCAACTGCAATTCCGCGCTATGAGTATCGCCCAGAGCCAGCGCTGCATCGGCCATCCCAACTGCGACAGCAGCGTCGTCGGCGCCCAAGGCGAGCGCTCGACCGTACATCCGCTCGGCCAGCGGATACTCATGAATGTTCATCAGAATATCTGCCGCATTGAGATAGTCGTCGGCTGAAGTCACGTCCACGGCAGCGACTCTCGCCTCGGCAAAACCCAGCGCTATCTGTTGTTCTGCGTCTGCGGTCTTACCCTCTTGCGCAAACAGCCTTCCTAACGCTAGGCGGACCTGGAGTCGATTTCCATCGGAACCCTCGAGCGCCCTCGAATATCTGGCCATGGCGGCTTCGTGGCGCCCCATGATGCGGAGCACGTCTGCCGTCACAATCAACACCTTGTAGTCGCTGCCTTCATTTTTCTCTGCCGTTTCAATCGCCTGCATGGCCTCGTCTGGTTGGCCAAGCTGCGCGTAGGATTTGGCGAGCTCCGCGGAGATCATCGGGTCGTCTGGAGCGATGGTCAGCGCGTTGCGCAGAGTGCCGACTGATTCTGCATATTTGCGCTGCCGGTATTGCACATCGGCCAGCGCGATATAGGTGTTCGGGACCTTCGGATTCAGCGCTAACGCTTTCTTGTACTCAGCTTCCGCGCGTACTAGCATCACCCGCTGCCGATACCCCTCGGCTTTCACCAGGTGCAACGCCTCCGAATCGGGCAGTAGCCGGCTGGCGATCTCCGCTTCCTTTAGCGCTGCTGTCGAATTCCGCAACTGCAGCAGGGCGAAGGCGAGTCCGACGTGCGCTTCTCCATATTGCGGATTCAAAGCCAATGCCTTGCGAAAGTCCTGCTCTGCCTGAGTGGCTAGGCGCATGTCGTTATACACATAACCCCGGTTCATATAGCCGACCGCGATTTGTGGGTCTATCTCTAACGCCTTCGTGAAATCCTGGACGGCCGCCTCATTTTCGTGCCGCGACGCGTGCACATGCCCCGCAATCAGCGGCAGATCCCGATCGTTGTGGAGAATAGGCTCATAGCGATCCACGATCTTCATGGCATCGTCCAGTCGGTTGAGGAAAAGAAGATCGTAGGCCAGATAGTCCACACCCTCGCGATCGTTCGGCAACTTTTCGATCACCTGGTAGCCGAGCTCCGCTGACTCCGCGTAGTTTCCGGTAATCGTCAGGTATCGCTCGTGCTCCCGCATAACCTGTGGACTTTGTTTCACTTCTTCCGAAGCGCGTGCCAGCCATTGCTTCGCCTGCTCGGGCTCGTGAGCTTCGAGGGCAGCATTCATGGCGCCGGAAACAATCAGTGGATTATCCGGCGATCTTTTGAAAGCCTGCTCGTAATTTTCCTGAGCCAGGGAAAATTGACGTTTCGAACTGTACAGATCACCCATTGCCAGGAACGGCTGGTAGTCATCGGGATGCTTTTTAGCAAATTGCGTGAAGTACTTGAGGGCGGCTTCGTCATCGCCCATTTCGCGCGATACAAATCCTAACGCTCCCAATGCCGCCCCACTGGATGGATCAACCGCCACCGCTTCGAGATAGGTTTTCCGGGCTTCTTCTTTGCGATCCGTCTTCCAGAGCAGGTTCGCATAGTTGAGCAGCAACACTTCGTTGCGCGGCTCGATCTGCAGGGCCTCTTTCAAATCCTTATCCGCCGCATCAACATTGCCGGCAGCTACTTCTGTCGCGGCGCGCAACCGCAGGAATTCAGGCCGCGCAGATCCGGTTTGGTTGATGGCATTGATTTCAGTAGTCGCGTCTTTTATAACCCGATCCGCATTCGCGTTGTCTCCCGCATCGCGATAAAGTTCGGCAAGATCCACGCGCAACGAGATCGGGTAGAGGATCCCTTCCGGTACACCTTCCGGCAGGTGCTGAAGCGCGGCCTCGTACTCGCGGATTGCATCTGCCGTGCGATGTTGAATCGCATCCAGGCGTCCGCGCAACGCATAAAGACGATAGTGCTCGGGATTCAGTGTTGCCGCCCGCCTCAATAGCGCCTCAGCTTTGCTCCACTCCGCAGCATTGATCATGGCCTGGGCGGCATTCAGCTGAACGGCGATATCGTTCGGCGCCGAGGCAGCCGCAGTCGCATACGTGTGCGCCGCGGCCGACGTGTCGCCTGCCAGCGAATACGAGTAGCCCAGTTCCGCCAGCGTGCCTTCGTCCTTGGCATGCAGATCTTCGAGTATTTTGATCGATTCCTGATACTGACCCGTGTCGCGATAATAAGAAGCCACGGCTCGCAAGACCTCAGGATTTTGGGGAGCCGTACGCCGCGCGTTTTCGAGCATTTTATGTGCGGCCTCGCCGTCACCCATGCGCTGGTACGCGCGCGCCATCAGCAACTCAGTTCGCGCCGAGCCTTTCACCGCTTCCGCGCGCCGCAAATAATCCAGCGCCTGTTTGGGGTCGGAACTCAGTAGCAGTTCGCCGGCAAGTTGAAGATCCACCTCGCTCTTAGGATTCGCGGCTAGAACCTGGTCGAGCGCTTTCTGCGCGTCCTCGGTGCGCCCCATGCGGGCATAGGTTTGCGCCAAACCCGAAAGCCCCTCGATCGAAGATGACTTCAAAGCGAGGCCGCGATGATAGGCGTCTACAGAGATCGAATACTGCCCGTTTAAGCGAGCGGCATACGCCAAGGTAAACCAGAGGTCAGGATTCTGTGGAGCGGATTGAACCGCGCGCTGGGCGTGTGCAACTGCGCTCTTGAAGTCGCTGTGCTGCAGAGCGGATTGCGCGGCGCGCGCCTCGCGAGCTACTTCAATACTTTGTCCCCAGCCCATGCCGGTTTCGGCATTACTGGATTTTGGCGCTCGCTTTCTCGAAGGCGTTGTAGAACTCGGCGAGCTCTGGCCATTGACATCAAAGGTTTGGGCGGCACTGGCAGTCGCTGTAAAAAGCACAGCAAGCCATACCCAACCCTTAAACGACGATCGCGACATTCTTCCTCTCCTACTCCTCCCGACCAATTGGCGGACAATCCGGCCTGGCGGGGCAGGTGCAAGCTTCCCCTCCGTCGCGCATCAGATGCGGGAAACACCTGATGTGGTTGCGCCCCTTCGCAAGCGCTCCCGTAGAGTCGAAAGTCACTCAAAAAAGCTGCCAACCTTTAGGAACATCTTGGTATCAAAGGCGACTCATGACAGGTCGTCAGGAAACATCTCCGCTCCCGACCCGAAACCGCTTCTGGCAACGCCCAATTCCCGTTGCCGGCATCGTTTTATTGGCGCTCGCGATTCACGGGCCGTTGCTCATCATGGAGTTGCCGGCCACGACGTCTTATGACGCAAATCTGCACATCTTTTTTGCGTCGCACTACGGTCATCACTGGTTCAACCCCTGGAATGAAAAGTGGTTTGCCGGATTCTCGCAAACTACTTATCCTCCTCTGGTTCATCAGTGGATCGCGTTGCTCTCTCACATCGTGGGGCTCACCGAGGGCTTCATGCTGGTGCAATTAGCGGCTGTCGTCTTTCTCGCCGTCGGCGCCTACCGCTTCGCGCAGCTCTGGGTGGATGACCGCGCTGCCAGCTACGCTGGAGTGCTGGCCGTGTTTGCCGGGAGCATTGCCTTTCTGGTTTACTCGGCCGGGCAGTTGCCAACCACTTTGTCGGCGTCTTTGTATTTCCTGGCCCTTCCCTATCTCTACTCATGGTGTGTTTCGGGGAGTTGGAGGTCTTTGCTGAAAGGAATTTTCCTTTCCCTGGCCGCCGCCTCGGCTCACCACGTGACTCTGATTTTTGGTTCTGTCTTGTTCGCCGTGCCCGTCTTGTGGCTCGCCTGGTATGACGGCCGCAAGGAAGGGCATTCGGGATCCTCGATTCTAGGTCGCGGTTTCGTCTTCGCGGCCGTGGCCGCAGCCGGAGTAGGAATCGTTCTCTTGCCCTACTGGATCGCGATCATCAAGCACCCGATTGATCAATTGCCCATCCCACATGCGAGCCGTTCCAACTTCTTGATGAACTGGACCTACGGAATGAATTACTTCGTCGTTCCGTACGGGGCGCTACTTCTGGCTTTGCCCTTTATCGTGGTTAAGGGCTCGTCCAATCCTCGTTTGCGCGTGCTGCTTCTAGCCTTCTGGGTGACATTCGTGATTGCATTGGGTGGAACTACGCCGGTGCCGCGCTGGATCTTTGGCCGCGCTTTCGAAATTCTGACCTACGAGCGCTTCACCCTGTGGGCAACTGTGCTGGCGCTGCCCATTGTCGGACTATTAGTAGAGCGCATCATTGACCGTTCCCCGCGCTGGGGCGCAATCGGTGTGAGTACCGCCGCGGTAGCCAGCCTTGCCTTGGCGCTGGGTTGGTTGACTTGGAGTCCATTCAAAACCAATAGTTCTCTCAATGTTGATTCTGTCGTCTCCTTTCTGAATCGCGACGGGCACGATCAGTATCGCTATCTGACCCTGGGGTTCGGCAATTCTCTTTCGAAGGTCGCGACCTACTCGAACGCCGACAGCGTCGATGGTGAGTACAACTCCGCCCGCTTGCTGCCCGAGATGACGCGCTACGGCGCTGCGCAGTTGACCAGTGCAAAATATTTCGGCGCCGCCGGCATGGATTCCCTGCGCGCTATGCTCGTGCACGCCAATCACTACGGGCTAAAGTTTATCTTCGTGCACGATCCGTTTTACGAGCCGCTCCTGGTCTTCGGCGGCTGGCGCCAGGTTGAAACCTACGATTCTGGTGAGATCACGGTATGGTCCAAGGACGATGCGCCTCCCGCGCGGCAGATTCCATCCGACGCGGTTCCCGCGCCTTGGGAAGGGCTGATGTGGGGGATTCTCCCCATCGGCAGCAGCTTCCTCGCTATCCTTTGCGTCTTTTTGTTGGGCGAACCGCGGCGGTTACAACGAGACCCGATCCCAATGCCGGGAGAGATGTCGGAACGCCTGTTTGCGCACGAGGTGCACTCATGAAGTGGGGTTTCGCTGCTTTCATAACTATTGCGACTGTAGTTCTGGTGGCCATTGCGTGGCTGCAATCCGGAGGGTTGAAGCAGCATGCGATGTTTTCTGCTGTGACGCCCGAACAAGCGGTTCGAGCACTGATGGCCGAGATTCAGTCGCATAACTTTCGGCAGGCCTACGCTTCGCTCGATCCCAGCAGCGACATCGATTTTGAATCCTTCACCCGCGATGTGGCGGGAAGCGATGGCAGCTTGCGCACCTACTCCTCGTTGCAGTCCGCGGACGCTACCCCTTTGCATGCCGATGCTGATCAAGCTGTGGTTCGCGTGCGCATGAATTGGTCGAGTGCTGTCGGCTCCATCGATGACGTGCGGGATGTGCACGTGCGCCGCGAGGGTCCAGTCTGGCGCGTGATTTGGCCGAAGCCCGCGGTTACCGCGGTGCCGCCGCAGGTTGTTACGGTGAATTATCTGCGCTGGGACGTGATCGGCCGCAACACTTCCGAGAAGTGGGGAGCGCAAGAAGTCGACTCGCCCAAAGTTCGCATTACATCAATGAACGCGATTTCTCGTCCAGGCCGCGTGGTGATTCTCGGAGAAATCGAAAATGAGGACACGGTTCCGGCCTACCTGAATGTGAATGCCACACTGCTCAACGCGGACGGCTCTCCGATCGAGGAAGAAGGCAGCTTCGATATGATTTCGCACGTCCTGCTTCCCAAGCAGATTTCGCCTTACCGCATCGATTTTCCCGGCGTACGCATGGATCGAGTAAAAAGTGTGCGCATGGATGCGCGCGCGCTTCTGGTGACCGCCAGTGCCGACCCGGTCATCGCGGTCGGCGACCAGACCGTCAGCAAAGATGCTTTGAGCCGCAATGTCTTGAAAGGCGAACTGATTAATCAAAGCGGCCGACCCGTCAACATCGCGCAGGTGCTGGCGACGTATTATGACGATCTGGGAAAAGTGATCTGGGTTTCGGATGGTTACGTGGACCAGGCTCTCATGCCGCAAGTTCCGGTGCCATTCGCGGTTGACATCCCGGATGACATTGCGGCGCGTCTTAAGAATTATCGTGTCATCGTCAATCACTTCTCGCGGACGAGCAGCTAGCATGAGACGCATCCAAATGATTCGCATGATGCCATGCCGGGTTGGGTTACGCACACTCGCAACCGGATTAGTCACGTCGTGCATGCTGGCTGGTTCGGCAATCGCCGCTGAACCGCCGCGCCTGCCGGCTTCTGTCGAAGCCAGCCAGTCCTTCTCGATTTCGCTCGAGGGCACGGGGCAAGCGACTTTTTATCTGGTTGGACCCGATCACGTTGTGAAACGCACCGTGAACCTTGGAAGCGAACTGCAGATTGAATCCAGCGATGTGCGAGCCGCCGGGTCGTACCGGGTGATCGTCTGCGATTCCGCGTGCAATGCGGCATCGTTCGAGGTAAAAGCCTCGCAACCGGATCACCTGAGCTTTTTTCTGCATCCCTCCCGTGTGCCGGTTTCTTCTCCGGGTTCGATCGACGCCTTCGCCTTCGTGTTCGACCCGTTCTTCAATCTGGTGATGAATCCCGTTTCTATCGATTTTCGAGTTACCCCGGCGAACAGCGCTGCGTTTGATCGGCGCGCCACGACTCGCGATGGCGTGAGTTGGATACGCATGGATTCAACTCCGCATGAGGGACGCGTGCAGGTGACCGCGGTGGTCGGCAAGGTCGAAGAAGCGCGCGTGATTCAACAGGTGGCGGCCGACGCCTGCGGGCTGCGCATGAAAGCGATTCCGAACGGAACGATGGTTACACTCGAGACCGATCCCGTGCGCGATTGCAGCGGCAATCCTCTTCCCGATGGCACAGTCGTTTCTTTCACCATGACCGACCGCGCGGGCAAGACTACGGTGGATACGCCCATTAAGAAAGGGATTGCGCGCACTCAGTTCAGCATACGCGGACCCGCGCAGATCAGCGTGGCCTGCGGCGTAGTGTTGGGAAATGAACTCGCGCTAAGCGGGAAGTCATGAAAAATGTCTCCAAAGCGATCTTGGCTGCTGGTTTGATGTTTGCTTGTGTTCTAGCCATGGCCCAAGCGGCCGCACGTCCGCCCGAGGTCCATCTCGATGCTGACGGACTTGCTCCACGACCCATTGAAGAACTGACGGGCACACGGATCGCGCAGAGATATGCGATTGCCTGGCAAGATCTGGCGCAGGCCCTCGAATCCGGACATCCCGGCAACCTTGGTGATGATTTCACCGGCTTCGCGAAAGATCGCCTGCTCAAGAGAGTCGCCGAGCAAAATCGGACTGGCCTGCGCGTGCGGATCGTGGATCACGGCCACAGCCTGAAGGCAGTTTTTTATTCTGAGGATGGATCGGCAATGCAACTGCTCGATACAGCCCAGTTGGAAATTCAAACCTACGATGGGACCAAGTTGCTGGATACGCAGAATACGCCGCACACCTATATGGTTCTGATGACCCCCGGCGCGGACCGCTGGTACATTCGTGATCTCGAGGAAGTCTCCGGCAAGCCTTGATGAAACTTTTCCAACATATTTTCTTGGTTTACGCGGTGATCGCGAGCTGTTTTACGAAAGCTTGTAACCATGCGGACGACCGTCCGGTCACCCTGAAAGACATTGCGGCCTCGCCCGGGAACCCCAAGGTCCTCGCCGACTACCAGCCTTGGTTCGGCGACCCCGACCACATCGACGTGGGCTATAGCACGCAGGATCCCAATGAACTGCGCAAGCAAATCGAGAGTGCCCGCAACATGGGCATTTATGGCTTCGCGGTGGATTGGTACGGATCACGCCATCCTTTTCTCGACCGCAGCACGGCGCTGCTGCAGCGCATCGCCAGCGAAGAACATTTTCACATCGCGCTTATGTATGACGAGACTCAGGACGACACGGGTCACGCCACCGAAGACGCCATGGAGGCGATGGACCTGGCCTACAAAAAGTATATTGGGCCCGGCGCGGTTGGACGTGACGCTTACATCCTGTACAAGGGTAGGCCGATCATTTTTGTTTTTCCCAAACGCGGCCACACCGATTGGGATCAGGTACGCCAGCAAGTCAATATGTGGGATTCGCCGCCCATCCTGCTTTATCAGGATAACCCTCCCCCGCAGTACGTCAAAGATTTCGACGGCGAGTACGCGTGGGTGTTTCCCGGAAAAAAGGGATGGACTCCGGACGGTTCGGCGTGGGGCGAAGATTACCTGGATAATTTCTATGACAAGATGGAAAGCAAATATCCAGATAAGGTGACGGTGGGGGGTGTCTGGCCGGGCTTTAACGATAAAAGGGCGTCGTGGAGCTTAAATCGGAAAATCGACCCCCGCTGCGGACAGACTTGGGAAGATACCCTGCGCCTGTTCGACGAAAACAACACGTCCTCTCATCCGATTCCATTCGTCCTGATTGCCACTTGGAACGACTACGAAGAAGGAACCGCGATCGAGCCCGGCATTCCGAAATGCGGCGATTCGAAAACGAATGTTGCTGTCAGTGGACGCCACTAAAAGTGGCTAGCGGGGCATTCACCGAAAATCCTCCATTTTCATCCGTTTGGGTCTTTTTTCCACGGGCGTCTGGCGATTGTCCACCACTCGCTGTCGCAATTCCGAGCAACATTTCACCTAGTTTTTTAATCTGATGCCGGGGCGGGAGAGGTTAAATGAGAGCTCTTGAAGAAGAACCCCCTCTCGTATGCCTAATCGCGGAGCCCCCCAGCCTGCCGCATTGTGGTGAATCATAAGCGGAAAGTGCGCAGGGAGGATGTCAATGAATAAGCGGCACTCGCTAGATGGCGAAATAGTCAAACCCATACAGCCTCGGTGTAAGTACTGGATCTTCTGGTTACCTGCCGTTGCAACCGTGCTGCTTTCCGGTTGCGGATCTAGCACGAAGTCAACTTCCACAACGACCTCGACCACAACTACGTACCAACTCAACGTCACTTCTTCGCCTTCGGGTGCAGGTACGATCACGAGCAGTCCGGCGGGCATCAATTGTCCGACGACCTGTTCCGCCAGCTTTGCGCAGAATACCCAAGTCACGCTCACGGCCACTCCGGCGAGCGACTATTTTTTCCAAGGTTGGAGTGGAGGTTGTTCTGGGACTTCCTGCGCCCTCACTGTCACCGGAACTACGAGCGTCTCCGCCACCTTCAATGCAGGCTATGGAATCACCGTTTCCGAAGCTGGCGCGGGCACGGGAACGATTACCAGCAGCCCCGCAGGAATCAACTGCCCGACGACGTGCTCAGCAAGCTTTCCGCAAAACACTCAGGTGACGCTTAGCGAAAGTCCGGGAACAAATAATATTTTTGCCGGATGGTCGGGCTCCTGCTCCGGAACCGGTTCCTGCGATGTCACGCTGAGCGCTTCAAGTTCCGTAACCGCAACCTTCGGCGACACCTTTCAAAGCTTGAATCACATTATTATTTTCGCGCAGGAAAATCGCTCGCTCGATCACTACTTCGGCTACATGCGCCAGTATTGGGCGGCGAACAACATCCCCGATCAGTCTTTCGACGGCTTACCGCAATTCAACCCCGCGAGCGGGATCGCTCCTCTGCAAGGGCCCGTTCCTACAGTCCCAGGCTGCGACCCTTTGAATCCCAACGGCCCTGATTGGTGCACGCCAGACCCCAGCGTGACGGTGCCTTCGTTTCATATGCAATCCGTGTGCACCGAAGAGCTGAGTTCTTTTTGGGATGAGGCTCACGAAGATTGGAATGACAACTTCCTGTATCCCAGCGCGATCACACCGCTGATGAATGGCTTTGTGGTGGCGGGCGCTAACGATGCCCGGCAGTATACGGCGGGTTCTGTGAATGACCTCAATGGCTACCGCACGATGGGTTATTTTCAAGACAGCGATCTGCCTTACTACTATTACATGGCCAGCACCTTCGCCACCTCGGACCGCTGGTTTGCTCCGGTGATGAGTCGGACCGAACTCAACCGAATGTATCTCATGGCCGCCACTTCGGGCGGGCACGCCTATCCGTTGTCTCCGCAGAATTCTCCCGGTGGAGGGCTTACCAACGAAACCATTTTTCAGGCCCTGCAGAACGCCGGCATCACTTGGAGAATTTACGTCAATCCCGTGAACACGCAATACACAAACTCCTCGGGAACTGTCGAATACTGCGACACCGAACCGGCCGGACAGGCTCAGGATCTCTGTCTCGCCGAAGTCTCCTACATCAATATGTTCACTTACGAAAATCAGATCCAGGATACTTCAACGGGTTTGTGGCAAAATGTTGTTCCCATCTCCCAGTTTACGACCGATGTGCAGAACGGAACTCTCCCGCAAGTCGCGCTCATCGAGCCCGCATCGGGGGCCGGCTTGGACGAGCATCCCACCGATGTCGATAGCGAAGGCGGGGTCAATATTCAAGCTGGCGCGGCTTACGTTGAAGGACTGATCAATGCTCTGATGTACAGCCAGAGCTGGAGCAGCTCTGCCCTGATTTTTGCGTACGACGAGGACGGGGGATTTTACGATCACGTTCAGCCTCAGCCTGCGACCCCGCCGGACTCGTTAACCTATCCCACCGATCTGCAGCCGGGCGACGCGTGCGATGGCGCCGATCAGTCCACCGGCGTTTGTAGTTTCGCTATGACCGGGTATCGCGTACCGCTGATCGTAATCTCGCCCTTCGCCAAGAAAAACTATGTTTCGCACACGGTCTACGACCACACGGCCATTTTAAAACTGATTGAAGAGCGCTTCGGCATTAGTGCTCTGACTGCTCGTGATGCCAGCCAGGCAGACATGAGTACGGATTTCTTTGATTTCATAAACGCGCCTTGGGCTACGCCTCCTCCGCAGTCCTCGGTGCCGCAGCAGCCAGTGCCGAATAATAACTGTTCGCTGGCCGCGCCCACGCCTTGAATCGTTGGCATTGAAGGCGCTCCGCCGGAGTTCTGAAATGGGTGTTCGCAATCGTTACAAAACGTTCTGCGCAGTGGGATAATGAACTTAGTGAAACTCCCGCAAGCGCTCGCGCCATTCCTGATATTCTTTTTCGTCGCGCACTGTCTGGCTGCGACCCGGCATTACTTCATCGCCGCCGAAGATGTTCCCTGGAACTACGCGCCGAGCGGGCACAACCTGCTGAACGGCAGCCCCATTGTGCAGCCGTGGTCGCTCAAACTGGAGTGGCCCAAGACCCGTTTCATCGAATATACGGACGAAACTTTTACCACTCCCAAGCCGCAGCCGGAGTGGTTGGGCATCCTCGGTCCGGTGATCCGTGCCGAAGTAGGCGATGAAATCATCGTCGATTTTCTGAATCGCAGCCGCCGCGGCCACGATATGCATCCTCATGGCTTGCGCTACGACAAAAACAATGAGGGCTCCGTCTATCTCCCGCTGGCCAAAGGAGGATTTGTCCCTCCCGGTGGCCGCTATACCTATCACTGGTTCGCGAATGCGGCGAGCGGTCCGGGGCCAGGGCAGCCCACTTCGATCGTCTGGTGGTATCACGCGCACGTCGACCCAGGGATTGAGGTCAACGCCGGTTTGATGGGACCGATCATCGTAACCGCCAAAGGCAAAGCCAAACCCGACGGCTCACCTAAGGATGTTGACCGGGAATTCGTCGCCTCGTTCATGATCTTTAACGAACAGGGTGCAAAGGCGCCGGTGCAGTTCTATGCCATGAACGGCTTCATCTTCGGCAATCTTCCGGGCTTGGTGATGAAGCGGGGAGACAGAGTGCGCTGGTACTTGCTCAGCATGGGCAATGAGATCGACCTGCACACTCCCCACTGGCACGGCGAGACCGTCACTGACGGAAAACGCAATACTGACGTGGTTGAGCTTCTTCCGGGAAGCATGGCCACGGTTGACATGCTCGCCGATAATCCCGGAACCTGGATGTTTCACTGCCATGTAGAAGATCACATGGAAGCTGGCATGATGGCGGTCTACACCATCTATGTTCCCGCAACCCGTGCCTGCCCGCTTGCCTTCACGGGAGGAGATTTCTGGAAGAATCCGGAGAACTTCACGCTGTCCGTCAAGAACATCTCTGGCAAGGCTGTTAGCAGCTTGTCGCTTACCTCCGAGATGTTATTCTCTCCCCTGGACTTGCGGCGCCCATTCAATGCTCAGTGGACCTCGGCCAAATCTATTTTGCCCGGCCAGGAGCAAACTCTGGAGAAGCCGAGCAGCCACGCCACCAGCGCCCAGACCATCCTCGGTTGGGTCTTCTTTCCGTCCTCTATTAAGTACGAAGATGGAACCAGCTGGCAGCCGCAAAGCGAAGGCGAATGTTTTGGCGTGATTTGGAGAGATGAGAAGCATCCCGATCTGCCGGTCTTGCCCACCCGGCAGATCGAAATGAATCCCGACTAATCCGTAATAGAAGAGCCTAGAAGCATTGAAAGTTCGGCGTGACCTGCCCCGACATCAACTGATCCGTCGTCGAGGAGTTCGAAAGAACCCAGTTCGGCTCTAGCTTCGGATTTCCGCCGGTTGTGTTGACGTAGTACTGCCAGCGTACCCAACCATAGCTGTGCTTGACGCCGTCCACTGGATTGACGGTTGTATCCAGTCCGTAATCATCCACCTCGCGGAACTGGCATGATTTGATGTTCTCCGACTCACTGCAACTGTAAGTGTATTGCAGCGGCATCGTCGTGATGGAGAACGTCTTCGGGGGGTTCGCCCGATTGTCGGTGATGTCGATAGTGCTGGTTTCTAATAACTTGAGTCGAGAATATCCCAGATTTTGCGGCGAACTCTGTAGCACCTCATCCACATAGGTGTAATAGTTCGTGTTATTCGGCTGGGTCGTGGGCGGGGGGTTCCACAGCGTGTCGTTGTCTCCTCCGGGAGCCGCGCATCGTGGAGCCCAACGCATGGAGTAATCTGCCGTGCTCCTCTGGCTTCCGCTATTAAATTTCTTGCAGCTGGTAGCGTCGTTCCAATGATTCACGCCTTTCCATGTGCCTAATTCTGTGACCCACTGATAAATGTAGTCTGAGTCGTAGAGATTGATATCCCACGGATTTCCTTGGGGATTCTTCACGTACCAGACTTTTTCCTCACTTGAATCCCAGATCGTGTAGATGTAGGACGACGGTAACCCGTTTGTAATACCTTCCATGTGATAGCCTGCGGCCAGAGTTGGGTCCATCATCATTACGCTTAACACGTCCCAGTAGCCGTGGCCTGAGGCACAAGTAGTGGTTGATTGGATTTGGGCGGATGCTTTTGGAGCCATTTGCAAGCAGGCGGCCGCGACGAGCCAGCCGAACAATAAAGCATATCGGGACACTCTGCTTGAAAAACTGATGTGTTCGAAGGCGCGACGACTAGCAGTTGCGTGGACACACGACGAGCGCACAAACACTTGGGAGTGTTTCATGGATTTTAAAAGTCCTGAGATGGATTGGGTCGATCTGGCGACTACAATAACATGAACCAGAAGTCAATACGCTAGATTACGGAAGTACAAGGAAGAAATACGGTACCAATTCGGGAATCAGGCCCGCCCGCAGGTTTTAAGTCCTCTACCGCAGTTTTCGGGACGCTAACGCCGATTCTCTAGCATCGTTCGCTCTCAGCCAAGACCCCGCCTAACAACCTGCCAGCCTCTTTTCACATCGAAGAACATCACCAGTTATCGCAGGACGATTAAAGCGAGACGGTGCAAGACCAAAAATTATGGATGACACCACTGCCACGGGACGTTTAACTCTTCTCTCCTGCCTTCTGTTCGGGGCCCAGCAAAATAATAGTCAAGATCCAGCAATTAGCTGGGCTTCATCCGGCAATTGCAACGCCGGGACGATCCAGACTGTGGCCGCCTACAACCCCCATGATCTTCGCGAGCTCTGGAGTCTGGCCACGGCTCATCACGTGATCATGCGTGCTTTTCCGGGTTTGCATCGCATAATGGTGGCGCAAAACAGCGACAGAGCCCCTTGGGTCGAACACGCACTCCAACAAGAGCAGGCGCGCGTTGACCATGCATTATCATTTCTGTCTCGCATCTGCGAAACCCTCCAGAGTATCGGGGATGTCATTGTCATTAAGTCTCTCGATCACAGGCCGGACCTGGGTAGCGATCTCGACCTTTATACGAACGCGAAAGGGTCAGAGGTTGTTGGCCTCATGCTGGAACGGTTTAAGGCGCGCGTCGAGGACCGAAGCTGGGGTGACCGGCTGGCCAACAAATGGAATTTCCTCATTCCCGGCCTGCCCGAATTGGTGGAGGTTCATGTCCGCCGACTCGGTCAAACTGGAGAACAAGTCGCGATCACTGATTCTCTGGTCCGCCGCTCCACAACATCGCAACTCGGTTCCCACACATTCCGAGTGCCAGCCCACGAAGATCGCCTGATCATTAGCACGCTTCAGCGCATGTATCGTCATTTTTATATCCGGTTATGCGATATCGCCGACACCGCCCGGCTCATCGATTCCGGGGCGATCGACTACGCATATCTCAAGTCACTCGCCAGCTCAGCAGGCCTTTGGGACGGTTTGGCGACCTACCTGGCGATCGTCGGCGAATACGTCGAGTCGTATCGCGGCGCCGCCTTGCCGTTGCCATCCCTGGTAAAAAGTGCAGCGCGATTCGGAAACCAGCAGGTCTTTTTCAAGCGCCGATTCTTGCGGATTCCGATTTTTCCGCAGGCTGCCCGCCTTTATATGTCCCAGTGGGAACGGTTGCTGCTGGACGGAGAGTTTCAAAACACACTTCGCCTGAGTCTCTTGCCTGGGTTGGCCGTAGCCGCCGCCCTCGAGCTGAAGCTCACGGGAAGCGACAAAGGCATCTGGTGATTCTGCGCGATGTTCGATGATTGACAGTCTTGATAGGGAGTTCAGGGTATTGCGCTCATACGGCCTGGCTCCTATCGTTAGAACGCAAAACAAGACTTGGAAGGCTGCTGAAAAACTCCGATTGGGTCACGTTTGGGGAAGGGCACGATTTTAGTCGTGCCGCTGTGGATTTGGGAGAAATCGCTTGGTGCGAATCCTTGTGGTAGACGACAACCCGGCGGTCCGACATTACCTTCGCGCACTCCTGGAGCAGCAAAGTGCCTGGCGGGTATGCGATGAAGCCCGAACCGGAGGTGAAGCGATTCAACGGGTAAAAAAGAACCCTCCCGACGTGATTTTGCTGGATTTCCAGATGCCGGACTTGAATGGGCTCGATGTTGCCCGCCAGATTTCGGAGATTTTTCCGGAAATTCCCATTTTGATGGTGACCATTCATCTTTCCAAGCAACTCGCCGAGGAAGCGCGCAGAGTCGGAATTCGGGGAGCCTGCGCAAAATCAGATGTGGGTTCAATTGTAGAGGCCGTCGACGCTTTATTACATGAGAGAACATATTTCCCAACCATGAGTACGATTGCCCACTAGACTGTCGTCTCCTTCCGTATACAGTATTTGCCGTATACGGCCATGGATTGCGTCGTGTTAGTTTTGATACGATTTACCCACTGGAGCACTTCCGCCTGGTGCATATAAGGTTCCTTGCGCAAAGGCAGCTTCTGGAGAATCATGCCCGTTATGGCGGTTCGCATACTTCTGGTGGACGATCACCCTATCGTAAGACAAGGGCTGCGCACTCTTTTGGAGGGCCGCTCCGGATGGGAAGTTGTCGGGGAAGCATCCGACGGCGTCGAGGCGCTGGAAAAGGTCAATGCCCTACATCCTGACATTGTCGTGTTAGACGTCACTATGCCTCGAATGAATGGGCTGGAGGCTTGCCGTTTGATTCAGCAGAATGGCAAGAAGTCCGGTCTTGAGGTGCTATTCGTTACCCAGCATGATTCTCCGCAAATGATGCGCGAGGCGCTGGATGCTGGGGCACGAGGATACGTCGTGAAATCGAATGCCGCCCGCGATCTGTTAGAAGCTGTGGAGGCGGTGAGCCAGCATCGCGTTTTTACCGCTCTGGCCAGAAGTCCACAAGCCGCGAATTAAGGAACTGGGGTTGTAACCGTCTACGGGGTTTCCATGTCCATGCCTGAGTCTGTGCCAGGAGGAGCTATGAAATTGCGAATCTTATTAGCCGACGATCACGAAATTGTGCGCCGGGGTTTGTGTGCGCTTCTCCAAAAACATGAAGGGTGGGAAGTGTGCGGCGAAGCTTCCGATGGCCGCGAGGCGCTCGAAATGGCCAAGCAATTGAAACCGGATGTCGTCATTGTCGATATCGGCATGCCGTATCTTAACGGTCTCGACACCACTCGCCAATTGCTCCAGCATGATCCTCGCTTTAAAGTCATAGTTTTGACGATCACTGATTCCGATCAGGTTATTCGGGAGGCCCTCGATGCCGGCGCCCGCGGTTTTGTGCTGAAATCCGACGCCGCTCGCGATCTGGTATCGGCCGTCGAGGCCTTGCAGAGCAAGCGCATGTTCTTTACGCCCCGGGTCAACGATTTAGTGCTGGCCGGCTTTCTGGACAAGGGGCATCCGATTTCACGCGATGAGCCGCCCAATTTGCCAACGCTCACCGTGAGGGAGCGCGAAGTGACGCAACTGCTGGCGGAAGGCAAGAGTTCCAAAGAAGTGGCTACGCTGCTGAATTTGAGCACGAAAACCGTCGAAACTCATCGCAGCAACATCATGCGGAAACTCAGCCTGCACTCGATCCGCGATCTGGTCGTGTACGCCATCAAGAACAACATCATCCAGATTCAGATGCCGCCGCAGTTGCCGCGTTCGACAGAGACCACTGTAGCGTAATCCCCCAGGCCCGGCAGCCCTCAATGAGTAGCTTCGGGCGGATAGTAACCCGTCTGGGTACGCACCGTGAGTGGTCCGTAGCCGGGGGCGCGCGCCTGCACGCGAACCTCTTTGAATCCGGGCTTCGTATTCTGATTCTGCGGCTTATAGGCAATCATGTATTGACTGCGAATGTCGTGCGCAATCGTTCGCGTAATGCTATCGACTTGGTCCAATGTCTGGGGAAAATAAGCCACTCCCCCGGTTCCCGCCGCGAGATATTGCAACGCTTCCCGGCCGCTACGCTGCATTCCGCCTCCCAGTAAACCGATCGCATAGAGCGTGGGGCCATTGATCTGTTGCAGGTGGTGCGCTGCTTCCTGCACTGTTTCCTGGCTCATATTATCTTCCCCATCAGTGATGACCAGCAGAACTTTCTTCTCCAGCGTCGGCTGCTTCGTGAAGTGAACGGCGGAGGCAACAATCGCATCGTACAATGCGGTGCTACCCCTCGTAGAAACGTGGTGCAAAGCCGCCTGCAACAAGTTTTCGTCAGCGGTGAAATCCTGATCGAGATAGGGGTCCTGGCTGAAATTGACAACAAAAACTCGGTCTTGCGGATTGCTGGCCCGAATTAAATTCATTACCGCCTGGCTGATCTCCTCCCGCTTGTCGCGCATCGAGCCTGAGTTGTCCACCACGATGCCAATCGCTACAGGAACATCCTCCCGCCGGAATGAAGTAATGGTCTGCGGCACGCCGCGCTCGGACACGGAGAATGCGCTTCGATCCAAGCCGGTCACGGGGCGTTGTTGATCGTCGACCACGGTTACATGCAGCACTACCTCTTCCACCTGCTTCTTAAACACGAACATGCTGCCTTGATCATCGCCACTGGGAGCCTGGGCAGTCGGCTGTTGTGCGTCCGGCTGTTGTTGATCAGATTGGGGATTTACCGAAGTTGCTGGCGCACTTGGGTTGGGGGTTCCCTGCTGGTTTGACTGAGCATTGGCATTTGCAGCGGGCGGCGCTGCGGGGCTTTGAGCCGACGCTCCCAAGATAAACACCAAGATTACGGCTGTCGCGAGCATGAAGCCGGACCGGCACGATGCGGCAGAACTCATGGTGACAGGTTCCTCCATCGGTTGCTTTAGATGCATATCTGCAGGTTGTGGAAGCCCACACAGGCAATACCCCCGAGCTACAGGAAAGACCTGAGAAGAAGCACCTGCGTGACTCTATTCCCCTCTCTCCACGCTTTAGTTGCAACCTGTTCTGGCTTTGAGCGCACCTACTGTCAAGACATTGACAGCTCCGGCAGTTCGTAGCGCTGAACTCGTTTCCTGGCTGTGGAGGTGAGGTTTGAGTCTGCTCCGAATCCTGATCGCGGACGATCATGAAGTGGCCAGGAAGGGCATCCGGTCTCTTCTCGAAGGCCAACCGGGATGGGAAGTCTGCGGCGAAGCGAAAGACGGTCGCGAAGCGGTCGAAGGCGCTACCAAGCTGAAACCTGACGTGCTTTTGCTTGATATCGGGATGCCAAACCTGAACGGTCTCGACGCAACCCGGCAGATTCTTGCGACGAATCCAGACGCCCGTATCCTCATTCTCACCGTACACGATGCTGAGCAGGTAGTGCGAGAAGTGCTGGCTGCGGGTGCGCGCGGCTTTCTGCTGAAATCGGACGCCGGCCGTGACCTTGTAGCTGCGGTTCAGGCTCTACAAAATCGGCGTACATTTTTTACCCCCAGAGTCGCTCAAATGATGCTGGACGGATACTTGCGTCCTCATACTGAGAGCGAATCCGCTGATCATCAAGTTCTCACCCCGAGAGAGCGCGAGGTAATTCAGCTCGTCGCCGAGGGCAAAACTACAAAAGAGATCGCTACCGCCCTTAACCTAAGCGTCAAAACCGCGGAAACTCACCGGACAAATCTGATGCGTAAACTGGACCTGCACTCCGTTGCCGCTCTCACCCTTTATGCCGTGAGAAATGGAATCGTTCAAATTTACTGAACGCCAATAACATGGATAAGCATTCAATCTCTCTCGCAATGCTCCAAATAAAGCGCGATCACCCTATCGCGTAGGGATTTTACTGGATTTCTCACGGCTTACCATGCGCTTAGACTGCGTTTCAGTTGCTGGTGAATCGAAAAGAACTTTCCAGATAAAGGAGTCCCGATGCTTTGGACGATTGCTGTGGTGCTTCTAGTTCTTTGGTTGTTGGGCATGGTCAGCTCCTACACCCTGGGTGGATTCATCCACATTCTTCTCGTCTTGGCGGTGATCGTGATTCTGATCCGACTGATCCAAGGCAGAAGCCCCGTAGTTTAACGACGGACGAACCGAAGTCGAGTCCCAAATTCACGGAGGAAACATGAACAAAGATCAGGTCGCTGGCAAAGCTAAAGATGTGGCTGGCCGCGTTGAGCGCCAGGTAGGCGAATGGACCGGTGATACCGAAAAGCAAGTGAACGGCACTTTGAAACAAGCGGAAGGTAAGGTACAGAACGCATGGGGTGACGCCAAAGATGCAAGCAAGAAAGCGGCTGATACCGAAACCGCCGAAATCGAGGCGAACCGGGAAGAGCGCGAGGATGACACTCGCCGTAAGGCCAGTTAGCGGAGGCTTGGTCGCATTATTTATGGGGACGCGTCAGCGTCCCCAATTTTTTTCTGGGTCTTGAAAAGTTGCGGTTGCGGTGTTTTACGCAGGAAAGATTGGGAGCGTGCGCGCCTCGGCCGCGCTGTCGCCGTCAGCTAAACCTTCCACAACTGCGCCAGTGCTCGCGCCGCATCCGACAGGGCGCGTTTCTCCGCATCGACTCTCGTAATTCCAAGAATCCTTCTGGGTACGATGGGCGCTCCATATTGTGGCCGCTTCGTGCCGGTGCGATCCCCTTCATATAGGTCGCCTACAGCGCGCTCAAAAACACGCCTCAGGTCCCCGTGAGACGGAGAACGCGGAACTTCGATATGTTGTCTTGTAATTTTGTAGGGCATGTTAGGTCTCAACTTTCAACACTGGTTGCACTCTAAGCCGAGCTCTTCGGCTCAGCAATACTGTGCAGCCCCGGTTCGTGACCCTTCATTTCCCTATTTGGGGCATGAGCCAAATGTAAGGTTATAAAAAGGATTCGCGCTCCCGTTGACTTGAGGGCGCGAAATCCAAAATAAGAAGGAGATACAAAGCTAGGCTACAGCTCGGAAACTCAAGCAATTTTGCAATGCTCGCAGCGCGTATAAAGCATCGTCCAATTCCTGGTCTTCTTCGATGGTATCGACGCCTGCGGCGAACAGTTCCCGTGCTCGCGCGACGATCGCTTTCTCGGCGTCAGTGATTCGCTCCGGAATCTTCTTATTATCGACCTCGAACAGAGCCGCCGTGTAAAGGTCCTTCCAGTTTCTCACGCTGGATCGGGAAACATTTTGGTCTATCATCAGCAAACCTCTAGTCGCATATGGGATTTCCCGCAGACTTTCTTTGCAATTACTGTAGACGGACGGACTGCAGAGAGCTATACGGCAGACACCGTAGAATACAGGCGCCAATTTCAATCGCCGAAAAAATGGGAAGGGCTTGCGCCCTTCCCTCCGGCAACTCCGTATGCTCTGCTAGCGTGATGTTAAGCGACGCGCTTGGACTTTGAATTCCTGCCCGATGCACTAGCCATGCGTCCCGCCCCTGCTTCTTCATTCTCCTCTTCCTCTTCGCCTTCCTCACCACGCGCCGACTGATTAATTTCCTCCGCCAATTCGGTTAACTTCTCATCGGTCTCTTTTTCCTCCTGCAGCGTCTGCTCCAGCAATGAGACGTCTTCGTCCTCGCCCAGAAGCTGCGCGAAAGCCTTCGCTGTGCCGTAAGCGGCGATTTCGTAGTGCTCGACTCGCTGCGCCGCGCCAATGATCGCCGCATCCATGACTTCCTCGGGATAGTCTTCCTTCATCGTGTCGGCCCCTTCTTTGACCAATCCTTCCATGCCGAGACACTTCTTACCCGAAGCTTTCTCGCCAAGCCTCTCGAAGATCTGCTCCAAACGCGAAACATGCTCCGTCGTTTGTCGCAGGTGCTCCTCAAACCCCTCGCTGAGTTGTTCGTTGCTGGAGGCCTTGGCCATTTTCGGCAGCGCTTTCACTAGTTGCGTTTCTGCGTTGTAGAGATCCCGCAGTTCGTCGATGTAAAGTTCTCGTAATGAATCCTTCTTCATTATTGTTCTCCCTCAAAATTTGATTTCCACGCTTTGAGATGCCAACTCTCGATCAGGTGGCATCTGTGTGGTCACTTGCACAATCGAAAATTAGTTCCTTCCTCCCGCGCAGGACAATACCCCGAAAGCCGTACATACAGTGGAAGAAGGAGCCAGACTTGAAAACAAGCTTCTGCGAGTTACAGCCGGAGAATGATGATTCATTCCCTGATCATTAAGAATTTAGATACCAAGGCCCCATAAAACAAAATCCCGGGCCGCCATGACCGGGATTTTGCAGCAACATACTCTTCACGTAACTACCAGGGAAGCCTAGGAAGCACGGCGCTGGCGGTCGCGATTCAGATCTTGCTCGTCGCCTTCGTTTTGGCCGCTCTTCTTGTTCTGCTGGTATTGTCCACTCTGGCCGGTCTGTTCCCCACCCTGTTGATGCTGGCCTGGTCGACCGTGCTCTCCTTGTTGACCGCGCTGCCCGGTTTGCGTGCCTTGCTGGCCCTGGCCCCCCTTATTACTCTGCTGACCTTGGCCAAATTGCTGGTTTCCCTGCTGACCTTTCTTCTCCATATCTTCTGCCATAAATAGTCCTCCTGAGAAAGCGCGGGTACGCCGTGCCTTCGAGATTTATCTCTATCTATGAGTTAGTTGCTGCAAGAGTTTGCCAAGGTTGGGAACTATTCCACTCGCGCCCTCGCCCGAGTGGACGATGCGATCGACGCCGAACAATAGATCGAGAGCGAGTTCCTGGCTGAATGCCACTCGCTTTTCCGCGAATGCGAACGCATGGACAGCAATCCCTGGCGCTAAAAAACAATCTGGATTAGCCTCTCTCGAACGCGTGCTTCTTTTCCAACTCTTCGATGGCGGTTCGCATTGCCGCTTGAAATCGGTCAGCCTGCGCCATCAACCCCGGCGTCGCCACGGCGAACTCGCCCTCCATCCGCACTAAGCCATCGCCCGCCACCAGTCGCCCAGCGATTTCCAGCAGGTGCCCTGGTGTAGTCTCCAAATACTGAGCGTCGGTCGGATCTCCGATCCACACTTTCGGCCCGGCTTCTGCAGCTTCCGAACTTCTCGTCGTCCAATAAACCTTCCGCTCGATGAACTCCGCAATAACCTCATCCGTAGCCTTGCCAAACACCCACTTCCCACGCTTGAAGTCGTAATGCCGGCTCGAGAACGCCACCGGTAACAACTTTCCCGACTTCATAAACTCAATCTGCCGCCGGTCCACTTCCTTGCGGAGCGCGTTGATCACCGGAGCTTCGGCATCCTTAGGCTCAAGCGACGCCAGTACTTCCCGCACTGTTGCGGACAAATTCACTGCCACCGGCGCATGCAGCCCAGCCGAATTCTCCAGCTGGATGTCCCCATGCAGCACCCAGAAATCCGCCCCCGAGGTCGATCGGTGAAACGGCCACTCCAACTCGATCACCAGCGGCAATCCATTCAAAGTGATCCAAACCTTCGTCTGCTCGCCAGCCTGCGCCATTCTTTAATACCCTCGAATATAAATTCTACGTCACGCTTAAGCGAAGAAGTAACCGGAAGAAGTCGTGGCAATAGAAACGTAAAGGTACCAGCGACTAACCACTCCTTACTTCTTCCTGCCGCTAACCTTCGCCCCCATCCTCAACAGCTTCCGGACTGTCCCAGTGGGTAAACGCTTCATCTCGTCGTGCAATTCCGTCACGGCATCGAAGAATCCAGCCATCGCTACTAGACGCTCGCGGGTAAAATCTGCTCCCGGCTCCTTCGGATCTACCTCCTCCAGGCTGCGGCGCAGCATCTCCCGCGTCGGATCGATCTCCCTCCGCTTCCGTTGCTCAATCACCAGCCGGAACATCTCCCAGACATCTTTCATTGACTCGTAATGCTCCCGCCGGTCGCCCAGCACATGCACCGCGCGCACGATCCCCCACCCCTCCAGTTCCCGGATTGAGGTGCTCACATTCGACCGCGCGACGCTCAGCGTCTCGGCAATCTCCTCCGCCGGCAGGGCCCGCGGCGACAAATACAGGAGAGCGTGAATCTGCGCCACCGTACGATTGATGCCCCAGCGTGTTCCCATCTCGCCCCAGTGCAAGATGTACGCCTTTTGAACGCCAGTCAACGTCGCCATATCAGTATTTTCAGTCCAATCTGAATCTACAGAAATATCGTCCCCCGGTCAATTAATCGAGCAAGCCATTTCAAGGCGTTCCCGGAAGACGAATCAATTGCGAGACTCGGGCACTCTCGGCCGCAATTGTTTTATGCCGATTTTTCCGCAGGCCATCGCCAGTTGCGGATCTCAGGCTTATCGATCCCTTCCGAGTAAGCGTAGTTGATGCTCTCGATAATCTGATCTTTGAGCCACTCCTTCACATGCGCGGCGCGGCCTTGCAGCCGTGAAACGCGGTCGATCACGTCAATCGCTAGATCAAAACGGTCGACCTGGTTGCGAATCGCGAGTTCCAGCGGCGTGTTGATGTTGCCTTTCTCTTTGTATCCGCGAACGTGAATATTGTCATGATTCGTCCGCCGGTAGGTGAACTTGTGAATCAGCCAGGGATAGCCATGGAAATTGAAAATCACCGGCTTATCCTTGGTGAAGAGCGAATCGAAATCGCGGTCGGAGAGCCCGTGTGGATGCTCACTATCAGGTTGAAGCCGGTACAGATCAACGACATTCACGAACCGAATTTTGAGATCGGGAATTCGTTCTCGAAGTATGGCTACCGCAGCTAACGCTTCTTCCGTCAGAATATCGCCGGCACTGGCGACCACCACATCCGGCTCTTCTCCCCCGTCGGTGCTGGCCCAATTCCATATTCCAATGCCCTTGGTGCAATGCAGGATCGCCTCATCCATGCTGAGATAAACCAGGTGCGGCTGTTTGTCGGCGACGATCACGTTTACATAATTTTCGCTGCGCAAACAATGGTCCGCGACACTGAGCAGGCAGTTCGCGTCAGGAGGCAGATAGATGCGGGTGACTTCGGCGCTCTTGTTACTAACCACATCGAGGAAGCCGGGATCCTCATGCGTGAAGCCGTTATGGTCTTGTCGCCATACGAGAGATGAAATCAACAGGTTGAGCGAAGAGACGGGAGCGCGCCAGCGGATCTCGGTTTTCGCCTTTTCCAGCCATTTTGCATACTGGTTGTACATCGAATCGATGATGTGGGCGAATGCCTCGTAAGTATTGAACAGGCCATGACGGCCGGTTAAGAGATAACCCTCCAGCCATCCCTCGAGTGTGTGCTCGCTCAACATCTCCATGACACGGCCATCGGGGGCGATGTCCGTCCCGTCTGCGTCTTCCGGCTTTATCTCTGCCAGCCAGGTTTTAAAGCTTGCCTCATAGACGTCCTCCAGGCGATTGGACGCATTCTCGTCCGGGCTGAAAAGGCGGAAGTTGTTCATGTTCCGCTTCATCACATCGCGCAAAAACTTGCCCAGAGTTTCCGTGGGAGACATTTCTTTCGCGCCCGGTGCCTCGATCGGAATTGCGTAGTCCTGAAAATCCGGCAGATCAAGCGGCTTGCGCAGCTTACCTCCATCCGTATGTGGATTCGCGCTCATACGGCGATCTCCTACGGGTGGAAGCTCCCGCAGTTCTGGAATTAGCGCACCGTGCTCGTCGAAAAGTTCCTCAGGCTTATAGCTGCGCATCCATTGCTCAACGATCCGCAGGTGTTCGGGATTCGCTTTCACATCGAGCACAGGGATCTGGTGGGCTCGCCAGAAATTTTCAACTTTGTGACCGTCGACCTCTTTTGGCCCGGTCCATCCCTTGGGCGACCGCAAGATGATCATGGGCCAGCGCGGACGATCTGGCCTTCCCGTCCTGCGGGCTTCTTCCTGAATCGAGCGAATCTGAAGTATGCACGATTCAACCGCCGCCGCCATCTTCTGATGCATCAACTCCGGATCGTCACCCTCTACTGTGTAAGGGGTCCATCCGTATCCCTTGAAGAGATCATCCAGTTCCACTGAAGGAATGCGAGCCAGTACGGTTGGATTGGCGATTTTGTATCCGTTCAGATGAAGAATCGGCAACACCGCGCCATCGCGGATTGGATTAAGAAATTTATTGGAATGCCACGACGTAGCCAGCGGCCCAGTCTCCGATTCGCCGTCACCAACCGCCACACTCACGATCAAGTCGGGATTGTCGAACGCGGCCCCGAAACCGTGCGACAAGCTGTAGCCGAGTTCACCGCCCTCGTGGATGGAGCCCGGCACTTCTGGGGTGCAATGGCTGCCGAGCTGGCCGGGAAAGGAGAAAGCGCGGAAGAGCCTGAGCATTCCAGCTTCATCGAGACTCTTCTCCGGATAGATTTCAGAATAAACTCCTTCAAGATAGCTGTTCGAAATCACCGCTGGCGCGCCATGGCCCGGACCTGAAATATAAAACATGTCAAGGTCGTACTTGCGAATCACCCGGTTCAGATGAACCCAGATGAAAGTCTGGCCTGGATCCGAGCCCCAGTGTCCCAGCAAGCGGTTCTTGAAGTGCTCGGGACGCAGCGGCTCCCGGAGCAAAGGATTGTCGCGGAGATACAGCATTCCTGCGCAAAGGTAGTTGCAGGCACGCCAATAGGCATCGATTTTGCGCAGTTCTTCAGAAGAAAGTGTTGGCGCAGCCGACGCCCGATGGGCCTCTGAGTTTCCGGCGGTCAGTATCGGTGTCATGAAAGTGCTCCCGACGCAGAAGTGTGGGATCGATCGACGTTACGAGACCTAAAGTCCTAAGATGCCAATCTCTGATGAGAAGCTTCAGCATCCGAATATTAATTGATTGCGACAAAATAAGTGTGCAGCCAACTAGGCGCAGTGCAAAGGGAACCAAATAAGCCTTCAGGTCTGGCGGCGATCAGGCAAAAATGCGAGACTTGGATTCACTTGGCTGACTTATGAAAATTCTAGTGCTCAACTCCGGTTCCAGCAGTCAAAAAAGCTGCCTGTACGAGATCGGTGAAGCTTTGCCCGACGATCCGCCTGCTTGCCTTTGGCAGGCAAAGATCGAATGGCAAGAAGATTTTGCCGACGCCGAAATTAGAAATAGGCGTAATTTTTCTGAGAAAAGCCGAATTCGAGTTTTCTCTCGCACCGAAGCAACCGAGCACCTTCTGCATGCCTTATGGGAAGGGGGAGCAAAAGCCGTAGCTTCGCCATCGGAGATCGACGTAGTTGGACATCGAGTGGTTCATGGGGGCCCTCACTTTGAAGATCCGGTCTTTATTACAGCCGAAGTAAAAGCAGCGATTGCAGGCGTTTCCGCCTTCGCGCCTCTGCACAACCGCGCAGAACTAGAAGGCATGGAAACCATCGCGCAAGTGCTGGACGATGTGCCGCAAGTCGCCGTTTTCGATACCGGCTTCCACAAAAAGATGCCCCTATTTTCTGCGGTGTATCCCGGACCGTACGAATGGTTCACGGCGGGAATCCGGCGATACGGGTTTCATGGCATCAATCACAAATATTGCGCCCGGCGCGCAGCGCATCTGCTCCACAAGGATCCGGATTCGCTTAGGCTTGTAAGTTGTCACCTCGGAAACGGCTGTTCTCTGGCAGCCATTCGCAGCGGCAAAAGCATCGACACGACTATGGGTTTCACGCCGCTGGAAGGTCTCATGATGGGTACCCGTTCCGGTTCCGTCGATCCGGGAATACTCACTTACCTGATGCGGCAAAGCCAATTCACCGGAGAGCAAATCGACGAAATCCTGAACAAGAGGTCGGGACTGCTGGGTGTTTCAGGCGTGTCAGGAGATATGCGCGAGATTCTGACCGCGATCCAGGAGGGAAATGAACGCGCCAAGCTGGCTTTTGACATTTACATACACCGACTCCAGTCCGGCATCGGCGCCATGATTGCCGTTCTGGGCGGAATCGACGCACTGATTTTCACCGCGGGAGTGGGAGAAAATTCCCCTGAAGTGCGCGCCGCAACCTGCGCGAACCTGGAGTATGCCGGACTAAAGCTTGATTCCAACAGAAATAGTCAGCCACCCGATGATCAGGACATCTCCGTACCCGGTTCGGCGGTACACATCCTGGTTATCAGGGCGCAAGAGGATTGGGAAATCGCGCGCGATTGCTGGAAGCTTTGGAAAAACCTAACCCAATGAGAAGCGCAGCGAGTCGCCCCGGCGATGGCGAAGCGCACGACTCTAAGGCAGCGCTCCAATTTCAAACTTCAACGTCGAGAGCGCGAGCCGATATTGGTATTGCGCGTTCACGTATCCGACGGCGGCGTCGGTCTGCTGGAGTTGCGCCTGACTGAGTTCGACGATCGACCCAAGTCCGAGGTTATAGCGTCCCTGCGCCAGATTCAGGGCTAGGTCCGCTTCCTTGGCCATCTCCGCGGTGACGCTCACTTTTTGAAACGCGGTATGAGCAGCGAGCCACGCGGTGCGCACGTCGCGAACCACCCGATCGCGTAAGTCACGCGTATTTTCTGCCGCGGCCTTCGCTCTCAGATTCGCTTCCGAAGCTTCCGAAACAAACAAAAATCCATTAAAGATGGGAACGCTCACGTTCACGCCGACAGCGCCGTACCAACTCGATATGAAGTAGTTGGGCGAACAGCCATAACCAAAGCAATCGGGGCGGACAGGAGAAACTCCCGTGATGCCGAGCGCGCTGATGGTCGGACGGAGTTGGTCACGCTGGGCCCGATAGAACTTCTGCGCAGCCTGTTGTCCAAAAGTGAGCGCCTGAAGATCGGGGCGCTGCTGTATGGCGGTACTAATGAGCACGTCGACATCGGGTGGCGGGGGTGGAAGTGCTTGTGTGTCGTCTTCGGTCAGTTCGTACTGCATTTCTTTATCGAACCCCAACACTGCCGTGAGCGCGGCGATGGTTGAATTGACGTTGTTCTCGGCATCCAGTTGAAGAAGTTTGGCCTGCGACAGATTTACCTGCGCGAACGACAAATCGAGATCCGATTTCAGCTTGTTCCTGGCCAATTCGTTGATCTGATTTTCCGCCGATTGTCGTGTGGTCACGGTTTGTTGCGCCACCTTCAGCAGCGCCTGCGCTTGCAGTGCGTTATAGAAGGCCTCGTCGGTAGCAAGCACAATGTCTTCCTGGGTTGCCTGGGCATTGGCCTGTTGCGCTTTTTCCTGGAGCTTGGCTGAGGAGACCAGATTGATGGTTCGTCCAAAGTCCGTGATCAGTTGGCTAAGCGTAACTCCGGCTCCGGCATGTTCAAGTACGCGTGAAGCCGTGAGGTAGCCGGCCGTGATGCGGCTGCCTTCATTGGCGTCGACTGCAGTGATGGCGCCATTGAAATTCGGCAACTCCGCCGCGCGACTTTCGCGGTAAACCTGATGTTGCGCCAGCGCGAGAAGTTTTCCCACGCTGATGCGCGGGTTGTTCCTGATCGCCAGTTGCTCGGCATCGCTGCGGCTTAAGCGCAGAGTTCCGCTGGGGGGTGGAACATTCGGCGCCGCTTGCGCTGACTGGGCCACGGCTTGCGGCGGGAAGGTGGCGCTCAGCATGGCGCGCGGCGTTTCAGTCACGGTTGCATTCGGTGCGGATTGTGGCTGAGGCGCGGTGGGCAAATTCTCCGTTGAGTTCTTTGCATGAGCCGATTGTGCGCGCACCAGTTGCGGCAAAATGAAACACGCAGAAAACAACAGAGAGCCGATGATGAGGCGCTGCCCTTTCATTATGCGTTCTCCGTAGCGGCCGAGGTTGCGGTTTGGGGCTTCTTCTTGCCGTAAACCAGCAGATACGCGGCAGGCACGATGAAAACGGTGAGGACCACCGAAGATGTCAGTCCACCGATGATGGCTTTTGCCATCGGGGCATACTGTTCGGCTCCCGTTCCAAGCTTTAGCGCCATCGGAATCATTCCGATGATGGTGGCGAGCGAGGTCATCAGAATCGGCCGCAGACGCACGCGGCAGGCTGTGATCACCGCATCTTTTGGAGACAGACCCTGTTCCCTCTCCAGATTGTGAGCAAAGTCAACAATGAGAATGCTATTCGAGTCGGCAATGCCGATCAGCATCAGCACGCCCATCAGCGACATGACGTTCAACGTTGCTCCGGTGAGAGGCAAGATGATCAACACACCAATAAATCCCATGGGAATCGCCAGCATGATCAGAAAAGGATCGATGAAAGATTTGAATTGCGCGGTCAGGATCAGGAAGAGAAGAAGGAATGAGATGAGGAATCCCAACCCAAAGCTCTTGAACGATTCATCCATGCCATTCACCATGCCGCGCAGGTTTACCCGCACGTTGGAAGGAATTTTCTCGTCGGCAATAATTTTGCGAATCGAACTGGCGACACGTTGTAAGTCTTCTCCCGCCGGAGTGACGTAGATGTCAGCGACACGCTGAATCTGATAGTGATCGACCTCCGTTGGCGTCTGAACTTCTTTTACGTTCACCACATTTTTCAACACTGTCGTCGGCCTACCTTCGACCGAGCAGTCCCACGAAGGGTGCGGAGTTCCGGGCTGTGATAGACCGCTGAGGCCGCAATTCAGACCGTTTCCGCTGTCGGGATCACGCAGTGGAATCTGGCCGAGGTCTGTGCGGTTGTGAATGGCGGCCTGGCCGTGCTCAAAATACTGCACGGTGAGGTAGTAGTCATTACCCGTCTTGCGATCGACCCAGTAATTGGGAGCGATCATGTAATTGGAGTTGAGAGCGGTGATGACATTATCGACCACGTCTTTTTGTGACAGTCCGAGTTCGCCGGCGTGGACGCGATCGACATCGAGGCGCAGGGCCGGATAGTTCATGTCTTGCGGAACGTAGATCTGGCCAACGCCCTGTACTTCGCGAATCCGGCGCGCCAGGTTCTGCGCGATGTCATAGGCCTGATCGAGATCGCGGCTGGCGACTTGTACGTCAATGGGAGCGGGCATTCCCGTATTCAGAATAGCGTCGACCATGGAACCGCTGGAAAGAAATGTACGAATATCAGGAAACTGGCTCGCGATTTTCTTCTGCACCCGGTCCATATACGCGAAACTGCTCACGTGGTGGTCGGGGCTTAACTGTACCTGAACCGTCGCGGTATACGGGCCGGAGTTCGTGGTGTAAAGCGCAGAGAAATCCGGCACGACTCCGATATTGGAAACAATTCTTTTCAGATCCTTGCCTCCAACCGTGCTTCTGATTATGTCTTCGACTTTCCCCACGTATTGATCCGCCAGTTCAATGCGCGTGCCGGTCGGAACTTTCAAGTTAATGGTGAACTGTCCGGCATCGGTCTTGGGGAAGAAGGCCAACCCGACAAACGGGTAGATGCCGAGACTGAGAACAAAAAGTCCGCTCAAGGCCAAAACTGTGACCCCAGGACGCTCCAACGCCCGCCGGACCCAGCGCTCGTAGAAATCGAGGACCTTGTTGAACATGCGGTTGAAACGAACGTTAAATCGATCGAGCCACGAACGTTTCGTCCCCTCCGTGGGTTCGACTTCATATTCCTTGTGCTCTGTTTCTCCACCGTGAGGAACAGCCTTCAAGAAGCGTGAGCAGAATAAAGGAATGACCGTCATCGCTACCACATAAGAAGCCAGCAGCGAGAGGCAGAAGGCCAACGCCAAAGCAGAGAACAAATATTTGGCCACGCCATACAGAAAGACGACTGGGAAGAAATCGACCACGTCCACGAGGGTCGCGGCCAGCACCGCTAGGTTCACTTCCTGGCCGCCAACTTCGGCTGCAACCATGGGAGCGGCAC
The DNA here is from genome assembly GCA_963818935.1 of uncultured Acidobacteriaceae bacterium. Lineage (GTDB taxonomy): Bacteria > Acidobacteriota > Terriglobia > Terriglobales > Acidobacteriaceae > Sulfotelmatobacter. The sequence goes on from CAWFUK010000042.1 coordinate 71,308, forward strand.
CCATCTCCAGATGGCGGTAGATGTTCTCGAGCGAGATCACAGAATTATCGATCACGCGCGAGAAGGCGAGTGCCATTCCTCCCAAAACCATCGTGTTCACGGTGCCGCCCAGCAAAGCCAAGACCACAAACGCCGCCAAAGCCGAAATCGGAATGGAAAGCAGCACCGCCGACGTGGCGCGGAAGCTGCCCAGGAAAATCAGGATCATCATGCTGGTGAGAATCAGACCCAGAAGTCCTTCGTGCAGCACGGTATCGATGGCTTCTTTCACATAGACAGACTGGTCGAAGACGATGCTGGTGACCATCTGCTTGGGAATGTCGTAGAGATTTTTGATGAGCTTGCGAACCCCATTCACGACTTCGATCGTGTTCGTATCGCCGCCCTGCTTCATGATGGGGATGTAAGTGGATTTCTGACCATCGATGCGAACGATGTTGTATTGAATCTGGTTTGCGTCTTCGGCTTTGCCGACATCGTTGATCGTGACCCAGGAATGGCCTTTGACTTTTATGGGCAGCTTACCCAACTGGTCCATGTTGTCGACCAAGCTGTTCGAGTACACGAAATAATCGTACGGACCCATCTTCACGTCGCCGGCGGGCAGGATGAGGTTGGCATTGTTCACCGCGCCTACCACATCCATCAGGCTGAGTTGGCGGGAAGATAATTTGTAGGGATCGACATACACCATGATCTGGCGATACTTGCCGCCGAATGGAATCGGAATCTCGGCGCCGGGAACGACCGCGATCTGGTTGCGAATTTGAAATTGCGCGTAGTCGTGAAGCTGAGTTTCAGTAAGACCCTCGCCCTTTACCGTCACGAGCGCTACTGGCAGGCTGGAGGCGTCGAACTTCAGAACCACCGGCGGCAGTGTGCCGGGCGGCAAACGCTTCAGGTCAGCCAGAGCCAGATTTGAAAGCTGGCTCACGTCGGTGTCGGGATTGGTTCCGGGCTGGAAATACACCTTAATAATGCTTACGCCAAGAAGTGAACGCGACTCCATGTGATCGACGCCCGAGGCCAACGTAAAGAAGCGCTCGAGCGGGTCCGTAATGTCATACTCGATGTCCTCCGGCGGCATGCCGCTGTAGAACGTCGCCACCACTGCCTCGGGCAGATTGATCGGCGGAAACAGGTCGATCGGCATGCGTGTAATACTGGTCACACCGATGACCAGCAGCGTCAGGCAGATCACGCTAATGAAATAAGGGTTGCGAATTGAAAAACGTGGCATGAAACTTTATCCGATCTTTCCTCTTCCTGCTCTTTAATCTGAATATGTAATTCGCCCCAACGGCCGCTCTACGATTCCGTCTCCGTGTGGTTGTATTCGGGTACTGGGATCAGCTGCGGTCGAACCTTTTGTCCCGGTTTCAGGCCGCTGCGATCGCTCACCACAACTTCTTCGCCTTCATTTAATCCCGAAACGATCTCAGCATCGCCGCTGGTTTCGATTCCCACTTGAACCGGGCGTTCTTCCACCCTTCCACCGGAAGTCACCACCAGGACGTGTGTCTTGTTTTCTTCGTGACTCAAGGCCTGCACCGGAACGGTCAGCACGTTGGCCGCTCGATCGAACTCCAGTTCCGCATCGGCATAAAGCCCGGGAAGCATCACACGTTGCGGGTTCGCGACATCCACTTCCGTGTGCATAGTGCGGGTGTCGGCGCGCACATCCACTGAAAACCGGGCTACTTTCCCCGGAAATGTGCGGTCCAGCGAGGGCACGTGAACACTCACCGGATCTCCGATACGAATGTAGCGAACGTAAGCCTCGGGCACCGGGATAACCAGCCGAAACAGATCGTCTTCCGAGAGCTTCACCAACGGCATGGCCTGCGTGCTCGAGCCGGTCCCCGCCTGCATCAGTGTTCCGAGATTGGCATAGCGTTCCGTCACGATGCCACTGAAGGGCGCCGTGATCTTCGAATAGTCAAAAAGACTCTGATCGTGAGCCAGCTTGGCCTTGGCTGCGGAAAGCTGACTCTGGGCAGCGTCCAATGCCGCTTTGCCGGCTTCCACTTGAGAAGCTGCGGCAAGATCTTTGCCTTGTGCGTCATCCACTTCCTGCTGGGCCACGATGCCGGGCTGGCTCTGGAAAACTCCATTCAAGCGCGTGTATTGCAGGTGCAGCGCTTGATACTGCGCCTGATATCGTCCTAGATCGTGCTGTGCCCGGCTCACCTGATTATCTGCGTTCTTGATTTCAGCCTGGTCTTCATCGACTTGCGCCTGCAACTCGGGGATTTCGAGAACCGCCAACACCTCGCCCGCTTTCACCCGCGATCCGTAATCGACATTGATTTTCTTGACATAGCCGGATTCCTTGGCATAGACGTCGATTTCCTGGAAGGGTACCAACTCAGAGGAGAGTGTGATGTGGCGGCCCAGCGACTTCTTCACCGCCTTGGTGACGCCGACGCTGACCGTGGGTCCGCTCGCTTCGACGCGTTTATCTCTCCCCGAACAGGAAGACAGAACCAGAACTGCTACTACGCACAGAGCCGAAGTTACGCAAGAAATCAGTCTGCCGTAGCGGTTATTTTCTACCGAACTCAATTGACTCGCAACGTTCATAATCGCTCGCTTCAAGAGGCCTGCCTCACTCGACTATCTTCATGATCTGGCTTAGCCCTGCAACGGAAAAAGAATTGGATCGGCAATACTCAATCAATTTTCGCTCGGCGCTTTGCATGGCCGATGCGATGCGAGGAATCTCGGATGCAATTCTCTCCGGAACATCGAGTACGCCGTGGAGATCCCCATGTAAAAGGCTACCTGTACGGACTTCCATACCGCCTATGGTGACGCTCGCACCTAGGTCGAAGATATGCGCGTAGGCATGAGATACTGCGACATTCCCGGCAAAAATCTGAATCCCGCTAGCCCGCACTCCCGGTAGTTCCCGCGCGGCTCCATTGGTCACGTAACCTATACATCCCAAAGATTTCAGGATGGCAGCATGAACGTCGCCGATAAAAGCTCCGCGTCCGGGAGGTTTATCCAAGTCCTCCAGTACCAGAACGCGTGGGTAAGGCGTGCTGAGTATGGCGTTCCACAGGTCCGAACGATCGTGAAATGTTCCGCCTTTCATCGGTGGCTCACCGCTGCGCAGCTTGGCCGTGACCGCGTAACCAACCATGGGTGGAGCGTCTGGAAACATGCACCCAACGCTGCCGTCTGTGAAACCTGTATTGCGCAGCCGAAGGTTAAAGGTCTCGACCGCATTCGCAACCATGCAGGTGTTGAACCGGCGAAGCGCGTTCAACTGTTCTTCAGAAAGCGCAGACACTGCCATCGCGTACTCCTCTCAGGAAATCCGTTCATCCATTCCGAGGAATGAAAGATGCAAACCCATTCGTTGTTACGATGTGCCAATCGTTCGCCGAGTTTTCACATTTCCATCTATAGTGGCAAGCGGGAAAATGCTAATCGCCCCGGCGAAATACGCCACAAACTTCGGCAAATACAAGTATGAAAGGGATTTAGGCTGAAGGAGGAGGCCGGTTATACGGACTTTTATCGTAGATGACGATTGGTACAGGAAGTCCGGCCGGAGCTATGCGACCGTAAGCAGTGGACGCCGGCAGTATTGCGAAATCGCTCAGACGTGGCGTGCAGAAGTCTGGGACTTTCGTTAGCCGCTGCCGGTTCGTCTGCGGTGACGTGTGCCTGTGGAGAGTTCGGATCGAGTGACTCGCGGAATTCTCTGAGGAACAATAGCGTGTAGCGACATGAACCGTCAGCACACAGACCGAGACGAGAACAAGAAGCGCGCACCAACCGCCGCGGCGCAAATCTCGGTGATGAGTCAATCTGTGCATCAGAAAACGGGCGGACTACATTGTTTCTAGCATAAAAACCGAAGGCCCTCAAGCGAGGCGACGGTTACGAACGGTTGGATGATCGAAAATGCTCTACGGTTTGACGTGGAGGTGGCCCGAAGATCAACGTGGTAAACTATAACTCCGCACGCCGGAGAGGTGGCAGAGTGGCCGAATGCGGCGGTTTGCTAAACCGTTGTACGGGCTAACACCTGTACCGAGGGTTCGAATCCCTCCCTCTCCGCCAGAATGCCTGCCCGATTTGTCCGATTTTCCAACACGTTAGCGACCGTCTTCCTTGCACGTCTATTTTACTGTCTGCTCCGAGCCGCCTCATATAGCACCTTTCGGCCAGTCCGCAGGCCGATTATGCAATCGAATATGCAATCGTCGTGGAACGAAATCCCGCGCCCAGCCTGTGTATTCGTACACTCAGGCGAAACTGCGAAATGAACCCTGTCACGTCTTCAGAAGGCACTCGGCCATTCATCGCTCGGAATGACGCGGAGGTGCGCCAGTCTTCCAGAGTTATCTGCCATACAATTGTCCAGATGCATCCTTTGGTCGCGCAAATCGTAGACCTATTTTTCCCGGAACTGCAACGAGTTGCCTCGGAACTCCAACAGAAGCATCCGGGATTGCAATTCAACGTTTGGCAGGGCCGTGTGGGGTCTGCCACTGAGTATCAAGGCTACGCACTTGGCGTAGAGTGCATCTTCCCGACTACCTCCGAGAATGCAACGAACAACGTCGCGCTGTGCATAGATATGTGTCACCTGACCACGGCACCCAGAATCATGGCCGATGTAGCATGGGGCTACCCCTCTGGCCAGAGCGAAGCGGCATTGAGGGAGAACAGCCATTCGAGCAACGACTGGCCTGAGGTAACGCCGGAGGTTGTTGAGGAACTCAAGAAGGCCTTCCCGAAACTTGCTCAAACCTTTCAATCATCCGTAGCGCGAGCCACTCTAGTGCCTAACGAATAGGACGCAGAGAGAAACTGGAGAAGAAGATTCAGCGGTTCCCGGGTTTTCTCCGGAACGCTAGAAAGTAGTCCGGTTTGCTGGACCCAGAGAAGCGAATGGTTGGCGATTACACTATCCGCTCGACTTGACTTTCCCTCCGCCACGATTCTCGCCAGCTCCACTACGTCCCCAGTTTTCTTTAAAACCCGGGTTCCACTAACTCCCAGCCCTCGCCTAACCGTGACGTATCCCTGATCCCGTAAATTTAGATCGGCCCTTGTCTCGCTGCGTCCAACTAATGAGAAGCCTGAGCACACGTGTTTGCTGGCGCCCCCTCGATCGAACCGCCGTATGCTTTGCAGAGTTCACGGATCATTGTTGCGTCGCGAGCAGCCTTCTCGGTCGCCGCTGGCCCTGCTGTGCCGATGTGAACCACCGCATGTGGCGCAGGAGCTTCAGACGCTGTTACTTCTCGCGCTGGCTGACCCGCGGGCAAAGCCTGCATCTTCGCTCCGCTCGCAGTCGCCGCGGCAACGGTTTTTTTGATTTGGCTCTGCTGCGCAGGGCTAAGCTTGCCAAGAGCAATTCCCAGAGGTCCGGATTCGTCTTCCTTCTCTTGCTCTTCGTGGGAATTGGCCGGGGAGGAGTTGCCTGTTGAAGGCGTGGATGCGGGCGAACTCGCCGTGAGCGCCCCATTGGAACTTTGTCCCCGCCACTGAAGATGGAGCTCGCCATCGATCAGCGGCCTCTTTGTTGGGGCGGGGAATGTAAAGGTTACGTCCACCCACTGGCCGCTGAGGTAGGTGATCGTCGGTCCGGTCGCGCCGCCGGGTGGGACCTGCTGTTCAAAACACGATTTGGCTTGCGCCTCTTGCGCTTGCGCGCAATCGGGATACGTCGGTCCCCAGAGTACGTCGACGGCCGTCCAGGGAGTCGATTCTTTCGTTCGCCAAGGCAAGCGGAACGTGTAAGTGGTGAAATTGGCGGTCTCGATCTGGCTCGAGCAGTAGCCTTCGTCGCCGGTGTTGCGCAGAAACATAGCCCATGTATCGTTATCGGGACTGTCTAACACGTGGAGAGCCACCGTGAAGACGGGATGTATTTCGCTTTTGCAACCGTCGTGCTCGCAGTCCACGCCGAACATGCCAGTCACGATCGATTCGGTGTCATGCAGCATGCTGGACGCGCCGCCGTTGTCCACGGCATGGTGGAACTGGTTCCACCACGGGGTGGCGAAGTAATCGATGGTCTCATCCGAATCGAACTCCACATGCTGGCTGTCGCGGCCATTCATCATCGCGGGAAAGCCAGAGAAAATGTGGGAGGAGATGTCGTAGGCCATGTACATGGAATTGTCATAGTCATCGTCCCAGCCGTTATGGTCTCCAAAACTAAAAGATCCGATGGAGGGGGGCGGACTCCCAGCCATGGTCCCGAACGTGGCTGTGAACCAATCCAGGTGGCCATCAAATCCTGACCTCGGGTTTGTACTACAAACCAGCGCATTCCAGCCGTCTGGCGCGTTCACGTGAGTCATCTGATCGGTGCAATCGGAGTATGACGGTACCAAGACTTGAATAGACGTTTGCCCAGTGTTCACCACGTCCGTAGCGCTGAAGTAATGGCACATCGCAGCCTGGGGCGTGTCCGTTGTCGGGTTTGGCGGGTTCGATTCCGGGTGATACAGCTGCCATCTCCATTGCGGATTCAGCGGGAACCCGTTCAAATCCGTTTCGGTTGATTCGACATTGAAATCAAACTTGCCTTTGCACGCGAAATAATCCAGCGGGAACTGCGCCGTCTGGAACGTGCCGTCCCCGTTACCAAGCGCAGTCCAGACGCCACCATCGCCGAAGCCGACGATGTCGGGAAAATTGTCAGCGTTGAGGTCGGCCATGACACGGATATGCTTAGCGGGACTCCATTCTTGCTTGACCCCAAAATTTTCCAGCACCAGCCGCGGCGTATCAAACGTACCCGCTCCCGGCTCCGCTACCGGAATATTTCCGTGTGGTCCGGGCGAAGCGTTCAACTTTACCGTCTCGTATGCTGCCGACATCGCCGTCCAAACGCCGGCATCTCCAAAGGCCACAATGTCGTCTCTGCCGTTATGATTGAGATCGGCCATCAATCGTACGTGCTTCGCAGGGTCCCATCCCTGAGCCACGCCGAAGTTAGCCAGCACAAGTTTTGGCGCCTGAAAGGTGCCATCGCCATTCCCCAGCGCAGTCCATACGCCTTGGTCGCCAAAGCCGATAATGTCGGCGTACCCGACAGTGTTTAGTACGGCCGTGAGCCGCACGTGTTTGGCCACGCTCCATCCCTGGTTCGAGCCGAAGTTCTGGGGGGTCAGCCCGGCCTGCACAGAATTAAATGTGCCCGACCTGTCTCCTTTGTTCATGGCCGTGAATACGCCTTGATCGCCGAAGGCAACAATATCGGGATAGCCATCATGGTTGAGGTCGGCCAGCAAGCGAACGTGCTTGGCGGGACTCCATCCCTGATTCGCACCGAAGTTGGGCACTACGAGGTTGGGCGTCTGAAATGTGCCATCTCCATTACCCAATGCGACCCACACGCCAGCGTCGCCGAAGCCAACGATGTCGGCGTATCCGTCGTGATTCACGTCAACCACCAAGCGGACGTGCTTCTGCGGATCCCATCCTTGCTGCACGCCGAAGTTCGGCAACACAAGAGTCGGCGTCGCGAAAACCGTAGGCACTGGAACCGGGTTTATGCCATTAGCCGGAGTGGCTGCAGTCACTTGCGGCGAGACTCTGGGATTTTGCTGAGAGAGCGAAGTCCAGACTCCCGCATCTCCGAATATGACGATGTCGGGAACGTGGTCGCCGTTGAGGTCGACCAGCATCCGCACATGTTTGGTCGGGTCGCCGGCGTTGGCTGCGTCGAGATTTTGCAGCGCTTTTTGAACGTTGAATACTCCCGAGCCCGTATTGATCGCCGTCCACAGCGCAGAGTGATTATTGAACTTGTCGGCATTATCGAAGGCCGCCAGATCGGCCTTGCCGTCGCGATTGAGGTCGATCGCCATGCGAACATCATTGGTGACGCTCCAGCCGGGGCAAACCGCTCCCAGATTCTGGCCAACCGCCGAGCCCACAAGAAGCGAGAACATCATTGTCAGAATCATGGGAGGCTCTAAAATCACCCATGTTGATTTTGCGCGCGGTTTCGTAAGCATCGACTCCTCCCGTGCAACACTGTTCCCCATTCAGCCGCAATCTTGGTTTCCTGGCGAAGTTTGCTGGATGTCCCGCTCCCTGACCGGCTCGGAACATCGATAGATGGTGTTTCTGCATACCCCAGCGTTTCATGGCACGGTCATTTTATGCACTTGTCCACCAGAAATCTGGCACATGAAACGGTTGGTCATGGATACGCCCCCGGATGGTTCCTTGCTGCTTGATAGGCACGGGCATAGGCCTTCCCAGCGGTGTCAGCAAAGTCTTCCCAGGCGGCGACGGCGGTGTGGAATTTGTTGCGCAGGTCTTGGAGTTGCATATCGGCGGTGTCTTTGTTATCCATGACGATGTGCATGGTCATAACCTCCACAATTGCGTGTCTGGGCATTTCTTGCCAGCGGGAGAACGCACCGTTCCAGAAATCCAAAGTGCTCCCTTTGTTTAGAAGATCGGAAATCGTCGTCGAAAGACGACAAGGCAAGCACAAAATAATGAGGACGCTTGTCTAGCGCGGGGCTGCGGAGTGGAATGCGGCGGGTTGAGCAACTTGGCCTAACGATTGGCGCAGAAGAAATTGCGCGTTGGGAAGCTTGGGTCGAGAGCAACGTCCTTTTCAGATGTCTTTGAGATGTAGAATCCTATTTCCATCGAAGTAGGTTTGCATGGAAATTGCTTCCACTCTCAGCGATTCCCCTCGGATTCATGTGCTTGTTCTGCGGCTTGACGGGGAAGAGCGTATTGCTGAAAGGTGAGCGAGCGGAAGCTCTCGAAACGCGCTGCAACTGTCGGTGGCGGACTCCTATTGATCGCAATCGGATTGGGTTATGGATTTCTTGTCTTCCGATTCTTTTTCAATACGTGACGATAAACCCTGCGCTCATTGGCGCGTCTGCACCCCCAACCAAACGCTTCACCGGCCGGGATCGAGATCTCTCATCACGACATGAAGGACTTGCCCAGTGACACGCGCGTCGCGCTCGGAAATTGCCGGCTTCGAGGCGGTCTGGTCATCCTCTCGATAGGCCCGCGCCACCGCCGGTAGCCGGGCGCAGCCGTTGCGAATCAGGCCTGCTCTTTCTGCGACGGTGAGACGAGTCTGGAAGGACCAATCGGCAATCGCTCCCGCGGGAGCGCCGCTGGCAGCAAGTGCGGTCAGGCCCTTGTGCTCCAGAGCATCCGTGACAATAGCTTCAAGAATACCAGCCGAAGTGCGCAACGCGAGGTCGTAGAGGCCCTGATCGAAGGCGCGCCGGCTCTCGAGATAGGCCTGTTCGATCACCGGACGCAGCTCGGAGTTGTGAACGAACTCGAAACGGCGTGGAGGCGGAGCTGCGGATGAGGGCGAGATCGACGGACCATTTTCTTTCTGGGTGAGCGAAGCGGCGGCTTGCTCGAGGACTTCGAGCAGGCGGGTGACGATCTGATCTTGAGCCGCGCCTTCGACAGCACCCCCATCGCCTGAACGCATCAGGAAAGCCTGGCTAAACGAACGGGCCAGCCAGTGAGCCTTGCTGCCGCCGGACAATTCGTTGACCGTGACTCCGCAATCGTTCTGCCAGACGCGAAAGGCGGTATTGGCAAACATATCGGAGGGATTGGCCGCCAATTTGTCGCGGAGCTCGCGGCCACGACGGATCAGGCTATCGAGATGCGAGAGGTAAGTCTCGATCTGGGCTTGTAAGTTTTCATCCATGGATCAGTTTCCGGGTCTGGTGCCGCTTCGCGGCTAAAACATTCTCAGGGCAGGCCTTCGCTCCGCCTAAAATACGGCTGTTCTAGGGGTAACGCCACAGTGAGTTTCCCGAGTTTGATAGGCAACCGCATCTGCGGTATGCACGTTCCTATCACTGGGACGAGACTGAGCTGGCTTCGATTCTTCACTTGACAGTGCGGCAATACGGTGCTAAACTTTCTGCCGCAAAGTGGTTCGCTCACTGGACCAGTCTAGCATATGGCTAGACTTGGCTCCCTGCAGCGAAATGGGGCTGACTTCCGCCAGATTTATGGTCAACAGATCCACTCAGTCGTGGAGCAAATTACCTATGGCTACGCAAACTTCCCCCCTGATTCATCCGTCCCGTATTCCCAACCGCTGGATTCAACTGTCGGCCGGCATTGTCGCCATGATGGCCATTGCGAACCTGCAATACGCGTGGACGATGTTCACTAAGCCGATCCAGGCGCATCTGCACGTGTCGCTGGTGGCGGTGCAGTGGACCTTCACCCTGTTTGTTCTCCTTGAGACCTGGCTCGTGCCTTTCGAAGGATACCTGGTCGATCTCATCGGCCCGCGATTGATGCTAGGCTTGGGCTCGGTTATGGTCGCATTGGGCTGGATCGGATCAGGACGCGCCGAAACCATTCACAGCCTTTACTTCTGGTACGGAATGGGGGGCATTGGCGCTGGCGTTGTCTACGGCGGAGCCATCGGAAATGCATTGAAATGGTTCCCGGACCATCGCGGCCTGTGCGTTGGCCTGACCGCCGGGGCTTACGGCATCGGCACGGCTACGACGATTGCTCCCATTGCCGCCATGCTGAAAGTCTCGGGCTATCAGTACACTTTCATTTTCTGGGGAATCATACAGGGAGTTGTCGTACTGGCATCTGCGCTCTTCCTTGCCAGGCCGCCAGTCGGATGGACTCCTCCGAATTGGGTGGCAAAAGAAGCGAAGATCAAGGCCAAAGTGAATACTTCTTCTGTGAACCTGGCGCCCTGGGAAATGATGCGCCAGCCATCGTTTTACGTGATTTACCTGATGATGACCATGCTGGCCTTTGGTGGCCTGGTGGTGACTGCACAGCTCAATCCCATGGCTTCCTCCTACCATGTAGATAAGGTGGTCGTGGTCTTCGGCATGACTGCGCTGGTGTTGGCTATCACTGTTGACCGGCTTCTGAACGGGTTAACCCGTCCTTTCTGGGGATGGGTATCGGATCACATCGGTCGGGAGAATGCGATCTTTGTTGCCTTCATCCTGGAAGCGATCGCAGTATTTGCCCTGCTGCAATTGATCGCGCATCCGGTATGGTTCGTGGCTTTGTCCGGGCTGTGCTTCTTTGCGTGGGGGAACATTTTCTCGTTGTTCCCTGCCATCACCGGCGATCTATACGGAAATAAGTGGGCCACCACGAACTATGGAGTCGTATACACGGCCAAGGGGGTTGCCGCCGCATTTGCCGGTCCCGGCGCCGCCTGGTTATTTGCCAAAACTGGTTCCTGGACGAAGGTCTTCTGGGCCATGATCGTTTGCGATGTGGTTGCCGCCTTCATGGCTTTGCTGTGGCTGAAACCCATGGCAGCCCGTGCGGTGAGGGCGGAGAGTAGCACTACCGCGGTCAACGTGCCCTCCCCCCCAATTAAAGCGCAAGGCGTGGCTTAACGGCCGCACCTTCATCCCCGGCTGCAATATTGGCTCCCCATTCCGAATGGAAACGGGAGCCTTTTCTTCTTTCGCAGATAGCTTTGCGAGTTCTTGATCATCCCGCTTCGCAGATTTATTCCATCCCCCACACTCGACGCCGGTACCAAGGTAACGCCGAAGTCCCAAAAAAGGCTGTGTTCTTTCTAAGGAACCGCTAATCTTCAGTTTGGCGAACACCTAAATCTCTTGCTTACTCTTTTAGTGGTTAGGGGCAACTCCCTGCCACTGAAGTTGCATTCGAGCGAGGACTCCGTGCCAATTGACAGGCGTTAAGGATTCGAGGGAATGATGGCATCCAAAAAAATTCTTCTAGTCGACGACTCTAAAACGGCCTTGATGATGGAACGTGCGATTGTGGAGAAATGCACAGATTACCAATGTGTAACGGCGTCGGACGGGTTAGAAGCGGTGAGCAAGGCCAATGATGAGCATCCGGACTTCGTGCTCATGGACGTAGTCATGCCGCGCATGAATGGATTTGAAGCTTGCAAGAGAATGCGGCAGCAACCAGCTACCCGGGAGGTCCCCATTGTCCTGCTTACGACTCGCGGAGAAGAGACGTATATGGAAGCGGGATTTCAGAGTGGCTGCAACGATTACCTCACGAAACCGGTCAATGGTGAGGAACTCGTCAAGCTGCTGCACAGCTATCTAGGGGAATAGGTGCCAGAACTGATGCCGAATCAATATTCAGGTTCCAAAACAGCCATGAGGACCCGAACATGACCGCGAGCAGTCCGCGCATGCACGAGCGTGAGGATCCGCGATTGGAAGCGGCACAGAGAAGGCTTCGTGAGAGTGTCGGTCGGGCGGACGCGCTGGAAGCCGTTCGCGAGATTGTCACCAACCTCCTAGGTTGCGAGGAAATCGGGCTCTTCACCGTCGAACCCGGGAACTGCGGGCTGTTGTGGTCGTTTGGCATCGACCCTCAGCGGCATGGGACCTTGGACACCTTCGAGGAATCCGCGCTGCACCGGGTCCTTCAGGGCGAATTTCACATTGCCCAGGTTGCTCACGAAGGTCGAGCCAACCATACAAATCCGCCGCTTCGAGTGTTTATTCCGATTCTTCTGAACGGGCGCACGGTGGCAGTCCTGGTTATGGTGAAGTTGCTGCCTCAGAAGGTCGGCTTTGATCAAGCGGATCTTAACCTTGTGAAGTTACTTTCCGACGAGACCGGCAGACCCCTGTTTGATGGGAGCGCAAATGCCAGTGCTTGACCCAGTCAGGAGCCGAGGATGAGCCGGAACACTGAGAAATTCAACCCTGCGGTACTGCCCGCGAACGTGATGAAGGGCTTTGAACACGACGAGAAACTCCCTGACATGCCCAAACACTTTCTGTATCCCGGCCAGTTGTTTGTTTCTCGCGAGCCGGCAGTTATCACCACGATCCTGGGATCATGCGCCGCCCTGTGCCTTTGGGACACCCGCAAGAAAATCGGGGGAATGAACCACTACTTGTTACCCGAAGGAACCGAGGACGGGCCCAACCGCCTGCGCTATGGAAACGTCGCCAATCCCGCTCTCTTACACGAGCTTTTGGCTCTGGGATGCGAGATCAGAAATTTGCAAGCCAAGGTCTTCGGCGGTTCCAGCGCTTTTGCGGTGAATCCCCTGCAGACTGTTGGAACCCGGAATGTTGACCTCGCTGAAGATTTTTTGCGTAGCTCCGGCATTCCATTAGTCGCTAAAGATGTATCGGGAAAACATGGACGGAAGTTGATCTTTCAAACGCAGGATGGTGCCACCGAGATTCGGGGTTTTGCCAGCCCGCAGTAAAGGCTTCAGCACCCATCTGGCGGCGAGTAGTTCGGAGAATTAAGTCGATGGATTTTGATCGCGAAGCAGTTTTGTCGTCGTTCCTGGCCGAGACCCAGGAGGGACTGGATCTCATGGAGCAGTCCCTGCTCGCCATGGAATCCAACTCAGGAGGCGCAGAACTCCTCGACGATATCTTCCGTGTTGCCCACACGCTGAAGGGAAACGCCACCTCTCTGGAATTCGCCGATCTGAAGGACTTTGCCCATGCGACCGAGGATTTGCTGGATGTTCTTCGCGAACAGAACACAGAAATCAGCGCAGATGTGATCTCGCTCTTGCTCAAGGCGGTGGACCAGCTTCGAGCCTTAGTGGCTGCGGCCTCGTCCGGAACTGCTCAGTTGACGCCAGAACAGCAGCAGATTAGAAAACAAATCGCCAAAGAGGTCGAGGCTCGATCTCAGCGGACCATGGTGGCCCACGCTAAAGGAGAGCGCTCCACGGCGGCCGCGGCTGGAGCTTTGCCCGGAGCCTCGGCCCGTACCCTGCGCACGGATATCGTCAAACTCGATCGGATGTTGAATCTGACCGGCGAAATCGTCATCTCGCAGGGACGTTTGCGCCGCATGATTGACAAGATCGATTCTGATTTGAGGCGCGAGATCCTCGAAATGCAGGGGGAGACAGAGCGCCTTTTCAGGGACTTGCAAGATGAGGTCATGCGGGTTCGCATGGTTCCCATCGGCACCATGCTGCGTCAAAACCTGCGCTCGGTCCGCGATCTCGCCAACAGCCACAGCAAACTAGCCCGTGTCGAAGTGATCGGAGGCGATGTCGAGGTCGACGCCACCGTGCTGGAGCACTTGAAAGACGCCCTCCTGCATATGATCCGGAATGCCGTCGACCATGGCATCGAGACCCCCCCGGTGCGCAAGAGCCGCGGCAAGAACCCCTGTGGCCTGATCAAAGTCTCGGCTGCTCACATCAGTGGCAACGTCGTGGTCACCCTGCAAGATGACGGGGCTGGCTTGAACCGGGCGAAAATCCTGCAGAAAGCCAGAGGGATGGGATTGTTTTTGCATGCCAGTCCCGTCTCCGACTCGGAACTGTACCAGGTTTTGTTCCGGGCCGGGTTCTCTACCGCCGAGGCCGTGACCGACCTTTCCGGAAGAGGTGTTGGCCTGGATGTTGTGCGGCGCAACGTCGAAGCATTGCACGGAACGGTGGGGATTGCCAGCGAAGAAGGCGTCGGCACAACCATCACGATCCGTCTTCCACTCACGCTCGCGATTATTGATGGATTTTCTGTTCTCGCCGGCAATGACACATTTGTGGTGCCCCAACAATACGTGATCGAGTGCACGGAACTCACGGCGGCTCATGGCCAACGCAGTGGTGGCATCCTCAACTTGCGCGGCAGCGCCTTGCCCTACCTTCGCTTGCGTGAAGTTTTTGGCAAACCCGCGGCTGCCCCGGCCAGGGAAAACGTGGTTGTTGTGAAGGTCGGCGAATTCCATGCCGGAATCGCCGTCGACCAGTTGCTTGGCGGCATGCAGGCCGTCATCAAACCCCTGGGCAAAGTGTTTCGAGGTATCTCTGGCATTGCCGGTTCGACCATCCTGGGCGACGGGCGGGTCGGCTTGATCCTCGACGTGCCCGGTCTTTTGCAAGGCATGATGCAGTCCAGTTTGCAGCCACAAATCGGTTAACAGAGTTTATTCAGAAAGAAAGGTACGCGGCTATGAAGACTTGGCAGGATTGGAAAATTGGAACCAGACTAGGCGTCCTCTTCGGATCCTTTTTGTTGGTCATGGTTGCATTGGGAGTTGGCGGGCTGAACTGGCTCAGTCACCTGAACGCGAATACTACGGCAGAACTTCAACGCCGGTTCTACATCACCAAACTAACCAATGACACGATCGCTAACTCGACGGACAACGCCCGCATCACCATGCAATTGTTCGAAACCACCGATCCGGAAGCGGAAAAAAAGCTGAATGCGGAAAACGACGCCATCAGCCACGACATCGGTGTGGCTGTTGGGCAGATCGAAAAGAGCCTGAGCTCGCAGCAGGAACGGGATCTGTTCGAGGTCGTGGCCCACAATCGCAATGCGTACGTCTCTGCCCGGACAAGAGCAAAGTCTCTCCTGTCTGACAAAAAGCATGACCAGGCGATGGCCGCCTTAATGGGTGAGGTGATTCCGGCGCTCACTGTGTATCGCGCCACTTGGGTCAAGTTTATTGATCTTCAGTCCGACGCCGTGCAGCGCAGCATCAAGGAGAGCGCAGATGCCTATGCCAGAGCCCGTTGGATCGCGTTGATTGTTTTCCTGACGACCTTGCTTCTGGCTGCCGGCGGCGCCTTCTCCGTCACCAGGACGATCACTGTCCCCATTCAGCAGGCGGTGGAACACGCCGAAGCCATCGCGGCCGGCGACTTGAACCGGACAATTCAGGTCACCGACCAGTCGGAAACCGGAAAACTCTTGCAGTCCATGTATGACATGACCGCCAAGCTATCGGCCATCATTCGTGATGTTCGGGAAGGATCATCAGCGGTGGCGTCGGCCGCGGCGCAGGTGTCCGCGTCCTCGCAGAGCCTTTCCCAAGGCACCAGTGAACAGGCTGCTTCGGTCGAGGAGACCAGCGCCAGCCTCGAGCAGATGAACGCTTCGATCACACAAAACGCCGAAAACAGCCGCAAGGTCGAGCAAGTGGCGGAAAAAGGCGCGCATGCCGCGGAGGACAGCGGCAAATCTGTCCAAGAGACCGTCGTCGCCATGAAGCAGATTGCCGCCAAGATCTCGGTCATCGAAGACATCGCCTACCAAACCAATCTGCTTGCCCTCAACGCCGCCATTGAAGCTGCCCGTGCTGGCGATCAAGGCAGGGGTTTTGCCGTGGTCGCCGTTGAGGTTCGCAAACTCGCGGAACGAAGCCAACTGGCTGCGAAGGAGATCAGCGATCTGGCCTCGAATAGCGTGGCCGTCGCGGAGCGTTCGGGGCAGTTGTTGATTGACTTAGTCCCCGCCATCCGCACCACTGCGGAACTGGTGCAGGAGGTTACTGCCGCCTCCACGGAGCAGTCCTCGGGCGTGACCCAGATCAACCGCGCGATGTCCCAGGTCGACAGTGTTACGCAACGCAACGCGTCTTCGGCGGAGGAACTCTCCAGTACGGCCGAAGAGTTGGCTTCCCAATCCGAACAACTTCAGCAGTTAATGACCTTCTTCCACGTGGCTGAGGAGAAATCGATCGACCATGACGCCGATAAAAAGAAACGGGAAATGTTCCCCCATTACAAAACACTGAAGGTGGGGCTAGGAGAACTCAAACCCGCCCGACCGGTCGGCAAAACCACAGAAGAATCCGGTTTTGCACGTTTCTGACATAGAAGCGATCGCGATCACACAGAGATTCGCAGTTCTCGGGCAGGTACATTCTGCGAACGCAAAAGGCTGAAGGAGCAAAGCATGGAAGCGGTCAAGCACGCCAAGCCGCACCCGCTGGGCAACGGGCAATATCTTACATTCTTCATTGCCGGCGAAGAGTACGCGGTCAACATTTTGAAGGTCAAGGAAATCATCGAGTACGACACCATCACAGCCGTACCCAATACGGCTCCCTGGATCCGTGGCGTCACCAATCTGCGCGGCAATGTGGTCCCGGTGATCGATCTGGCGGTGAAATTCGGCCTCCCGCCAAGCAACACTTCGAAGTTTTCCTGCATTGTCATCACCGAAGTTTCCTATGATGGCGATAAGCTGACCATGGGAGTCATCGCCGATTCTGTCAGCCAGGTGCTCGACTTCCTGGAAAATGAAGTCGAGCCTCCTCCACCCTTCGGCACCCGCTTGAGAATTGAATTCCTGCTCGGCATGGGAAGGATGGGAAAGAAGTTCTGCCTCATCCTCGATATTGACAAAGTTCTGTCGGCCGATGAATTGTTGGCGGTGACGGATTCCACCGATGCTTCTCACGGTGCGGCGGTCGTGCTCCCATCATCGTCGAGCGCGCGTGCTGCCGAATCGGGAGCTTAGCTTTGCCCGCCAGCGTGCCGCGTCTGAAAAAGTCAAAGCCCACCTTTGACCCGGCTGACTTGCCCGGGGACGCGGCCGGCTTTTCCGTGACTCCCACGCTCTTCGCGAAATACCAGCGGCTCATCCATCAGGAAACCGGAATATGGCTGGGTGACTCCAAAACGGCCTTGCTGTGCGGCCGCCTTTCCCGCCGCCTTCGCGCCCGGCAGATCTCCAGCCTGGATCACTACTACGACCTCGTAACGCAGCCCGAGGAACACGCGGAACGAGAATCGATGATCAACGCTATCACCACGAACGAAACCCGTTTCTTTCGTGAGCCCATGCATTTCGAATTCCTCGAGCAGAGACTGATTCCGCGCCTGCACGCCGATGCTCAGCAAGGAAGCCGTCCAAGAAACCTCCGCATTTGGAGCGCTGGTTGCTCATCCGGAGAAGAACCATATTCGCTGGCCATGCTTCTCGCGCGGCACTTACCTGGCAACCAAGGCTGGAATGTAAACATTCTGGCCACTGACATCTCGACCCGAGTGCTGGCGCACGCGCGAATTGGGGTCTACAGCGTCACCAAATCCGGCGATATACCTGCGCCCCTGCTTAAGGACTACATGCTCAAAGGCATCGCCCAGCAGGAGGGCCAGATGAAAGTGATGCCGGAAATCCAGGCTATGGTCGACTTCCAAAGTCTGAATCTCGCCCAGGGTCCCTATCCGCCGGAAGGCCATTTCGATGTGATTTTCTGCCGCAACGTGCTCATCTATTTCGATCTTCAATCCAAACAGAAAACGGTGGAACACCTGACTCGGTGCCTGGCGCGCAACGGCCTTCTCTTTGTCGGACAGGCGGAAAACCTGAGCAGCGTGAATTCGCCGCTGCGGAGTTTGGCTCCAGCAGTCTATGCACGGGCGGGAGAACAGAATGGATTCTAACCCTGGCCAGACATCTTCTTCGGCCCGCAATCGAGGAGACGCACCGCGGACCACGCAACCAGAAAAACTGCATGTCCTGGTAGTGGATGATTCCGCGATGGTGCGGCAGGTGATGCAGGCGATTCTGCAGACCGACCAGAGGATCAGCGTCAGCGTAGCCAGCGACCCGCTCATTGCCGGCGTCAAAATGCAGAAGGAGCGTCCTCACGTCGTCATTACCGACCTGGAAATGCCCCGTATGGATGGCTTGACCTTCCTGCGCAAAATCATGGCGGAATCACCTCTTCCCGTTGTCGTCTGCTCTGGCTTAGCTGCCAAAGGCACCGATCTTGCTCTGCGCGCCTTGGAAGAAGGGGCGGTTGAGATCATCACTAAACCCAAATTGGGCGTGCGTGAGTTCCTGCACGAGTCGGCGGTCCTTCTTTTGGATGCCGTCTGGAGCGCGGCCCAGGCACGGGTCGTTCCTCGCCAGACGCTGGCAACTCCTTCCCGATTGAATGCCGACGCCGTGCTGCCCTTGCGCCCCAAATCTCGTGACTGGAACCCATCTCACGGTTTAATTGCGGTGGGCGCCTCGACCGGAGGCACCGAAGCCTTGCGCGTTTTCCTTTCCGCCATGCCACCGGACTGCCCTCCCATCGTGGTCGTACAGCACATGCCGGAAAACTTTACTCGCGCCTTCGCCGCTCGCCTCAACCAGGACTGCGCCATTGAAGTAAGTGAAGCTCGCGACGGCGACCAATTGCGGAACGGCATGGCCCTCATTGCGCCCGGCAATTTCCACGCACTGGTCAACCAGCGAGGCTCCAACGTCGTGGTCAACGTTATGGACGGTCCATTGGTCTCCCGGCATCGGCCGAGTGTGGATGTTCTATTTCGTTCCGTCGCCGTCTCGGCCGGACGGAACGCGGTGGGTGTCATCATGACAGGGATGGGAGACGACGGCGCTCGTGGATTGCGCGAAATGAAAGACGTTGGAGCCGTCACCATTGCGCAAGATGAAGCTACTTGCATCGTCTTCGGAATGCCGAGGGAAGCGATCACCCGAGGCGCTGCCGATTTTGTTTTGCCTCTGCAGAATATCGCTCGCCAGGCTCTCCTTTCCGTAAACACCGAAAAAAGGGTTCGCGCTCAAGCTCAGAGCTAGTCCGCCTTGGCTGTGATTCACATGCAATCAGCAAGACGTTCTCCATTCATTGTGGGGAAGGCATGGCGGCGCAATCCGAAGTCTTATGCCGGTTGTGATCTGCTGATTCCAGGTCTTGCTGTTTAGTATGGAGATCGGCGAGGCTTACCCCCGGCGCCAGCGCCAACTATCTGTCAAATTGCTTTCAGGAAGGAAACCCTTATGGCGACTGGTGCCAAACCCGCTCTTGATCCGCTAGTCAATACCGAAAATGCGAATCTCCAACCCTCGGCCGCAAAGCCGACAACCTTCAAAGAGCGGATCATCGGTAAATTAACCGAGATATTCGAGCATAACGAACGTCTCGGTGTAACCCGCCAGGGGTAATGTTGCCGCTTAGGCACAGCAGCCGTGCCGCTAAGAGCCAGAAAAGGCGCGAGCCTTCGTCCCTGGAGTTAACTTCTTTCCTCCATTTACGAGACGACCGCTAGTCGGGCGTCCAACCCAGAAACTCGTTGTGGCCTTCAAAGACCGCGCGCAGATTCTTCCTCATCTTCTGGTGCCGGTTGACAGGCTGGCTGTCACTCGTTTTTGAGATGGGTTGCTGCGCCGACTCCACGCGCTTTCCCACTGCCTCTGTGGTGACAGGACTAGTCGCGGAGTCTGTTACTGGCTTCTCCAACACATTTGCTGGCATGGGCTTTCTCCTATAAGTTCAAATCGTGGGTCGATGGCTCGCGGGCTTATGCGACGAAGCGTACGCGACCTCTAATCCATCGGCGCGAACCCTGGACCCACGATCCGCCTCTGATGATCCATTACGACGCGTGTGCCAGTTCGGGTTTTTCCTCTTCCTTTGGAACAGCCGTCTCCTCGGCCTTGCTCAAGGCAATCGCCGCCGAGGTCTCCTTGGCAATTCGTTTTCTGACCAGCGGTTTCAAGACAAAAAGCGAGAGGAGTGCAGCGATCGCACACAATCCCGCCGCAACATAGAAGGGCACCGCGAACGACCCGCCAAGGTATGCAGCCAGCGCCGCAGCTCCAAATCCGGCAAAATACGCCGCCAGACCCTTGGACGTATACACCATGCCGTAATTGGCGGAAGCGTTCTTGGGACCGAAAACGTCCCCCGTTGTCGCCGAGAACAACGAGAACACTTCGCCCCAGAACAGGAAGACTAACGAGAACAACACCAGGAATGCGACCGGACTGCCGGATATCCTGGTTACCAGGAAAACCAGCACGGCTTCGATCCCAAATGTAAGAAACATCGTGTTCTCGCGCCCCAACCAGTCTGAAACCGAGCCCCACAATACTCGCGATCCGGCGTTGCAGAGTGATGTCAGGGTTACGGCTAAGGGCACAAGCGCCAGACCCAGGATCTTCGCATCGCTCACATGAAATGTCTTGGCGATCTGGGAAAGATTTGCGGTGGCAATCAAGCCGCCGTAGCAGGCAAAGAAGAACATCGCGTAAAGAAGGTAGAATTCCGGTCGGCGCAGAGTCTGACTCCAAGTGAAATTCACCTTCGACTGCGTGACCGTCTTCGTCACATTCTTGGCACGCTGCTCCCATCCGACGGGTGCCCATCCAGCGGGCGGATGGCGCAGTACAAGCGCAGTGACAAGAGCGATAACACCTTGGATGAGGCCCCAAATGGCCATGGCCCGCGCCCATCCCAGTATGTGGATCGTATTCGCAACTGGTATGACGGTGAGAGCGGCTCCCCCGCCGAATCCTGCCGCTGTCAGGCCTACAGCTAATCCCCGTCGGTCCGGAAACCATTTCACCGCATTCGCCACGCACGAGATGTAAATGATTCCTGCACCCGTTCCCGCGATGACTCCATAGTAGATGTACAGCTGGAATGGGCTCGTGGCGACCGTCCCGCCCAGCACCCAGCCGAGCGCGATGCAGATAGCCCCGAATGCCATCAGCTTTCGGATGCCGAGCTTATCGACAAAGTACCCGGCCACCGGCATCGGCCACGTCTCAAACAGAATAAAAACAGAAAAAATTGCCGCGATTCTCGCGTAAGGCACTCCCGTGAACGTCTGCTTCATTCCCGGTGTGAAGAGTGTAAAGGCGTATTGATAGTTGGAGATCAGGATCATTGCAATGATCCCGCATACCAACTGCACCCATCTGTTTCCAGCGATAGAGCCGTAGGCGGCTTTTGCGCTGTCGCGCTGTGGTGTAGCCAGAACCTGTGTAGCCATATCCCCTTTTCCTCCCTCCTGCGTTTCGCAGCAACTGCCGATTGTGCGTTATTCCGCGGCGGGCTTGCGCCTACCGCGACTCGCACTTTAGACCCACATCTGCGAGGGCTCAAGGATTCGGCTCAAGGACTGAATCCCAGAGAGCCATACCTGCCGGTATGGCCCCCTGGGGTCCATGGCTCTTACGGATCCTGTCTTGCGACTCTTCCCTCGCGGGTGAGCGCACAAAAAAACTGCTGCCCCTTACGAGGCAGCAGGTGAGTTACTCAGCATCCATATCTTTCTGGATCGGAATGATTCCCGGGACCAGCCATTTATTCCACATCTCGTCGATTTTGCTCTGGAAGAATTCGATGTCCTCCTCGACGAAGTGTGCAAACCTTCCCTGCTTGAGCAAGTATTCTCGAACCGGCAGCCGTTTGAATCTCCCACTGGCAATCTGTTCGGTCTTGCCATAGAGCTTCAACTTGCCATTTTCAACCTCGTACAGAGGCCAAATGCCAGTATTCACGGCCAGTTCGCCCAACTGGAAGGAAAGCACCGGATCGAAATCCCAGCCCTTCGGGCAAGGATTCAGACAGTGAATGAACGTGGGCCCGCCGATCGAAAGCGCCTTGCGGATGTTGTTCATCGCCTGCAGCGGGTAGGAGGTCGAAATGGTTCCTACATACTTTACTGTGGGATGGCCAGCCATCATCAAGGGCGCCACGTTCTTCTTCCAGCGGTGATTCATGATGCGTCTAACTTTTCCTGGTGTGCTGAACGAAGTATTGACGCCATACGGCGATGTCCCGGAAATCTGGATATCGGTGTTGGCATAGGACTCGTTGTCGTACATCAGGATCAGCAGGTTGTAATCGGGATGGCACATGGTGGCCGAAATCGCCCCCAGGCCCATGTCCGCGCCCCCACCGTCGCCGCAGAATGCGATGACATTGATGGGCTCGTCTTTCATCGTGCCCTTGCGCATCTGGACGCGCAGAGCGGCCGCGACGCCCAAAGCGCCCGACCCCGAGCTGCCCAGTTGCGTATGCATCCAGGGCACGCCCCAGGGCGTGGCATAGTACGAGGTGTTCGCCACGTACATGCAACCGGTACTGCCCAGGATGATAGTTCTTGGGCCTGCAGCCTTCGCCATCAGTTTCATGATTTGCGCAGACTCGCAACCCTGGCAGGTGCGGTGGCCGGACGTGTAGTACTCCTCGTGCGGAACCTTCTTCACTCCTTTGAAGGCTTCGAGGTTTTGTGTCGGTTTCTCATCTACGAATGTTGTGCTCATTTGGTTTCATGTCCTTTCCGGCTCTGAATAGGCGTCCTCGGACGCTTATCCCCGCAGCCCGATCCATTGCGTTAAGGGTTGCGCTTTACCTTTCGCGGCTTCGAAGACCGAGTTGGTAATCGTCTCGACATCGGGCACAGTCACTTCCCGTCCGCCCAGGCCGCAGATGAAGTCCAGCACCGGAGGTCTGGTGCTCGATCCGGTGTACATAGCCGACCGAAGTTCGGTGGCTACGACGCCGCTGAGATTTGGCGAACCGAACGAAAAGTCGCGATCGATCACGCCAATTGCCTTGAAGCGTTCCAGGCACTTGGCAATCTCCGGACCGGCAAACGGCCGGAACCAGCGCAGCCGCACGAAGCCAACTTTCTTGCCTTCTTCGCGCAGTTTGCGAACCGCTACTTTTACAGGAGTGGACATCGTCCCCATTCCCAGCAGAACCACGTCGGCGTCCTCCGTCATGTACTCTTCGAAGAACGGGTTTCCATACTTGCGGCCAAACACCTTCTCGAAGTCGGCATAGACTTCGCGAATGACGTCGCATGCCCGCTCGGTCACTGCGTAATTCTGACGCCGAATTTCCATGACCCAGTCCTCGTTGGCTTGGGGCGCCACCGAAATGACGTTGTCGGGATGGAGCAGCAGGTCGCCGCGATCATAACGAGGCAGGAACCTCTTCACTTGCTCGGCGGATGGAATCTTCACCAGCGCTTGCGAGTGAGTCAGAAACGCTCCATCGCAGCTCAGTGCCAGCGGAACAAACATGCGGCGATCTTCCGCCACCCGATAGGCAATGAGCGCGGTGTCCAACGCTTCCTGCGCACTGTCGACCCAGGTCAACATCCAGCCCAGATCGCGCACCGCCAGAGCATCGTTGTGTTCCACGCCAAAAGCTCCGGGATCATCGAGCGCCCGGTTGCCCACCATGGCCACCATGGGGATGCGCAGAGCCGGAGTCACGGTCAGCGCTTCCATGGCATACATCCAGCCCACGCCGCTCGAACCGCAGAACACGCGAGCGCCGCACGCCGATGCGTGCTTGACGATTTCAAATTGTGAATGCTCGCCTTCCGCCACGATGTATTCGCAGTCCATTTCGCCATCTGCAACCAGCTGGCTGATGTACTGCATGACCGTGTCGTAAGGCCGGATCGGGTAAGCCGTAACTACGTCGACGTTGGCCAGCTTGCAGGCAATTGCAATGGCTTCCGCTCCGGTAATCAGGGCTTCTTGTTCTTGAATTTTCTTTTTTTCCTCAACCGGCATTGTTAATGTCGCCATCTGATTCTCCTTGTCTGATTTGCTCCAGGGCGGATTAGCCTTTCTTAGCCACTTCCAGCGCCTCAGGGATCTGTTCCTTATATTGACCGCGATAGCGGAAGCCGTAAGCTCTCTTGTCCTCGGGTTCAGCTGACTCGATCGTCTTCTCCAGCCACTTCAGATAGGCGTCCTTATCTTTCTTGAACGCCACCCACTGGCTGTCGTTACCGTGGAATTGCGACTCGTTGACCATCGTGATGCAGTCCTTCACCGGGCAAACGTCTTCGCAGATGCCACACCCGCAGCAGGACTCGAGATTGGCATCGTAGGTAGCGTCCGGCGTGACATCGAAGGAAGCATCCGGGCAATTGAGCCAGCACAGCGTGCACTTGGTGCAGGTCGAGAAGTTCACGACCGGCCGCTGCGTGCGCGTCGAGTACTTTTTGAACAACTCGTTGCGGGCCGGGCGGAAACCTCCCACTTGCTTGGTGACCGGGTCTTTGTACGGCCCGCCTTGCGGCTGACCTTTGATGGAAACACCATCCCGCATGTCTTCCCACTTCAGCAGTTCGAATGCAGGCAGCTTTTCCGGATTGCCTTGGCCGGGCTTCACCTCAATCGCAGTGAAGCGCTGGAACGCGGTTTGCGCCGACGTAACTTTCAGCGAGTCTTTCAGTTTTTCGCTGATGAACTGCTCGATCGCCTTAAGGCTGACGAGTTCCGGCAGGGCCTTGGCGATGGCGCCAAGCACCCGTACGTCGGTGTGATCATCCTTATAAACCCACATGCCCGAGAAGCTGGTAACGCCTTTCATGACTCCGAGTTTGTAGGGCTCTTCCCGGCGATGGATGTTCTTGAGCAGAGCGGGCGGGTTCTCCAGCGAGACGACGATCAGAGTGTGTCCGGGTTTCAGCGCTTGATGCACCGGCTTCAGGCCATACCATGCCCAGGACTCGCCGCCTTTGCACAGCGTATCGTCGAGAACCACGGTCACGTCGACTTGCTTTGGCTCATATTGGGCCATGCCTTCCTTGAGCGTTTGCTCATCATTAGCGACGATGGCGAAGCTCTTGGCAGGAATTCCATTGCGTTCCGGAGAGTCTCCGTAACGGCCAAAGGAAAGCCCCAATTTGCCTTCGTTATGCGCGGCCAGAACCACGCCGCGCGTTATGTTTTTCGCTAGGGTCTTTTGAAAAACCCCACGGTATATGACTTCTACCGCGAATAACTTACCCATGTGGCAACCTCCATTCCTCTCTTTAGAGCTTGTGCAGAACGATTGTTTCGATTTCGGACAGGTGCCGGCGCATCGCGGCCTCAGCTCCGGAAGCGTCGCCTCGTTCAACGGCCGCGAGGATGCGCAGGTGGCCCTCGAGCGATTTCTCCGGGCGCCCTTCCCCTTGTAACGTGCGTTCCCGCGTCTCACGCAACAAATCCATCAACACTCCCACCAGTTTCATCATCATGCTGTTATCGGCAGCCAGTGCGAGGGTGTAATGAAACACGGAATCTTCGTCGATCGTCAGTTCGCCTCGGCGTATCTTCTCTTCTTGCCGCCTCAAGATTGCCTGCATTTCTGTGATCTGCTCGGGGGATGCGTGCAGCGCCGCCCGCCGGGCCAGAGCTGGCTCGATGATGTTGCGGACTTCCAGAAGGTCGTGGATCACCTTCCGTTTCTGCAGAAGAACGCTGGCCACCGGAGTTACGACAGCATCCGATGAAAGCTCCCGTACAACCGTGCCCACGCCCTGACGCGGTTCCAGCAAACCTACTGCTTCCAGGCTCCGAATGGCGTCACGGATCGAACTGCGACTGACCCCGAATGTCAGGACCAGTTCACGCTCCGAGGGGAGCATGTCGCCAGGCTTGAGTTGATTAACGATGCGGGCCTGCAGTTGTTTGGCAACCTCCGAGTAGACTCGGTTCCTCGGGATCGTTTCCAAGTCGTGTTTCGCGGGCAGGGTTGAGTTCACAAAGCCACTGGTCTGATGACTGACCTTTCGAACGGCCCCATCTTAGCTCTGCATCCGAAAAGCTTGCAGTGACCGCAGTCTCACTCCAGCGTGACGCTGGTCGCGCTTCACTGTGCAGCTGACGTGGTTTAGTTTTCCGTCCAGACTCCAGGCCGAATTGAACTGGAAAACTTGCTGCGGAGCTTTCTCTGCGTGCCCCGCGAGTCTCGAGAGGGAGTCTGTTTTTTCATCGAGTATTTATGCTCGCGTGACGTTGGCGTAACACCGTCGGACTATCCTCGTGCATTCCCAGCTTTTCACACGCGGAGGTGGTCGTTTTCAGCAAATGACCTTATTCGAACATTTTGGCTCTGGTCCCGCGCACAGATGACGATCTTGCTTATCAGTCGGTTCGCGGTCTCCGGCTTACAAGCTCGACCTTTCTGATTTCAGCAATTCCACTAGCACTTCACAACGGAACTGAGCTATGAGAATCCTGGTCATCGAAGATGAGATTAAAACGGCCAAGTTCCTGAAAAAAGGATTAGCAGAAGCTGGTTTTGTCATCGATGTGGCCTGCGATGGCTTGGATGGCCTGCACCTTGCCCTGGAGGTGGAATTCGATCTGATCATTCTGGATGTGATGCTTCCCAGCCTGGATGGCTGGCAGGTTCTCAGTCGCTTGCGCCAGGCAGGCAAGATGCTGCAGGTCCTGCTCCTGACCGCCCGCGACGCCGTACACGAGCGGGTGCGAGGCTTTGAACTGGGCGCCGACGATTACCTGGTGAAACCCTTCGCTTTCTCCGAATTGTTGGCCCGGGTGCGCTCGCTATTGCGCCGCCCTCCGCCACGCGTGCAGGAGACTCTCCGCATGGCTGATCTTGAGATTGATCTTTTGCGCCAACGCGCCACACGCGCCGGCCAGCGCCTGGATTTGACTTCCAAGGAGTTCCTGCTCTTGTCTCTGTTGGCGCGGCGGGCCGGAGAAGTCCTCTCTCGCACTCTGATCGCGGAGTCAGTCTGGGATATGAACTTCGACAGCGACACCAATGTCGTCGACGTGAACGTGCGCCGGCTGCGCAGCAAGGTGGACGATCCCTTCTCGCTCAAACTGATTCGCACCGTTCGGGGCGCGGGCTATGTCCTGGAATCCAGCCAGTAGTGTCGCTCGTCTCTCCCCTCTCTGGAGGACTTTAGCCTTCCGCTTGACGGCGGGATACGCGCTGGCCGGCTTGTTTCTAGTGTTCGCGGCAACCGCCAGTCTTTATCTGGTGCTGCTCACAGAATTGCAGAAAAGCACCGACTTATTTCTCGCCGATAAGTTGCATGTGCTCCGCACTATGTTGCGCGAGCGGCCCAACGACTGGGACGGCCTGCGCGAGGAAGTGGAACTGGAATCCGCGGCCCGGCGTTACGAACACTTCTATATTCGTCTGCTGGATGAAAGCAAAACCCAGCTATTGGCTACGCCGGGCATGGCGGACAAAGTGGACCTGACGCAGTTCGATAGTCAAACCCAAAAACATCCCGAACGTTCGCTTCCGCTAACGGGAAGGCAGGGGCAGTCCTTTCGCATCGCCACCGCGACGGCGCCCGTAGGCTCTCCTCCCACGCAAACCTACACCATTCAGATTGCGATTGATATTGCACAACAAGAAGAATTGCTGGCGCGCTATCGCCGTTGGTTCTCCGGCATTCTGCTGGGTACGTTCCTGCTCTTTCCCTTGATCGGCTACCAGATCGCCCGTCATGGCATTCGGCCAGTGGAGGAAATTGCGGCTACCGCTGGCCATATCAGTTCAACCAACCTGCGCGAGAGAATCCACGCCGAGGGATATCCCTTCGAACTGGCGTCCCTGGCGGGTACGTTCAACAAAATGCTCGACCGTTTAGAAGAGTCGTTTGAACGAATTTCCCGCTTTTCCGCCGATATCGCGCACGATCTCAGGACCCCGGTAAACAACATCCGCGGCGAAGCTGAAGTGGTCCTGGCTCGTGGACGAGCCGTGGACGAATATCGCGACGCCCTTGGATCTTGCCTCGAAGAAGCCGTGCGTTTATCCGATCTCATCGGCGATCTCTTGTTCCTGGCCCGGGCAGATAGTCCCTTGGCGTCATTGCGCCGGGAGCGCCTGGACGTAGGCGAATTATTGAGCGGGGTGCGCGAATACTATGAAGCCTCAGCCGCCGATTGCGGAATTGCGCTTACTACTGCCGTCGGCGATGAGCCCGTGATCGCCGAGGTGGATCGTACGCTGCTGCAGCGCGCAGTGGGCAACCTGGTTTCGAATGCCGTCGCCCACACGCCCCCGGGCGGATCGGTGGTGCTGGCGACTCATAGCGAACATTCCGCGATTCGCATCGAAGTCCGTGATACGGGCCTCGGCATCCCCGCCGATGCCCTGCCCAGAGTGTTTGATCGTTTTTTCCGTGTCGATCCGTCGCGCTCGCGTGCATCCGGTGGCACAGGTCTGGGGCTGGCAATCGTTCAGGGCATCGTGCTGCTTCACGGCGGAAATGTCGAGATTGCCAGCCAGCCGGGACAAGGCACCCGAGTCACTCTACGCATGCCGGTCTCCGCCGCAGAATCCAGATAACCGGAACGACAAGAACTCAAAAATGACGAAAATGTAATCTCTGCGTCATCCTGGCGTCTGTTTCCACTCCTTAGACTCTGCTCCAGGAAGGGAGCATAGATCGGTTTCATGTTTCTCCTTCCAGGGCTCAACATGCCAGCCTGGCGAAGGGCATGCCGGGGCCGTTTCAGGAAAACGGAACGCACCAGGTGTCAACGTCTCCCCAGCCGTCCATCATTGCGTTTCCTGAAGCGACTCATAATGCGCAGCCGATTCCGCGTTGCGTGAGGGAAAAGGAGAACCACAAGTGCCTCGAAATCATTCCCAGATCAAGAATCTGTTCCTCGGATTGTTGGCTGCGGTGCTGAGCTTTACGACGCTGGCCGCTGCTCAGTCCACAGAGTTCCCAACCTACACACCAGGCGAAAACCAGAACGCGAGCACGGGCCCAACCTACTCGACGCCCTTGACTGATCCGTGGGTCGTCAGTGATGGCGCGATCATCACCCCTGCCGGCACCCAGGTCTACCTCGGCATCACGACTCGGGCCAAGGCCATCGCACTCAATCCCACGGGCAATGGAACTGCCGCCGTCCTCCAGATGGGCGCTCCCCAGTCCGTTTCGATCTTCTGCGTCGCCACCGCCGGCTGCGACGGCGGGACCTACACCCAAGGCCAAGTCATGCAGAACTACATACCGTCCAAGACGAACAGCGGTAGCTCGATGGGCATCACCTATACGCCCAATGGCCAGTACCTGCTCTTCAGTCAAGATGGCGACTACGGGCCAGCCTACGTTGCCATGGCCAGTGTCAGCCCGACGACCGGCTTGCTCTCCAATTACGCTGAGGTCAGCGTTCCCCTCGACGCCGACGGCGGCGGTTTTCTGACCAACGTCACCTGCTATCCGTGGGTCGCCCCCTTCAACACTGCCTCTGCGCCCCCGTCCGGCAGCCCTCCGGGGACCACCGGTAGCATTGAAATCCCCTGCGGCCAGACCGTCTCCCTGGTATCCGACGGTGCACCCACTTCCTATCCCATGGGCATCGCGGTCACGCCCAATGGCAATACTGCCTACGTCGTGCTCGACAACAACGACACGGTCGCCAGCATCAACTTGACGGGAACCCCGGTGGAAGGTCCGGAGCTCCGCGTCGGTCAAGTCCCCAACAACATCGTGATCAATAGCGCCGGCACTTACGCCTACGTTGCCAACGAGGCTGGAAAGGTTCCTACGGCGAACAGCTTCCAGGGATATTCGAACGGCACGCCGGTCGTCGCCGTCTATCCCACGGGCTCGACGGGCGATGGCACCATCTCAGTCGTGAACTTGTCCACGTTCAAAGTCGTCAAGACCATCACGGTCGGTCTGCACCCGACAGGTATGGCCTTCTGGGGCACGGACCTGTTGGTCGCTAACGCCTATGACGACACCATCTCGGTGATCAACACGACCACCAATACGGTGTCATCGACGATTAAGCTTGATCCCTTCTTCGCTGGGCTGGGGGTCACAGTACCCAAGAACCTCGTCACCGTCGTGGGGCCAAATTCGATCGCCGTCGACAACTCAAACAATGCCTACGTGGCGCTCTACAATGCCAACGCAGTTGCCGTAATCGACCTGAACACCTCCGTCGTTTTGGGCCTGATCCCGACTGGCTATGCGCCCAGCTCGGTCGTGTTCGACTCAACCGATGGTGAGCTGCTCGTTGCCAACGACAAAGGCCTCGGCACCGATGGCTACGGTGTTTCACCACCTCCTACGAATACGTTTGAAAATTCCTACGCCAAAGAATTCGGCGCAATCGACTTTAACACCCACCAGGACCTCGGCACCGTCAGCATCATTCCCACCGCCAGCTTGAACCTGTCGGCGATGACGACGCAGGTTCTCTACAACAACCACTGGGATCTCACGGCAAATATCGAGTCTGCCTCCGGTGGCAGCAAGAACGCTACGCCAGTCGCGATCCCGGCCAAGATCGGCTCTCCTTCGCTGATCAAGCACGTCTTCCTGATCATCCGTGAAAACCGCACCTACGATCAGATCCTGGGCGACGTGGCCGCCGGCAATGGCGACGCCTCCTTGGCAACCTTCGGCATCAACTCGACCTACACAATTTACCCCGTCGTAACCCCCAACGCGCACTCCATCGTGCAGCGCTTCCCGCTGCTGGATAACTACTACAACCCGAGCCGCCAATCGGCGGACGGTCACAACTGGATCACGCAGGCCATAGCTCCTTACTCCGACGACATCCAGTCGCCGGACTGGCTGCGCGACTACCCCTCCAACGGCGGCGAGGCGCTTGCCTACCAGAAGGCCGGCCACTTGTGGGATCAGGCTGCAAAGTACAAAGTCTCGTTTAAGAACTACGGCGAGTACATCGAGTACAACTCGTTCGTGCAACCCAACGGCTCGACCGCCGAGCCACTGTGGATCGACTTCTACAATGACATCACCTGTTACGAGGCTGGCCTCGAGCCCCAGCTCTACAACTACACCACGGTCGCCTCGCACTCCCCACTGCCAAATCTGATTAACAACACGTATCAGACCTATCCCCAGTTCGACTTGGGCATCCCCGACCAGTTCCGCTTCGATATCTGGAATGAGGACTTCCAGAGCGACGTCGCCGCAGATACGGTTCCCCAGTTGGAGATGATGTGGATCAGCTCCGATCACACCGGCGGCCCGCCGAACGCGGTAGCCATGCAGGCCGACAACGATCTCGCTCTTGGCCGCTTTGTCGACGCCATCAGCCACAGCTCGATTTGGTCCTCTTCGGCGATCTTCGTCACCGAAGATGACGCGCAAACCGGCGTCGACCACGTCGACGGTCACCGCAGCCCGGGCTATGTCATCAGCCCCTTCGCCATCCAGAGTACCGGTGGTTCGACCTACGTGGACAGCACCTTCTACACGCAGGTCAACATGACTCGCACCATTGAGCAGATTCTCGGCATCGAGCCCATGAACCAGAACGACCTTGTGGCCTCGCCGATGAGTACGCTCTTCCTCGATAATCCACCGGCGGACAACTACCTGCCCTGGACACACGTG
Organism: uncultured Acidobacteriaceae bacterium; assembly: GCA_963818935.1. Classification (GTDB taxonomy): domain Bacteria; phylum Acidobacteriota; class Terriglobia; order Terriglobales; family Acidobacteriaceae; genus Sulfotelmatobacter. The sequence goes on from CAWFUK010000042.1 coordinate 102,941, forward strand.
GCAGCGGGAATGCCGCTGACCTATGGTGTTAGCCAGAATCCAACCCAGACCTTGCCTGCCTCGTGTGGGGCCGCGGTCAAGCCTCAGTCGAAGGCTCAGTCCACCCGGAAAGAGAGCCCTGCTGTTAAGGCTCTGCGGGCTGGCTGGATGGCCAAGAAGGCCGAAATCTTCGCTGGCAAGTACCAAAAGCCTGACTCCGAAGATTCCGACACCGTCAACCACCTGAACTGGTACGAATCCACCAACTTTACTCGCCCCTACCCCGGCGAGAACAAGGTACGCCCCGCGAGCGACTTCAACCGCCCGGCACCGGCCAAAGCTGACGACGACGACTAATATTCGTCTCAACCTCGCCCCCTCCCCGATCACCGGGGAGGGGTTTTCTCATATTTCAAGCCTCCAAGTCCCATCGACCTGAACCGCGCGCCCACCACCGATCAAGCAGATTAAGAAATTGAATCCGCCCTCCGGCACAGATCCCGCATTTTACGTCGTGGGGACAGATGATACTGATTTTCTCGGGCCGCTCACACCATCAGGCTCTTAACGAATGGGCTCGGAGGCGAGTTGCTGTCTTAGGATCTCTCCCAGGAGAAACAGATCCGTGAGCAACGCACGCAGATGGATGGACGCGTTTAGATTATCGACCAACTGCGAGCTGATGGAGGGCTGGGCTAGAACCAGTTCAATTGCTGCCAGCGAGTCTCGGGCATCGCGCTCCAGCACGCGAAGGAATGCGTGATATTTTTCCACTGGCTTGAGACCTTTTTCTTCAACTGCCGACGTACAGCTCTCCACCAGTCCCACGATCGCATTCACCCCGCGCTGCAAGAATTCGCGGATTGGTGCGTTCCTGTCGTCGTCATCTTCACCGGGAAATCCCTTCGCCGCGTATGCCAGCATGAACTCATAGCATTCCTCAATCGTGGCGCAGCGCTCCAAAACCCCGGCCTGCATTTCGTTGCTCAGCATTTTCTAGCTGTGGGTCCCCGTTCCCGTAGACTCTCGTGATGTCGATGCCGTGTCAATCACCCAGCGCTGGGGATCGTGTTCTTCCAGATAAAAATCGCGGCTCATCCAGCCCAAGATCATCGACTTTGTAATCGGGAGCTTTTCCGGGCGAACCCCAAAGTAGATGTGCACCATGATCAGCGCGATTAGTCCTACGCCCGCCAACCCATGCAGCACATACATCATTCCCCAAGTCATGTCGCTGAAGAGATACGGATTACGCGGGAAAAATATTGTGCGCACGCGAAACATCATGAACACGCCAGTCACGATCGCAGATAGGCCGGTGGCAATGATCGCTCCATGGTAGAGCTTGTTCTCCATCGGATATTTGGCGAATTTTCGCGCTAACGGAGCTGGCCGTCCTATAAACCGCAGCATTCGGTGTCGTGCATCGATCATGTCTATTCGGTCGGGCCAGATCGCCCAAAAGTCCAGCCAGAACGAAGCATGGAAGATGTGAAACAAAATCGAGATGGTCAGCACGGCTCCAGCGATCCAATGATACGTTACCCAAGGAAACTGGACCCCAACTCTTGGCAGAAATGCCGTGAACAACAGGGTTAACATGGCCGCTGCCATGATCCAGTGGAACAATCGTGCCACCAAGGAATGCCGGGGAACGCGAGCCGGAATCTCTCCAGCGCCTGGCAGTCGAACTTCGGGTGTAAATTGCCTTGGCTTTGCGAAGTATCTTAGGTAGGTCGCGTGCACGATGAAAAACAGAAGTCCTGCGATCAGCGCAACCCAGATCAGGAACCACGCGATGTGAATGGGGATTCTTCGTCCCCACGGGTCTGTCGCCCATTGCAGGAGCAAATCTAAGCCCATGTCGCCTCCTGCACTCCGCCGATGGCGCGCTTCACCAGATTTCTCATGAGCGGGATTTTGTACGCATTGAATTCCAGCGGAATGGCATTTTGCACAGCAAGCTTCCCCGCCATCTCGCCGGTGGCTGCATTCGCAGGCATCCCGTGCACAGCTTTTTCGACGGCGGTTAATCGCAGCGGGCGCGCGGCCGCGCCGTTTACCACAATGCGGATTTGTTCGATCTTGCCGCCCGACTCCACCATCGCCGATGCGACGTTCAGCAACGCAAAGTCCCAGACGTTTCGGTCGCGCACTTTTTCGAAATAGAACTTCGCGCCCGCCCACGCCGCCGGGATCCGGATCGCCGTCAGCAGGTCCCCCGGCTGCAAGATGTGCAGTCGCGTGATGTCGATCTCGGGACCGATGAAGTAGTTTTCCGCATCAATCAGGCGTTCGCCTTTACCTGTGCTGATCACGAACTTAGCGTCGAGTGCGATCAGCGCCGGTGCAGTATCGGAGGGATTCACCGCCACGCAGCGGTCCGCGTGCAGAATTGCGTGCTCGCGGTTGCGGCCCTCTGGCGTGTCGGCATAGCAGATATTTCCGCCCGCTCGATAGCAGGGCCAGCCGGCGCGATAGTACCAGCAGCGCGCGTCCTGCGAAACGTTGCCGCCAATCGTGCCCTGATTGCGGATTTGCGGCGATGCAACCACCGAAGCCGCGTCCGCCAGCACACCATATTTCTCTTTGACCACCGGATGTTCGATGACTTCGGCGAGCGTGGTCATTGCCCCGATCTCAATCCCATCGCCTGTCGTGCGAATTCCCTTAAGTTCCTCGACCCCACTCAGATCGACCACCGTCTGCGGTCTCTTGATGCGATCTTTCAGCCAGTCAAAGCTGTCGAGACCGCCGGCGAGAATCCAGGCGTCGCTTCCGTGCTGCTCGAGCAGCTTCCGCGCCTCGGCGATAGAGTTTGGCTGGAGCAGATCAAACGCCGGCATGACATCTCGAATTATCGCCATAGCTCAGTCCCTTCAGCTTTCCGCCCAACCTGCGCGACTACGCCGTGCCCCATCATATGTGCGCCGTCAATGGACGTTGCATCGGCCGCCCGGCTTCGAACGAGGTCAGAATCGTATCGGCGTTCACCGGCGCGCGCCGGAAGATTTCGTCACCCAGCGCATCGGAAAGCGCGTTCAAGACCGCAGCGCAGCCGCCCCCGACCGGCGGTTCGCCTACGCCACGTGCGCCTACCGGCGTTTCCGGATCGGGAATATCAAGCGCCGCCCACTGCATCTCCACCGGCACATCAAGAATCGTCGGCGGCTTGCTCAGGTAGAAGCGTGTCGAAAGCATGGCCCCGTAGTGCGGGTCGTAGACCCACTTCTGACCCAGTGCATGCCCCATTCCCAGAACCGAGCGGCCCAGCATCTGGCCTCCTAGCGCGCGCGGGTGAATCACCGAACCTACGTCACCGTAGGCAAGGAAATCTACGATGTAGTATTTGCCGGTCTCGATATCCACTTCGATTTCAGCAAAGCTCGCCACATAGGAGAAGGTTGAACCATCGCGCGGGTAATTATCCTTGGCTGCCGCCACCAGGCCTTGGCCGGCCAGCGCCGATACCGACGCCTTGGTTAACTTGTTCAGGTCGGGCGAGGAGTCGTGGCCATCGTAAATGCCGCCCAGTTGAATCGCTCGTTTCGCGGCCTGCGCCAGAGTCATGCCCGCGCCTCCGCCTTTGCGAAACACGCGTTCGTTGGCGACCTCATACTGCTCCGGGTTTCCCCCGAGAGTCTTGGCCGCAATCTCCTGTAGCTTTTTCCTCGCGTCCATCGCCGCAGCGTATGCCGCTCGCGTCATCGCGTGCGTTGTCTGACTACCACCCGAAACGCAAGTAAAGGGAAGGTTCTTCGCAGTGTCGCCCCACGTTACGTCGCACTTCTCCCAGGGAACGCCCAGAACCTCCGCACCGGCGCGGTGAACATCGATCACCGATTCTGTCCCCAGATTTCCGATCCCCGATTGAAAACGCACTCGCCCGTCGGGCGTAATGACCAGCAGCCCGTCGAAGCCGATTGTCCCGCCTACGTAACAGCTGAGCGCCACCCCCGCGCCGCGAATCTTCGTTCCGCGGCGTTTCGGCGTGCGCGTAACCCGCTCCTGCCACTTGAATTGCTCCGCCCCTCGGTCAAGCGCATCTTTGAGAAATGCGCTCGTGGCGTAAGGCCGCTTGCCATTCACGGCCGGTCCGAATGGCGCCTTGCCCTCCGGACAATTGATGCGTCGAATCGCTACCTGATCGACTCCGAGTTTGCGCGCGGCCTTGGCAAGGATCGGCTCCATAATGATGATGCCCTGCAAGCCTCCCGGAGAACTCTGCGCGCTCCGTGGTGGCGTGTTGGTCAGGATCGTGGCCCCGCGCCAGCGCATGGATTGCGGTTGGTACAGAAGAGAAACGATCCGTCCCGACGATGGAACGTCACCGACCGCATCGTAAGGGCCGTTGTCCCCGATCACGAACATGTCGAGCGCCAGGATCCGTCCTTCCTTCGAAAAGCCGACTCTCATGCGGCCCCTCAAACTCGGCCGCGCCCGGCCGATGAACGTCTCTTCCTCGCGGCTGATGCGCATCATCACCGGCGCATTCGCCTTCTTCGACAAAAGCGCCGGAATGATCAGCGAAATGCCCCCCGTGATCTTGCTGCCGAAGCCGCCACCCGTGTACTCGCTGATCAAGACCACATTGCTGCGATCCATATTCAACCATCTTGCAATCGCAGGCACAGTTTGCGCGGTGCTCTGCGTACCCGTGTATACGTGAACTTTTCCGTTTTGCCAGTACGCCATCGCGCTGCGCGTTTCAAGCGTCTGGTGGCTCGTATCCGGCGTGACAAACGTTTCATCCAGCACCAGCGCAGCCTCCTTGAAACCGCCTTCAAGATCCCCGTACGACCATTCGCCGGGCGTCTTGCCCATGGGCAGCTGACCTTCCTTGGCGTCGGCGAAATCCGCATGCGTCCACTTAAGTTCCCCAATATTCGGCGGAGAAGGCGCCCCTTGCGCCGCCGGCTGAACCCAAATGTTCCCGTCGCTTCTTGGATTCGGCCCACCCGGCCGCAGGGTCTCGAGTGGATCGATCACGAACGGCAGCGGCTCGAAATCAATCTGGATTTTTTCGATCGCTTCCGCTGCAGTGAATTCGTCAACCGCGGCGATAGCCAGAATCGGCTCGCCCTGATAGAGCGGCTCCATGGTGAGCGCGCGCTCGGCTTTCGGATTCGCCTTAATCACCGTGCCATTGTCGGTCAGGCTATCGGCCGGCGGGGGAAGTTCGTTCGCCATGAGAATTGCTTTGACCCCCGGCATGGCAAGCGCGGCGCGCGCGTCAACCCGCTTGACGCGCGCATGCGGCAGCGGGCTAAGCAGCAGCTTGCACCACAACATTCCGTCGGCGTGATAGTCTTCGGCATACTTCGCCTGTCCCGTAACCTTCGCGTACATGTCCGGAGTTGCGTAGTTCTTGCCGATCAACCTGTGCCCAACCCCGTACACACGCTCTGAGAGCGTGCTGGGTTTTGCTTCTTTTTTCTCAGCTGGCTTCGCCACTGGCTTTTCAGGTGCAGATTGCTCAGGCATGGCTGACCTTCCTCATATTGTCTGCCCCACGCATCAGCGCGGTAAGGATCTTGTCGTAGTCCTGGCAACGGCACAAGTTCCCCGAGACCCCCTCTGCCAACTCAGCTCTCGTGGGACTCGGATTCCTCTTCAGAAATCCGACCGCCGACATGATGAAGCCGGGCATGCAGAACGCGCACTGGAAACCCTGTTCATCTACCACTCCCTGCTGCACGGGATGCAGCTTTCCATCGGTGCTGGCCAGGCCTTCGATTGTCAAAATCTTTCGCTCGCGCACAGTATGGGTAAGCACCGAACAGGCGTAGTGCGGCACATCGTCGATCAGCACCGTGCACGACCCGCACTCGGCTCGGTCGCATCCTAGCTTGGTCCCCGTCAACCCCAGCTTGTGACGTAAAGTCCACGCCAGCGTTTCCTGCTTCATCACGTCAACCCGCCGCAGTTGACCGTTGACGTGGATGGTGAGCAACCGGTCGCTACCTCTGCCTGACTGGCCGAGTAGAGTGGAGGCGCGGAACAGATGGCCTGCAGACGACACAACTGCACCGCCGATGATGACTCCTTTAATAAAGTCGCGTCTTGAAATTGCCTCCGGCGTGCTTCCGATCATTCTTGGATCGATGATCTCTCGCATCCCAGGATCACCTCCTTTGGCATTGCGCCAGGAATTCCCATGTCGGGCGATCTCTCGTTCAATCAGTCACGTGGAATATCTGGCCACATCGCGCGTATTTTCAAACTAAGAGTCTGCCTTTGGTTCAAGAATCTTACGCTCTTATGAAATCGTGATTCTGGCCGTATTGAGTTCGAAATTCAGTACTCGTATTTTACGCTTCCCCGAGAAAAGACAACGCCGCGAACCCGCCCGACCGGATGGGCCGGAAGCATTGCGGAAGTCAGAAACCCTTGCGTAGATAAGTTGTTTTGGGAAGGGCACGAGTTTACTCGTGCGGTTTAAACGCTCCCGGTTTTCTCCGCTTTCGAAGAACAAAAAGAAGAACTAAAAAAGTTCGCCTGGCTTGTCGATTTTCTCCCTGCGCGACGACTATACAATGAACGATCCAGCGCGCAAGCCTACTTGCGCCACAAAAACGTTACAGGAGAAGTCATGCCACAGTATCTAGTTGCTCTCTACCGCCCTGACGACTACGACCCGTCCGTCGAAACCGAAGCGATGATCGAGAAGATCCACGCGCTCAACCGCGAAATGATTGCTGCCGGCACGAGGAAGTTCGCCTGCGGCCTTTCCCCGGCCGGCAAGGCCAAATCGCTGCGCCCCCAGCCCGACGGCAAGGTGCTCGTCACCGATGGGCCGTACACCGAGACCAAGGAACATATGGGCGGTTTCTGGATCCTCGAAGCCGCCAATCTAGACGAGGCGCTGGCGTGGGCGCGCAAGGGTGCCGTCGCCTGCCGGGCGTCGGGCGAAGTGCGCGAGCTTCTTTTCAACCCGGCCTCCAAAGGAGCAACGCAATAGTCTCACCCGCGGGCTGGCCCATCCTTTCGCTAACGGAAATCGGGCATCCATAATTGCGCTAGCCTAGGCAAATTGAAAGTCTGGACCACCCGCCGGTTGAAATAAAAAGAAAAAATTTCCTGGACGATCTGTCGATTTTCGCTCCCGTCGTTCGACTATGCAGTGAAGGCCGGGCAACCGGCCCGCCCCAGACCTACAGTAGAACGCTGCCACTGGAAGAAGACCGATACAGGAGAAGGAGAAATTATTCCGATGCGGAAGAAGAAAATCAGCGCAATCGCAATCCAGGTAGTCGCACTGCTCGTCGTCCTCGGTACGGCGTGCCTCGCTACGTTGTACCAGGCGATGGCACAAGATGCCGCGACATCACATCCAAGCATTGTCCCGGCAGAGATGGCCCCAATCGACCAATACCTCATGGCAGATCGGAGCGCGGAAATAGCCCTGGCGCGCAGCGCGGCACCAGACTCCATTGCGCGCGATTCAGAAGTCCTCGTTCTTGGACGCCATGGGTTCGAAACGGCCGTCAACGGCAAGAACGGTTTCGTGTGTATCGTGGGACGCTCGTGGACGTCCGCTGCGGAAGCTGACTTCTGGAATCCGAAAGTGCGGGTTCCCATGTGTGTGAACGCGGCAGCCGCGCGTTCCTATCTTGTGCGCCTCACCAAAGAGACCGAGTGGGGACTGGCGGGACGCACGCCGGCACAGATAAATCAGGCCATCCCGGCTGCCATCGCCAAAAAAGAACTGCCGCCGATGGAGCCTGGGGCGATGTGTTACATGCTGTCGAAGCAAGGCTACGGCGGCGACACCGTCCCCCACTGGCCTCCCCACCTCATGTTTTTCTATTCGGACACCGACCCCGCAATTTGGGGAGCGAATCTCCCGGGTTCCCCCGTCGTTGCTATGAGCGACCCCGTGGAGCACCTGACGCAGTTCGTGATTCCTGTCCAACGCTGGTCCGACGGAACGGAAGGTCGCTAAGCCGCAAATCTAAACAACATTTGCGAGTTTACGATATCTGAACCGCTATTGGCCGAAAGCCCCCAAGAGTCCGATGCCGGACAGTTTTAACCATGAGCTACGGCTCTGAGTCATAGGAAACAAGGAGTCAATCGAAACGAGGAGAAATGGATGAAATACATCTGTTTGGGATACTACGACCAAGCCAAACACGAAAGCATGACCGAAGCCGAGCAACACGCGATGTTCGACACATGTTTTGAATACGACGACCATCTTCGCGCCAACGGGCATTTTGCTGGCGGAGAAGCGCTTCAGCCCTCGGAAACCGCCTTGACTCTGTCTTGGAAGAACGGCAAAGTCGCAACTACAGACGGTCCCTACGCGGAAACCAAGGAACAACTCGGCGGCATCCTCATCCTTGAGGCGCGCGACCTGAATCATGCTGTGCAGCTTATGACGCAGCATCCAGCCCTGAAGTACGGCAGCATTTTCGAGATTCGGCCAGCGGCGGACTTGAACGAAATGATGAAGCAGAGCGCCCGCCGGAGGCAAGTAATGACAGGTGGCCCGCAAAATTTAAAGGAGATCCAATGAGAAATGTAATCTACGCCATCAACCTTACCCTGGATGGCTGCTGCGACCATACCAAATTCAATCCCGATGAAGACTTGCTTGACCACTACACGCGCCTCTTGCGCGATGATGCTGGCCTGCTCGTCTATGGGCGTAAAACCTATCAATTGATGGTTCCCTATTGGCCTGATATCGCAAAAAGCCAGTCCGAGACAAAAGCGGATATCGAATTTGCCCAAGCCTTCGTCTCCAAGAAAAAGGTTGTTTTTTCGCGATCTTTGGCCAGCGCTGAAGAGGAAGATACGAGAATTGTTCGTACGAACCTTCGCGACGAAATACTTAAATTGAAGCAAGAACCAGGCAAAAATATTCTGGTCGGCGGCGTAGATATTCCGTCACAACTGATGCAGCTTGACCTGATTGACGAATATCGTATAGTGGTTGCGCCAGTCATTGTTGGCGCAGGGAGACGGTTGTTTGAAGGTGTCACCCCGCCGGAGAAACGCCGATTAAAACTTGTTGAGTCAAAGACTTTTGAATCAGGAAGTATTGCGCTTCGTTACTTGAAACAGTGACAGGTCGCCGCAGCACGGTACGGGTGCCCCACCCGTGGAAGTTCACGGGTGGGCCGCAAATCATCCTTGGGAAAAGGGGGCTGGCCCATGCACAGACTTTATTTCGCCTGCGCCATTCCAAAGTAGGCTGCCCCACTCATCGTGGTTTTCGACGAGTGGGTACCACGGACCACTACCTCTTGTTCCCTCATCTTATTGCGCATTGCTCAACGAAGCGGGGAGACCTGAACTGCGCGAGCGCCGGACCGCACGACAATCCCACGCGAAAGACCCGTCGAGGTTCGCGGTGCCTCTTCCGAGGCGATCCGATCAAAACTCAAGAATCAGGCAGTATGGGCCAGTCCCCCAGAAAATTTTTCCCCACATTGTGACATCTGCCCTTGTTAGCCGAAGGCTAATTGATAGATCATATGTATAGCTACGCGGAGTTGGTCGCTACCAGCCCGCCCGCTCAAGTCCTTTGTTTCATGGATTTTGATATCTAAGTCCTTTAGAAAACGGATTTTGCGGAGAAATTTTTGCTAACTCCAATGTTTTCAAGATCGAGTCTAGGGGGGTAGGGGGGGTACCCATATTAAACTAGTAAACCTTAGTCCCAGAATGGGAATGTAAGTGTTCTTTGTCCCGGTTTCTTATTTCAATTCCTCGAGCCGCCTCGCGAGAAAACGGCGCTCCGGTTCTTGCCGCGCCAGGGCGAGCGCCTTCTCATACCAAGCTCGGGCCTCCGAATTCCGCCCCAGCCTGCGGCACAAATCCGCACGGGCGGAGTGCGCCAGGTGATAGTTCGCCATTTCCTCGCGCGCCAGCAAGCCATCGATCAGACGAAGACCCTGCTCCGGGCCTTCCCACATGGCGACCGCAACTGCGCGGTTCAGTTCGACCACCGACGATGGATGAATCCGCAGCAACTGGTCGTACAGCAGCGTAATCTGCCGCCAGTCCGTGGATCCCGCGGAGGAGCTTTCAGCGTGAACCGCCGCAATGGCCGCCTGGAGCGTGTAGGCACCGAAGCGGCGCGATCGAAGAGCGCTTTCGGTGAGCGAGATGCCTTCGGCGATCTGCTCTCGGTTCCACAACGAACGATCCTGCTGCTCCAGCAAAATCAGCTCTCCCTCGGGAGAGCTTCTGGCGGCCCGCCGCGACTCCTGCAGCAGCATGAGTCCCAACAGGCCCATCACCTCAGGTTCCGGAAGAAGTTCGAGCAGCAGTCTTCCCAGACGGATCGCCTCACGGCTCAGTTCGGCGCCTGTCGTTTCTGCCGAATATCCCTCGTTGAAGATCAGATATACGACTAGCAGGACCGTGCCCAACCGCGCCGATAATTCCTGCGACCCCGGCACCTGGTAAGGAATGGCCTTATCCCTGATGAGAGCCTTCGCACGTACGATGCGCTGCGCAAGCGTCGCCGGCGTAACTAGAAATGCCCGGGCAATCTCCTCCGTCGTCAGGCCGCAGACTTCGCGCAGGGTGAGCGCAACTTGTCCTTCCGGAGGCAGAGCGGGATGGCAACAGGTGAAGATGAGACGAAGGCGATCGTCCTCGATCTCGTCTTCTTGAGACGCTTCCTGACGGAGCTCGGCCATGATGCGCGCTTCGTCGATGTGCACTTCATTGCTGCGCGCTTCAACGTACAGCGCAAGCTCTGTCTGTGCTCCGTCGAAGCGCGCCCGGCGGCGCATCCCGTCAATGGCCTTGAAGCGTGCGGTTGAAATCAGCCAGGGACGCGGATTGTCCGGTATGCCGGCCTGAGGCCACGTGTCCAAAGCCGCCGCAAAAGCCTCGTGCATCGCCTCTTCGGCGAGATCAAGATCGCCGAGCAAGCGCACCAGCGTCGCCAGAATCCTGCCCGACTCCGATCGGTAAAGAGTCTCTATGCTCCTGATCAGCTCTTCGGGTGCATTCGGTGGCATCAATGTCAAACTAGCAAACCGGCTGACTCGACACAACTGGCTCGCCGATAGCGCTCATGGGAAACGGTCTGCACTGGGGGGACAACAGAAAAGACTGACCGGTCACAATCCGGAAAGCATCCCACTTTTCGACTGCCGGCGGCGCTTCAGGGACGCATTAGCAGCCAAGTGTCCCCGTGGTCAGGGCATTGGCTGAGTCGAATACCGATCCTTCCAGACGCCCGCGGACTAACTGTTGTTACTGGGCCATTGAACCTTCCCCATTCCGAGCCGAAGCAGCAAAAGCACGCCCGCCAACTTCCACTCAATCTTCCAGATCCTGCCGGAACATCGGTTGTGCGGGGTTCACGCTGCCATCCATCACCGACACCAGCAGGTCTTTAAACGCCTCCGTCGCCTCTTTGAGCGACGGGTAGCCGCGCTCCCGCTGCAGCCCGCCGCCGGCCGTGTAGATGAGGGTGAAATATCGGCCCGAGGAATATTGCAGCTCAAGCAACGCGTCGGGACGATCCGGGTCGCCCTTCTGCCCCAGAACGTCCATCAGCGCCACCGTCCACTGCTTGCCCTTCGGGTCGGTGACCACCTCGCGTTCGAGGTATTGCCAGTCGTCCATGCTCCAGCTTGCCATATCTATTCCAGCAACTGATCTGTCCCAGTAACGGATCTATCCCAGTAACTGATCGATCGCTCGCGCGACCTGCGAGGCGGTAAAGGGTTTCGGCACCACCAGCACCCGTTGCGCCTTGCGCGAGCGCAGGCTCGGGTCCGCCAACTCAGGCGTGTCAGTGATGATTACCACAGGGAATTGCGCCTGATCCGGGTGCTGCCGCACCAGATCGAACAGCGCCTCGCTCATGTCAAAGGCCGAGCAATCGAGCACCACCGCGTCGGCGTGATGTTGGGCGATCAGCTCATTGACTTCTGCGCTATAGCCTGAAGCTATAACATCGTAGCCCCGGTCGCGGAGCGAAAACGTCAAGAGTTCAGCAATCTCCGGCGTATCGTCGATGAGCAGGACGCTGCGCAACCCCGCGTTACCCCTTGCCTTCGCCGGAACCGGGCAGCCGCGCCTTCTTGCCTTCGGCGGGCTCCAGATCTAGGACCCAGATTCGCCCGCCGGCGGTGTAATAACCACGATGATCGTTCTCGATCATGACGCCCCACGCCTCCAGCGTGCGCATCACGAAGGTGAATCCCTCGAAGTTCGCGCGCGTATGGCTCAATACTTCATTCGTGTGCCAGTTCTCGGTTAAAACCGCGTCGCCGCCGTGCACGCGCAGTACGGTGTAGTAACGATCGAAGGCCGCTTCCGGTCGTACGTCGCGCGTCGACCCGCGCTTCTTGCCTTCGGTGACAATATAGCTTTCCTGCGCCTCCGGGGTCGTAGGAGGAGGGGCCGCAGGCATTGGGTTTGCATTGGTTGTCATAGAGTTTGCGCTATCGCCTCCGCTTCGGCTGCCGCTGCCATGTCGACCTGGTTCCTCGCCTCTGCCGCTTGAATCAAAGCCTCGGGCAACTCGACACCGATCATCCGCCACTGCTGGTTGGCAAACTGCTGCAGTTTGGCGATGTGCTCGGCGTGCAGGTGGCCGAATCGTCCCTGCAACTTCAAGTACTCCGCCACCGGACGAATGTTCTGCGGACGGAAGCTGTAATCGTACTCACGCTTCTCCGGATTCCACTCCCACATGGGATACAGCCCGCATTCGACGACCAGCCGCCCCAGATCGATCGACCGCGGCGTCTCATACACGAAACCCTTCTGGCACGGAGTGTAAACCATCAAATACGCTGCGCCTTTGTGGTTCAATCCCTTGCGCACCTTGTTCATCAGGTCGATGGGATAACCCACGCTCGCCGTCGCCACGTAGCAGTGCGGATGCCCCGCGGCCATCATGCGCGCCAGATCCTTGGGGAAAAGCTTCTTGCCTTCCGGAACTTCCGGGCCCGGAGGCGAGAAGGTCGTCATCCCGCCATACGGCGTGCGCGACGATGCCTGAATGCCGGTGTTGGCATATTGCTCGTTGTCGTAGCAGATAATCAGGCAGTCGTGGTTGCGATAAAGAGCGCCGGAGATCGAAGCCAGGCCGATATCCGACGCGCTGCCGTCACCCGCCTCGCAAATAATATTGGGATACTGGCCCTTCCACTTACCTTTACGGATCATGGCTTCGTAGGCAGCCGCGACGCCGGCGGTGAAACTTCCCGCGCTGCCAATCTGGGTGTGCGCCCAAGGCACGTTGTAAGGCGTGCACAGGTACGAACTGTTGGCCACGTACATGCATCCTGTCGGCCCGACCAGAATCGTGTTGTCGCCCGAGGCCTTGCTCGTCATGCGGTACTGAATCGACGGCCCGCAGCCGGCGCAAGTGCGGTGGCCGGGCACAAACGGTTCAGACGAGGGCAGCTCAGGGTTATAGAAACGTGCTCCCTGGTTCGGGCTTCCAAGTATCGGCAATATCTGCCGTTCAACTTCAATCGTCGCCATATCAGTCTCCTAACTAATCTTCGAATCCGACCCAGTGGGTGCGCTTCTCGATCTTGCCGCGCTTCTGCGCGTCCAGCATTTTTTCCGTCATCCAGTAAAACTCTTTCAGCACGATCGCCTCACCGCCCATGCCGGCCATGAATGACAGCACCAGCGGACGCTTCTGGCTTTCGTAAAGCGCCGCGGCCACTTCCGCGTACAGCGAACCGCCGCTGCTCACGCTACCCAGCCCCATGTTGGTTTCGATCACGCCCACCACTTTGAATTTGCTGAGAACTTCATTGACCCGATCGGTCGGGTAAGGCCTAATCGTGCGCAGCCGCGCCATGCCGACCTTTATTCCCCGGTCGCGCATGTGTTGAATCGCGAAGCGCGCCGTCACCGCGTGCGCGCCCTGCAGGAAAAACACCACCTCGGCATCGTCCGTCATGAACTCTTCCACCCACGGGTCGTAACGGCGGCCGAAGATTTCCGCGAACTCTTCGTGCACCTCTTCAATTACCGCCATCGATCCTTCCATGGCGCGCGCCCGTTCAAGCTGTAGCGGAGGGCCTTGCTCGGGCATAATCTGCGGGCCGTGCGATACCGGACGCCGCGGATCCAGCGGATACGGATGCTTGTAGGGGGGCAGAAATTCTTTCACCTGGCCGGGATCCGGTAAATCGACATCCCCCGTGATATGGGAAACGAAGAAACCGTCCTGGCACACCATTTGCGGCAAGAGCACGCGCGGATCCTCTCCGATCCGATAAGCGATCAGGTGGTTATCGAAGGCCTCCTGCGCGTCGCACGACCAGCCCATCAGCCAACCCATGTCGCGCGTCGAAAGCGCGTCGGTATGTTCGGAACCGAAATCGCCCGGCGGGTCGAGCGTGCGGTCGGCGATCATCATCTGCACCGGCATGCGGCTGCCCGAAATCGGCGAATACAACTCGTAGGCGAACTGCACGCCCACTCCCGAACTTCCAGTGAAGACGCGCGCCCCGCACGAAGCCGCGCCGTGCGCGATACTCAATTGTGAGTGCTCGCTATCGGCCACGATGTATTCGGCATCCAGTTCGCCGTTGGCGACCATCTGTCCGAGTGCCATCATCGTCGCCGTGTAAGGCCGGATGGGGTAAGCCGCAATCACATCGACATCGGCGTACTTCGCGGCCTGCGCCGAGGCCACGCAGCCATTCATCCGAACTATCTTCTTTTTTCTTTCCATAACCGTTGTCATAGTTCACTCCCCACCAATTTCAAAATCCGAGCGGATTGAAGCCGCCGGATTAAACCTGCCGGATAAAATTTGCCATGTTAAATATTCTTCAACGGCCGTTCCCCGAGCCGTACCAGCTCCTCCGCCTGCCGTCCGTGCAATCCGGGCGTGATGGCGAATGCCGTATCCATTCGCACCACGCCGGTATCGAAGTCGAGCTCGGGCACACCCTCAAGGCATCCCGTCGGACATTCCTCGATGCACACGCGGCAACCTTTGCAGTAGTTGACGAGAATCTTGTACAGTCCGTTCGACCGCTCCGGACGCGCGATGCAGGGCTCCGGACAAACCAGATAGCAGTTGTCGCAGGCATTGCACGTCCCGCAACTGAAACAGCGCCCCGCTTCTTCCACTGCCTGCTCTTCCGAGAACGATTGAATCACTTCCTCCTGCGTCTTGCGCCGGCTGTTGGGATTCAGCATGGCCTGCTGAACCCGCGGAAAGTGCGGGAAGTACGTCATGTTCATGCGATTCAAATCCATGATGACGTCGACCGGAATCGTGCGCGGCTGCAACTCCTCGCCCCGCATCACCTTGTCCAGATTGAAGGCCACGCGCTTCCCGTCGCCAACCGCGTTCACCACCATCAGCGGCTGACCCATCCCCAATTGCACCACGTCGCCGGCGGCAAAAAAGTTCGTATTGCCCAGACGACCAAACTTGTCGATCTTGATTGTTCCCCGCTCCGTCTTGAACTCGTCGGGCAACCAGCCGAGCGCCGCGCGCTGTCCCACCGCGATGATCACGTTGTCCACAGCAAATTGCTCGGGAGTCGCTTCCCGATTGACGTTGATCGGAGAAGCGTTGATCGCCCCGGAGAAGCGCGCCGGATGCAACTGCAAGCTCTCCACCTTGCCGTTGCCCAGCACCGCCGTCATCGCCCGCCCATGCCACAGGTCCACGCCCTCTTCCAGCATGTCATGCAGATCTTCGGGCGAGGCCGGCATCTCCTGGGGATTCGCCTCCACCGTAATCATGGTCACTTCGACAGCGCCCTGCCGCAGCGCTTCGCGAGCGCAATCAATGGCCGTGTTTCCACCGCCGATCACCGCAACGCGAGGCCCCAGCTTGACCTTCGACGTTCCCATGCCGATGTCGCGCAGAAAGGGAAGCCCGTACAGCACGCCTTTCTTGTCTTCGCCCTCAGCTCGCACACTGTTGGGCTCGGTGAGGCCAATGGCGAGCACGCAAGCGTCGTAGTCTTTCTTCAAATCGTCCCAGGTGACGTCCTTGCCCACTTCGGTATCGGTTTCAATCGCGACCCCCAGCTCCTCCAGTCGCTCGATCTCGCGATCCAACACGTGCGGGGGAAGAACCCAATCAGGAATGCCACCCCGATTCAGCCCGCCCGCTTTCGGCGATTTCTCCAAAATCGTTACTTTGTAACCCAGCCGCGCCAGTTGATACGCCGCGCTGTGCCCGGCAGGTCCCGACCCCACCACCGCGACTTTTTTGCCATTCGCCTTTCCCGCTTTCACCACGTCGTGTTTCAGCGCCTGCCCCAGATCGCCCAGGAAACGCTCCACCGCGCGAATCGAGATCGCCTCATCATATTTTCCGCGGTTGCACGCTTGCTCGCAGGGGTGGTAGCAAACTCGGCCGGTCACGGATGGGAAAGGCATGTCCTCCTTGATCAGCGCGTACGCGTCAAGGTACTTCCCGCGCTTCACCAAATCGAGATAGCCCTGGATTTTTTCGTTGGTTCCGCAAGCGTTATTGCAGGGTGGCAACTTGTCCCGATACACCGGTCGAATCGATCGCCAGTTGCCGGTCGGAAACAGATCCTGCCCTTTTTCCTGCGATGGCGCCGGCGTGATGCCAGCGAACGGTACTGCAAGCCAATCTGGAATTTTTGTACCTTTAGTCGACATTTCGATCCTTCCTAGACAGCCACTGGGTTCAGCGGCAGGATGTGTAATTCTTCCAGTGCCATTTCAAACGCATTTTTGTTGGCGATCATGGGCGTAATCGTTTCCATTTTGACGATACCGGTAGTCTTCACCACCGCCGCAATCAGCGGAGCCGCGATGTCGGGGGCGACCAACTTATTTCGCTCCGCCGCGCCCTCGGTTGAAAGACGGTCAAGGCCCAGTTCGCCCAGCCGGTAGTAAAGCCATTTGTGGTGCGCCAGCCTCGCTGCATCCACGCAGACCAACTGCGCCAGTCGCTCCGCGCCCGGTACGAAACGAATCATGTAGTCCGGGGTGTAATGCGTGTTGATCACCAGCGTCCCCCCCGGCGGCATGCCGCGCATATAATCCCAGCCCTTGACCATCGTTCCTTCCACCAGCACGACGATGTTGGGCTTCTCGTTTTCGTAGGTGAGTTCGTTCTCCAGCAGCTGGTCGCTGACGCGGCAATACTTACGCGTGGGAGCGTTGGTGCGATCGGGATTGTCGACGTAATTCTCCATCGCCTGCGCATACTTGCCTTCTTTTCGGGCAGAGGCAGAGATGGATCCGACGATGTCGCGGCCTTCTTTGTCCATGATGATGCCGCGCGTCCAAACTGTGAGTTCCGTGTAACTCATATTCAACCCTCGTTAAGACTGAGTAGTAGTAGACAGGCCGGAGCGCAATTCCCCGGCGCCCTGCTTCTGCGCCTGATCGTTCAGCGCATCCGTTCGATTCAAGTCGATCAAACTGCCGCGATCGGACTCCAGAACTGCCAGGAAATCTTTTCGCAGCACGGCAAATGGCTTGCGCCGCGCGCCATTCTGAAATTCCACAATCGCGGAGAGCGTCGCCTTCTTGCACAGGCTTTCGATATCCGCTCCCGTGAAGCCTTCCATCCTTTGCGCGAAGTCATCAAAATCCACATCCGCAGCCAACGGTACGCGCTGGCAGCAAAGCCGCAGGATCTCCGCCCGTTCGGCCGCATCAGGCTTGGGGAAGGGAAGCATGTAATCGAATCGCCCGCTGCGCAGCAGCGCCGGCTCGATGCGCTCGGGACGGTTCGTGGCCGCCAGCAGGATCACTCCTTTGACATCACGCAAGTTGTCGATCTCGCGCAGCAGTTGGCTGAGAATTCTCTGGTAGACGTCGCTGCCAAAATGATCGGCGCCAAATTTCGGCGCCAGAGCGTCAATCGTATCGAAGAACAGAATGCACGGCGCCGCTCGTCTGGCTTTCTTGAAAACTTCGCGCAGAGCCCTCTCCGATTCGCCCAGCCACTTGGAATACAGTTGTGGACCATCAACGGCGATCAGCGGCAGTTGTTTCTCGCCCGAGAGCGCCCGTGCCATCGCCGTCTTCCCCGTACCCGAGGGTCCCACCAGCAGAATGCCTCGCGGCGGCGTCAATCCAACCTGCTCGTAAATCTCGGCCCGCATGTGCGAGTGCTCGATTACCGCGCCCAGCAACCGTTTCACTTCACCCAGTCCTCCCAGTGAAGCAAAGGTCGACGAGCTGCGTTCTGTCAGAAATTCGCGCGTGGCGCTGGGCTCGACCTCTTTCAATCCGGCGAGAAAATCTTCCCGCGTAACCTGCAGCGCCGCCAGATCGGCCGCAGCCGCGCTCTCACTTTCGAGCGGGCACGCCGCCAGAAAACCGCGCAACGCAATCATGCCCACTTCCTGCCCCAGCGCTTCCAGATCGGCGCCCACAAAGCCATGCGAATGCTCCGCAATTTCCCGCAGATCCACGTCCGCCGCGAGCGGCATCGCTCGCGTGTGAATCCGCAGAATCTGCAACCGCGCCTGCGTGTTCGGAACCCCAATTTCGATTTCGCGATCGAAGCGCCCAGGCCGACGCAGCGCCGGATCCAGCACTTCCGGAATATTGGTCGCCCCAATGACAATCACCTGTCCGCGCGCGACAAATCCATCCATCAGGCTCAGCAGCTGCGCCACCACTCGCTTTTCCACCTCGCCGCTCACCTCGGCGCGCTTCGGAGCCACGGCGTCGATCTCGTCGATGAACAGGATCGCTGGCGCCCGGCGCGCCGCTTCCTCAAACACCTCGCGCAGCTTCGCCTCGCTCTCGCCGTAAAACTTCCGCATGATCTCCGGGCCATTGAGGTGAATGAAATGCACCCGGCTCTCCGCTGCGACCGCGCGCGCCAGCAGAGTCTTGCCCGTACCCGGCGGCCCGTACAACAGCACTCCCTTGGGCGCGAGTATCCCCAACCGCTCGAAAATGCGAGGATGCTTCAGCGGCAACTCCACAATCTCGCGCACCCGCGCCACTTCCCGCTCCAGCCCGCCGATGTCTTCGTAGGAAACTGCCGGAGCGCGCGATGCGCTCTGGTCCCCTTCCACCACGCGCAGATCGGTGCGCTTCCCGATCACGACCGGTCCCGCAGGAATCGTGCGCACCACCTGGAAGTTCACGGCCTTGGCAAAAGTCGGAACTCGCACCACGCAGCCCGTGATCACCGGAACGCCGACCAGATCTTCCAGCATCCTCTCCGGCGCGATCATCGCCGGGGCAGCGCCCACCCACAATGGCGTCAAGCGAATCGCGACCGCATGCTCCGGCTCGATTGGCGAAACCGTCACCTGTTCCTGCAATCCCGCACTGCAATTGCTGCGGCAGGTGCCGTCGATCTGAATCATGCCTTCGTGGCCTTCGTCGGCCAACTCCACGCGTCCCACCGCGGTCGTGCCGCCGGTGATCTTCAACACATCGCCCGCTCGCACGCCCATGCGCTGCATATCGGCAGGTGCGAGTCGCGCGATGGCGTGGCCCACATCTTCCACTCGCGCCTCTGCTACTCGCAGGGTGAGACTTGCGGTGTGCGCAGATGGCGTGACTGCGCTCATCGCGTGACTGGCGGCCTCTTGCCGGGCGTACCGATCGAGACGATTGTCCCGCCCGCTCTCAGCCAGAGACGTTTCGCGAGGCACGACAGCCCCACGGCTCCTATCATTTTCGAGGTCAGTCACTCAAATGATCCCCAGAAGAACATGCGCGAAGGCCCACCCTTCGCTCATGGCATGACGAACTTCCTAATCTTTACGACGCTTTCCCACAGTCTTGCGAATCGCACCCAAATGCCCGCTTCCGGGCTTACAAACTTTTCAGAGTCTCGCTGTCTAAGCCTGATCTCGCAAAACGATTTCTTCCACGTCTTCAATGTGCCGCCGCATCGCCGCTTTTGCCGCTTCCGCGTCGTGGCGCTTAATCGCAGCCAGGATCCGGCGATGCCCAGCCAGAGACTTTTCCGGGCGGCCATCGATTTGTAAACTGCGCTCCCGTGTCTCGCGCAGCAGGTCCATCAGAATATCCAGCACCTTGAGCACGACACTGTTGCCCGAAGCCAGGGCAACGGAATAGTGAAACTCAGAATCCTCGGCGATCGTGCTCTCCCCTTTGCGCACCTTCGCCGTTTGCCGGTCGAGAATGTCTTCCATCTCAGAAATTTCTTCGGGCGAAGCGTGGGTCGCGGCGCGCGAGGCCAAAGGCGGTTCGAGCATCAGGCGAAAATCAAGCAGCTCTGCCATAAGCTCTTCTTTGCGCTTCAGAGCGTTGGCCAATGGATTCAAAACTGAGCTCGAGGAAACGTCACGGACGATGGTGCCAGCCCCTTGACGCGGTTCCACCATGCCCATCAACTCCAGGCTGCGGATCGCGTCACGGATGGAACTGCGGCTGACCGAGAGGCTCTCAGCCAGCTCCCGCTCGGAGGGGAGCTTGTCGCCCGGTCGCAGCTTCTTCAGAATCAGGCGCTCGAGCTGCCGCGCGACATCTTCGTAGACTTTATTTCGCCGAACCGTCTCGAAGCCGGAATTGAGAGTCGTAGCCACGTTGATCCAACTGGTCCGATAAGTGGACCACACGGAGTATACCCCCGTTGTCAAGTGCCGGGCAAATTTTTTAGCGGCTGAAATTGGCGGCTGACATTGCCTGCTGAAAATTGGCTGCGGAATTGGCTGCCAAGAAACGACCGGTAAATTCCGCGATGCTTGCGCCGATCAGGATGACGCGCCGATCAGGACGACTTCATGATCTGCCCGCCCGCCGGGCCGCACTGTCCCAGCAACTTCGCGCAACTATACACCATGCGAGTCGTATCCATGGCAACGCCTACTTTCTCGCCCAGTTCCACCACCGAGCCCACCAGCGCTTCCAGTTCCATCGGCCGGCCCGCTTCGAGATCCTGCAACATCGAGGTCTTGTGCTCGCCCACTTTTTCCGCGCCCGCCATGCGCTGCTCGATCGAAACCGGCAGCTCCATGCCAAATTTGTGCGCCACCGCTTCTACTTCTCGCATGATGTTGCGAATCACTTCGCGAACTCCCGCATCGCGCACCATCTGGGCCAGCGTAGCCCGAGTCAATGCGCTTACCGGATTCAGCGAAGCATTTCCCATGATCTTTACGAAAATTTCCTGCCGCATGTGCGTGGTGATTGGACACCGCAATCCGGAGGCCACCAGCGCTTCCGCAATACGCCGGCAGCGATCCGAGCGCGCGCCGTCTGGTTCGCCAATGGAAATCCGGTTGCCGTCCGTGTGTTGAATTACGCCGGGCGCGATGATCTCCGTGGAAAAATAAACGATGGAACCGACCACGCGCCGCGCTTCAATCGCGGATGAGATCACTCCGCCCGGATCGATGCGCTCCAGACGAAGCCCTTCCCATTGCCCGCCAAAACCTTGAAAGTACCACCAGGGAATTCCGTTTTGCGTGCTCACCACCGTGGTATCGGGACCAAGCACGGGTCCCAATTGAGGCGCAAGTTGCGGCAGGCTGTGCGCTTTCACTCCCAGAAAAACCACGTCTGCCGGCCCGGCTTCTTCGAGGGATCCGACAATCCTGGGCTGTGCCTGGAAATCCCCTTCGGCGCTCTTCACCTGCACGCCATGCTCCTGCATGGCTTTCAAATGTGCTCCGCGAGCGAAGAGCGTCACGTCAAATCCCGCCCGCGCCATGCGCGCGCCCACATAGGCGCCGATTGCGCCCGCACCCACGATGAGAAATTTCATGCCTGCTCGTCCAGCAGAGCGGCTGCGACCGCACGGCGGCGAATTTTCCCCGTCGCCGTCGTGGGAATACTCGCCACCAGGTAGATTTTCTTTGGCACTTTGTATTCAGCCAGCGATTCACGGCAATGATCGATCAACTCCGGCTCGGCTGCGCCGTGCGGCTCGTGCAGCACAACCGCCGCAGCCACCTCCTCACCCAGTGTAGGATGAGCGAACCCGAACGTTACGGCTGCCGCTACCGCGGGATGTTTCAGCAAAATCTCATCCACTTCATGCGGCGCAACGTTTTCCCCGCCGCGAATGATGATGTCTTTGATGCGGCCCGTCAGATAGAGATAACAATCCTCGTCCAGCAATCCTTCGTCGCCGGTGCGAAACCATCCGTTGATCAGCGCTCGCTCATTGGCCTCGGGATTGTTTTCATATCCGCGAAACACGCTCGCTCCCTGAATGACCACCTCTCCGCGCTGGTTGGTGCCGAGATGATTTCCCGCCTTGTCCATGATGCTGATGCGAATGCCTGCGCCCACGCCCACCGATCCCGCCTTGCGGTGCCGCGGTGGCAGAGGGTTGGAGGTCATCTGATGGGCAGCTTCCGTCATGCCATACGCTTCCACAAAAGGCACGCCGAATACTCCCTCCATTTTGTGGATGAGTTCGGACGCCAGCGGCGCGCTGCAGGAGCGGATGAAGCGCAACGTCGCAGCCTCAGTCAGGTTGTGCCGGCTCCGCGCCAGCAGCACCTGATGCATGGTCGGCACTCCCGAATACCACGTCACCCGATGCTCGCTCACGGTTCGCCAGAATGATAGCGCGTTGAATTTGGTGGGAACCACCACCGTGCCTCCCGAGAGCAGCGTCGACATCACCGACCCGATCAGTCCATGAATGTGGAACAGGGGCATAATGCACAACGAAACATCTTCTTCAGTCAGCGCGTAGGTATTGGCGATGTTCGCCGAGGAAACCGCCAGATTGTAATGCCTAAGCGGAACACGCTTTGGCCGCCCCGTGCTTCCGCTGGTGTGCAGCACGAGCGCAATGTCATCCGCAGTCGGCTCAACCGCCTTCGCCCCGGAAGGAGCATCGACGATGTGCGCCACGCCCTGGTCGGTCATTCCCACCGTAAATATCGGAATCTTCAGATCGGTGGCGGCGCTGCGCACAAAATTCGCCCCCGCCGGCGGGCATAGCAACACTTTCGCTTCCGTATCGCGAAGGAAGAAGACAAACTCCTCATACGGATATGCCGGATTTAGCGGCGCCGCAGTTCCGGCAATGGATGCGGCCAGGAAACTCACGATCGCCGGCAAGCCATTGGGCAAAGCAATCGCCACCCGGTCTCCACGATGTATACCCGCCGCTGCCAGTGCGTCGGCCATGGCCAACACCTGCTGCCGCAGCGAGTCGTAGGTGACCGTGATGTTTAGTTCTGGGATGGCAATAGCCGCATGACTATCAGCGAAATGCAAAACATCAAGCAGCGTTTGAACCGTCTTCAGAGTCATTCGTAGCTGTCTTAGCGGGTCTTTCGCGCGGGACTCGCGGTCCGGGAAGCGGCGCCGCCGCGCCTGGCGCCCACCACTCGTGATTGTAGTTCTAGCGATCGCAGAAACGAAGATCTAACTGCGATAGCCCTCCGCGGCCAGAGCCTTCTTGAATTCGGCAAGAAAGAACTCCACATTCTTTTCGGTCGCCAGCGGACCCATGACTCCAATGCGGAAAACTTTTCCGGCAAGCGGCCCGAACCCGCCCGCGATTTCAATGCCCGGACCCTCCAACAGCCGCTTGCGCACTTTGCCGTCGTCGATCCCTTCCGGCACCAATACCGTGTTGAGAGTTGGAATCCTGTGAGCTGCGGGGACATGCATGCGCAGCCCCATGGCTTCAATTTCGCGTACAAAGAACTTGTGGCATCGGCGATGCCGCTCCCAGCGATTTTCGATCCCCTCTTCCGCGATCACGAGAAGCGCTTCCCGCAAGGCGTAGAACATGGAAATAGGAGCTGTGTGGTGGTACCGGTGCGACACCGTCGAATAGTCGTGAATCAGCTTAAGATCGAGATACCAGCTGCGCACGGGCGTGGTGCGGGCGCGCAGCCACTCCATGGCGCGCGGCGAGAGCGCCATTGGAGACAAACCCGGCGGGCAACTCAACCCTTTTTGCGTGCAGCTGTACGCTATATCGATGCCGGTGTCGTCGAATTCTACTGGCAGCCCACCCAGTGAAGTGACGCAATCGGCGATGACCAAAGCGCCGGCTTCATGAGCCACGACGCAGATTGCGCGCCCCATCTGCAACGCGCCCGTCGATGTCTCCGCATGCACGTAGCCGACGACCGCCGGCTTTTCGCGATGAATGAACTCCGACACTTCCCTGTCGGAAAAAGTTTCCCCCCACGCCTTCTCCATGCGGACAACGTTTGCGCCTTGGCGCCTAGCCATCTCGGTTAGACGATCGGAGAAATATCCATTGGCGAACACGGCGAACTTTGCCCCAGGTTCTAGAAAATTGGCTACAGACGCTTCCATCCCCGCGCTGCCAGTGCCAGAAATCACCAGCGTGGACGCTTTGTTGGCACCGAAGGCGATCTTGAGTAATTCTTGAACCTCTTGCATTACCTGGATGAAATAGGGATCGAGGTGCCCCACGATCGGTCGGGATAGCGCTTGGTAGACGCGCGGGTCGACCATTGTAGGACCGGGTCCGAAAAGATAACGAACCGGTGGCTGAGAGGGCGCTACCAGATCGTGCGAAGGAGCTTGCTGCATAGTGCTCATAAGGTCTCTTTCCTCTTTCGAGTCTCTTCAAGATTATAGTCGCGCAAGTGGGCGAGCACGACCTGCAGCGGTTCGCCTCCGCTAAGAACAAAGCCAACTGCAGTGGATGACAGGCTGCAAGTGTAGTCAAGGAAATTTTTTTGCTGAATCCGACTAGCTGTTCTTATCAGTGGCCGGGATAGCTTTAGTCGGATCGCCAGGTGCGGACGGGCAAGGGGCGAAGCAGTAGCTTAATTTTGCGCTCCTCCCACTCCGTGCGCTCCTGAAGACGACTCTCTTTTAAACAGTCAGCCAAGGCGATCATTCCCGCATACCAGCGCGTTGCTTTCCGCGATTGCCACAAAAGCAAAGAGGAGAATGGCGTGAGTAAGTTGCAAACGTATGTCTATCAGAACGACGGAGCTGCGGAGAATCGCCGCATCCTAGAGACTGGTCCACGACGTGTCGCTGTGCTGAATCAGGTTGGCCCTAACTGGGAGAGCGCAGGCTTGTGGCGAATGCTACCACGAACGGCGGACGGAAGACGAGCCCGTGTTTACTCCTAACTAATATCAGTGTGGCGCGTAAGTTATTGCCGGAGACAACTACAGCCAGGAACGCGCAAAAGTTTTCTTGACAGTTCACGCTTCAACGTGATACACCGCCCAGTCGGGCAACTGGTCCGTTTTCCAGACCGGATCAGGGTTTCGTTTTTCGTAACAGTCGGAACTTTCAGCCAACCCGAATCAAGAAAGCAGTGCACAATGTCGGCACTGCCAAAGGCTTTTAGTAAATCTTTCGAGGAGAGAACTCCCATGCGCTCGCTGAAAAAGCTGCTCGTGCTGCTGTTAGTCTTCGTGGCAGCCGGCTCGCTCGTCCTCGCCCAAAACACGGAAAGCGCCGCCAACGCGGGCGCATCCGGCTCCGCAAGCGCAACCAAGGCCGAGGTGGACCAGTTACGCAGCGAAGTCGCAGCGCAACGCCAAACCATCGAGGAACTGAAAGCCTTGGTGGAAAAACTGGCTCAGACGCAGGAAAAATCCGTCGCGGCTGCCAAAGGCGCGGCCGAGATCACCCCGGTGGCGGACAAACCGGCGGAAGCGCAGTTGCAACCGGCGTCTGCCCCTGACAACAGCAATGCTCATTTGTCGAATGCCGTTCTGCGGGAACTCAATGCCGCGCCCGAGCCGTTGGTTGAGCAAACTGCGCAGGCAGCTCCCAAGAAAGACGCTCCACTGACGGCGGGGTGGAACGGCGAGCACTTCTTCATCAGAAGTCCGGATGGGCAATTTACCATCAGCCCCTATGGATATGTGGACGACGACTACCGCGCTTACAAGGGCGACGGCGCCCCCGCAGACACATTCGTTTTGCGCCGTGCGCGCTTCGGTTTTCAAGGCAGCTATGGTTCTCACTTCGATTTTGCGCTGCTCACAGACGCTGCATCCACTTCAGGTTCGGTCGTGCGCGACGTCTACCTCAACGTAAGAATCCGGCGTGAGTTCCAATTCCAAGCCGGCCAGTTCAAGGCGCCGTTCGCACAAGAAGCCGGTACCGGCGCTACCAATCTGGACTTTGTAGAACGCGGATTTCAGGCATTGTTGTACCCGTCGGCGGCTTCGGCGTTCCGGAGCCCTGGCATCGCCGTCCATGGCGACCTCGACGGGGGCGTCGTGCAGTACTGGGTGGGGGCGTTTAATGGCAAAGGCTATGCGCTGGTCAACACCACCAATCAACCCGAGGTCATTGGACGCCTTCGCTTCTATCCTTGGCGCAAGTCCAAAAGCGAATGGCTGAGGGGACTTGCCTTTGGCGGAGCCGCGGACCGTGCGCGCTCCCGCGGTCTCTCCGGGGATCAAAGCTTCAACGGTACGATCCCGGGACAAGCGTATGATTTCTTCCCGCAGTTCGCCATTAATGGACCGATCCAGCGCTACAACGGTGAGTTTACTTACATCAAATCGGCGTTCGCTCTGCGCGGCGAATTCGACCAACTCAACATGTCCCGCAATAATGTCGGCTCCGAGCAGGCGGGAGGGCT
This sequence comes from uncultured Acidobacteriaceae bacterium, assembly GCA_963818935.1. Lineage (GTDB taxonomy): Bacteria > Acidobacteriota > Terriglobia > Terriglobales > Acidobacteriaceae > Sulfotelmatobacter. Next base: position 129,381 of record CAWFUK010000042.1, read on the forward strand.
TGGCTTCCTGAGTCTTCCGTCCATCATAGCCAAGGCTTGGGATCTGAGTGCTACGTATATGCTCACTGGCGAAAAGCAGCCGGAAAACGGTACTCCGCGCGTGAAGCATCCGCTGTTTGGACCCGATACTCCGGGTGGCAAGGGACGTGGGTGGGGAGCCTGGGGAGTCGGGTTCCGGTACATGGGCATCCAAGCCAATGAACCGGGTGCAAACTTCTTGAACTATTACACGCCCGGTTATGTGCCTACGTTTGATTACCACACGGACGAGTTCACCTTTGGGGTCACATGGTTCCCCAATTATTGGGTCAAGTACCAGGTGAATCTGGGTATCGATCAGCTCAAAGATCCCAGCACAATCGGTGCCGTGCCGCAAAACTATTATGTGGTTTTGCAGCAGTTACAGTTCAGGTTCTAGAGCAGTTCGCGGATCGTGAGGCGAGAGCAAGAACGTTAACTGGTAGCCGGGACAGGTATGAAGCCGGTCCTGAAGGGAAATCGCAGGGAGGGAATTTCGATGAGAACACGAATTTTTCTAACCATTCTTCTCACCGCGCTGTTTGTGATCGCGAGCGGCTGCGGCACCACGCCAAATTGCCCTACTTGCGGCACGACGGTCAACGGAGCCTATGCCATTATTAACGTGATTCCAGTGCCCGAGCACAACTCGACGGGTGAGCCGGGCGGTCCGTTCAATTCCTTCGACATTAGCACGATCGCGCCGAATCCGGCCCTCTCGGGTAAATACCTTGACTATATTTCGGACCGTATCGGCATTGCCGTTCAGGTGATCGATACCTCCCAGGATCTTGCGGTTTTCTCGATTCAAGGACAGAATGGCGTCTCCGACGCTGGGAACGGCGCCAGCCCATGCCCCACAGAGCTTCAGCCCAACTACACTGGGGCACCTCCCACACCCTCGGTGGAGATTATTCCGCCGACGGCTGATGTATTCGGAAATTTCGTCAGGTATGCGTGCAGGACCGATATGACTTGGGCGAACGGTTCAAGATTCCATCTAAACACGGGCTTTGGTCCCAGCGGCAACCTCGGTGGGTTTCCGGGCGCTCAGTGTTGTGCCTCCCGGGCCAATGGTGTAAATCCAATGTCCGGTCCAGACGGCAACACCACCACCGCCGATGGAAAAGTGCTTTTTGTCGGCAACGGCAGCTCCAACGTTATAGTTTTTGACGCAAGCTCGATGAACCTGGGCACCAATCCGGTCACCCCACCAAATATCCTCGCCACGATCCCGACGGGAGTATCGGCCGATTACGATGGACCGCAAGGAATCTCGGGTTGCATCGCTTCCTGGAACGGCGAAGCCGGCTCGGCGGCGGATTGCGGCGATGACCGCGCCGACGAAATGGCTTACGACGATACGCATCATGTTCTGGCGGTGATCAACGGAGATCCGGGGCTCCCGTTTATCACCTTCATCGACATGCAGTACATTGTGGGCGCAACGCCACCGCGGACATCGGCAACGGATCCCCTCGGCGAGGGCGATCTGCATTGCCTTCCCATTGACCAGAATCTCGCTTATGGGCCTTATCCTGTTGGATTTAGTCCCGCATTCAACGCGACGACTGGCACCTTTGGCTCTTATCCCTACCCGGGCGTCGGACCCGGGGTTTTTGGTTATCCTCTGCAAGGAACGGGAACTGGGATCGTGGGAACCGGAACCGGCCCGGACGGAAACCCCCTCCCATCGCCAGCGTTGGATCCGAGCGTCGGGGGCTCGTTTAATCCTCCTCGATGCATTATCGGGCAGATCTATTACGACGGCGTCGGCGGCGCAGCAGCGGGAGTTGGGCTCACTAGCAGCATTCCGGTAGACACGCTTGGAGGCACAGCCCCTTGCCCCGATCCCTCCAATCCGCATGTTTTCAGCGGCGTTTCCGGATCTGCGGCTGATGGCCCGGCTGGTTTACCGGGCATCGGAACAACTCCGAGCGGGACGGCCTACACCATTCCGTGTCATCACGGTCCGATCATCAGTTACAACACCGGGGCATTTTGTAGTCAAACTCCACCCTTTTCCGATAGCAGTTGTACTGGCGCTATAGCACCAGCCGGATTAGGTGCGATGACCTATGATCCGAACAGTGGAAATTGGTTGCTGACCAATGAAAATTCCGTCGCCAACACAGTCATCGGCAGCCTTGATGAAATTCAGATCACAGCCAATGGGCCCGTGGTGGTGAACAGTTTTCCCATGTACGACTGCATGCCTACCAGCATCGTACCGGGACCGGGAGATAATCTGCTGGTCGGGTGCGCTGACCATGACGGACAAACATTTCCAGCGAATGAATATATCATCAGCAACACAGCCAGCGGCAATGTAGCCTGCGTGCCGCCCAATAGTGGAATACCGAATGCGCCAGCGAACAGCAACTGCCAGGAAATAACACAGGTCGGCGGCGTGGACGAAGTCTGGTACAACCCCGGCGATAACAAGTACTATCTCGCAGCGCGCGACATGCTGCCCACTGCCGTCATGGGCGTTATCGACGCCAAGACGAATCAATGGCTGTATAACATGCCGACCGGATCCAATGCGCACAGCATCTCGGTAGATCCCAACACCAACCATGCCTTCGTGCCGCTTCAGGCAGGCACGGTTTGTTCGACGCTGGCAAGCGCCGGTTGCGTTGGGGTCGCGGCAGAGCAGTGAGGCACCCACGCCCGGTGGTATAGTTGCATTTGGCGGAGAGCGAACGTGGCACTCCGCCTTAGGAATTGTGAAGTGACGTATGGAGAATTTTTCTAGAGGCCCTGTGCGAACTGGTACGCTTGTGTTGTCGCTGCTGTTGTCTGCTTCGGTGGCCGACGCAAGCGACCAACCTGCAGCTAAACCCACCGACGTTCCGGCCACAGTGATCGCCCACTTGCCACTGCCGCAGGCAACGGGAAGTCAAATGCTGTTGCAGAAGGAAAAGGATCACGGCAAACTCTACCTCTACGTGCAGCAGGCATCCAAGCAAGGATTCATGATAGTGGATGTAACCAAGCCGGAAACGCCCAGCCTGTTGAAACGAACGGCAGAAGCGAGCCGTGCAACTTCGGGGAATCTGGACATCGTAAGCCCCGATGTCGCAATCGCCGAGGCGCCGGAGAAAACGCCGACCACTCTAACCAACAGCAACCACCCTACCGAAACCGTCCGAGTGCTCGACCTAACCGATCCCTCCAATCCGAAGACTTTGGAGACCTTCAACAAAGTCACAAGTATACTTCCGGATGGCGGCCACGGATTGATCTACCTCACCAACAACGACGGCCTGTGGATTCTCCGCTATGACCGGCCGTCTCGCTTCGAGCCAGCTAAGAAAAAGCCTCCCTGCACCTCCGAAGCGGAGATTCAAGCCATGCCTCCGGACTGCGAGTAATTCCTCGGCTGCAGCAGAGCGTTAACCCTTAGCGCGCGGGGCATTCCCTGTCGAGCATGCGAATCGAGGTTACTCGGATACTGACCGAAGTCGCGGAACCCGTTTTGTTCAGGGCATCGGAACTCGTGCTCATTGTGGGATTCTCCTCGCCCGTCACTTCAACCCGCTGCCCCAGGTATTTCCGAAGTTTTATTTGGCGGGAGCCGTGAAGCTCGTAAGTGATTCCCGGATCCTGTTTGAACAGCGTGTAGTCACCGCTAGACCGGCTTACGCAGCCCTGCACCGTTACCTCTCCCTTGGTATGTTTGGAATTATCTGGAGCCGCAGGGTTGCTGTCCTGCGCCACGATAAAGCTTCCGCACAGCAGAACAGCGAATAATAGTGGCCTCATGGCCTGCCTCCTTTCGACAATACCGCGCCTACATCTAACAGGATGACAAACCTCGTTCCGGGGTTGCGAGAAAGATGGTCGGCTGGGTCAAACCTCGAACATCGCTCACTTCACGTGGGTTTCCTGGTAATGCAACTCCTTCCATTGGCCGTCACGCTTGATCCAAAACTCGCTGATGTACACGCGTGAGTATCGTATTACCGATTTAGGCGGGAATTGGATGGTGCTTTCATAAATGACCAAGGCGGCATCGGGCCCCGCGGAAATGACCTTGAGCCCCCACAGCGTGTAGTTGGCGACATTCATGTCGGCCAGTTCATTGACGGATTGCAGCTTGGTTCGCTCCCCCTGGCCGTCGACTTCGACGCCTTGATATTCTTCCGCCAGCAATTCGCCGTATGCCTTCTTATCCCGATGCTTGATGGCTTCCCATTCCGCTTTTATCTTGGCTCCGAACATGTCTTTCAAAGCTGCGTTGCCGGCATCGGGTGACTTGCTCTCGCCCGCCTTGACCGGTGTGGGTTGCTGCGACAGCGCAAAACAGCTTAGCCAAAAGACACAAGCGAGGGTGATGGAACCTCTCATGAATTCCTCCCAGGAAAAAACGATTGTAGGTTAGCATGGCGTTTGGCGAAAGCAATGATCTGCGCTCGCCGTTGTTATCCGGGGAACTACAATGATTGAAAAATCTGCCGAAGGTGCATCAAATTTGCAACAGGACGTTGAAGCCTCAGCCCAGGAACTTCTGCGTGCCTACGAAAGTGGAGCAATGGTTCCGGTGCCACCCTCGACTCGGCCGGGCTTTGACCTTGATACCGCCTATGCAGTGGAAGCGAGGCTCAAACGGATTCGCGAAGGCAGAGGGCGTCGCTCCGTCGGCCGCAAAGTCGGTTATGCCAACAAGGCCATGTGGCGCATTCTCAAACTCGAAACCCTGGTTTGGGCCCATATGTACGACGACACGGTGCACTACACGGCGAACAACTCCCACACCCTGACGATTCCGCACGCCCGCTCGCTGAAAATCGAACCGGAGATCGTTTTCGGCCTGAAAAACGCGATCACGGCTGAAAACCTCGATGCCGCCGCAACGCTTGGCCTCGTCGATTGGCTGGCGCTGGGATTCGAAATCATCGATTGCCCGTTTCCAGGGTGGAAGTTCGAGCCGAGCGATTTCGTCGCATCCTTTGGACTTCATGCCGCCCTCGTCGTCGGAGAAAAGATTCCGGTGCGTCCGGAGTCGATCGGCGAACTGATTAGTGATTTGCCGCGATTTCAGGTGCGAATGCTGAAAGACGGCGGGTTCGTAGAAGAAGGATCCGGCAAGAATTCCCTGCGCAACCCTGCCTTATGCCTGGCAGAACTTGCCAGCGCAATCCTGAAGCGCCAGCCATCCGAGCCGTTAGCGTCCGGAGAGATGATCAGCACGGGAACGCTCACCGCCGGTCACTTCACGGACAAAGGCGATCTTTGGACAGCCGAGATCACTGGACTCGACATGCCTGCTTTGACCTTACGCTTAGGCTAGACCAAAAACGCGGCAGCGACCTGGGAAAACGCCATTTCAGTGATTCTGCCGGAGTGATCCGGCGACCGCAAATGTTTCACACGTACTCCCGCTCCGCCCGCCGAATCGCGCGATAGCGTTCAAATACTTTCTTGTCGCTTTCCAGGCCAAGTGCGGAGCGGATTGAGCTTCCGCGGAAGGTGTGGAAGAGCATCTTCCATCCCGTCGTGAGTACGAATCCCGGATCGTGCTTGAGTGCCACCGGCACGTGATGGAGCTTCATCCAGCGCTCGGCTTTCCAACGCAGGAATTCCACTTCTTCGGGAGGCAGGTGTTCGGTTTTCACTACGGCGGTGGTGCCATCGTATTCTTCGAGGCGCTCGTTCATGATCAGGCCCTGATCACGAAAGTCTTTGGTCATGGGTGTGCGTGGGTAGGGCGTGGGGTGCTGAATGTAGGGCCAATCCACGTAGCGGCGGGCGAATTCGAGGTTGGCTTCAATGGAGTCGCGCGTGTCTCCGGGACTGCCGACGATGAGGCCGCCGACGACGTACATTTGGTTGCGGTGCAGGTAGTCGATGGCTGTGAGTGTGGCATTGCCGATGTTGTGGCCGTTTGAACGTTCGGTATTTTTGGCGGATGCTTTCAGGAATTGAAGATCGTTTTCCAGAATGTTTTCGATTCCGAGAAAAACGTAGCGGAATCCGGCGCGATGCATCAGCGGGGCTAGCGTTTCGCCATGGTTAGCGATGGCTGAAGTCATAGCCTGCACGAAATAATCAAGCGTATGCAGTCCGGCTTCGATGATGGATTGGCAGAGAGCTTCGAAGCGCTTCACGTTGAGCGTGATGTTGTCGTCGACCAGGAAAATGGTCCGAGCGCCATGGTCGCGGGCGTCGCGAATGTCGGCCAGCACGCGATCGAACGAGTAGGTGTGAAAATTACGGCCGCGCATTTCGATGATGGAGCAGAAACTGCAATCGAAGGTGCAGCCGCGCGAGGTTTCGATGACGTCGACCTGGCGACCGAGCAGCGTGTATCCGGTGAGCACGCGGGCGGCGCGTTTGGGCATGCGGATCTCGCTGTCTTCGAGGCGATGCGGGGCACGGGCGGGGTTGTGCTTCCAGGTGCCGCTGTCGTCGAAGGAGAGGCCCGCGATTTTGTCGAAAGCTGAATTCTGCTCGATGGCGCGCAACAGTTCGCGGAAGGTGACTTCGCCTTCGCTGCGCACCAGAAAATCAACACCCATATTTTCGTAAGCTTCGGGAGCGAGGCTGGGGTCGTATCCGCCGACCACGATTTTCACACCGGGACGAAGGGAACGAACTAAGTCGATGATGCGACCGGCGGTGCGGCGCTGGAAGGTCATGATGGAGAGTCCGACGACCTCGGGGTTGAGCTCGCGAAGCAGGCGGGTAACGGTTTCGCGGACTTTGCGATGCACCAGAATGAGGTCAGCGACGGCTACGCGATGATGCGAATCGACATTGCCGGCGAGCGAGGTGAGCGCTCCGTTGGGCATGCGAATCGCTACCGGAGGCATGTGCTCGAACGAATCGGGCATGGAAAGCAACAGGACGTTCATGCGAACCAGTCCTTTACAGCCTCGCAGTAGTTCTCCGCAGGCGCGGTTGTTAAACCCCAGTAACCAGGCGAATGAGCCTAATTGTACCGCGGCAAATCGAGCTACGCTCGTTGAGCAGGCGAGGTCTGTCCCCACATGAGCAATCTTCTCGGGAAAGAGCTTACTTGTGCTCGTCGGCTGCCGGGCTGACTGGTACGCCTACGGCTTGAGAATCGGGAAGGTGGCGCGCCCAATGTGAAAGCGCGGATTGCAGAGGTGCTTCGCCGTGAAGGAACCTCCACTGATGAACTGCTAGGCCGGAACAACCCGCATGCTCATGTCCGCTGCTTGCGTGGAGTGAGTGAGTAGACCGACGGAAATAAAATCGACCCCGGTCTCGGCGTAGGCGCGAACATTTTCTAACCGGACTCCGCCCGAGCATTCGACCTGGACACGATGTTCGAGCCGGGAGCATCGTTCGACCGCGCGGCGCACTTCCTCGGGAGTCATGTTATCGAGCAGGATCGCTTCTGCACCATGGTTGAGCGCATCTTCCAGTTCGCTCATGGTGCGTACTTCTACTTCAATAGGCTGCTCGCCGCGCCGGTTGCGTACCGCGCGCTCCAGCGCCGGCACGACACCTCCAGCCAACGCGATGTGGTTGTTCTTGATGAGGACTCCATCCGAAAGATCGAGCCGGTGATTCTGGCCGCCACCGCAGCGCACCGCGTACTTGTCAATCACACGCAAGCCGGGGGCGGTCTTCCGCGTATCGAGAATGCGCGCTTTGGTGCCGGAGATGGCATCGACGAACTTGCGAGTGAGCGTGGCGATGCCGCTCATGCGCTGCAGGAAATTCAAGATCACGCGCTCGCATGAAAGTACGACCCGCGCGTTGTGGCGGATCACTGCCACCGACTGGCCTTTGTGCAGGCGCACGCCATCGAAAATTTCGGGATGCGTAGTGACCTCGTAGTGCGAAGTCACTGCGCCATCAAGCGCGGCATAAACGTCGAGGATGCGGCCGACGCAGCCGATACCGGCCAGGATGCAATCCTGTTTGGCAAGAATAGTGGCCGCCGCGCGCTGGTTCGGATCGATGCAAGCGTAGCTGGTGGCATCGCGCGTGGCCCGATCTTCGACCAGTGCGTTTTCTAAAATCGCGGTGATGCGTCGGCTGTTAAAGTCCATAAAACGGCGGCCAGTGGCCAGTGATCAGTGGCCAGTTTTCAGCTTTTCGTTCCTGTACCATTCAATCCGTCCAACTGACGTTTTATCTTCTCAATCAGATTGATTAGTTCCAGTTCGCGTCGGCGTAAGCCCTCCACAATATTTTCCGGGGCTTTCGCTAGGAATTGTTCATTGCTCAACTGACGTTGATTGTTGGCGAATTCTTTTTCAAGCTTTTCTAACTCTTTCTTCAAGCGCTCACGCTCGGCCGCAACGTCGATCTTTCTTTCGTAGACCAAGTGAACATCGAAGCGTGCCGTGCTGCGCGCACCCGCCTGCTTGGCCAGCGAGCCATCCACGAATGTAAACTTCTCAACATTCGCCAAACGCTCAACTGCGCCCCGATTCTGCTCGATCATCGTACGAATCGCTGGCTGGTAAACAAATACTTCGATGGGAACCTTCACCTTAGGCTCAACCTTCAATTCCGCACGCACATTGCGCACGTTCACAATTAGATCTTGCAGGATTGCCATTTCTGTCTCGGCCGTGAGATCAAATTGTGCCTGGTTCGCCTGCGGATATGCCGCCAGAGCAATTGACTTCAGCGGCGCCTTTCCCTCATGAATTGCCTGCCAGATTTCTTCTGTAATAAATGGCATCACCGGATGCAGCAAGCGCAAGGCCGCATCGAACAGGTTGACCAGATTCCCGCAAGCATGCCGCGCAAGCGTCTTATCTGAGCCTTCCTCAAAATTCAACCGCGGTTTGATCAACTCAAGGTACCAATCGCAGAACTCTCCCCAAAAGAAATCGTAGATGCGGTTGGCCGCCTCATGAAATCGATAAGTGGTAAGCGCATCATTCACCTCCTTTGTCACCCGATTAAAGCGCGAAAGAATCCACCGATCCTCGAGTGCGGCGATGTTAAACGCAGAAATGCCGGCGGAGCCAGCCCTCGCATCCGGCCGCAGGCCCGGCTGGATCCGGTCGATATTCATGAACATGAATCTGGCAGCGTTCCAGATTTTGTTGGCGAAGGCTCGATAACCTTCCGTCCGACTCTCATTAAAGGCAATGTCCGTCCCCGGCGCGGCCATCGCGGCCAGCGTGAAGCGAGTCGCATCCGTGCCAAAGCGCTCAATAATCTCGAGCGGATCGAGCACGTTGCCCTTCGTCTTCGACATTTTCTGGCGTTCGGCATCCCGCACCAGCGCATGGATGTACACATGACGAAAAGGCACGCTGTCATTCTTCTCATCGCCGAATCCGCTGGCCTGCTTGATCGCCTTGTCTTGCTCGTGCCCTCGCATGAAGTGGCAGCCGAACATGATCATGCGCGCCAGCCAGAAAAATAGAATGTCGAAACCGGTGATCAGCAATGTGTTGGGATAAAAGACTTGCAGGTCACGCGTTTTCTCCGGCCAGCCTAGGGTCGTAAACGGCAACAGGCCTGACGAGAACCAGGTATCGAGCACGTCGGAAACCTGTTCGAGATTCGTCCTACCGCATTTGGTGCACGTCAGCGGAGCTTCGCGCGCCACAATCACATGCTTGCAGTGATCACAGGTCCACGCCGGAATCCGATGTCCCCACCACAACTGGCGCGAGATGCACCAGTCGTAGATGTTATTCATCCAATTCAAATAAATCTGACGGTAATTTTCCGGAACAATCGTAATCTCGCCGCTCTCCACCGCTTCCTTGGCGCGATCGGCCAGCGGCTTGATCTTGATAAACCACTGCTCCGAGAGGCGTGGTTCGACGACGGTTCCGCAACGGTCGCACTTGCCCAGAGCAAGCGCATAATCTTTTTCGGCGACCAGAAATCCCTGCTCTTGCAGGTCGACTAAGACGCGCTTGCGGGCTTCATATCGATCGAGCCCGGCGTATGGGCCCGCATTCGCATTCATGTGCGCGTGCTCGTCCAGCACATCGATCTGCGGAAGATTGTGCCGCTTGCCCGCCGCGAAATCGTTGGCATCGTGCGCCGGCGTCACCTTCACCGCACCCGTGCCAAATTCCGGCTGCGCCAGCTCATCGGTGATGATCGGAATCTCGCGATGCATCAGCGGCAACAAAACTTTCTTGCCGTGGAGATGAACGTAACGCTCATCTTTCGCATTCACGGCAACCGCGGTATCGCCCAGCATGGTCTCGGGCCGAGTCGTCGCCACGGTAATAAACTCGGACGAGCCCACCACCGGATACCGGATCTCCCACAACTTTCCCGCGACGTCTTCGTGCTTCACTTCGAGATCGGAGATCGCCGTCTCGCAGCGCGGACACCAGTTCACGATGTACTTGCCGCGATAAATCAGCCCTTCTTCGTACAGTCGGACGAAAACCTCGCGCACCGCAAACGAAAGATTTTCGTCCATGGTGAAATATTCACGGTCCCAATCCACGGACGCGCCAAGGCGCTTCATCTGGTCGAGAATCGCGCCGCCGTAAAGCTTCTTCCACTCCCAAACGCGCTCAATAAATCGTTCGCGGCCCAGATCGCGGCGTTTCTTGCCCTCTTTGGTGAGTTGCCGCTCCACCATCATCTGCGTGGCGATACCGGCGTGATCAGTCCCGGGCAGCCATAGCGTGATGAACCCCCGCATGCGATGCCAGCGCACGATGATGTCCATCTGCGTCTGGTTGAGCATATGGCCCATGTGCAACCGGCCGGTCACATTCGGCGGCGGCAAGAGTAGCGTGAACACCGGTCGAGTTTCGCCTGGTGGCGGTGTGGGGACGGAGAAAAGTTTTTCTTCGACCCAGTACTCGGCCCAGCGCGTTTCAATCGCGCCCGGCTCGTAGGATTTAGGCAGTTCGTGCGGCATGGAAAGCAGTCAGCACTCAGCAGCCAGCAATCAGCCAATCGAAAGCCGCTGCTCGTTTTCGCGAACACCTGATTGCATGCTGGTTGCTGAACGCTGGGTGCTCTCACTGATCTTACAGGCGCGGGAAAAGACGGGTCAAACGGGAGAGGGGGTGGTATATACAGACGGCAAAATGCTCCCTCCCCCCCGCCTTTGACCCGCTTTTGACTTTGACACGCTCCCCCGCCCGCCCGCGCGAGATGAAGGGCAACGCTGCACCGGCATAACGCAGCATGGTTTCTGTTCTGTTTTCGTAACACGAACTTTTCCACAGCGCTTTTCGATTGACACCCGCTGTGACTATGTTTATTTTTTCTTGCACTCAGCGAGCAGTATCTTCCAAGGCTGCAGAAGATAGTTAAACTGTGGCCGTTGATTCTGATCGTTGCTTCCTCCTTTCAAAGTGTGAACTTGATTGGGTCACGCGGACGCAATCAAGTGCGGAGAAGTGGCAGTACGGTAGTGCCCGGACGCAAGAGACCGGCATCTATCCGTTTACTTCAGGAGGAAGTTTATGTCCTGTTGCGTTACGAAGTCTCCGGCGGCATTTCCCAGTTTCCGTTTTCATTGCATTTCTTTGTTTAGCACCGCTCGCGGGAGGTCAGGTCAACCCTGGCGCGCCGTCCTTCTCGGCATACGACAGACACGAGTATGACACCGTTAACCTTCAAAATCTGAATGTAACACTTAACGTTCCGGTGATAAGCAAGAACGGGGCGTTTCCATTCCAATTTGCACTAACTGGCGCGGATTCCTATATCACTTCGTCTGGACCAGGAGTGCTGAATGTGCCGTTGGACGGTATAACCAATGGGAGTATCTTGGGCAATGCTGGCGCGCTGGGAGTCGGGGTAGGGCTAGGGTGGACGAGTATAGTTCACGGAACTTGTCCGGGCAGGCAATCGGAAATAACGTATTCAGGTCTTTACCTAGTATTTCCAGATGGCACCATACATCCGTTGCCAGTTTCTGACTCGGTTGTGTCAAGCTCAACGTGCCCGACATCACTTATCGCTAATACTATCGACGGTAGTGGCTTAACGGCAACGGTGACGGGCAACGTGAGTTTGCCGACGGTTACTGCTTTGTACAACAGTTCCGGCATGAGCTTGAGCGCCTCAGCACTTAAAGACTCCAATGGCAACTCCATTTCCTACAACTCTTCCACTGGCGTCTACACCGATACCCTCGGAGTAACGGTGCTAACATCTTCCCTGAATACGTCGCCAGTCAGCTACACGTGGTCAGATGGTTCAACGCCCGCCCCCGCCGTTGATGTGACCAATACTAGTTACACCATAGCGTTGAACCGCTCCCATTTTCTGTCACAAGCGAGGTTAGAGGTTTTGGGGCAGTGACCCAAAACCCAAAAACTGACACAGAGGAGATTAGAGGTAAGCTGGGGCAGGAGTCCGGAACAGGAGACGAGGACGATGCCCAAGAGTGGTCACACGGAAGAGCAGATCGTGGCGGTATTGCGGCAGGTCGAGGCGGGGGCGCGCGTGGATGACGTTTGCCGCAAGATCGGGATCAGCCAGGCGACTTACTATCTCTGGAAACGAAAATATACGGGGGTAGGGGTAAGCGAGCTGCGTGAACTGCGGCAGTTGCGGGATGAGGTGGGGCGGCTGAAGCGATTGGTGGCCGATCTGAGCCTGGATCGGCAGATCCTGCAGGACATCGTCTCAAAAAAGCTGTAAGGCCTCGTGCGCGTCGGAAGTTGGCGCGCTGGGCGCAGGAGGCCTATCGGATCAGCGAACGGCACGCGGCGCGGATCGTGAAGCTGGCGATCGGGACGTTGCGGTACGAGAGCCGGAAGGTATTCGATGAAGTGTTGCGGCATCGCTTGCGGGATTTGGCCGGGATGCATGTGCGCTACGGCTATCGTCGCTTGACCGTGCTATTGCGACGCGAAGGCTGGCACGTAAACGCGAAGCGCATCTACCGATTGTATCGAGAGGAAGAGTTGATCGTGCGGACGAAGCAGCGCAGGAAGATGGCGCGGCGACGGCCAGTTCCAAGCGGCGTAGCGGCGCGACCGAACCAGTGCTGGAGCATGGATTTCGTGAGCGACAAGTTGGCCGATGGGCGTTCGTTCCGCATCCTGACGGTGGTGGACCAGTTCACGCGGGAGTGCGTTGGGTTGGAAGCAGATCGTTCCATGACGGGGATGAAAGTGGCGGAGGCGCTAGAACACGCACGACAGGAACGAGGCCATTTGCCCGAGAGCATCACCGTGGACAACGGGAGTGAGTTCTCGGGGCGTGCGCTGGAAGCTTGGGCGATGACCAACGATGTGCAGTTGTGTTTCATTCGGCCCGGCCGACCCGTGGAGAACGGATTCATCGAGAGCTTCAATGGCCGGCTGCGCGATGAGTGTTTGAACGTGGAATGGTTCGTATCGCTGGACGACGCGCGGCGGAAGCTGGCGAAGTTTCGCGAGCATTACAACCACGAGCGTCCGCACAGTTCGCTGGCGGATCGGACGCCGGCAGCGTTTGCGGCGTTGCACCAGACGAAAGCTAGTACATTGCTGGGGCGCGCACTCCAGAGTCTCTTGATGGAGCCTCTGGAGTGCGCGAAACCCGCGTCAACAGCGGGAGAAAGGACTTACACTGCCCCAAAACCTCTAACCTCGCTTGTGACAGAAAATGGGAGCGGTTCAGCCCGAATTTCCGTTAATGATGGCGGTGCCACCGCCGGGGGCCGGCCAGTAGGCGTAGTTGATTGTCGAGCCGTTCATGTAGGCATTCTTGCCTAATTGGGTGTACCAGATTTCCGTGTGCGTCGAACCCTTGTCGACCTCCACAAGACGACCTAGCGCATCGTAGACGAGACAGTCGCCACCTGTTGAACAATTTGTTCCAGTGCCATTCACGCTAGCCATCCTGTTAAATTGATTCCAAGTATAGGCGTTCGTCCCATCACTGGTCACGTCGCCGCTGGCGTCGTAAGTACAACCAGTGCAAAGGTATTGATTGTTAGTAGAGTTGTAACCGTATCCTGGATTCCAACTAACGAAACCAGACGACGATTTCGTGAGATTATCGTACTCGTAACTGTACGTTTGATTCCAGATAGAGCCGCCCGATCCGCAAGAGTCATGGAGCAACCTGCCCAAATCGTCGTAGCCCATCCCGCTTCCGGACGAAGGATTAAAATAACAAGTTTGTGTCCCGCCGGAATTGAATCCGTCCGTGATTGCTACGTTGTTCAGAGTGCCATTTGGGTTCCACTGCAGTGCACCTGTTTCGCTGACGGAATTGACCGTAAAAGACCAGTTGGTCATCCGGCCTGTATTTGGGTCGTAAATATAGTTATCCTGATCTTGATTTGGAGACGTGCCGTTTAACAGAATCTGAGTCGGCTGGCTAGCGGCGTTGTACGTCGTTCCGGTTACAAAATCCTGGCTTACCGAACTCTCCGTCAGGGTGTTCCACCTTCCTTCGCCATCGATACCGTACGCCATAGTGTAGAGGTTGGGGCTCACCAGCTGAAGGGTATCTAAAGTGTGGTTGCCGTAGAAGGTCGCTGTCGAGTGGTAGTACTGCCCAGAATGTGGCGTCAGTTCCCACATATCTGTCATGTTTCCGACTTTGTCGTAACTAAACCATTCGTCTGTGATTGGAGTGATCGGCAACGTACAATTGTCGGTCCCAGCCTCAACCATCCGACCGTCCGGATTTGCAGGCGACATTCCACTGGGAAGAGTTCCGGTGGCACCCGAGGAGTTATCGTAAAAGAAACGCCGACATATGTACGACGTGCCACTTTTTCCTGTGATTGCTGTGATGCGACCCAACGAATCGTACTGACCGTAACAATTGATATTACCGTTAGCAAAGGTAACAGACTCTAGTTTTCCCGCATAAGGGTAGGAGTTTCCCGTGCAGGATGAAGACACCGTATCGTATGTATATGTTATCGCGCCACCTTCCGGCGTATAACCATAAGTGATTCGGCCAAGGCCATCATAGGTCGTGATCCGATTTTGTACGCTGCGTGTCGAGGTCACCGTTTGGCTACCATTCGCCGTCGCGTAAGATGTGGTAGTAAGCACCCCCTGCGAACTGCCGGTTTTCTGAGCGCACGGCACGCTGCCGCCCACAGGAGGAGTGGAAGAAGAAATCTTACAAG
The DNA here is from genome assembly GCA_963818935.1 of uncultured Acidobacteriaceae bacterium. Lineage (GTDB taxonomy): Bacteria > Acidobacteriota > Terriglobia > Terriglobales > Acidobacteriaceae > Sulfotelmatobacter. The sequence goes on from CAWFUK010000042.1 coordinate 144,415, forward strand.
AGGAAGTCAACCTGCCAAGGCCATCATACTCGTTTTGTACCGACTTCGTGTTTTCGTTCGCGGGAGCAGGGCCAAGCGTGGACAGCACATCGTTTTGAGTGTACACCGTGGAGACGTATTCGCCTATGACTGGCGTTGATGTCCACGTCGTTCGGCCCAGCACATCTGTGAATATTTGATTGGTAATTGCGCACGTCGCATTCAGGTTGGCAGTACAGGGTATGTTTGTGCTGACGATACGCTTAGTGTTGCTGCTCCCTCCCCAAGAGTATGAAGTACTCACAGTGTCATAAGTCGTACCGTTCTCGCTTTGCTGCGTTTGCCTATTGATGGGGCGACCATATCCATCCGTTGTGACAATGGTGTTGTCAATGATGGTGTCCAGGCCTTCAAGCACGACCCAACTCTGAAAGCTGGTTGTGGTGTAATGGTTGTACACCCAGTTCTTAAGCGGATCGGTGATCGACAAGAGCCTCCACCACGGGTCCGAGTCTGGAAGATAGCTATACGTTGTCGTGTTGCCGTTAGCGTCACTATCCGTGAGCTTGACACCTCCGGTGCAGTCCCAGGTCGACGAGGTTGTAAGTCCACCCTTGGTAATCGAGGTAGGGAATACTAGGTTCGAACATGTTCCATCGCTGTAACTATTGCTCAAGTAGCCGTAGGTCGTTAAATTGTTCGCCAAATCGTAGGTCGCTGACGGAGTTCCGTTGGGATTGTAGACATTCGCTGTACCGTTGCTCAGCCATGACGATCCAGTCCACTCGTAAGTGGTTAACAAATTTCCTGTCGAACTGTAAGCAAAGCGCGAGTGTGCCAGAGTGTTGGACGACCCGTCCTGTTTCACAACATCGCATGGTTTATTGTGGATCGTGCCGCTGACTACAGAACACGATCCGGTCGTGCCCGGCGCGCTGCCATAGGTGATGGTAGTCTGGAACGTTGGGGTTGTAATTCCAAAGTCGTACTGTGCGGAATAGGTTACATTCCCATAGCCGTCATATTTGGTCTGCGTCCGAGATGAGTTGGACATGCCACTGATCGTGTGATAAACGTCGATTTCGGAGATGGGAAGCGAACTAACTGCGGTGGAGCAGTTTGCGGGCTGACCAGTCTTCGCGTTATAGCAGTAGACATCGGTCGTCAGCAACGAATAGACAGGACTGGAAATGGTACCGGTGTTCGTGTAGGTTTGTTTTTGAGTCAATATCGTATCGACAAACGTATACACTATCTTATTTCCGCCAGCGTCTATTACCGTGGTTGTGTTACTACCGCTTCCAGTTGAAGTCCAAGTGTAAGTCGTTGTTCCATCGGCGGTTGTTCGAGTCATCTCGTTCGGAACAAAGTACGAGCAGTTCAAACCGTCGTGGGTCGCGTTGTTGGGGTTGTAGTTGTATTGGATGGTGGACACGCCATCACGCATCGTGATTTGAGAGATCCGTCCTGTTCGGTCGGAAGAGTATCCGGGGGTCGCTTCATAAGCCAGCGCGAGTGTTGTGGTATCGGGAAAAACGATGGCAGTTGGCAATGATCCCGGCTGGTCATAATCGCTGAACCCAGAACAACCATAAGCTGTTCGGATATCTGTATAGCTCGTATTTGTTAGAGACACGCCGACGGCATAGCCGTTCGCATCAGTCCAATTGTAACCGTTTGCGCTCGGCGTAAGAACGGTCACACCTAGGGTATCTACCCAATTTTCCGGCCCGCTAATGCTGTTTCCGTTCGAATCCGTAAGCGAAAACTCTCCAATGGTCATTCCATTTGACAAATAGACAGAGTTTACAGTGCTCCCGTAACGCTAAGCGTGTATCCAGTGCCATCGGTTACTTGATCGGTGAACCCGCCGGAGCAGGTCGAACCTGCATAAGAGGCGTCAGTGTTCGGCAGATAGTGAAAAGTTCCCGTGGCGTCCTCCACGGACCATTGGGAGTACATCGTCGCTGTGCCGCTGCCATCACCGTTGGGACATTGAACCCCGGATGTGGTGAGTCCAGGCGCAGCATACCCTGTTCCGTACTCGGGGCTAAGGATACCGTTAATCACGAGTAGAAATGTTCCGGGAGGTATAGTCGCTCCGGGGGTCAGGGTTTGGTCGTGAACACCTTGTAGCGCTACATATGAAGGGATTCCGCTGTACGTAGCTTTGAAGGGAAACGCGCCACTCTTGTTCATTACCGGCACATTGAGCATCACGTTCAAGTTTTGCAAATTGATCGTATCGTACTGATGCTTTTCGTACGCCGACCAAGAGGGTGTGCCTGGAGTCGCCTGTGCCTTTGCAAATCCCGGAAAACAAAAAAACGCAGCTAGGGCGGAAACGAAAGACAGATAGGAAACAACTTTCCAGCGATGCCCAGACATAAGCCTTCCTCCTGACATAAATGGACCGATTGGTTTTGGACCCAGCTTGCGTCTGGGCACAAACGTATTGTGACTTCTCCGTACTTGCGTCCGCACGACGCAATCAATTCGCCTTTGAAAGGAGGAAGCAACGATCAGAATCAAATGGCCACAGTGTTAACTGTCTTCTGTCGCCTTGGAAGATACTGCTCGCTGAGTGCAAGGAAAAATAAACATAGTCGCAGCGGGTGTCAATCGAAAAGCGCTGTGGGAAAGTTCTTGTTACGAAAACAGAACAGCAGTCAGGCTCATCCGACGCAGCCCTGCCCTTCGCCTCGCGCGGGCGGGCGGGTCCTGTTTCGCGGAGGGCGGGCTTTGGGTGGGGTGTAGCATTTTCCCCTCAATGCGTATAACCCCGTCAAACGGGAGAGGGGGTATTACGCATTGAGGGGAAAACGCTACACGCCTGAAGTGAAGGAAAGGTGCAGCCTGCGCCTGAAGTGTGGGGGGCTGATGTTGATAAGCGATTCAAAAAAAAGTTTTCAATTGTTGCGCTATTTGAAGCCATGTCTGCGAGTAGAATGCAGAAGCAAAATCATCTATGAAACTCTCGTGGAAGACATTGAGGTCGGCGGGAATCCTTGTGCTGCTAGTGTTCGGCTTCGCCCGCGCTTGGATAGGCCGCTTCTCCATGGACGCGGACGGAATCTCGTATTTGGACCTGTCCGATGCCTTTAGGCGGCATGACTGGCACAATTTTCTGAATGCATACTGGAGTCCCCTCTACCCTATGCTGCTCGGACTAACCCGTGCTGCGCTGCCCGGCGCGGATAAGCGGGGAGAATTGGTCGCGGCGCACGCATTGAATTTCTTGATTTACGCTGCGGCCTTGGGCTGTTTCGAATTTTTCTACGCCCAACTGGTCAGGTTGTCGCCATCAAGAGAGCTGGCGATTGACGATTGGGAGAATTTGGGCCCGTCTTGGGAGTTTTGGATTCTTGCGCACGCAATTTTTTTATGGGGTTCGCTGGACTTGATTACGGTCTGGGGTGTTTCTCCAGATCTCTTGGTTTCCGTATTTATCTACGCAATTGCTGGATTGCTGCTGCGCTTCCGCCCTCGACCGCGCCTGTCCATGTCGATTGTCCTGGGCGTTGTCCTCGCAACATCGTACTGGGCGAAGGCGGTAATGTTTCCTCTGACATTCGTTTTCATGGGCATTGCTCTGTTATCCGTGAACAATCTTCGTACTGCCATTAAATGCGGAATGCTGATGATGCTGGTATTCGCAGTTTTCGCGGGACCCTTGGTCGCAGCCTTATCCAACCAGAAACACAGGCTTACTTTTGGCGATTCGGGGAGAATCAATTACGCGATGATTGTGAGTCCTGGGGGAATGACGCGGGACTGGCAAGGAGAACCGCGTCTCGGAATTACCGCCGCTCATCCAACGCGTAAGGTATTTTTGAATCCACCAGTCTATGAATTCGCCGAACCTATCGGCGGAACATTCCCTCCCTGGTACGACCCCTCCTATTGGGAGGAAGGGCGAGTCCCTCGCTTCAACCTGAAAGCTCAGGTTGCGATCATCTTGGGACATTTGCTTTCCTATCTTGAACTGTTTCTACACCAAGAAAACGCTCTCTTGGCGTCGTTCGTCGCGCTCGTTTTACTCTCAAGAAGGCGGCTGCTTGCGTCCTTTGCGGGGGTCTTTCCACTCATCGCCATGTGCATTGCAGCTTTGGTCCTGTATGCGTTGGTCCATGTGGAGAACCGATTTATTGGGGGTTATGTAGTCGTCCTCTGGATCGCCCTTTTCAGCTCCTTCCGCGTACCCTCCAGCCTTTCTTCCTTCAGTAGATACCTTCTGTTGGGAGTTTCCGCAGCCCTGTTGATAACGGCAGTTGAGGGTACGGCAAAGGCCGTGAAAGATGGTGGTCCGTATTCAGCCTTGCAAGATGTTGTCCTTTCTGACCGACTTGAAAGCTTGGACGTTCGCGCGGGCGATAGGATTGCCGTCGTAGGAGATGGGGGGTTCTATGCCGCTCGGCTTAGCCACCTAAGAATAGTCGCTGAAGTCGCCGGTTGGGATACCCCTCAGTTTTGGCAATTAAACGCAGACGGGAAACAGAAGGTCTATCAAACGTTTGCAAAGTGCGGTGCTGGGTTTCTCCTCGCGCCGAGTCCCGGACCTTCTGTCACTCTCGATCCGGGATGGACGAAAATTCATGGAACTTCCTTTTACTTGCGCAAGTTGTAATCCTGAGATTCCTGCATTTTAAAGCCCCACTTATGTTATTTCTTTGACTCCGTCGAATGTGCCTACGCTGACAGTGTCGATTGGCGTAATGCGACATGGAAATCGTTGCCACGGAAGCACTCATAATCGAGGCTCAGCCAGTGGTCGCTGGATTTCTCGCTGCGCGGATTCCTTCTCCACTATTTTCCTAGCGACCATCGCAATCGGCACGAAAAGAGGACGGTAAAAACTGACCTGCTCCCCGCTTTCCGCACAAGGCTGAGTATGATTTCAGCGAAATGAACCGCTCCCATTTTCTGTCACAAGCGAGGTTAGAGGTTTTGGGGCAGTGTAAGTCCTTTCTCCCGCTGTTGACGCGGGTTTCGCGCACTCCAGAGGCTCCATCAAGAGACTCTGGAGTGCGCGCCCCAGCAATGTACTAGCTTTCGTCTGGTGCAACGCCGCAAACGCTGCCGGCGTCCGATCCGCCAGCGAACTGTGCGGACGCTCGTGGTTGTAATGCTCGCGAAACTTCGCCAGCTTCCGCCGCGCGTCGTCCAGCGATACGAACCATTCCACGTTCAAACACTCATCGCGCAGCCGGCCATTGAAGCTCTCGATGAATCCGTTCTCCACGGGTCGGCCGGGCCGAATGAAACACAACTGCACATCGTTGGTCATCGCCCAAGCTTCCAGCGCACGCCCCGAGAACTCACTCCCGTTGTCCACGGTGATGCTCTCGGGCAAATGGCCTCGTTCCTGTCGTGCGTGTTCTAGCGCCTCCGCCACTTTCATCCCCGTCATGGAACGATCTGCTTCCAACCCAACGCACTCCCGCGTGAACTGGTCCACCACCGTCAGGATGCGGAACGAACGCCCATCGGCCAACTTGTCGCTCACGAAATCCATGCTCCAGCACTGGTTCGGTCGCGCCGCTACGCCGCTTGGAACTGGCCGTCGCCGCGCCATCTTCCTGCGCTGCTTCGTCCGCACGATCAACTCTTCCTCTCGATACAATCGGTAGATGCGCTTCGCGTTTACGTGCCAGCCTTCGCGTCGCAATAGCACGGTCAAGCGACGATAGCCGTAGCGCACATGCATCCCGGCCAAATCCCGCAAGCGATGCCGCAACACTTCATCGAATACCTTCCGGCTCTCGTACCGCAACGTCCCGATCGCCAGCTTCACGATCCGCGCCGCGTGCCGTTCGCTGATCCGATAGGCCTCCTGCGCCCAGCGCGCCAACTTCCGACGCGCACGAGGCCTTACAGCTTTTTTGAGACGATGTCCTGCAGGATCTGCCGATCCAGGCTCAGATCGGCCACCAATCGCTTCAGCCGCCCCACCTCATCCCGCAACTGCCGCAGTTCACGCAGCTCGCTTACCCCTACCCCCGTATATTTTCGTTTCCAGAGATAGTAAGTCGCCTGGCTGATCCCGATCTTGCGGCAAACGTCATCCACGCGCGCCCCCGCCTCGACCTGCCGCAATACCGCCACGATCTGCTCTTCCGTGTGACCACTCTTGGGCATCGTCCTCGTCTCCTGTTCCGGACTCCTGCCCCAGCTTACCTCTAATCTCCTCTGTGTCAGTTTTTGGGTTTTGGGTCAAAAGAAAGGGGAAGCGGGTATATCGAAGACCAGGCACACAGAGGCGCAGATCATCGGGGTGCTGAAACAACTGGAAGCGGGACGTAAAGCGGAAGACGTGGCGCGGGAGGCGGGCGTGTCGAAACACACGATCTACGCATGGAAAGCAAAGTACGGTGGGATGGATGTGAGCCAGGCGCAGGAAGCCAAGCAACTACGGGATGAGAACACGAAGCTGCGGAAGCTGGTGGCGGATCTGAGTCTGGACAAGGAAGCACTGCAGTCGGTGATCCGAAAAAACGGTTGGAGCTCGTAGCGCTGAAGGCAGCTATCGAGCAGGTGCAGCAAGAGTATGCCTTCAGCGAGCGGCGAGCCTGCCGACTGATGACAATGGCGGTGACGACGTATCGTTACCGGTCGCAGCGAACGGATGAGCCGTTGCGGACGAAGCTGGTGGAGTTGGCGCGGGAGAAGCCGCGCTTCGGGTATCGGCGACTGCAGGTGCTGTTGCAACGAAGTGGAGAGCACGTGAACCACAAGCGGTTGCATCGGGTGTATCGGGAGGCGGGATTGGCGATCCGGCGGAAGAAGCGAAAGCATTGCGTGCGGGAGGGAAAGCCGCTCGTGGTGCGAACTTCGGCCAATCAGGAGTGGGCGCTGGACTTTGTGCACGACGCGGTAGAGTGCGGCCGAACCATCCGCGTGCTGAGCGTGGTGGATGCTTACACGCGAGAGTGTCTGGCGTTGGAAGTCGACACCAGTTTCGCCAGCCGGAGAGTGACGCGAGTGCTGGAAGCAATTGTGGCGGAACGCGGACAGCCGTTGGCGATCCGCTGCGACAATGGGCCGGAACTCACCAGTCGGCATTTTCTGGCGTGGTGCGTGGAGCGGCAGATCGAGTTAGTGCACATTCAGCCTGCTGATGCGGACAAGCGCGGCGTTAGTTCCTATGCGTTTGAAGTCATGCGCGTGAGTCTGTCCACTACATTCAGGAGGAAGTCGATGGTCCGTCACCGTGTTGTATCACTTTCATCCCGCAACCATAATTCGCGTCCGGAGCACACATCTCCGCATTTCTTGCTAGTTCTGCCAGCAAACTTCAGGCGCAGTCTGCACAAGCGTCACTCACTACAGAGGAAGTAGCGATCAGATCACAGGCCACAGCTAACAGTCTGTTGCCGCCTTGGAAGGATACAGTTCGCTGGTTGAGAGAAAGTAAATGCAGTCGCGTGTGCTGTCAATTGAAAATCGCTGTGGAAAAGTTCTTGTTACGAAAACAGAACAACCCAGCATACACGCTCGTGCTGCCCTTCGCGCCTCGCGTGTCACGAGCGGGCGGGTCCTCTGTAGTGGAGGGTGCGGGCTTGGGTGGGGGGTGTAGCATTTTCCCCCCAACGCGTAATACCCCGTCAAACGGGAGAGGGGTGGGAGATAATGATTCTCGCTTTTCAAGTTGGATCGAATCTGAAATGGAGTGCGATGATGCGTTACGCAATGATGGCGGTAATTTTAATGCTTCGTACGACCGCCGCACAGGCGACGGAGCCCAAGGAATTTTGCCGGAACATGGGCGGTGCGGCTGGGCGAGCGGAATCTCTTTGTCTTGTCCCTCACCCTGGAAGGTAACCAGCTAAGCGAAACCTTCAAGCGGTCCATGAAGCTCTCCTCGGCCAACTATTCCTTTGCCAATATCGAGGGCGTGCGGCAGGACAAAGTTGTGGCCGCAAATCTGAGAGACGGAGTACTGCACCTAAGGAGTCAAAATGCAATCGATCCGAAAGATGAAGACGCTTATGTCATGACTCTGAAGGGCGATCAAGCCAAATTAGGCTTCGACAATCTGCCGCCCGGCGTCCTCACACAGCCGCTCGCTCTCCAACGCGCAGCGGCTACGGCGAAAGTTGCTGCCGATTGGGAACGAAACCGGCTCTATGTCGCAGGTGATTCGGATACTCCGAACGCCGAGATGAAGGCGATTTATCAGCGCGTGCGCACCACAGACAACATCGATTGGACGATTGTCAACCGATCGAAGATTCGGGCGAGGGCGTTGCCGAATTAGATATACACAGTCAGCGAAGCACGCGCTACTTCTTCTCTGCCATCTTCCGCGCGATCTCCGCCATAAGTTTGGGACGGAGACCCGCCAACACACTGTCGACGATATTTGCCACGTCATTAGCATTGTTATCGGATGTTGTGCTGGATGCTTCCTGCGGAATCTGCTCAGCCCCAGCAGCTACGGCCCAGGCAGAGATCTCGGCAGTTGCTGGTGCTTCAGATTCCCCGAACTGCGTCTCGCCAGGCTTAGCTTCGCTCGATTGAACTTCGATTGGTTGGACTTCGCTTTGCGGGACTTCGCCTTGTTGGAACTCGCTCGACGCCGCGACATCGTTGCTCTGGACTTCCTCGACTTCGGCTTGGCTCCAGACCGGCATCTGTTCTTTCTCTGGTTGTGGTTCCGCCGATTCGTTGCTCTTACCAGTATCACGAATTTGACGCCAGCTCGCCCAAGCCGTAGCTGCATTCTTCACGGTGTCAGCATCCAGACTACTTTCCGTTGTCACTGCGTCTCGCACAGTGGGCGCCAACGCCTCGCTGTCCGCGACTGCTTTCGCCGTGGCAACGTCCGCAGTATCATGCGCGATTCGTTCCTGCTCGCTTTGTGCGTTAGAAGCACCAACCTCTGACTGCGCCGCGGCAACTGGTGGGCTGTCGAATGCCGGACTCTCTTCGACCAGCGAGCCAGCTAGATTCGGCTCAACATGTTCATATGCCTGCGGCGAGCTCAACTCGGCTACGGAAGCCTGTATCACAGGTTCATCATCAGCCGCTTCATGGAGTTGAGTTGCTTCCTCAGGGGCCACAGAACCAGCCTCCGAAGCACTCTCCATCGGTACCACGGGCTGGTCCGCGATTTCGGTCGATTCCGCTCCGCCGACAGCCTCTGCAACCGTCTCTGCTTCAGAATTCGAAATCGCAACAACAGGTGCCGGAGTTCCCGCTTCCGTTTCCATCGCCGCGGCGGCGGAATTTGCAGCGGGCGCAGCCTGCCCTTCCGCCACGCTCGCGGCAAGCGCAGGGTCTGCCACGGCGCGAGCCCCGTAAGCCTTCTGCATCTGCTGCTCGAGCGAAACCGTTGCCTCGTCGCCTTCGAGCGCAACCGAAACCGCCGTCCATCTCGATGCGCCTGAATTCTCTGACAACACTGATTCGGCAGTGGCCGCAATAGTCACTGGCTCATCTTCTGCCAGTGATTCAGAACTCGGCTCACTCGGTATTTCGGCGACCGTTCCAGAGATCGAGTTCCGAGGAACCGAGACCTCGGCAACGTGATTCCCGGAATCTGAAACCTCAGCGCTGGGAGCTTCAGAAATCGATACTTCCGAACTGGTTGTCGCAGAACTCTCAGCCGGAGCGACCTGAAATTCAGTTTGCGCGTCAGGAGCCCGTTGCTCCTCCGTAAATGCTCCCTCAGCCATCTGAATCTGCGCCGCTGCGGCCGCAATGGCGAACACCTCTTCCGGCGTCACGCTGTGCGGCAAACCTTCCGGAGCAAGCGCAGCCAAATCCACACTCGTCTCGGAGCGGTTGCCCACGGGTGCAACTTTTTCTTCGGGCCGCTGATGAGCCGCTCTCTCCGCGGAGGTTTCTACCGTGGTGCGCAGATCCCGATTCATGGGATTGTAGAAAGAGCTTTCGTCCGCAATCGCTTCTTCACGGCCTGTTTTTTCGTGGGGAAATCCAATCCGGCTTTCACTTCTTCGGTCAACCGGCAGTTCGCTCTTGCGACCACGGCTGGCCGCTTCCACGGACGCGATCGCTCGCGCAAAACGCCCGGGCCTAGAAGGTTCGGCTCGCGGCACCACTTTATCTTCCAGCTTCGACAAGGCGCTCAACAGTTCGCTGGCCTCAAAGGGCTTGACGATATAACCCTCGGCGCGCACGCGCTGGGCTTCTTCCGGCTTGAACGGTTCTAACTTGCCGACGGTCAACAGCACCGGAATTCGTGCCGTATCCTGTACGTCCTTGAGTCGCTGGCAAACTTCGAGTCCGCTATAGCCTGGCATGTAAACGTCGAGAATGACCAGGTCAGGCTTGAGTTCGGCGATTTTCTTGAGCGCGGCCGAGCCGTTGTTGACAGCAATCACCTCGTAACCCGCATCGCTGAGGATTTTGCGCCCCATGTTCTGGGCGGTCACGCTGTCATCGGCAAGCAGTATCTTCCGGGCCACGCAATTTCCTCAGATGGGAGATAACGCGAAGGTAACCTGCCTGTCGATGTAAGTCAATGATCCGATGGGGTGTTACCCGGTTACCAGCGGTCAACACCTACCGCGCGGTGGAAGAGCCCGTGCAGTTGTCTAGCAAAAGAACCCTCCCGCAAAAGAACACGCTTCTTTAGCGGAACCCAGCTTCAGCGCGTCACCCTAAAACGCGAGCACTTTTTTCAGACCCTTCTTTTTCTTTTTCTTGCTGCTCGAAACATCCTGATCGGTCGCTAGTTGTGATGCGGAAGTGGAACTCGCGCTATCGCCGCTGCCAGCGGGCGTGGGCGCCTGCTGGATTTCATTGACCTGCACCGGCGGTGCAACTGGCGCTTCCGCAGGAGCAGCGGTCGGCTTCAATTCGTTGGGATCCGGGGGGGCGGCGGTTTCGGCCGCAGGAGTACTGGGTTTAAGCTCGTTCGGATCGGCCGCGATATTTAGCTTTCCAAACGGATTTGCCGCCGCCGCTGGAGGCGCATCCGAACGGGGAGCCGGTTCATTGGCCGGCGGAGGGCCGCTACCATCCTTTACCGTTTCCACACTCAGGCCATGCTCGCCAGCGGGGGCGCCCATGGCCTCGCGCATCGTGCGCTGCACTTCATCGCGCGCTGCCACCGGGGTCGGGTCCACCAAACTGGGATCGCCCACTTTGGCGGCTTGGCTCACATCCGGCCCTTTTCTTACAAAGCTCATCACGCGTTCCGCCGGAGTGGCTTCGCGTCGGCTTTCGTCCTCGGCACGGTTCTGGGCCACAGCCGCTTTCGTGGGCCGCGGAATGGGCTGATGTAGCGCCGCCAACCGCTTTTTCGCGTAATCGCTGTACTCCATGACCGGATAGCGCGTGATGATCTGCGAATAAGCCGCAGTCGCCTCTCTGGTCCACTCCCCAATCATGTTCGCCTTATCGGTCTCGCGCCCCACGCATCCCGGAGGGGTGTTAAATGCCTTGCAGATCGGCCGCGCTCGCAACTGCGCAATCTCCCCTTCGTAGTTCTGTCCCAGGAGATAAAGTGCCTGATCCGCCTGGCTGTAGAGCGGATATTTCTCAACCAGCGACTTGAGCCGGGCTATCGATGCCGCGTACGACCCGCGCAAATAGTAAAATCTGCCAATCCCAAACTCGCGGTCAGCCAGAACTTCCTGAACCTCGAGCAAACGCTCTTTCCCTTCCTTCACCAGTTTCGGATTATCCGGATACTGCATGATCAGGTTCCGGTACTCATCCTCAGCCCGCTTAGCATGAGTGTAGTCGCGGTCCGCCTTCTCCATCTGCTGGTATTGGATGTTGGCGATCTTCAACTGTGCCTCGGCCGCTTCAGGCATATTGGGGAAAAACGTTTCGAAATCGCGGTATTCCTGTTCCGCTTGCGCCAGTGAGGCAGTTCCGCCTTCCGCGTACCAGGAATCGCCTACCGCCAGCTTGGCGCGCGCGATGTACTCCGAATCCGGATAAGTATTGATCAGCGTTTGCAGCGTCATGCGCGCCACGTCGAAGCGGTTATGCTTCATGGCGTCCATGGCCTTGTCGAACAGCACTTTGTCAGGCTGCTTCGAACCCACATTGGCGAGCGGATTCACGGCTTTCTTGTTGGAACAAGCCGCCGTGATCAACAACAGCATGGCCAATAGCACGATAAATGTATTTCGACGGAACATAGGACCTCGAAACCGGATTCCAAATGCCAACTTCCAATTGCTGGGTGGAAATCGCGGGCGCTTAATCAATCGAAAATCGGAAATCGGCACTGGGCAATCGAATTTAGACTTTCTGTAGCGCCGCTTCGGTTGCCGCTTTCAGCAGTTCTTCGGCATTCTTTCTTGGATCGCCACTTCCAAATACGGCGTTGCCTGCCACCAGAATCTCTCCGCCAGCCCGCACGACGTCGCCGACCGTATCATGCGCCACGCCACCATCTACTTCGATGCGGTAATTCAGCCGGCGTTGGCTGCGAATCTCCGTCAATCGCCGCATCTTGTGCAAAGTCGACGAAATAAACTTCTGCCCGCCAAAGCCCGGATTCACCGACATTACCAGCACATAATCCACAATATCGAGCACCTCGGACAGCACATCCACTGGCGTAGCCGGATTAATCACCACCCCGGCATGACAATCGTGGCTCTTGATCAGATGCAAGGTGCGGTTCAAATGCCGGACCGCTTCTTGATGCACCGAGATCCAATCCGCGCCCGCGTCGGCGAAAGCCGGAATGAATTCATCCGGATTTTCGATCATCAAGTGGCAATCGAGTGGCAAATCCGTAACCTTGCGCAACGACTTCACTACCGGCGGCCCAATCGTCAGATTCGGCACGAAGTGCCCGTCCATAATATCGACATGGATGACACTTGCGCCGCCTTCACACGCAGCCCGCACCTGCTCGCCCAGACGGGCGAAGTCCGCAGAAAGAATCGAAGGTGCCAGTTCGATCAAGATAATCTCTTAGACCCCTGGGCTCTCGGCAGGATCTCGAAAGCAATTGCTTCATCAGATTTTACCACGGGCGGCGCGGGCACTCTGATTTGCAAACGCATCCAGAAGCACACCTTAAGCCAGCTCATACAAACTAATTGTGAGAGAAAAAGGTCCGCTTAATTCTGCGCGGGCGGAGCAGACGTCGCTGGCGTGCTCTTCTCCAAATCTTTGAATTCCTGCTGCATCCGGTCTTTCCATTCGCTGATGTACTTGCTCAGCACCGGCATCATCGCCTGCATGCCTTCCTGCGTTACTTCTGGCAACTCTTCCAGAACTTTCTGTCCAACCGGAGAGGAATAAAACGCATTCATCGCCTGGATGTCGCCTTTCGTGAAATGCGCTTGATAGGCCGGAATCATGGCCTGCGTCATCTCATCGAGAGGCGCATTCTTGATGAAATCATCCATCACTTTCTTCCAGATTGTCTCGAAGTTTGCCGGGATACCGTCTTTTTTCCCAAGCTGATCGCGCATCAATTGCTGCATCGACTTGGATTGCACCTCCATCATGCGCTGCATCATGTCGTGGGAGTGCATCGTTCGGAAGTAAAGGATGACGTCATCCTTCGATGCAGGTTCGTTCGAAGCTGATTGACTGTCAGCAGTTTGCGCCCAGGCGGGAACGCCAAAAGCGAGGCAAAGGGTGACGATGCAGAACATTCTCATGGCGGGCCTCCAGCAATGCGTAACAGGCTATCCCATCGCTACCAGCGACGCAATTGACCTTACGGAGACACTCACGCCAGAAGGTAAAATTCGCCAAAGCGAAAGCCCTTTTTCTCGTAAAGAAAGCGAGAAATGGGTCTTCCGACTCGTTGAAAATCTACACCCCCACCGTCTCCACGGTCGGTTTCCCCGCCAACAACTGCCGCAACACATACTGCAAGATCCCGCCATTCGCGTAATACAAAGCCTCCTGCGGAGTATCGATGCGCACCGGCGCATCAAACTTCGTGGTTTTGCCATTGGCTGTGGCGCGAACCTTCACCGTGCGCCCCGCCGCAAAATGTTCAACTACATCGGAGATCCCGGCGATCTCGAACACTTCCTCGCCGGTCAGTTTCAACGATTCAGCATTCTGTCCCGTGGGGAATTGCAGCGGCAGAACTCCCATGCCGACCAAATTCGAGCGGTGAATACGCTCGTAACTTTCGGCAATAACCGCGTCCACGCCGAGCAGACGCGGCCCTTTCGCAGCCCAGTCGCGCGACGATCCCGAGCCATATTCCTTGCCCGCAAGAATAATGAGCGGTGTGCCTTCGGCTTGATATTTCTGCGAAGCATCGAAGATCGACATCTCGGTATGGGTCGGCAAGTGTTGCGTAAACCCGCCTTCGGTCGATACGAGTTTGTTGCGCAGCCGAACATTGGCAAATGTTCCGCGGACCATCACTTCGTGATTGCCTCGGCGCGAACCATAAGAATTGAAATCCGCCGGCGTGACGCCGTGCTCCTGCAAATATTTTCCGGCTGGACTATCTTTCTTGATCGATCCCGCAGGAGAGATGTGGTCAGTCGTGACGCTGTCGCCGAGTACTGCCAGCACGCGAGCACCCTTGATCTCCTCGACCGCCGATGGCTGAATCTTCATTTCATCGAAATAAGGCGCTCGGCGGATATAAGTGGAATCCTTTTCCCACGCATACGTCTGCCCCTTGGGAACCGAAAGACCGCGCCAGCGTTCGTCGCCAGCGAAGACTTCCGCGTAGCTTTTGGAGAACATTTCGGCCGTGACCGAATGCTCGACGGCCTCTTCGACTTCGCGCTGCGTTGGCCAAATATCGGCGAGATAAACCGGCCTGCCATCTTTGCCCTTGCCAATCGGATCTTTGCGCAGATCGGTGTCGATGCGTCCAGCCAGGGCAAACGCGACCACCAGCGGCGGAGACATCAAATAGTTGGCGCGAACTTCCGAGTTGATGCGGCCTTCGAAGTTGCGATTGCCAGATAACACCGAAGCCACCACCAGATCGTTTTCTTCAATTCCCTTGGAAACTTCCTCCGGCAAAGGCCCGGAGTTGCCGATGCAGGTCGTGCACCCGTATCCGACGATGTTGAATTTCAATTTTTCCAGATAAGGCGTAAGCCCGGCGTTTTCGAGATAATCGCGCACAACCTTCGATCCCGGAGCGAGCGAAGTTTTCACCCACGGTGGAACGGATAGACCCTTCTCGACCGCCTTCTTCGCGACGATCCCCGCGCCAATCATAACGGATGGATTCGAAGTGTTCGTGCAAGAAGTGATGGCGGCGATGACGACGCTGCCGTGTTTGAGCGAATTCCTCACGTTGGCGGAAACATGTTCGTGAACGTTCGGGTCTTCCACTCCCACGGCTGCAGGATTGCCGCCTTCCGCCTCCCATCGCGATTTCGCCGCTACCGGGACGGCCGAAGCAGACTTCGCGCCAGACTTCGGTTTGATCAGCGACGGGAGCGCCTTATTGAAAGACTCGCCTGCCTGCGATAGCACAACCCGATCCTGGGGACGTTTCGGCCCAGCCAGACTAGGCTCAACCGAGCCCAGATCGAGCGCGAGCAATTCGGAATATTCCGCTTGGGGCGTCTTCTCGTCATGAAACAATCCCTGCTCGCGACAATAAGCTTCGACCAGAGCGACCTGCTCCGCGGTGCGTCCGCTGAGTTTCAGGTACTTCAAACTTTCTTTGTCGACGGGAAAAATACCGCACGTCGCTCCATATTCCGGAGACATGTTCGCGATGGTCGCGCGATCGGCAAGGGGCAGATCACGCAATCCGGGACCAAAGTACTCAACGAATTTTCCGACGACGCCATGCTTGCGCAGCATTTCGGTAATCGTAAGAACCAGATCGGTAGCCGTAGCCCCTTCCCGCAAACGTCCAGTCAGCTTGACGCCTACGACCAGCGGAATCAGCATCGAAACCGGCTGCCCCAGCATCGCGGCCTCCGCCTCAATTCCGCCTACCCCCCACCCCAGCACCCCAAGCCCGTTGATCATCGTGGTATGGCTGTCAGTGCCTACGAGAGTGTCCGGGTAAGCAGTGCGTTTGCCGTTGACATCGGTCACGAAAACGACTCGAGCCAAATATTCGAGGTTGACCTGGTGCACGATGCCGGTGTCCGGCGGCACGATGGCAAGATTGCGGAATCCGGTTTGTCCCCACCGCAGGAAAGAGTAGCGCTCTTTGTTGCGCTGAAATTCGAGCAGCGCGTTCATGTCGAAGGCGCTCGTGGTGCCAAATTCGTCGACTTGCACCGAGTGGTCAATGACTAGTTCAACCGGCTGCAGCGGATTGATCAGCGCAGGATCGCCACCCAGATTTTTCATGGCATCGCGCATCGCGGCCAAATCGACTACACAGGGGACGCCCGTAAAATCCTGCAGCAGCACCCGGCTCGGCGTGAACGCGATTTCTTTATCGGGCTTCGAATTCTTATTCCAGGCGGCCAGGGCGCGAATTTCATTCTTGGTAACGTTGCGGCCATCTTCCGTGCGCAAGAGATTTTCCAGCAAAATGCGCAAAGAGAACGGAAGATGTTTGGTCGAGATACCTTGCTGATCCATCGCGTTGAGGCGGTAGATTTCGTATTCCTTGTTGCCGACCTTGAGAACAGAGCGGGAGTTAAAAGAATTCAGAGACATTACAATGGCCTTCCTGATCCGATGCCGCGAGGGCTGGGGCCGCATCAGCAAGCTGAGAATAAACGAACCAATCAAGTTTAGTCCTTTTTGGGCAGAATGCGTAGGGGAGGATGGCACGCCGTATCGCAGTGCCCGCTGGAGAGCCGAGGCGGTTGCCCCACATGGGTGTTCGTACTAGCGGGCGGCGATCCAGACTTGGTAGGCAACCACGGTCATCATGAATAGTAAATAGATGCGGAGTGACCAGAGGATTGTGAGTTCGATGCCTTTCAGTTGACGGCGGGGGATGTAGTGTTTTTTCGCTTTGGCCAGTTGATCGTGTTCGAGTGTAGATAGGACCCATGTTTGGTCGGAGGGTAACGGTAGTGCGGGGCGCTTTGTCATGTTTAACCTCAGCGGCTAAAGCCGCAGCTCATTTGAGCTGTTTCCGGCGCGTCTGAAAGACGCGCCCCTTCAAAGCAATTCAACCAGGCAGAAAAACCATAAAACAATTCTAAGTCCCTCCCAGCGCGGCAAAAATCTTCGGGGCGATGATGCTGATGCCGAACAGAATACCCGCGGCCGTCAAAAGCAAAACGACGAATCCGGAAAAGATGTTGGCCCACAGCGGGCTGACCAGTTCTCCCATGATTTCTTTGTCATTGACCAGCATGTAAAGAAAGACTAGCGCAGGGGGCATGGCCAGCACCGCCACCACATTCACCACCAGCACGACGTAGACCAGTGGCAGTCCGGGGATTAATACAATCGCAGCCGCCGCAACCGCGCATAGGGAAAGCACCGCATAAAACGACTTGCCTTCGCCCATAGGCAGGTTCAGGCTATGCGGCTTGTGCATCACTTCTCCAAAAGCGTAAGCGGAAGAAGTGGAAATAGTGATAGCAGCCACGATGCCGGCCTCAACCATGCCGAGCGCGAACATCGACGCGCCGAAGCGCCCAATGATGGGCTGCAGTGCTTGAGCGAATTCAGCAGCCTGGAAATTGTCTGCCGCCATCTGGTGCGCGAGCAACGGGGCGGTACACAGGATGGTTGCGATGGCGGCGGCAGCCGCGAGTGCGGCGCCCATCACCGTGTCGATGCGTCCGAAACGGATATCTTTCGTCGTCATCCCTTTGTCCACAGTGGCGCTTTGCTGAAAGAAGAGCATCCACGGCGTGACCGTTGCGCCGATGTCGGCGAGAACGATGAGGAGCGTGTCCCGATTGAAACCGGGACGGGGTTGCCACGTGAAGAATGCGTGCGTGACCGAACCCCAGTGCGGGTGAGTCATGAGTGCGACCGGGATGAAGATTAAATTCAACACGGCGGCGGCGAGTGTGACGCGCTCCCAAGTCCAGTAGCGATGGCTCATCAGCGCGGTGTAAAGAATGACCAGCGCGATGAGAATGGCTAACCACGGCGGAACTCCGAAGAAGCCGAGGCCCGCGCGGACGGCGATAAACTCAGTGATCAGCGTGAGGAAATTGCCAATGCCGAGGTCGATCAGGGAGAACCATCCCCAGAATGGTCCGAAACGTTCGAAGATAAGTTCGGCGTGACCTCGATGAGTGGCGGCGCCGAGGCGGACGGTCATTTCCTGAACGACGATTGCCATGCAGAAAGTCAGGGCGACGAAGGGGAGAAAAAAACCGATGCCAAACTTGGCGCCGGTGGCGGCGTAAGAGAGCATGCTGGGGCCGTCATTCTCGCCTAGCATGACGAGAACGCCCGGGCCGACCAGCAGCCAGAGCAATTTCAGATTTGAGGAAAAACCTCGGTGCGCCCGGGCATCGGACACGCGGACGCGGTCATGGGCGCGGTCGACGTCTTCATGGGTAATGACTACGGTTTCGTCGGCGGCAAGTGGCTTCATCGGCGAGATCTCTCTATGGGTAATCCGATTCGAAGTGTCCCCGGCGGAGATTAGCGCAAGTATACACTATGGGATAAACCATGGTTAAGTATGGGGCTGGCTCGCGGAGCATCGAGAGAAAAGCTTGCGCGGTTGTGCGTAGTGCAGGTGGGCAATGGATTCTGCGCATCGAATCAAGACGACAGTTTGGTTGGACGAGGGTCGGATGGCGAGACCCAGACTCGCTCCGCGGCGGCGCGGCCGAGGGAAATGGTTCCGGCGGTGGTCGAGAGAGTGAGAGTCTGGTCGTAATTGCGCTCGAGCAGGCGAAGTCTGGCTCCAGGGCGAATGCCACGGGCCTCGAGGAATTCGAGCAACCGTCGGTCGCGCTCGTAGATGCCGCTGACCACACAGGCGGTGTCCGGAGCGGCGTCGGCAAGCAGGAGTAAGCCGCGATGGCGGCGGCTGGCTGGGCTTTCCATCTCGCTGAGATTGCCGTGCGGACAGGTTCCTTTCTTGCCAAGTTTGGCAAGGAGTTTGGCTTCAAAATCCGGCGAGACCGCGTGTTCCAATCGCTCGGCTTCGTCGTGGACTTTCCACCACTCCATACCGAACAGCTCCGTTAACATCCGCTCGATGAGATGGTGACGCAGTGTGAGTTTGCGGGCAATCTTGCGGCCGGCGGCGGTAAGGCGTACGTGACCATCGGCGGCCACCCGTACGAGGCCATCCTTCTTTAGCCTGCGCACAGCCATGGTTACCGCCGGCGCCGAAACCTTTAACCAGTCGGCCAGCCGTGCGGAAATAACCGCTTCGCCTTCAGTCTCGGCCTCAAGGATGGCCTTAAGGTAGTCCTCTTTGGAGACGGTGATCACTGTGGTGATTATACGACGGAGTTAAGCATGGTTAATTGTCTGATTGTTGATTTCTGATTGCTGATTAAAGCGTTTGCTGGGCGGGGACGCTATTTTCCCCAAGGCTGTCTTCGATCAACAATCAGAAATCAAACAATCAACCATGACCGGTCCGTTTGACAGCATTTCTACTCTGCCCTAACCTTGAATTTCTCTTTATGAAAGTTTTAGTTCTAGGCAGCGGCGGACGCGAGCACGCGTTGGTTTGGAAGCTGAGGCAGTCCCCGCGCGTATCGAAGATTTTTTGCGCACCGGGAAACGGCGGGATCGCCAGTGACGCGGAATGCCTCGCCGTTGAGCTGAAGAGTCTCGATTCGATCGTCGCACTCTGCCAGCAGTTGCGTCCGGACTTGACCGTCGTTGGTCCTGAGCTGCCGCTGATGCTGGGCGTGGTCGATGAACTCACACGCCGAGGCTGGCCCACATTCGGTCCAAGCAAGGCGGCAGCGCAACTGGAATCAAGCAAGAGCTTTGCGAAGGAATTCCTGCGACGACATCATATTCCGACAGCGCCCTATGCAGTTTGCGATTCAGTGGCAGAGGTGGGCGAAGCGCTGGCGCATTTTCATGTGCCCGTGGTGGTGAAAGCCGATGGCTTAGCCGCTGGCAAGGGCGTGGTCATCGCCGCAAGCAAGGACGAAGCTGCCACGGTTGCAGCGGAAATGTTGAGCGGCAAGATGGTGGGCGCTGCGGGTGCGCGCGTGGTTCTGGAAGAATGTTTGAAAGGCGACGAGCTTTCGTTTCTGGTGTTAAGTGACGGCGAGCGGGTTGTACCCCTGGTGGCAGCGCAGGACCACAAGCGCGTGGGCGACGGTGATACCGGCCCGAACACCGGCGGAATGGGCGCTTACTCGACGTCCGCGATGATCGACGATAAGATGCGCGACTGGCTGGTAAGCCACGTTGCAAAACCAGTCGTCGCGGGCATGAAAGCCGAGGGCGCTGAGTTTAAAGGCATCCTCTATTGCGGGCTAATGATGACGGCGCGGGGGCCGATGGTGCTCGAATTTAATTGCCGCTTTGGCGATCCCGAGACGCAGCCGATCCTCATGCGCCTGGAGAGCGATCTAGTCGACGCGCTCGAAGCCTCGATTCGAGGACGGGTGAGTGAAGGAGATTTTCGCTGGTCACAGGATGCGTCAGTGTGCGTGGTGATGGCTTCGGGAGGATATCCGGGAGCATTTGAGATGGATAAGAAGATCACTGGACTCGACGACGCCGGCGCTGTCGAGAACGTTCAGGTGTTTCATGCCGGGACAGTGAAACGCGATGGAGCTTACTATACTGCCGGTGGCCGCGTTCTTGGAGTTTCAGCTCGAGCCGCGGATTTGCAGACAGCGGTGGATCGAGCGTATCAAGCTTGCGAGAGAATTCGTTTCGATGGGGCGCATTGGCGGCGCGATATTGCGGGAAGAGCGTTGAGAAAGTAACGCTGCTTCGTGGACTGGTCCCGAATGCTTCGAGTGCTGATCAGATTGTCACTGGTGTTCGGCCTTGGCACGTTACTTTTGATGCTTTTGTACTCGTTCCGCAAGAAATTCCGTCAGAGCCGTGTTTTGACAATGGTTGTTGCGTTTGGGACATTAGGACTGGTGATCGCCGCAATATTTTCTGCGGTCGCGCTCGCGAGAAATGACGATAGCGCCTTTTCAGCAGGCCTGCTATGGCCGACCTCGATCATGCTGATGGCGGGTGAGCCCGTTGACACGGGTTCGGGCACTGCGGTCGTTTTTGGCATGGCGATTCTCGGCAACGTGGGGACCGCGGATTTGTGGGACTGATCGTCGGATCAGTGTGGGGCTTTATCTCAAACAGGCGTACCAGTACTGCGGAGGATCAATGATGGGCAAGACACTGGTTTCAATTGTAATGGGCAGCGATTCTGATCTCGAGATTATGCGCGAGGCGGGCAAGGTCCTCGACGACTTCGGCATCGCTTACGAGATGGATGTAACTTCGGCACACCGGTCGCCGGATCGCACGGCTGACTTCGCGCGGAGGGCTGCGGGGCGCGGCATTCAGGTGATCATTGCAGGAGCTGGCGGCGCGGCGCATCTGGCTGGTGTGATCGCGGCGCACACCACGCTGCCCGTGATCGGCGTACCGATTCCTTCGACGTCGTTGCAGGGAATGGACTCTTTGCTGGCCACAGTACAAATGCCGGCCGGGATTCCGGTGGCGACAGTTGCGATTGGAAAGCCGGGAGCGACCAACGCGGGAATTCTCGCAGCGCAGATGATTGGTTTGGCAGATGCATCTGTGACGAAGAAGCTTGAGGCGCACAAGGAAAAGTTGGCGCGCGGAGTGGAGGAGAAATCAAAAAAGCTGAAGAACTCAATGGTTGAATAGGACGTGTCTCGTCTGGAAACCTTATGCTTCGTCTCGTCCGGTTGAGCCAGTTTTCCTGTCATATAAGAATTCCCATGTCTCGCAAAGATGCGAGACATGGGGCACCCAACATCTCGCGTTGAGTTTTCTTTTCTAATCCGCCGGCACCCAAACCTCTTTGGGCCCGACCAAGTCCGCATCCGAAACTTCGGTTCTGATCCGCACCCGCTGAAATCCCGATTTCTTGGGCGGCTTGGCTAAGAACGTCAGTAGATACTGATGGTTCAACCGCTGCGTTACATCGTTGAGATAGGGCACAAAAGTTACAGGCGCGCCCATAAGTCCAATGTAATACGATTCTCCTCCGGTCCGCTCGGCAACCTGAGCGAGATACAGTTGACCCCAGTAATTCAGCCAGTAGCTATGCCCGGCATGTCCCGCCGCGGGGGTGTAGATCGCGGAGACGAGGATACCCGCGCGCTGGGCGTCGTGGATCGCCGCGTCGAGATAAGGATCGAGCAAATCCGGTTGGCCGTAATAAAGATCAATCCCATTCGACACCATGAGCACCTCGCGTCGCGCAGAGCTGGCCGGCCAACGCTTAATCAGATCGCTCAGAGAAAAATATGGGCTGGCTTCGCCGGAATCTCTCCCCAACGGAAGGCGCAACGACTTGGCGGCGAGCTCGTGATCGGAAGTAAGATTCTGCACGATCCGCGCCATGCCGTTCTGCATGTAGGCGACCCCAATTTTCGCAGTCGCGGGCTGCCCGTTGATGAACTTTTGAAGATCATTAAGTTGCGTGCCCAGCGTTACGTTGGATGAGTCATCGATCAGCAAGAAAAACTCCAACGCGGCGTGGTCCCCTTGAGCCGGGACCCACTCCGTGACCGTGTCGCGATCTTTGCCTTCGGTCACCATCACATCCTCGCGATTGATCACTGGAGGACTGGAACCGTGTCGAGCTTCGACGGTCACTAAGGTGTGCACTGCAATTCCGTTCGAAGGCGCTGTCTGCGCGGAAAGGCATGGCACAGCGCAGATCAAGAGCGCGAGACTCGCAACTGTGTTTAGCAAAAAAATTGGCTTATTCATAGCCGCCTCCTCTTCGCTGCTAGGCCAACCTCGAACTTTGCGCAAAATGCGAAGACGCTTTTAACTACTTAGATGCGCGGAATTGGCGGCAGGGCATCGCAGAAGTGAGATAGTTGCGGGGGCTACAACTTCAATCCCTTGAGGTATTCGCGGAAAGGTTGGCCGAGGTCTTCTCTCTTCAGCGCAAATTCAACTGTAGCCTTCAAGAAGCCCAGTTTGTCCCCGGTATCGTGGCGGCGTCCTTCGTAAACGTAGGCGTACATTTTTTCTTTTTGCAAGAGCAGGCGCATGCCGTCGGTCAGTTGCAGTTCGCCTCCGGCGCCAGTCGGGGTCTCCGCGAGACAATCAAAGATAGTCGGCGTGAGAATGTAACGGCCGATAATAGCCAGGTTCGAGGGTGCTTCTTCGGGCTTGGGTTTCTCGACCATGTTCTTGATTTCGAAAAGGCGATCGCCGAAGCGGCTGTCAACGGGCTTGACGTCGAGCACTCCGTAAGAAGAAATCATCTTGCCTTCCACGATTTGGGTTGCAATCACCGAGCACTGCTTCTCTTCGAAAACATCCACCATTTGCTTGAGGCAGGGAACTTTGGCGTCGATCACGTCGTCGGCGAGCAGCACGGCGAAGGGTTCGTGACCGACCATCTCGCGAGCCATCAATACGGCATGGCCCAGGCCGAGAGCTTCTTTCTGGCGAACGTAAGCGACATAAATCATGTCGGAGATCGAGCGCACGATCTGCAAAAGATCAGTCTTCTTGCGCTGCTTCGAGCATGGTTTCGAGTTCGTAACTCACGTCGAAATGATCTTCGATCGCTTGCTTGCCGCGGCCGGTGATGATCAGGATCTGATTGCAGCCCGAAGCCATGGCCTCTTCCACGCCGTATTGAATAATCGGTTTATCGACAATCGGAAGCATTTCTTTGGGCTGGGCTTTGGTTGCGGGCAAAAAGCGTGTGCCCAATCCCGCAGCGGGGAAAACGGCTTTACGGACTTTCATGGTCATAAAGGCGGTCGTTCGTCGTTAGTCGTTCGTAGTGCGATTGCAGTTGCTGGACAATTGTAAATGGTGTCCTTTAGCGCTGGCGACTCCGCGAATTTGAAATGATCGCCAGGACCTTCGCAACCACTAAATTGTCAGTGAGCCGCTTTGTCGGCCTTAAGGTCTAGCGGGGTACCGGCGCTGGCTAACTGTGATAGAACCGTACGGAGTGCTCGTAGCACTTCGTCGGCTGCTGTTGCTTTCAGGGGAAACCTCAACATGCCATCCGGAGTAAAATGCGCACCGCGCTGCGCCGAAACAAATCGCGCAAGTTGTTCAGGATCGACTGCGGCATTCTGCTGAAATTTGATCGTCACCGAATCGCGCTTGCGCTCAATGGCATTCACACCAACCTTCATGCACAACAATTTAAGCGAGGCGTACTCCAGCAGGTTGCGAACCGCAGGCGGAGGGGGGCCATAACGGTCTTGCAGTTCAGCGGCTACGTCGCTCAATTGCGATTCAGTTTCGACGCGGGCGACACGTTTGTACATTTGCAGGCGTTGATTCTCTTCGGGGACGTAGTCCGCCGGAATGCGAATGTTGAGTCCGAGATTGAGCTGAGTTTGAGCCTCGTCGGGCGCGGCTTCACCCTTCATTTCGCGAACGGCGCGTTCCAGCATTTGGGTGTAGAGCTCGAAGCCGATGGCTTCGATGTGTCCACTCTGCTCGCCGCCTAGCATGTTGCCCGCGCCGCGAAGTTCGAGATCGAGAGCGGCGATTTTGAATCCAGCGCCGAGATCGGAAAATTCTTTGAGGGCGGCTAGACGGCGGCGCGCAATGGGTGTGAGTTCCACTTCCGCCGGAAGCAGCAAATAAGCGTAGGCGCGGCGATTCGATCGTCCAACGCGTCCGCGAAGCTGGTACAACTCGGAGAGGCCGAGGCGATCGGCGCGATTGATGAGAATTGTGTTGCAGAGCGGGATGTCGAGTCCGTTCTCGATGATCGTCGTCGAAACCAAAATGTCCGCTTCGTGATGCATGAACTTCAGCATTACCTTTTCCAGTTCGCCTTCGGACATTTGCCCGTGACCCACGATGATTCGTGACTTCGGGACCAGCGCCTGGAGCTTGGCAGCGATCTCCCAGATCGTGTCCACCCGGTTGTGAACGAAATAAATCTGCCCGCCCCGTTCGAGTTCCTGCTCGATGGCCGACTGCATCAGCTTCTCGTCCCAACTGGCGACGACGGTCTGAATCGCCATGCGATCTTTGGGCGGAGTTTCGATCACGCTCATATCGCGCAGGCCCACCAGCGACATGTGCAGGGTGCGCGGAATCGGCGTGGCCGACATGGTGAGTACATCCACTTGCTTGCGCATCTGTTTGATGCGCTCTTTGTGGCGCACGCCAAAGCGCTGTTCTTCGTCGACGATGAGCAGGCCGAGATCGGTGAACTTGATGTCTTTGGAAAGAATGCGGTGCGTGCCGATGAGGATGTCAATTTTTCCGGCTTCGGTTTTTTGCAGAATTTCTTTTTGCTGCTTCGCGTTGCGGAAGCGACTGATCATTTCAATTGTGACCGGAAACGGCGCAAAGCGCTGCTTGAAAGTTTCAAAATGCTGAAAGGCGAGCACGGTAGTGGGCGCGAGCACGGCGACCTGCTTGTTGTCGCTGATTGCCTTGAAAGCGGCACGCATGGCGACTTCCGTCTTGCCGTACCCGACATCGCCGCAGAGCAAACGATCCATCGGCTGCGTGGATTCCATGTCGCGGATCACGTCTTTGATGGCATTGGCCTGATCTTCGGTCTCGCTGAATTCGAAGGCATCTTCAAACTCTCGGAACCATTCATTGGCTGGCGGAAAAGCGTGTCCAACGGCCATTTTACGCTCGGCATAAAGTTTAAGAAGTTCGTCGGCCATGTCTTTCATGGCCTTGCGAACGCGCGCTTTCGTCTTCGACCAGGATTGCGTGCCGAGATGGCTCAGCGCGGGCTTTGCGCCCTCCGACGAGCGATATTTCTGCACCAGGTCGAGGCGCGTGAGTGGGACGTAGAGGCGCGCGGCTTCGGCAAATTCAAGCAGCATGAATTCGGCAGGGCCGTCGCCGTGGTTGATTTCCTTTAATCCTTGATATTGCCCGATGCCATGCTCGACGTGAACCACGTAATCCCCAACTTGCAGATCGCGAAAGTCGGAGAGAAACGCGGAAACTTTCGATTTCGAGCGCTGCGGCCGCGACGCGACCGATTCAGATTCGTCGAAAAGATCGCGAGAACCGAAAATGGCTAAATTCGCTTGCGGCAGCAGAACACCATCGGGTACGTAAGCCGTCGCCAGTGTCGTGGTAAAGACTTCGCCGGCGAAGTAACTGGTTTCGTCGGCATAGCTTTCACCACCGCGGGTGCGGGTTCCCAGCTTGAACGAAACGTTGTATTCAGTGAAGACGTCGGCGAGGCGTTCGACTTCGCCCACGTTCGGCACGGCCAGAAGCACGCGTTTGCCATCGGCATTGAGCTTTTGAACTTCCTCCAGCATCGCGGGAACCGCCCCGTGGAAGCGGGCCGAGGGCTGGGTGAGAAATTCTGCGGCATCTTCGTTCGGGCTACGCGTGATGCCGAGATGTTCGATATCTGCGCCGGGGAGGGCGGCAGTCTTTTGCCACCAGTCGTTTGGAGGCAAATAGAGATCTTCAGGTCGAACGAGATTACCGACGCCGCTACGCTCATGGACTTCGGCGATGCGAGTCCAAAAGCGGTCGAATTCCTGCTTCAGGTCATCCGGTTCGTCTAGCAGCACCGCGGCGTTAGGGATCAGATTGAAGATGCTGCTGTCCGCTCCGGCAACAGGTGAATAAAATTCCCAACCGGGAAAGACATTGACTCCGCCGGCGCGGACGGCGGCTTCAACGATCTCTTCATCGCCGGTAATGCGCTTTCCGCTCAGGCGAGTATGGATGGCGCCCAGCAAATGTTCGCTGACTGGAGTCTCGGTGAGCGGTAAAAGCACAGCCTCGTCCACTGGATTGGAGGATCGTTGCGAAGTAGGATCGAATTTCCGAATGGAATCGGCTTCGTCGCCGAAGAATTCGATGCGCAGCGGGCGATCCGCTTCGGGCGAATAAACGTCGAGAATACCGCCGCGCACGGCGTACTGGCCGGGCATTTCGACGACATCGGCCGAGCTATAACCGACAGTGTTGAGGTGCGCCAGAAGGCCGTCGAGATCGAACGATTCGCCGCGGCGGATGGTGCGCGCCAGGCCGGTGTAATATTCGCTGGAATAAAGACGGATGGCAGTCGCTGCCACGGGCGAGACTACAATCGAGGCCGCGCCGGTCGCAATTTTCCAGAGGGAGGTAGCGCGTTCTTCCTGGAGTTCGGGATGGGGGGAAAGATTCTGGTAAGGAAGCACGTCTCGCGCAGGAAGGGAGATGACGGAGTCGGGATCGCAAGCACCGGTCAGTTCACAAAATCCGCGAAGCACCGGAAGAAAGTCTTCCATCGTGCGGTTGTCGTTGACTACAAAAACGAGCGGCCGCGCAGCCGCGCGCTGAAAAAGCACAAGCAGCAAGGCCTTCGCGGTGGGCGTGAGGCCAGAGACACGAATACGCCCCGTGCCCTCCTTCAGGTGGGAGGCTACACGTACGAAAGCGGGAAGCATTTCTACGTCCGCGAAGAGTTCGCGAACGAAGGGAAGAAGCATGCAAACTCATTTTAGCAGGAGCGAAGGGCTTGGCGATTACGATGACGTGTTTGATTTTCCTAGGTTTCAGAGCACGATTCCGTACTCGACGTACGGCCCTTCCCAAACGTACTCTCCTTTCTCGTTGATGTATCCGATTGTCTTTTTGGTCTCGACTAAGCAAAGCCCCGCCTGAAAACTATGAGCGCAGAAAAACTTCGGTTCAATAACCATGTTTCCATCCAAGTCGATGAAGCCACGCGGAGCCATCTGATCGAGTTTGACGGATGTCGGACCTTTTGAAAAATCGGGCCTGTCTTCTTTTTCTTTGACTGACGCCAGCCCTTCTGAGAAGTACACGGAGGCGGAAGGGAATCGTGGCTCGATTACAAGTGCTCCCGAGAGATCGATGTAGCCAAAGCGTTTCTGTTGCCTGAGCCTGATTCTTGCCCGGCCTTCGCGGAAACCATCGGCCTCTTCGAAATCGTTTTTCGTCACGAAGTTTCCGGTTTTATCGATAAAACCGTACCCATTTCCTCCCCAAGCAAAAGCGAGGCCTTGACTGAAACTACCGATTTCGGTGTCTTCGGGACGTTTGGTCCCGAGGCGTGTGGCCTCAAAGCGGGGCGTGATCTTGAACACGCCGGAGTGTTCGATATAGCGACAAAGGATCCCACCCTCGCTGCGGCCAGGCTCTCTGAGAAACCTTTGGCGCTGTGAAATACCGCTGGGTTGGCTTCCCTTCCATTTCGATCAAGAAAGCCAAATCTCGTTGACGCGTCCCCTGGCCCGTTTCCAAAGAGCGCAACGCCTTCGTGAAAATCGCCTAAGTACGGATATTTGGCCGATATTACGACTTTCCCCGTTTTGTCGATAACAGCGTGGAGCCCCTTCCTTCCTACTGAGGTTGTCGAGAGGCCCTCGCAAAACCTACCCCAGTGGACCAAGGTAGGTGGGATTACGAAATCTCCGGAGGCATTGATAAAGCCCCAGTGGCGGCCGAACTTGACTGAAGCCAGCTCTTCATAGAAACGAGTTCCATCATCAAAGATGGGATCGATGACGACCGCACCGCTACTAGTGATGTATCCAACTTTGTAGCGCGATCGAGATTTCCCTTGGCGGACGTGAATTGGAAACAAGTCCATAGAAGTGTCGGAAACTCATTCCCGCAGCAGTGGCCTCGTCAGGCAGGTTGGCCCACCACCACCGTTGATGCAAAGCTCCGAGCCCGCGAAGCTGCGAACGTCGAATCCCGCTTCCCTTAAGCGATCGTTTGTCCGGTGATTTTCTTCTATCGCTAGGAGGCGATTATTCCCCAGTGCGAGCACGTTGCAGGCTAGTGTCTCTCGCTCTGCGTAATCGATCTCGATGAATTTAAATCCGCGGGACTTGAGGAGTTCGACGCTCTCGACCGCTAGCCATGGTAAATCAACCAGCGCCGTGTGCTCGTCGAGTAGGCTGATTAACGACATCAGATGAAGGCACTCGGACGGTCCCGCGCCATACGGTAACGGCGCCTTCAGAACCTCTACCCCATGCGGCGTCAATATCTCGCGCATCTGTTGAAGACCTGCGAGGTTAGTGCGGTAACCGTGGCCGATGAGCAGCGTTTTCGAGTCGAGCCACACCATGTCTCCCGCTTCTGTTGTACCGGGAGCCACGATCCCCGCCGATGTCGGGATTCCAAGATTAAGGCAAAAGGCGCTATGGTGCGGGCTCTCGGCGATGCGGTTCGGTTTCCCAGGGCGCAGTGCAATCACGCCTGTGTCGACCGTCAGAGAGGAATCATGCGTATACACAGCATCGAGCGAGAGTTCTTCTGCGGGTGTAAGCTCGATGACCTCCGCTCCGGCAGCCGCGAGTTGCCGGCATAGCATCTCGTGTTGCATCTGTGCTGTCTCAAAGTTAGGCGCATGCCGGAATCCGAGATCCCTCCAGCGCGGGGCCTTCTCCGCGCGATCCCATCCGGCCGTTCTCGGCGAACACACGAGTACGCGCTGCAGAGGAGCAACCATGGAATGGCCGTTGAAACTCGCCTTGGCCAATGTCTCTGCCATTCTCACCTTCTGAATCTGCAACCTTCTGAAACCGTCGAGCCGGTTACGAATCTAAATGTGCATTATGACAAAAGCAATATGGGAAGGCGCGGTGCTGGCCGAAAGCAATGCAACGGTCGAGGTAGAAGGCAATCAATATTTTCCACCAGATGCAATTCGCGAGCAATATTTCAAGACCAGCGAGGCGCACACCGTCTGTCCCTGGAAGGGCACGGCGAGTTACTACGATGTTGAAGTGAACGGCAAACGCAATCCAGGCGCGGCCTGGCATTATCCCGAGCCCAAGGATGCAGCCAGGCAGATCAAGGGTTATGTGGCTTTCTGGAAGGGCGTGAAGGTGGAAAAGTAGGCATTCTAGAACTCCACATGGGCCCGGAATGATGGCACTAGCACCGGCCCGCGGTCGCGGTTGTAGCCGGGATTGTTGATGTGTTGCAGCCCGGGCGCGAAGTAAATGCCGCGCCAGGCGTGCACGGTGTAATACGATTCCACAATATTCTCCCGGCCATAATTTAGGCCGCCATCGCCGAGAAGAAAGCCAACGCCTCCATCGGCGAGGTAGGTCTGATGATCCTTGCAAATCGCATTGCTGATGAAGTCAATGCCCGCGCGGTCCTGTTTACGGTGCCACCACGCACCTTGCGCTCCCACGCCTTCCACAAAAGTCTGATCGACTTCCGTGTAGGCAAACGATTCGGTCCTGCCGTTATCCCAACCAAATCGCGCGAATGCGGTGAGGTAGCGGGCAAGGTTTTGTTCGAAGTTAACACCGAATCCGTACTTGCGCGTAACGTGCCAGGGATGGTCGGTGACTTCCGGCACCGGAGTAAGGCCGGCTTCAAAATTGGCAAGGGCGGCGCGATAGATACCCATATTGGCGTAGTTGGTGTAGGCGAGAAGGCGAACTGTGCCAGCCTTTTTCGGAATAAATCCGTGACGCAGTTCGTACTCATAATTCTCGGCGTGAACCTGCCACGGCCTCCAAACAAGATCGATACCGTTCGCGACCTTGGGCATCAGGGCTTCCGCAAAACGGAATCCCCAGTTGCGGTCTTCATAGTCGGCCGTTACGCCGACCGTGTAGCCCCGCGTGTCGGCGGCATAATCCCAGGCACCATTGTTATCGCTGGTCCAGTTCATGAATTGAAAATGCGTGTCGGAACCGACCGAGTTCACATCGAAGAAATCCGGCAGGCTGAATTTGCCAAAGCGAAGCTCGATCCGGCGGCGCGGAAGCTCGCCAAAGAGTGAAAGAAAGTTGCGATCATTCTCGACTTTGTCT
The DNA here is from genome assembly GCA_963818935.1 of uncultured Acidobacteriaceae bacterium. Classification (GTDB taxonomy): domain Bacteria; phylum Acidobacteriota; class Terriglobia; order Terriglobales; family Acidobacteriaceae; genus Sulfotelmatobacter. Next base: position 175,134 of record CAWFUK010000042.1, read on the forward strand.
TGGCTAAGCGCAAAAACCTTGTGGATCATGGCGCGGCCGAGATAGGGCGCCTTGCTGAGCAGAGGATTGCGCACGATATCGAGATCGGTGTTTCCTGCGAGCCCAAATCCCAGGCTGAGCGCGCTTCCCCCAGCTTCTTCGATATCGACCAGAACTTCGGTGGAGTTATCCAGGCGAGCGCCGGTGTAGAGTGTCAAGACGCGCGACGCAGCTTTTTCGTAGTCCGGGCCCAGACTGTGCGGTCCGCTGTAGGCAGCATGAAAAGGAGGGTTCGTTTGGAAGATAAAGTTGGCCTGGCCGGAGAGCCAGAAGCGCGTGTCTTTGAGGTGGGGGAACATCGTTTCGGGATTATCGGACGAAGGCGGGTCGTCAGTCGTCGGCGAGGCCGCTTCGTTGGTTTGCTGCGCGGCATCCGCTTTTGCCGTCAAAGGGGCGTCGGGTTGCTGCGCGAGCACGGGGAAGGCTGCGGTGAGTGCGATAGCGGCCCACAACACGAGCAGCAGGCAGCGCGGGCAAACAGTTACGGATTGGGCTCGCACTCTCATTTTCTAAGCAGTCCCACGATTATGCTTGGAGAAGTTATCGCTATGCCGGTTATTGCGAATCGACCACAAAGTGTTAACTACAGTTAATATGCCACTCAACTTGTGGCTACGGTAATTGGCGAATCGTCAGATCAGAGTTGTTACATCAAAACGGATGTCGCCAACCACCGAGCGTACGCAGAAGTGGTTAAAGCAATGTTACAGACCGCGACGGCAGAGCTATCCGTTTCCGTGCCCCACCTATTGCATGCGTAGCATGCGCGCGCCATTTTTGCCGGTGACCACGACCCAGTGGATTTCCCTTTCATTTTCTTATAGCATACCCCCCTAGGGTAATGGCAACCCAATTCCGGAGGATAGACGAGAAAATGCAGGACAAAATTCCGGTGATTTCCAAAGAAAAGCAGAAGCTGCTGTTTCGCATCAAGCGCATCCGTGGCCAGTTTGCGGCAGTGGAGCGCGCTCTGACCGCGGGCGATGAATGCGCCGACATCCTGATGCTGCTGGCCGCGATTCGCGGCGGCGTGAACGGGTTGATGGCCGAGATCCTCAAGGATCACATCCGCTTGCACATGATGAACCCTGACCATGAAATGGAATCGCCTGAAGAACTGGGAGAAGACTTGATCGGGCTAGTGCGCGCCTATTTGAAATAAGATGCCGGAAATGAAGCAAAAAACTAAGGACAGCTCGGAGCCCCCGAAGCTGTCCTTGAACCCTCCCGGTTAGAAGGGCAACGTGATGACCCCACCCTACCGCCAGCATGTTGCAGGATGATAGCAAGAAAGTAAATATCTGATGAATTTCTCGCAGGCCGCGCTGCTATATTGATCAGTGCTGTTTGCGGTCTAATCTTGTGCGGGAGCGCTGGATGCCTTCCACTACAGTCCGGAAAGTTGAGCAATCGCGGCGTTTGCAGCAACGCGCAGAAAGCATGATTCCGGGCGGCGTCAATTCGCCCGTGCGCGCCTTCGGTTCGGTGGGAGGCGACCCGCCATTTATCGTGCGCGGCAAGGGCTCCCACATTTGGGATGCCGATGAAAATGAATACATTGACTACGTGGGATCGTGGGGGCCAATGATTCTGGGCCATGCCGCGCCAAACGTGCTCGATGCCATCGTGGGTGCAGCCTGCAACGGCACGAGTTTTGGAGCTTCCACGCCTGCAGAGGCCGATCTGGCGGAACTCCTCCTCGCAGCATTTCCATCGATGCAGAAGATTCGATTCGTTAGTTCCGGCACCGAAGCTACGATGTCGGCAATTCGCCTCGCGCGCGCCTACACCAAACGTAAGTACATTGTGAAATTTGAAGGCTGCTACCACGGGCACTCTGATTTCCTGCTGGTTAAGGCGGGGTCGGGCGTGGCTACGCTCGGAATCCCAGGTTCGGCGGGGGTACCCGAGGAGTTCACGCAGTTCACGCTGGCTCTTCCCTTCAACAATATCGGCGCGGTCGAACATGCGTTCCAGAAATTCAAGCATCAGATTGCTTGCGTAATCGTCGAACCGATCGTGGGAAACATGGGATGCGTTCCCGCGGCGGACGACTACCTTGTGGCCTTGCGCCTGATCACCGAACGCGAAAAGTCGGTGCTGATTTTTGATGAAGTGATGACCGGATTTCGCGTGGCCTTCGGTGGAGCGCAGGAACTTTACAATATCCGCCCCGACCTGACGACCTTGGGCAAAATCATTGGTGGCGGTTTGCCAGTAGGTGCGTATGGAGGTTTGAACGAGATCATGAACCTGGTGGCGCCGCTCGGTCCCATGTACCAGGCCGGAACGCTGTCGGGCAATCCGCTCGCGATGGCTGCCGGCTGTGCGATGGTGAAGCATCTGCGGGACCACAAGCAGGAAATTTATCCCAGCATTGATAAGTTAAGCGGAAAATTAGTGGAGGGAGTTGCAACGGCTGCCAAGGATGCGAGCGTGGCGCTCTGCTACAACCGTGTGGGTTCGATGTTTACATGGTTCTTCACCCAGGGTCCGGTAACCGACTGGGATTCAGCATCGAAATCCGACACTGCTGCATTCGGCAAATTCTTTCGCGCCATGCTCGACAATGGTGTGTACCTGCCGCCATCGCAGGCGACTACCTTCGCGCCGCTGACCCTGATGCCCGGCATCGGTTTCCTTGGTGATATGCATATAGACATCGGTCGGGCCGCCCGGCGCGCCCGGTGCCATGGAGCGATCGACCGGCGGGTGGATGATCGCATGATTGATGAACGGCACGCGTTCCTGACTTTGCCGATACCAGCGGCGGGCGTTCTCCTGCCACGGCGCATAAAATTCGGCATTGGCACCGAGCGTCGCCAGAAATGCCGCTTTGTAGTCAGGCGAGCGGCCGAACCAGCCGTAGCTCAGGCGCGCCCATGCGGCGATGGCGTCGCGCGAGGCGACCTGTTCCTCGATGGTGCGCGGTGCAACGAAATAGCGGTGGGTGAAGCCGCCCCATTCGGTGGGACAACTCAGAATGTGTTTGCCCTCGGCGTGATCCGCGTGCAGCGCGTCGTAGAGCCGGGCGATCATGCGCGCGGTGTTGCGGAAGGCGGGATGGTCGGTGATCTTGCCCACCCGCTCGCCGTAGATCCAAACTTCCCGCCCATCGTCGAGGCTGTCGAGGAATTCCCGGCCGGTGAACGGAATGGTCGAACTGGTGGCGTCCGTCATTGCCTTGGCTCTCCCCGTTTTTCGTTGTCTGATTTGCCGGTGTGCCGATGGTATTTGTTGAACCTGACTGAGTCGGCCGGAATTCGCAATGGTTCAGAGTCTTGTGTGAGGTTCGGTCATTGTCTCATTTTGCATAATTGCGGTACCGGCTGCGCTGCACGACGGTCCGACCCATGTTCACGGCAGGGCGGTTGACCTCGCGCCCAGTACCACCATGCTGGCGTCCTGCGATGGGGCAGATCAGCTTACCAGGTGGGAGGACAGTATGGGACAGACCATTCAGCTCAAAGCGAGCGATGGGTTCACGTTGGACGCTTATGTCGCCGGTCCGGCGAACGCGACCAAGGGCCTCGTCGTCATTCAGGAGATCTTTGGCGTCAATCATCACATGCGCGACATGGCTGACCGGTTTGGCGCCGCCGGTTATGCCGTGGTCGCTCCCGCCGTGTTACGACCGGGTCCAGAAGGGGTTCGAAGTCGGCTACACGCCGGACGACATCGCCAAAGGCCGCGACGTGCGCATGAAACTGGACGACAAGCAGCTGATGCTGGATGTCGAGGCGGCGGCCGCTCATCTGGCGGGCAAGAAGATCGGGATTGTCGGTTATTGCTTTGGCGGCACGGTCGCGTGGTGGGGCGCCACGCGCAGCAAGAGTTTCGCGGGCGCCTCCTGCTGGTACGGCGGCGGCATCGCCGGGACCAAGGATGAGAGGCCGAATTGCCCGGTGCAGATGCATTTCGGCGAGACCGATGCCTCGATCCCGATGACCGATGTGGACGCGATCCGCGCCGCGCAGCCGAAGGTCGACAGCTACGTCTACAAGGGCGCCGGCCACGGGTTCGGCTGCGACGAACGCGGCAGCTACAGCAAGCCCGACTACGAGCTGGCACAAAGCCGCACGCTGGAATTCTTCGCGAAGAATTTGGCCTGATCGGGTCGAAGCGAGCCCCACTCGGCGACGGGCGGGTTCGCGCAGGCGGAAGGCCGTGCGTGCGCTGCCGGACAGCAGCCGGCCCGGATTGCGGCAGGTGCCGTTACAACAGGCGGCGTCTGTTGGCTTCCACGCAAGTCCGAATGCCGGGACGGTCAGATCCGAGCATGACGGCAACGGGCGATAGCTGAACCGCTGATGGGCATACCGCCCGCATCGGTGGCCCGTCACGACGAATTGTCCTTCATGGCCTGTCTCTTGCATGGTCATGTTCCCGCGGAGTGTTACACTGGCCATGTTCAACCCCGAGAAGCCCGCCGCCATGACAGCCGCCCCCACTGCGGCCTCTGGCCCGTCTTTGGGCTTGCTCGATGCCTACGACTACGGATGGATTTTACTGTGAGATGCTGCGACGGCGCGGCGCGCGACCCCAGGATCGCGCAGGTCCTGGCCCGCCTGCGTCAGGTCTCGCCGGACGATCTGCGCCGGCGCGCCGAAATCGCCGAGTCCGAACTGTACAATCTCGGCATCACCTTCACGGTTTATTCGGACGCGACGCGATCGACCGGATCCTGCCGTTCGACCTCGTGCCGCGGGTTCTGACCGCGGCCGAGTGGGACCATATCGATCGCGGCGTGCGCCAGCGGGTCGCCGCGCTGAACGCGTTTCTCTGGGACATCTATCACGACCGCGCAATTCTGCGGGACAAGGTCGTTCCGGAATCGCTGGTACTGGGCAACGCCAATTACCGGCCCGAAATGGTCGGCCTCGACGTGCCGCATCGACACCTACGTCCATGTCTGCGGCATCGATATCGTGCGCGACGAAACCGGCGGCTTCCTGGTGCTGGAGGACAATGCGCGCACGCCGTCCGGCGTCTCCTACGTCGTCGAGAACCGCCACATGATGGCGCGCATGTTCCCCGATCTGATCGACGGCATCGCGGTGCGGCCGCGTCGACGATTACGGGATGCGCCTGCACACGCGCACTGACCGAGATCGCGCCCTCCGGCGACGCCGATCCGCAGGTCGTGCTGCTGTCGCCCGGCATCTACAACTCGGCCTATTTCGAGCATGTCTTCCTGGCGCGCGAGATGGGCGTGCCGCTGGTGGAGGGCCGGGACCTGATCGTCGAGGACGGCAGGGTCTGGATGCGCACCACCGCCGGTCTCGCCCCGGTGCACACGATCTATCGCCGGCTCAACGACGATTTTCTCGATCCCGACGTGTTCAATCCCGACAGCATGCTCGGCGTGCGCGGCCTGATCGACGTGTGGCGGCGCGGCGGGTGGCGCTCGCCAACGCGGTCGGCACCGGCGTCGCCGACGACAAGGCGATCTACGCCTACATGCCGCGTATCATCCGTTACTATCTGGCGGAGGACGCGATCCTGCCGAACGTGCGAGACGCAATATCTGCGCCGAAGCCGGACGGGCTGGCCTACACGCTCGATCATCTGGACGAACTGGTGGTCAAGCCGGTCGGCGAATCCGGCGGCTACGGCATCATCATCGGCCCGCGCGCGACCGCCGAGGAGCGCGCGGAATTTCGCGCGAAACTGCGGCGGGCCCCTGTGGTCGCTGGTGCGGACACCCGATGCCGACGGGTACGCCGCGGTGCAACTGGGCTATCGGCGAGGTCGATCCGCGCAAGGTGAACAAGCCCGAGGCGGGCCACTTCATGAAGGCGTCGACCTGCCGCGCCGGTACCTGGTCGAGCTGCGCACCGACAACGCCTCGGACTACACGCTCGGCCAGGAGGTCACCGCCGAGACCTTCGCGCCCGGTGAACTCGTTGACGTCACGGCCAGGAGCAAGGGCAAGGGCTTCCGCAGGGCGTCATGAAGCGGCACGGCTTCCGCGGCCTTGGCGCCTCGCA
>CAWFUK010000043.1:0-10363 GCA_963818935.1 uncultured Acidobacteriaceae bacterium
TTTATTCGCCTAAACCGACCAGTTACGCCTCGCTACCCACGATTAGACGCTCCCCGAGCGCAAAGGTGGCAAGCAGTCCGATTTACTTTGGCGCCTTCGCCATATATTGCACATCCACGTCGACCGTTTTATCGCGCGCTAGAGCGGTCACGTGCGTGGATACTTCCCAGTCAAGATTGACGGGAAGCAGCTTTCGGGCCTGAGGCAAGAACTCCTTAAGGTAGGTGGCATCGTAGACGTCGCCCGGACGCAGCTTCCACGCCGCGCGAAGCCTGTCGGTCAATGTGTTATCGATGCCACGAAACTCCAGTTCACCCATGTGGTACACGGCGCCCTCGTTCACTGTCAGATGATAGTTCACCGTGGCCGCCGTGTCGTCGAGTTCAGCCTCCGCCTTGATGGTGGTGGTTACATAGCCACGGGAGCCGTAAAGCTCCTGCACCGCGCGCAGGTCATCTTCCAATTGGATCGTGTTCGCCGCTTGCCCCGTTTTGCCATGGAGCAGCCCCTGGAGCGTCTCGCTCGATATCTCTTGGTTGCCCGACCAATGGTCGCCGGCGAGCTTGTACTGCAGTCCTGGGGTCACCGGAAACGTGACGTCCACAAAGGTCGGCGGTGGCCCGTTCTCGCCGGCCGCCGGTCCGACGCCTTTGACCAACTTCGGTTCGGGCAGGGCACATGCGGCTTTCAAATATCCCCGCTCGTGGTAGAGCGGCAACAGCGTGTGCTCCACAAATGATTTCATGTACGCGCGGGAGTACTCGCGATCGGTCAACTTCTCTGCAGCCGCTTGAAGCTGGGGCAACTCCGCCGCGGCCGCCCCGGGAAACTCCGCGTGGTGGATGCGAATGCTTACGCCCGCGACGTTATAGTCGATCGATTGCAATGGCGCGCTGGTCTCAGGCTCGTCGCTGAACGGATCGCTCTCCGGCTTCGCATTCTTCGCTTGATCGTTCTTATTCTGGTCATCCTTATGCGTGTTTCGCGAGTATTCGACGTTCCCTGGAACCCCTTTTTCGACCAGCAAGGCCTGCAGGACGTCCGAAACCTGGTCGGGCAGCCGTCCGCTGATAGGCAGTTCGCCGTTGAACAGCGGAATGCGTTCATGCAATTTCTGGCGAAGCTCTTCATCCGTAAACCAGACGAAATCTGAAAAGCGCGCCGGAACAAATTTGTCGGCATCGGTGACCTGAAATTCGAGTTTGGTTCCGGCTGAAGTGTAGGAGAAAGTGTAAGCAATCGCGCTGAAGGCTCCACTCTCGCCGAGTTGACGGGCTGCCTTCTTGAAGTCTTCTTCGTGGGCCACGGTTCCAATCGGCAATCCGCAGGCAGCCGCCACGTCTTCGGAGGTAAAGCGCTTGCTGCCGCTGACCTTGACCGCGATCAGTTTGTACGCGCTGGGCGGCAAGGGAGCGGTGGACTGAGCTTTCTGCCCTTCGGCCACAATGCCGCTAAGTACGAGAAAAATCCCCAAGTGCCAAAAAAACGAGACATTGGGTACCCGGATTTTGAAAGGAATCGGCAAACGCGCGAAAAATGCAGGGGCGAGCTTCTTCATCTACTTCGATTCGAGCTGACAGCGTCATTGGATTTGTGCTTCTTAGCAATCTCAATAAAGGCGAGCGCCGCGCGGCTGAGCGCTTTATCTTTGCGGAAAACCAGCGCCAAATCCCGCCGCATTTGCGCATCCGCCATCGAAATCGCCGCCAGCACGCCCGCCCGCACATCCTCTTGCACATTCGAGCGGGCGATGAAACCCACACCCACTCCTGCCGCCACGAAACGCTTCAGGAGTTCGCTGGAGTCGAGTTCCATACTGTAATTCGGCTTCAGCCGATGCTCGCGAAACAGGCCATCGAGCGCGTCCCGCGTGTGCCCGGCTTTGGGCAGAACCAGCGGGTACTTCGCCAGATCCGCCACATGCGCCGATTTCATCTTTCCCAGCGGGTGATGCGGCGGCGCGATGATCACCAGTTCATCCTGATGGATGAGAACTACGGTGAGCCGGTTGTCTTTCACGGGCAGGGAAACCACGCCAAAATCCACCGTATTATCGGTGACCGACTCGAGAACCATGGCGTAGTCGGCCCGCTTGATGCTGACTGATACGTCCGGATACCGTTTTTTGAAGTCGGCGAAAACTTCGGGCAGGATGTGCAGGCACGTGCCTTCATTGGCTCCAACGACGATGGCGCCTCGGGGGACATGCTCCATCTCGGCGAGGGAAGTGAGCATGGCCTGGCGAGCGTCGAGCGTATCTTGCGAATACTTCAGAAACGCTTTTCCAGCTGCGGTGAGCGAGACTTTGCCGCCGGAGCGATCAAAAAGTTTGGCTCCCACGTCATCTTCCAGGGCGCGAATCTGCGACGAGATGGCCGGCTGGGTGCGGAAACGCTTCTCCGCCGCCCGCGAGAACGAGGCGTGCCGCGCTACTTCCAGAAAAGTTTGCAGTTGATCGAAGTCCATGGAGCAGGGCCAGTCGCCGGTTACGACCGGCTATGGATCCTCGGCATCATCCGTCGAGCCCCAAGTATACGGCCATGCGAGGAGGATGAACAACGGAAGGCCACGGAACTGGGAAGGAGACGCGAAAAACGCGTTCGAACACACGGTTGGGCTCTGCTGTTAGAAACCTGGCCCGGCGCTGACGCTCAGGCGGTTGTGCCGCTGAGGTCGACCTGTTTGGTCGCTTGCTTCACCATCCGCACCAGCTTGAGCCCTTTGACCGATTCCGCGCGGCGCGGCATATCGTCGTCTTGCGTGGCGTCCATCAACCCGCCCTCAACCGCGTCCAAGGCACAACAGGATCGCTCCAATACAATCAGGAGATATTTTTGGGCAATCGGACGATCCGCAGGATGAATCAGCTCCCACCACCGGCGAATGGATTCTTGTACTTCAACCTCTGTTTTTTCGCCGACGACGAGTGCGTCGATCAGCCGATAGACCTTACTTTTAATAGCCTGATAAGAGACGGAAACTTCCTGGGGCATAGGACTAATTACTCATAGCAATCTATCCACCAAACCCTAGGTCCTTGCAGCGTAAGTCCTTGCGGCTGTTGAGCGTTCTTTACAATTCTATGAATGGAAGAAATCAGAATCCTGAATATGGATTCTGGAAGAAGGGACACCAAATTTAGTCTTCCATAACACGAAACACTTTTCCGTTTACGCCGACATTTCCGGCCGCTCATCCATGTTGTCGCAGCGGTCTTACAACCAGTCAGGTTACAATGTTCCGCTCCACCGACAGCGTCCTAATCTCTTCCTCAAGTCTTCTCGCGGACCTGACGCATGGGCGCGACGCAATCTGTAAAGTTTGACCACATAAACTATTTGGAGACCTGGATGAAAACCGTAGCGCCGATTTTTGCTGTCGTTCTTTCGATTTCAATTTTTAGCTGCGCCCAGAGTGCGCCACCTGCGAGCGGATCGCAGACTTCCGCGCAAACCACCTACAATGCGCCCGGCGCCCCGAACCCCAGCAATGCGCAGCCCCGATTTTTCCTACCAAAAGACACCTTTTGGGGCTGGGCCGAAGTTGACTTGGCGCCTCCGCACAACGAGATTGATCCCAACCTCTGTGCCGCCAATGCCGGGCAATATGGTGGGGCGAATGCACCCTGCAGCATGTTTGCCCGCTACATGATTTCAGGAATGCTCGAAGCGCGTCCCTTCGGTCGCGGACAATTGCGCCGCGTGATGATCTTCGGCGCTCCCACCTTCCTGTTCGGGAAGACGATTCCGCATACGCTCTACACCTGGTCCCCCGATGCCATCGGCGTTGAGCATTCCTGGGGCGGCGCGATTTATATCGCGAAGGGCTTCGAATTTCGTATGACCCAGCATTTTCTCTTCGACCGCTTGGGTGCGCGCAACACCTACCTGGGCCCCGCCGATCTCGGCGCCAACGGACCCTGGGGACGATATTTCACCCTGGGTGTGCGTAAAGATTTCGGCACCCGGCGCTGGTAATACGTGGTGAACCTCGACGCGTGACGTACGTCACAGCCAATTGGTCTTCGAAAACGGAAGATATCACGAGACTGGACGGTTATTTTGACAGACGTCGTGTCTGCGTAATTCGAAGCGATTCTCTATAATCAGTTTCTGTAACCAAGGACTTCTATACTTATTTCGAACTCTTTCAGGAGGCTGTTCATGGCGGGCTCTTATAACGGTGTGGCTGTGCCGTCCGGCGGAAAAAAGATTGGCTATGCGAATGGGAAATACGATGTGCCCGACAATCCAATCGTGCCGTTTATCGAGGGGGATGGCACCGGACGCGACATCTGGAAGGCATCGCTGCGCGTCTTCGATGCCGCCGTCGAGAAAGCTTATAACAGCAAGCGCCGGGTCGCGTGGTTCGAAATCTTCGCCGGAGAAAAGGCCAAAGCCAAGTTCGACACCTGGCTGCCCGATGACACCGTCGAAGCCATCCGCGAATTTCGCGTCGCCATCAAGGGTCCGTTGACCACTCCCGTGGGCGGGGGCATCCGTTCGCTGAATGTGGCCCTGCGCCAGCTTCTCGATCTCTATTGCTGCGTGCGCCCGGTGAAGTATTACAAGGGCGTCCCGTCGCCGGTGAAGCATCCCGAGCGCATGGACGTGGTCATCTACCGCGAGAACACCGAAGACGTCTACGCCGGCATCGAGTGGGAAGAGGGAACTCCCGAGTGCGCCCGCCTGATCGAATTCCTCAACAAAGACATGCTGAAGAACGGCAAGAAGCAGATTCGCCTCGACTCCGGCATCGGCATTAAGCCCATCTCCGTGACCGGAACCAAGCGCCTGGTCCGCATGGCGATTCTTTATGCGATTGAGACCGGTCGGAAGAGTGTAACCCTGGTGCACAAGGGCAACATTCAGAAATTCACCGAGGGCTCCTTCCGCAAATGGGGATACGAGCTTGCCACCGAAGAATTTCGCGACAAAGTCGTGACCGAGCGTGAGAGCTGGATCGTCGACAACCTGGATCGCAATCCGAACCTGACGATCGCGCAGAATGCCGAACTGGTCGAGCCCGGCATGGAGTTCGCTCCTCCCGCCTTCCGCCAGGCTGTCGAAAAAGAAGTGAAAGAAGTGCTCGATCGCATCTATTCGACCCACGGCAAGGGCCAGTGGAAGCGAAAGATCATGATCAATGACCGCATCGCCGATTCCATCTTCCAACAGGTGGTGACGCGAGCGGATGAATATTCTGTTCTGGCGACTCCCAATCTGAACGGCGACTATATCTCCGACGCCTGCGCTGCGCAGGTTGGCGGGCTCGGCATCGCGCCCGGTGCCAACATCGGCGACGGCTACGCCATCTTCGAAGCCACGCACGGCACGGCTCCGAAATATGCCGATAAAGATGTGATCAATCCCGGCTCGGTCATGCTTTCCGGCGTGATGATGTTCCGCTTCCTGGGATGGAACGAAGCCGCCGACCTCATCGAACAGAGCCTGGAGAACACGATTCTCCAGAAGAAAGTCACCTATGATTTTGAGCGTCTGATGGAAGGCGCAAAAAAAGTTAAGACCAGCGAGTTCGCCGATTGCATTATCGAGAATATGGGCGCCTCGGTGCTGGTGTAGTAGGCCCAGGAAAGATTTGGGAAGGGCATGCCTTTAGGCATGCCGTCAAAATGCGTTTCTAAATGGGGCTTCAGTCCCTGCGATTATCGAAAGGACTCATATCATGCGCAAGAAAGTAACCATTGTAGGTTCAGGAAACGTAGGCGCCACCGCGGCCCACTGGATTGCTTCGAAAGAGCTCGCCGATGTTGTGCTCATCGACATCATCGAAGGCGTCCCGCAGGGCAAGGGCCTCGATCTGCTCGAAGCCATGCCGATCGAGAAGCGCGACTCGTACATCACCGGCACGAACGACTACAAAGACACCGCGAACTCCGACATCGTGGTCATCACCGCCGGAATCCCGCGCAAGCCCGGCATGAGCCGCGACGATTTGCTCAACACCAATTACGGCATCATGAAGGCGGTGGTTGGCGAAGCTGTGAAGCATTCGCCGAACTGCATCCTGATCATCGTATCGAACCCGCTCGATGCCATGGCGCAAGCTGCTTACAAGCTCAGCGGATTCCCCCGCGAGCGCGTCGTTGGCATGGCCGGTGTGCTCGATTCCGCCCGCTTCCGCGCCTTTATCGCCGACGAACTGAAAGTTAGTGTCGAGAACGTCACCGCATTCGTCCTGGGCGGACATGGCGACACCATGGTCCCGTTGCCACGTTATTCCACGGTCGCAGGTATTCCGATCACGGAACTGATTGAGAAATCCCGGCTGGATGCGATCGTGCAGCGCACACGCGACGGCGGCGCCGAAATCGTGAAGTATCTTAAGACGGGATCCGCCTACTACGCCCCCTCCGCCGCCACAACCGAGATGGTTGAAGCCATCTTGAAAGATAAAAAGAAAATCCTCCCCTGCGCCGCCTATCTGCAAGGCGAATACGGAATCAACGGCCTGTACGTCGGTGTGCCGGTGAAGCTGGGCGCTAAAGGTATCGAGCAGATTATCGAGATCAAACTGACGCCGGAAGAAAAGGCTGGGCTGGATAAGAGCGCGGCTGCAGTGAAGGAGTTGGTGGGGGTTATCGGGGTCTAGTAGCCTTCAGCTTGCGTAGGAGTGCGGCGCAAGAAGCGTACCGAATGATACCGAGCTTCGATGAGCTGGAGATACCCTCGTGCGTGCCCGCATTTTAGATACATCGCCGGTAACCCGGAGCACGACAGCTTTTATCCATGGGAGCCGTGAACCGTGGCGGTCGCTCCGCCTGCACCTGTCGACAGTGCTCCCGATAAATTGACCATGGTCGTTGACCATAGTATAGTTGAAGAATGAAAGAGGTTGCCATCTCGGTATTCAAAGCCAAGTGCCTCGGCATCCTGGAAGAGGTTCGCAAGACACGCAAGCCGATTCGAGTGACTCGCTTCGGTAAGCCTGTGGCCGAAGTCGTGCCACCTACGCCCGAGGATCGTCCGAAGAGTTGGCTGGGCTGCATGGCGGGAACGGGAGAGATTCTGGGTGACATTGTCGGTCCTACTGGCAGCATTCAGGACTGGGAAGCTGGTCGCGATTGAAGCTGCTTCTCGACACCCACATCTGGGTTTGGAGCGTCTTACAGCCCGATCGCCTTTCGCCACGGGTGGCTCGGCAGCTGACCAAGCCCGACAATGAGATTTGGCTGTCACCGGTCAGCATTTGGGAGCTTCGACTCCTTTACGACAAGGGCCGAGTGAGGTTGATTCCCAACGCGGTTAGCTGGATCCATGACAACCTCACCCGGCTGAAGATTCGCGAGGCGCCGCTGACGTTTGAGGTAGCGCTGGCCGTATCGTCCCTGAATCTCCCTCACAACGATCCGGCAGATGGTTTTATCGCCGCCACTGCGAAGGTATTCGGCCTGACGCTGGTGACCGCGGACGAAGAACTCGCAAAGTGGGCAGAGATTACTGTGCTGCCAAATCGCTGAGCGCTACACCTTCTCGATCGTCACGCTCTTCACCACGACATCCTTGGCGGGACGATCCTGCCGGTTGCGTGGAACCTCGGAAATCTTGTTCACCACATCCAGCCCTTCGACCACCTCACCAAACACCGTGTGCTTGCCCGTGAGCCACGTCGTCGGCGCGACCGTAATGAAGAACTGAGAGCCATTCGTATTTGGCCCGGCATTCGCCATCGCCAGAATTCCGGCCTTGTCGAGCTTGTGCGGCGAGCCTTTGGTTTCGTCTTCGAACTGGTAGCCCGGGCCGCCCATGCCCGTGCCTTGTGGGTCTCCACCCTGAATCATGAAATCGGGAATCACGCGATGAAAAATCGTTCCATCATAAAGACGATCTTTCGATTTCTTGCGCGTCGAAGGATGCGTCCACTCGCGCTTGCCTTCGGCAAGCTCGACAAAGTTGGCGACGGTTTTGGGTGCGTCTTTTTCGAACAAACGGCAGACGATGATTCCTTCGGATGTATCAAAAGTGGCATAAGTTCCCGGAGGACGGCTCATAATGTCTTTCTCCTTTAAGTTGGACGGCTTCTGATTCTAGCAGGATGCAAGGCTGACTGGCTGGCTGGGTCGAAGCCTATCTCAACGCAGCTGCCCGCAGGTATTCGTTGAAGAATGACCCGCTCTGATACGCGACAAGCCGACGATTTTCCGGCTTCTCGAAAGTATGGACGTCCTCGACCGTTATCAGTTTGACTGGAACTTTTGCCTCCTTCAGCTTGTCGGCGAGTTCCTGCGCCTGCGCAAGTGGCACGTTGTCATCGTGGGTGCCGTGAAGAACAAGAAACGGCGCAGCACCCTTTGCCACATGAAACACGGGAGATGCGTCGCGCCAAGCCGCGGCGTTGTGAGCATAGTCTCCGCCAAAGAAAACCGTGAGAAAAGCATCTCCGTCGGCATCGTGATTGGTGGTGAAGTCGCTTGGCCCGCTGACATCGACAACCGCCTGGACCTTACTGGAATACTTTGCCAGAGCCGGATCCGAGTTATCTCGCGTATCTTCCATCCCCAGCAAGGCCGCCAACTGCGCGCCCGCCGAATGCCCGAACGCGCCAATATGGTCGGGATCAACGCGATACTTTGATGCGTTCGCCCGGATCCAGCGCACCGCCCGTTGCACGTCGTGGAGCTGCGCCGGCCAAAGATTTTTCTTTCCTTGCATCAATCGGTAATCGACCGCGAATGCAACTAAGCCAGATCGCGCCAGGAAATTCCCCATGCCGCTCATGATCGATTTATCAAAGCTGATCCAGCCTCCGCCATGAATCAAGATGATTGCCGGACGCAGGTTTACGGAAACTTCGCCCGGCTGGTAAATATCCAGCAGCAGCGGATGACCGTTTACTGTTCCGTAGGCCACATCGTGTTGCACCGTCGGGGGATTCTCGAACGGTTGGGCGGACGGCTGCGCGCTACGCGGCGCTTGCGCCCAGAGGGACAACGCCACTCCCATCAGGACAAGCATCAACCGCAGAGCCCGCTTAGTCATGACACGCATATTTCGAGTCAAATCTCAGTTCGAACTCGAGGAAGCCGGTGTGGCTGCCTTCTTCGCCGGAGTCGAAGGCGTGGCAGTGGCCGAAGTTCCGTACACGATGCTGATGTGGGTAATCTTCACCGGGCGAAATGGGCGATCGTTTCGCGGGTCGGTGGCCATCCGCGCAATCTGCTTGACCAGCGCCACCGTGGCGTCATCGCACTGACCAAAGATGGTGTAACCCCCGTTGAGGCTGGGCTGGGGAAGCTCGGTAATGAAGAACTGCGATTCGTTGGTTCCGGGTCCCGCGTTGGCATAGGCCAGACGCCCCGGCCGGTCAAACGTCAAGTCAGGGGAGATTTCGTTTTTGAACTTGTGTCCCGTGCCGCCTGTTCCATCGCCCGCAGGGTCACCGCCCTGGATCATGAATTCCGGAATCACGCGATGAAAAATGGTGCCATCGTAAAGCGGCACGCCCTTCTCGGTAACTCCCTTGGGACTCGTCCACTCTTTTTTCCCCGTAGCGAGGCCGATAAAATTATCCACTCCGATGGGAGCCTTGTCAGGAAACAGAGTGCACGTCATATTGCCGACGGTGGTTTTGATGATCGCCGTGGGATTGCCCGTGTGGTGCACCGGCGGTTTGGCTGCCGGCGCCGCCTGCGTGCTCGATTGCGCCGCCACCGTGAGCGCGGCCAGAGACATCAGCAAGAAAACAAAAAACGCATGACGCATAATTGCTCCTCGTATTTGTATGGATCGAAACAGGTCAACTGCAACGTTAAATTGTACGACAGGCACAGCAATCAATGGGGCTGGGCCTGCATCTCTCGGCTCGTGGCTTCGACCTGGCGAAACACGCGCAGAATATTTCCGCCGAGAATCTTCTTAATGTCGTCGGCGCTATAACCACGATCGAGCAGAGCCTGCGTAATTTTCGGAAGATCGGCCGCCGAGTCGATTCCTTGCGGTGTTGCGCCGCTCACACCATCGAAATCGGATCCCAGACCTACGTGATCTACGCCCGCAACTTTGGCGATGTGATCAATGTGGTCGATCAGCGACTGCAAGGGCGGTCGCGGAATCTTTGCCGTCCACTCCCGTCCCAACCGGTCGACTTCCACAAAAGTCGGCTGCCTCCCCTGCGCCTTGGCGGAATTCATAGACTTTTGCACCGCCTCGTCCTGCTCTTTTTCCTGCGCGTTCATCGCTTTGCGGTAGTTCTCATCGATGAATCCGGAGAAGAAGTTCACCTGGACCACCCCTCCGTTCTTGGCCACCGCGCGCAGCATGTCGTCCGTCATGTTTCTCGGGGCATCCACCAGCGCCCGCGCCGACGAGTGCGAGGCGATCACCGGAGCCTTAGCAATATGGTG
>CAWFUK010000044.1:0-45837 GCA_963818935.1 uncultured Acidobacteriaceae bacterium
AAAATTCGCTCCTGTTCATCCTACCTCATTGCCTCCAACGTAGAGCATCTCGGATGGTATTTTTCTGACGATCCGTTCTAGGGCTTGGCTGTAAGTTGTAGACATGCTAAGACTGTTCAGGCCAAGTTAACCCTAACCTACCCAATGAGGTTTTATGTCATCCGAATTTAAGAATCCAATTACCATTGCCGATGCGATCTATAAGATAGAGCACAGTAAGTACCTGCTGCCAGCCATACAGCGTGAATTTATATGGGAAAACCCAAAGATCGAGTGGCTGTTTGATTCCATAATGCGGAATTATCCAATTGCTTCCTTTCTCTTCTGGAAGGTGGAGGGTAAAACCAAGGGTCTGCATAAATTTTACAAATTCTTGCAGCATTACAGGCAGCGGTTCAGAACACATAATGAGGAATTTAATGACCCTGCCTCTGCTTCAGATTTTGAAGCGGTGCTTGATGGTCAACAACGTTTGACATCGCTTTACATTGGGCTGAGAGGTAGCTATGCGTATAAAAAATATGGTGTTTGGTGGATTGATTCAGAGGATAATATACCGACTCGGTATCTCTATTTAAATATTCTAGAACAACTGCAAGATGAAGAAGATGGAAGAATTTATGATTTTCGTTTTCTAACCGATCATGAATTCAAGAATGATTCGGGTAGCAAGAAGTGGTTCAGAGTCGGTGATATCCTGCGATTGGGTGATAACTACGACTTCAATGAGTATTTAGATAATTCCGAATACAAGTCCGATAAGTTCACCTATAAAACGTTGTCAAACCTTCAAAATGCGATTCATTCAAAGAAAATTTTGAATTACTACTTAGAAGAAGATCAAGACATAGATAAGGCGCTCAATATATTCATACGCATAAACAGCGGCGGAGAACCATTGAACTTCTCCGATTTGCTAATGTCAATAATTGTAGCTAATTGGAAGCTCGATGCAAGAAAATTAATCTATGAATTAGTTGATGAAATAAGAGACCTTGGTTTTTATATTAGCAAAGACTTGATTATTAGGACGTTTTTGGTTCTTCACTGCGATGACGTTAGGTTTAAGGTAAACAATTTCGCAACTGATAATGCGTTGCTCTTCGAAAATAAATGGGTCCATATCAGAAAAGCACTTCTTGAAACATTTAAGCTAATAAAGACATTCGGATTCTTAGATTCAAGCCTGAGTTCTAAAAACGCTCTCATCCCAATTGTTTATTATATATATCATAGCAATTTATATGATGGTTTTGCCAGTAAGGTGGCTTATAGGGATGATCGAGAGAAAGTTAAGAAATGGCTGCACTTAGTTCTTCTTAAAAAGACATTTGGTGCTGCGGCTGACTTCGTATTAAAGCAAATACGAGATGTCATTGCTGAAGCTATCACCGATGGAGTAATCTGCTTTCCAGCGGATCAGATTGCCAGCAAGCTCAAAGGCACTTCAAAGGACTTATCGCTGGATGATATCCTTATTGATAATCTTCTGCTTACACAAAAAGACCATGCTGATGCGTTCTCAATTCTGGCTGTTCTTTATCCACACCTTGATTATAAGAACTACGACTTTCATAAAGATCATCTCCACCCCTGTAGTCGCTTCAATAGGGAATATGTTGTGAGTCGTGGAATCACTGACGAAGCTACAATCGCCTTGTACCTTAATAGTGCTAATTACAACAGTATCTTAAATCTGCAAATGTTAGACGCGAATGAGAATATGTCCAAGCAGGACAAAGACCTGAAAGATTGGGTCACTGCTTACAGCATTGACCTCAATAAGCATATCATCCCCCCTATTTTAGATTTTGAAAGGTTCCCTGAATTTCTTTCTGAACGAAAGAAAATATTGTTTGGACTCATAAAAGGGGCATTGGCTTAATTAAGGTTATTTTACTCTTCGTGCTGGTGTTCTAAGTTATAAGTTCACAGCATAAGTCATGCTGCCGCAGAGCACGAACCTCTTTTTCACCTTGGGTGCTGAATTTCAATTTGTACCAGAATGAAGCTGAAATTATCGTTTGCTCCGTTTTTCAGGATTCCTTTTACCAGTCGGTCCGCACAGTCCCTCACGGATTTTAACCGCAGAAGTTTCTCGATCTCTTCTCGATCAAAATTCTCCCAAACGCCATCGCTACAAATGAGAAACCTGTCATCGGGGCTGATCGCCGCCGTCTGTGTAAAAACGTCAAGTACAGGAAGTCTCGGATCAGCAATGATGCAGGATGTGACCATGTTCTTCTTGGGGTAGTGCCGCATTCCATCCTCCGTAAGCGCCCCTTTATCGAAGAGTTCCTGAGCCAAAGAATGATCCGTGGTAAGCCTTTTCAGACCACTTTCAGGGGATAACCGATATACTCTGGAATCGCCAATATTGAAAACCAATGCTGTCTTTCCAATGATGAACATTCCAGCTATGGTCGTTCCACACCCGAAAGGAGCAGAGTCTTCTTCCACCATCTGATTGAGTTTTTTGCTGGAATAATCCACCACCTTGGGGGTCTAAGCCGGAACCCCAGAAAATTCCGTCATCCCCACATCAGTCCCGCCACGATTGCATCCAGGTCGATGACCTGCCCGGCGCCACGGAAGGTGTAGTGCCCGTTCAGGTGGATGTGACGCCACGCCGCCGGCGAAATCTTCTTGAGCAGAGCTAGTGCTTTCGCGTTACCGGTCGCCTCATACTTCGTGAGCAACCGCGACAGGATGGCGGAATTGTAATAGATGATGACGTTGGCAATCAGCCGCCCACATTGGTTGCTGATCTCGATTTCAATATCGGTCCTGCCGGTGAGTTCCTTTTTGCCGCCGACCTGGGCGATTGCTGACCGCAGTTGATGGTAAGACTCAATCCTGTTTTGCGAGCGGTGGATGTTTCGTTGCAATTGAGGGTCGCGCAGGTATCGCAAGGTGTAAATGCTGCGGATCAGCTTGTCGAACTCGAATATCGCCCGGCGCGTCGGGTTTGGCTGCGTATAGGTGCATAGCTTCCGAATCAGAGTGCTTTGCGTCATCTCTTTGAGACCAAGGGTTGCAACGATCTGATCGATATTGGCTTTCTCATCCATGATAGCTTGCAGATCGATTTGACCCGCCGGACGAATCAGGCATTTCTCGTACTGCGCCGGATCGTCGGTGCAGTAGAGTTGATTCAACTGCTCCTTAGATCGGTGAAACGCGGTTCAAAGCTCCGTCCGAACCAATGCATGATCGCAAAGTTGGCCTTGTTGACGCTGTGCATGTCTCCGGTGATCGTGGTCGGCACGATGTCCGAGGTGTTACGATACCAGACGTCGAACACATGGTGCGCCTCGATACTCATGCGCGCCGATCAGCCAACCCTGCAACGGCACGTGATTACACAGCAGGGTGTAGGCGACGACGCCTTTGCCGCGTCCGAAGTACTTGCGGGAATAGCGCGCCTTGACGGTCGGCCGCTCGACTCCGAATTTCTGGCCGTCGACGCGCCGTAGAGCGCGCAAGATCGAACGAATAGTGCGGAAAGATTGGAAGCGCCGGCGATCGCGTTGCTGATCCGATCGTTCGCCGCCTGCAGGGAGGCCAGACGCAAGTACTGTTGATATGTCGTCTCCATGACGTGATAGGGAATGTCGCTGGTCTGAGCCATGGCGAGATTCCCGTGATTCATCGCCTGGGCGAAGATGACCGCCATCAAACTGTCCCGGTCGGCGACCTGCTTTGGCGTAGCGGGGCTGAAGTGGCGTCAGGGCTGACAAGAAATGGCATTGTTCATCGACGAAGCGGAATACGTCGGCGATATCGCAAAACGACATCTGGTCGTAGAATTTCTCTTGTTCCACCTTGTTATTGCCGGCTTTCGGCCTGCGCCAGGTAAGCTTTTTGCTCTTGGCGTCGTACTGTAAGTGTTTCAGCTTTCCTTGGCGCAGTTCACTGTTAAACGACACCCACTGGTGATGCAATTCATCCGTCAGGGCTTTGAGCTGGATTCAAGCGACTGCCGTAGCCAGGGGATGTCCAGTTGACCGAGCGACAGCGGCTTTCTTCTCGAGGGAAACGAGTTCGTCGGTGAAGCAGCGATGCTGCATACTGTCGTCCAGATATATTTCGCCGGACTTCAAGCGCTTCCTGATTTGTCGGTAAATCCAGAACTCGTAGCGATCGGCGTGTACACCGGTCGCGTTTCCGTCCGCGTCGAACACCAGCAGATAGGGCCGCAAGCGCGGAGGGCACCGTCTCTTCCGGACATTCGGCAAGCGGTCGTTGTGAGAGCCGCTGCTGTTTGGCAAATACGCCCTTCATCCATGCCAGTGCCGCGATCCACGGGTTGTCAGCTTGTTACTGGAAAAATCGAGCGTCATGTAGAGCGGACGCAGGTGTCGGCGGGCTCTCTCGGCCAGTTCATCCACAACTTGCCAGCGCAAGGCCAGTGTGCCGGCCGGCTTCTCGCTCATACGCTGGGCCGTGATCTGCAACGCGTCTCTGGGCATGATCGTAAATGCGCTTTGGCGAACGGTGCCGAAGGGCGTGGTATCGGGTACTTTGTCGTCTACGTAAATCAGTAGCAAACGCCCGACCTGCGGCCTCTCCTGCTGCCGCCCCGCCTGTTCCAGGGAGTGACGTTTGTTTGCCTTGGCTTTCGTCTCGTCTTCAAGCTGCTTCATGTGGTAGCCCAGGGCATCGACAAGATTGTCGGTGAGTCTGCCGATAGCGCTGCCAGGCGTAGCACAGCAGGTACAGGTGGGTCTGCTCGGGCTTGAGGTGGCGCAGCTCGTAGATGGTGTAAAAGTTTGCCAGGTTGGAGTAGTAGCGCAGATTCTGCTGCGAGATCGCCAGCTTCGGTAGCAGAGTTTTGACTATTCGATACAGCGGCTCCAGCTTGGAAAGCTTCTCGCGTTCCCTTGCCATTTGTCGCCAGCCGAAATTTTTGGCGTCTTGCTTGAGGGCGGCCAGTTCGGATAGCGTGTCGTCGCGCACCAGTAGCTGGGCCAACGCAGCCTTGGCCGCGTTATCCAGATCCGCGGCGAGCAGGGCGCCCAGGCGTCGGCGCTCGGTGGACAGCGCCTCGCTGATCAGCTCCTGCAGGGTCGTGTAGCCGGGCCGCACGATCTTGTGTTCGTTGAGCCAGGTGATCAACTCGGTGACGATGAAGCCAGGTGTGACGTCACGCCGCACAATCTGTGCAGACTGTTGCGCGAGCTGAGGCAGGAAAGCCGCCGACCACAGCTGGTAACCGAACAGTTTGGCGATCAAGGTGCGCTGGGTGTAGTGTTCGTGCTTGGTGATGGTTTTTCGCTCGAACACCTGGCCGTTGAAGTAGCGGCTAAGGACGAAGGCGCAATCATCTTTGACCTCATCCCAGGCAAAGCGGAAGAATGCGTTTTTGGCTCTGAAGTAGCCGATCTGCAAGACACAGTAAACCTGGGCATGAAGGCCGGGCCGACCGCATGCGAGCGCCAGTTCCGCTTCTGATAATGCCAGATACTCGAGCTGCTGCCCGTCGTCAAAGTCGGGCAGGTCGTACAACGCATATCTCTCGGCGTCGGGCAGGATGGTTAGCAGTTTGTTCTTGCTGATTATCATTGTGGCGTTCGACGTGCAGCTTGCCAATCCGCCCTTGCGAGGGTTTCGATCAGAGTGGTGCGCTTGACGCTGAAGTTGCGGCACACAGCAGCCTTGGACATACCACCGTCCAACGCGGCGATGATAGTGTCCAGCTTCTCACCAACAATGGCCGGTGGTCGTCCGCCAATCCGTCCACGTCGCTTGGCAGCCTCCATGCCCGCAACGACCCGTTCCCGTATCAAAGCTCTTTCGTATTGGGCCAGCGCTCCGAATACATGAAACAACAATTCGCCGGATGCCGTCGTTGTATCCATGCCCTCAGTAAGTGAACGGAAGGCCACCTGTTTCTCTTTCAGTGCATTGACGATGGATAACAGGTGAGACAACGAGCGCCCAAGCCGATCTAGTTTCCAAACCACCAGAACATCCTCAGGGCGAACGAACGCAAGTGCTTCTGACAATCCAAGCCGATCATCTCGGGCTCCAGAGGCATGATCTTCAAATAAATGCCGACTATCGACCCCAGCCGCTATGAGCGCGTCGCGCTGAAGGTTGGTGGTCTGGCGATCCGAGTCGGATGATACCCGCATATAACCGACGAGCATGTACGGAAACTCCTAAAATTTAGTTTCCGTATGGTCTACCATAGCGACACTGTTTTTCGTACATTTTTTAACGGGTCAAAGGGATAATATTTATGTCCGGATCGACCCTGTCGGAAAACACCTGTTTTGCGTCAGCGGGCATGACGGAATTTTCTGGGGTTCCGGCTTAGAACCCCACCTTCAGCAGGGACTCTCGATCCTTTATTCTGCTGGAATGGCTTCTGAAAATTTCGAGAACCGTGCTGCTTGCGATCTCACCTCCTTGATGTCCGCCCATTCCATCTGCAACCAAAAGCACCTGATTCTGACCAGGGAGTTCAACGTCTGAGGAATCGATCATGCTGGATTGTGAGACCAGCCTATCTCCGATTAGAAGGCTATCCTGATTGTTCTCTCGAACCAGTCCCGTGTTGGTTATGAACGTGCAGGTGCTTTTAGTCATTCAGGCTCCTATTTTCCGTAAAATTGAGTTGTTATGCTGCTTGAGGAAACTCACCATCTCATCGTACTGGTCTTTCCCGAAATAGAGGGTGCCGATCATCAGTGCAAGCGCAAGTGTACTGTCGCAGTCACCTCCAATCGAGCAAACGAGACTAATCACATCCAGAAGGTTTTTAGATTTTTTGACGCTGTAGAGGGCATGGAGCAAAGTTCCCAAGGCGATTACATTCGATGGATGGATGCTGAGGAAATCAACGGGATCGAGATCGACATGCTCAACGATGAACAGGTGCCATAGCCTTGCCGACTTTGGTTATGGAAAGCCGGACGTTATGAAAAGCGCAGCATAAAAGTCATTGATATAAAAGCGCTTGTGATTGGTTTTCTTTACATAATCCTCCAGACTGTATTTGGCCAACCAAGGCACAAATGCAGAACCGGAGGAAATAATAGTGAGTAAAGAAACAAGAACGATCTCCGATTTGGTGAACGCGATTTCGGAGGAAATGACGCGGCTCGACTACAAACCAACCGTGTTGAAGCAGTACCACATCGTATGGAACAAGTTGTGCAAGCACGCAGGTGTGCGGCCTGCGAATGACTTCGACATGGAATTCGGGATGAAATTCCTTGACGAGGCAATGCGTGCCCATCCGAAGCATCTGAACGAGAACAGCAAGCATAGATGGATTAAGGCAATTTACACGCTCGCCGATTTCAAGCGTACTGGCATCCTTTCTCTGCGGCGGGAGAAACGCGGATTTGTTTTTTCCGAACTGGCCAAATCCGCGTTCCAGCAATTCACGGCGCATCAATCGGCCATTGGACTATCCGAAGCGCACATACGCGACACATGCCTCTATCTGGAGCGTTTCTCGAAATACTTGGAGCAACAATGCTTGGAGAACATTGCAGGGCTTGAGACCTGGCATGTGCAAGGGTTCGTTAATAGCTTGGCCATATACGAATTGCCCACGATTTACCATACGACTTGCGTGTTGCGGCGCGCCTTGCGTCTACCTGTATGCCCAAGGGATTATCACGACCGACCTAAGCACGGTTGTTCCAAAGATCCGATACTGCAAGAAAGCAAAAATACCTTCCGCTTACTCGAAAGACGAGATCGAGCGCATGGTCAGCAGCATCGACAGAGGAAACCCGAGAGGCAAAAGGGACTACGCACTGATCCTTCTTGCCGCCCGGCTGGGCCTTCGGGCATCGGATATTGCAAACCTGACATTCTCCAGCTTCAAGTGGGATAAGAACATCATTGAGGTTGCGCAGCAAAAAACCGGGGAACCCGTGACGCTGCCGTTGCTAAACGATGTCGGGGAGGCCGTTATTGACTACATCCGCTATGCGAGGCCGAAATCGGACGTGCCGTTTCTGTTTCTAAAGCTCAACGCTCCCAATGACGTGATGTATGCCAACTCGATACATCACACGGTCTATACAAGGCTGAAAGAGGCGGGAATCCGCATACCGCCGGGTAAGAAACACGGTCCCCACGCGCTAAGGCATAGCCTGGCAAGTGCCCTGCTTGAAAATAATGTACCCATGCCAGTCATTTCAGAAGCACTGGGACATACCGACACAGAATCGACATCCGTGTACCTTAACATCGATGTCGCCAGATTGCGCGAGTGCGCGGTTGAAGTCTCCGCCTTTTGTTGTGGTCACGAAAATCGGTTTGGAGGCGCGCACTAATGAAAAATGACGAAACTACCCGCTATTACGAAAGCGTATTCGCGGCGCACATGGCCGACTTCATCCGCTACAAGCGAGCGCAAGGCCTTAAATACGACGCAGTACCGCGTTCCCTGCGCAGTTTTTCAAGGTTCTTGTCCGCTGAGGAAGCGGATGACGCAAGCATTGGGAAAGAGTTGATTGAGAAATGGTGTTCGTTTAGGCCAAACGAAAATAGGCTAACGCAAAGACGCCGCATTGTTGAGACGACCCAATTCCTGAAATACTTGTCAGAAAGAGGCGTGGATGTGCATTTGCCTCGTCCTACGCGGAAATCGCGAGCAAGAGGAGCGTTTGTCCCGCATATTTTCTCCCATGAAGAGTTACGCCGCTTTTTTGAGGAATGCGATCGAATCAGCGCAAGAACCCCTTCCATGATGCCAGTGATGCTGCCTGTGCTTTTCAGACTGCTTCTGGGATGCGGGCTGCGAATATCCGAGGCCCTTGGGCTTAGACTCGGTGACACTGATCTTGACAATGGCATCCTCGTTATCCGGAAGGCAAAGTTCAACAAAGACAGGCTCATCCCCCTGTCGGATTCTTTGTTGGCCGTACTTCGCGAATACAGTGCCACTTACCACAAGATACCGAAAGACGACAAAGACCCATTTTTCGCTCACAGGGACGGCCGCGTAGTCAGTCAGGACAATATCTACACATGGTTCAGGAAATTGGTCTGGGCGGCGGGGATCTCACACGGCGGGCGCGGCAACGGTCCCAGAGTGCATGATTTTCGCCACACATTTTCGGTTTATTCGTTGAAGGCCATGACGGACAAAGGGATGGACATGTACTGCGCCCTGCCGCTCCTGTCAACCTATCTTGGCCATGCGTCGGTGTCTGCCACAGGGCAGTATGTCAGGCTAACGCAGGACATGTTCCCTGAAATTATTGAGAAAGCAAACGCTATTGCAGCCTTTGTAATTCCAGGGGGTGAGCGGTAATGAAAAAAGCAGCGGATTTCTCTTATTACGTGAGCAAGTTCCTTGCCCAATATCTTCCCGGCGAGGCAGGCGCCAGTCCAAATACAATCCTGTCATACAGGGACACTTTTTTGCTGTTAATAAAATACTGCAAGTCGCAAGAAAATACGCCTCCGGAGAAGATGACGCTCGAACTGCTGACAAGGGAACTGGTATGCGCGTTCCTCTCCTGGCTCGAAAGTGAACGTAATTGCAGCGTCTCAACAAGGAACCAGCGTCTTGCGGCGCTTCACTCCTTTTGTCGCTTCATGCAGACGGAAGACGTGATGCGCCTCAACCAGTACCAGTTGGTGATTTCGATTCCCAAGAAAAGGGGAAAATCGGGAACCGTCAATTACATGTCACCAGAAGGCATTAAGCTCATACTCGAACAACCCGACGCAAAAAAGATGTCTGGCCGCAGGGACATGGTTTTGCTGAGTCTGATGTACGATTCTGGCGCTCGTGTTCAGGAGATGGCTGACATTTCCGTAGGGGATTTCAGGGCGGAGCCACCGGCGACTATCAAGATTACTGGCAAGGGCGGTAAAACGCGCATAGTCCCGCTCATGGAGCCGACAGCTACCATCGTGCGCCAATACATTTCTGACACCGGCTTGACTGGCGGCGCCAAGCACTCGTATCCGCTGTTCCCGAATCGGCATGGGGAAAGGCTCACGCGGGCAGGGATAAAATACATCCTTGATAAATGCGTTGAGTCTGCCCGCAATAAAAATCCCGGTGTCCTGCCAGAGGTCATATCGCCTCATAGTTTTCGACACTCGAAAGCAATGCATCTGCTTCATGCCGGGGTTAACTTGGTTTACATCAGGGACATTCTTGGTCACGCAGACTTAAAAACCACTGAAATATATGCGCGCATTGATGGTGAGATGAAGCGCAAGGCACTGGAAGAAGCGTTTACAAACACTGTTCCCTCCGGGGCTGTTCCGTTATGGCAGCAGGACGGAAAATTGCTGAACTGGCTTCAGAGCCTTGGCAGATAGAATTTGGCGGGACGTTATGTTAAGAAATAGTATAGGAAAGCCTCGTATTTCCGGCAAATCTATGCTGCGCTTTTCATAACGTCCGGCTTTTCATAACCCGCGAAACCAGCCTCGAACGGTACGGCTTTGAGCTCGATAACGATGTAACAGCGCAATTTGACGTGATAGAATAGCAAGTCGATATAGAAATCCGACGAACCCACCTCGAGAGGTACCTGCCGGCCCATGAAAGCAAACCCTGCTCCCAATTCGAGAAGGAAGCGCTGGATGTGGTCGACCAGCGCATTCTCCACTTCTCGCTCGCGTCGGGGGTCGGCAGTGCCAAGGAAGTCGAAAAGATAGGGATCTTTAAATACTTGGACAGCCATATCAGATGTGACTGGCGGCAGTGTCGCCGGGAAATTTGTGATTGCTTTGCCATGGCGTTCGTGAGCGCGTCCCTCGATTTGGATGGCAAGAATATTTCGACTCCAACCGTGTTCGATGGCTTTTCGTGCATACCACAATCTTTCTTCTCGCTGATGCAGTTTTTCCAGCAGGGCCAGATTGTGGTACCAAGGAATTTGTGCAAGAACCTCTTGCACAATTGTTCCGTCAGTCCAGGCTGCGGCAAAAGCCCGCATGTACTTAAGATTCCGCGGTGACAACCCCTGCATATCGGGAAACGCTTCCCGAAGATCGGCAGCCAACCGGTCGATGACTCGCGCTCCCCAGCCTTCGAGGTCTTGCCGGTCGAGAATCAGTTGCCCGATGTCCCAATACAGGAGCACCATGGCTGCGTTGGCAGCCATGACCGTCCTCAAACGCTCGTTTTCAATGCGTCGCTTGATCTCTCCCAGAACATTTGAGTAGTCTATCGGGAGGGAGGCGTGAGGGCCCGGAGCCGGGAACAAAGCGCTTTCCCGCTTGCGTCCTAGCATCATGCGATCATCCGTTGCGTCTTTTTTGCGCTTACCTGCCATAGCTTACTTCCTCCGCCCCGCCTAAACCGGTATTCCGGCCGCCAACATTTCGTTTTGGAGTTCTTGCACCCGACTGGCCGGGAGCTGTCCTTGGAAGAAGGATTTCAAGACGGCGGGACGCAGGTTGAGAATGCGAGCCAAGCTTTTCGCATTGTAGCCCAACCGTGTGAGTCTCGATTCCAGTTCGTCTATATCCTTTGCGACAACGGACTCGACTATCTCGGCGGTCACCTGATTTGCTCCGATGGTAAAGGCCTCCTCGACCGCCAGGGTTAGGTAGTGCTCGATTTGAAGAGGAGTGGCCAATCGTTCAGCAAGAAGATCGATGGCTTCGACGGAAAAGACAGCCTCGACGGGTGTTTCGGCCTTTAGGCACTTGGCGAGCAGCCACTCGATGTATTCGTGCTTGCCAGCCCCAATTACGTCGAGATTGAAGATCGTTGCCCGGTGGCCTATCTCTTCCATGGCAGATCGTCGCAAATCGTTTTTGAGCTTGGGGTGACCGGCAAGGACGATCGAAAGAAGTCCGTCACCCTCCCGAACGACCTCCATCAACCGCTTCAAGCCTCTCAATGTTTGGCCGTGGATGTCGTGGGCTTCGTCCACAAAAAGGGCGACCGTCTTCTTTGATTTCTGGATGATTTCCTGGAGCTTGCGGATCTGTTTTTCGGATTGTGCCGGAACTTTGATCTCCTTGTCCTTCCCTTTGGCGGTTAAATCCATGAATAATGCCAGCATGAGCGCCGAGACCGTGACTTGACCCTTGTCGAGAGAGAGCGATCTTGCGACGAGAATCTCCTTATCTCTGGTGAGATCGTCCTGTAATCGCTTGAGGAAGGCAGTTTTGCCTGCCCCGACCATCCCCGAAATCGCGATCAATTTGCCGAGTTTGATGTCCTCCTTGACATCCCAAAAGATCTCCTTCAGATGCTCGGTCTCAAAATAACCCGTTTGCCGGAATTCCCTTGCCAGGTTGAAATGACGCATGATCTCATTGCGCACCAGGTCCCCCTTTGCTCGATGAATGGAACAAGCTTTTGACGGCTTCAATCACCTCTTTCTTCTTAAGGGTCGCGGAAAGGATTTCGTCGATCTTGGCGAGTTGCGCGGGATCGAGCTTGGCAAGCGGAAGGCCCAAATATTCCGCAATCGCTCTCTTAGCCTCAATGCGAGACAGATAGCAAAACTCTTGAAACGGGTCAGGGTCCCTGAATTCGACAAATGGCGAATCTTCCGGAAGAACTCTCCTCAATGCTTCTTGCGTCCGGATATCCATCTCTAGGACCTTTTTCGGCAGCTCCAACTCCTTGGCAAGCTTCTCGATCGCATCGGCCCGCTTCTCCGCCTCCGTTTTCTTGTACTTTCGAAAACGATGCAACGGGATCGGCCCCCCGACGGGATGGTATGGACCGAAGCGCTTTTCTCCCGACTCGACGAACAGCTCCAAGTCGAAAAAACCCCACCATAGGACCACATCCCGACCGGCCAACTCCGGACTCACCTGATAGATTCCGCCATCGACGGGAATACGGGCGTCGCCTCCCACCTTGCGTCGTTCGGGCTCCCGGGCAAAGACGCAGAACCGTTCCCAGGAACACATCCGCCGTATTCCCGAGGGTGACAAATTCTCGATCCAATCCTCCATGCGCGAATGCTTTTCGGTACGATGGTCTTTTTCATTGTATCGAAGAATGAAATTTAGCAACCACCGGTTCGCCTCCGCCTCGTCTTGGGGCTTGTGGAAATGGTAGAGAGTCTCGTGAACCTCCTTTACGGTCCGAAAGGGCCGCTCGACTTTTCCTTTCGAACGGGCGGTGGTTCGGCGTCCGTCTTTTCCGCGGGGCAGGTGCATCCGGACATCGACCCCCAAAAGATCCATGACTCTCTGGAAAACTCCGCTTTTCGCTATGGGGCCGTTGTCCATGTAAATCATTTCGGGAATTCCCTGGAACGGAAAGCCCTCCGTTTCCTTGGGGGACATCGCTTGGAACAGGAAGCGCAGTGCAGCCTCGACGTCCTCCCCGTAAACCGCGCGATATTCCTGATAGGTCACCCCGCTGCGGTCGTCGACTACGCTGTAGAGCATAAGTTGGGGCCTGCCTTTTCGCGTATCCATCCAGTCAGGCCATGCCGCAAGATCCTTCAAGTCGGAGGGGCTGAGATCGAACTGCCAGCATTCGTTGGAATGCTTTGCCTGAAAACGAGTCGCGACGGGTTCGACGTCCAAGCTCCTCAAATCGTAACCCCAGGCGCTCAAGTACCTATTGACGGTGGTTTTCTTGAGGATATCTTTGCCAGGTTGGACTAATCCGCGGGAAGTGAGGATGCCGGCATCCTCGAGGATGCGGATGGCTTCTGCGGTGGAAAGATGGTGATCCTTCATGTTGAGGGTGCGGATTTTCATGGCGGCGATGATCTGGCAGTACCATTCCATTTCGGAGGCGGGAAGAATGCGGGATGTTCCAACATCCGAGCGCCGAAGGCCTTTGGGCTTTCCACGCTCTCGTAGAGCGCGGTAAACGGAATTGACGGACACCCCGTAGAGTTCCCCGAACGTCTTGACGACGCTCTTCCTCTCTCCACTGCGGGGCGGCAACAGATCCAACCGTTTCTTGATTTCGATGAGGCGCTCTTCCGGAATCTTCTTTCGGTACATGGCTATTTGATCTTATGGCGTTTAAGCCAGGCATAAAGCGTCGACGGCGAACATTCTAAAATCCTGGAGATCGACCTTCGGCTCACCTTTTTCGCAACGTAGTCCACGATCTCGTCCCTCCGGGAATCGAGCTTCAGACGGGGGGCCTCTCCCTTTGGCCGCCCCAATTTCGCTCCTTCCGCCCTTCTTCTGGCCAAGGCTTCCTTGGTGCGGACCGAGATGAATTCTCGCTCGATTTGGGCTGCCAATCCCAAGACCGTGGCAATGATGGTGGTTTGCAAAGATCCATCAACAACGATGCGGCTTTTGACGATATGCACGGAGACTCTCTTACTAGCCGCCTCCTCCAGTATTTCGAGGACCTGGAGGGGCGATCCCCCCAATCGGGATATTTCGGCCGCCAAAATGAGGTCGCCCTCGGCGGCATCCCTCAGGATTCGACCGATTCCCCGCTCCCGCCATGGCGTCTTGCGGCTTTCGGTGTCTTCGACCACCGAAATGGGGGAAATCCTTTTCTCATTGCAGTAATCCAGGATGCCATATTTTTGATTGGCTACGTCTTGATTGTCTCGCGATACCCTGAGATAGGCAAAATTGGTCAAATGGAGCCTCTTTCCGATTAAAAGGTTATTTCGATTTGTTCCGCACGCATATGATATAGAAAAAATATAAAAAATAAAGCAAAAGGGTTTCGAATAAACCATCGTTTTTTCTGGACGCTTCGGAGGGGCGGCATCGGAAGCCATTGGCTTTCGGCAGGGCTATAGTTTCAAATAATGTGGGTCCGTATCATTTAATTGGGTCTGGAATCCCATAATGTGGGTCGAGAAACGTATAATGTGGGTCGGGGCCTTTGGATAGTTCCAGATAATGTGGGTCCGAAACTTGCGATTATTCCGGGTCCGGGCGTTTATGATTCCGGTCCGCTACAGGTATTGATCTTTGAAAGGATTTGGGAGGCGCTCGGCATCAAGAAAATCCTCGAACGGACCCTTGCAGAACGGTTCTTTTTCTTCAACGTCGAACGAGCGATTTTTCTCACCGTCCTGCACAGGCTTCTCGTATCCGGGTCGGACCGGTTCTGTGATAAGTGGCGCAGGGACTACCACATTAACGGAGTAGAGGACATCTCCCTTCACCATCTCTACCGCGCCATGGCCTTTCTCGGTGAGGAGATCGAAGACCAGGCGCATGCAACTCTCTTTTCTCCCCGATGCACGAAGGATGCTGTCGAGGAGGCCATGTTCGCCCACAACCGCAATCTCTTCAGCAGCCTCAATCTGGTTTTTCTGGACACCACCTCGATCTACTTTGAGGGAAATGGCGGAGAGGAACTGGGGAGGCTTGGCCACAGCAAGGATCATCGTCCCGACCTCAACCAGATGGTCGTGGCCGTTGTGGTCGACAATAGGGGAACGCCGATCTGCTGCGAGATGTGGCCGGGGAATACCACGGACGTCAAAACGACTATTCCCGTGGTGGAGCGCATCCGCAAACGGTTCCATGTGGAGCGGTTTTGCTTCGTTGCCGACCGGGGAATGATCAGCAGGGAGACCCTCGAAACCCTTGACCGGCCGGATAGCAAAGTCCGGTACATTCTTGGGGAGAGAATGCGCAACGTCAAAGAAGTGGGCGAGAAGGTGCTCGGCGCGCCGGGCGAGTACACAGAGGTCCACGCTGAGGGCGTAACCACGAAGGACCCTTCCCCTCTGAAGGTAAAGGAGGTGTGGGTCGAGGACAGGCGCTACATCGTATGCTTCAATTCCAGGCAGGCGAGAAAGGATGCTCGGGACCGGGAAGCCATCATCGAATCGCTCAAGGAGCAGCTCAAAAGGGGAGCCAAAGCCATGATCGGCAACAAGGGCTACCGCAAATTCGTCAAGATGGAAAGCGGGAGTATTTCCGTTGACGTGGAAAAGATCGAGGAGGAAGCCAAGTATGACGGCATATGGGTCCTCAGGACCAACACCGCTCTCTCCCCCAAGAACGTAGCACTTAGGTACAAAGACCTTTGGATGGTGGAACGCGCATTCAGGGACATAAAATCGACCTTCGACACAAGACCGGTCTTCCACCAACGAGATGAAACAATTCGCGGCCATGTCTTTTGCAGCTTCCTTGCTCTCGTCTTGAGGAAAGAACTCGACCGCCGGCTCGAGGCCGCGGGTCACGCCGATTTCGAGTGGTCTGATATAAAGCAGGATCTGAAGGCACTCCAGGAGATCACTATAGAGGAGAACGGGAAAATGCTCGCTATCCGGAGTCAGTGTCTCGGCGTCTGCGGCAAGGTTTTCCAGGCTGTGGGCGTCGCCATTCCGCCCACGATCCGGGAGCTGGGATGACCTCCGGGAGGGAGCGCCCAGGTAGTGCCACGCTCCATGTTTGTACTCGTAATATGCCGTTTTAACAGAATAATTGTCTGAGTACTGTTAAAGATCAGTTATGGGCTTGCTGCTCGTTTTCAAATTGTGGAGCCTGGTGCTGCGCATAGGCAGCGCCAAGCGGCAGAATACAAAACACCGATAATAACACGACAAAGATAGTAGACTTTCTAAAAACATTTTTCATGACACGTCTCTTTTTGCAAAGGGTTAATACCTGAATCCATAGAATTTGTACCCGAAAAATTATATGAGATCTTGATTCAACAATAAAAGAACCGCTATTTTTCCTGTGGTCCAGGTAATGCGGTTTGAGCTTAGAACCCCATTAACAATGCGACTCATCACGGCAGCCATCCAGACTCCTTGTTCTTGATGGTGCCGTCGGGCTCGATGGCATCGATGCGGCGCATCGTTATCATGTCCAAGCCCTTGGCCTCGCCGGTCCCTTTCTCTCTTGGAGCCATGATTATCATCGCAATCGGGAAACACCTCTGCCGGCCGTTAAGGCTACCGTGCGTCAGGACAGGCCCTCCGGAACAGCCGGACATGTTGTAGCCCAGCAGGGCGACTTCGGCGAGTTTCCTTTGAACGGAACCTGGTTGAGTCATTATGCCGAGCCCCTCGGTATCCTAGCCGTGAACAGGTCTCGGTCATGGTCAGAT
Source organism: uncultured Acidobacteriaceae bacterium (assembly GCA_963818935.1). Classification (GTDB taxonomy): domain Bacteria; phylum Acidobacteriota; class Terriglobia; order Terriglobales; family Acidobacteriaceae; genus Sulfotelmatobacter. The sequence goes on from CAWFUK010000044.1 coordinate 16,973, forward strand.
TCCAGCCATAGTTCAGGGACGGCCGCCAAAGCGCGGCGAATTCCTGTCCCTATCCCACGATAGGGCAGTTCCTCGGTCGCAAACGAGGCAATCAAAGGGTTACGCATATTCGAAACGCCGTTTCGGATGTGCTCAACGGTCAAGTCGTTGGGCAAAGCCCCGGGGTTGATTAGCTCAATCCTGTCGTCAAAGATCATCACACGCCACGGTGCAGAGATGAAGTAGTCCCGATGCAGTAGCATATTGACCACCAGTTCCTTCAAGGCGACCTGCGAAACCTCTAGTTTGCCCTCAGTATTGAATCCCTGTCCTGCCTGCACTCGGCGTAGATTGCGCAACAGAAACGACATAGTCCGTGCATGCAGGTCTTTCAGACATCCTACGATATCCTCGCTGTCGCGGTACTGCTCGCCTGCCGGGTCGTTTCCGACGAAACATACTGCCTTCACCATGAATGCGGGCATGTGTCGTTGGGGATTGAGGGCAAACAACAATAACCCCGCCAGATTAAGAGTACCGGCCTTCACCAGGTTGAGGTTGGAAAGCAATTGGGTCAGCGGAACAGCACCCTTTTTCAATGGTTTACCGTAATGCTTCTTGAAGAACGCCCTGAAGTGGGCAAGGTCCACATCCGCAACGGTCGCACCTCCAACCGGAACCTCATCCGCGTAAACGAGACCAGCGCTTTGAAACATCCGTTGGATCTCCTCGCGCGCGGTCACCTTGCGCTTGTCCGCTCCCGACTTCACCCAGGTCACTCCGTTATTGTCTGCATACGGTTTAGAGACTCCTTCACGAACGGTTACAACGACCACCAAATTATCTCCCACCGGGACGTTTTCGGTTTCAGGATTAATGGCAGGTTTCACGTTATTGGTCGCCGTGTTGGAAAGCAACTGATTGAGTCTTCGCACATCCGCCGACGATACTCCGATGACCGTTCCCAGATCGGAAACACCGATGAGAATTCTGCCTCCCTTACTGTTCGAGAAGGCTACCAATTCACCGGCTAGCGATTGGGCGTTCGTAACGTCCTGGGCTTGCTTGAACTGAGTGTGGCTGTCCTCGCCCCGTCCTATCAACTCGATGAGCTCTATTGCTTCCATAACTGGTAAATCTCCTTACGTCGGGCAAAGGCTTCATGCCCTCCCTCCATGATGGACACAATGGCCTTCTGAATCACCGGCTCGTCGATGCTACCAACCTGAATGTCGCCGCTGCCACTGGCGAAGGCACATGCACCCACCTGTTCTGCGTCGCCAAGTACGGGAAAGTTGGCGTTATGTGTTGCGAAAATGAACTGGATGCCCTTCTTGAGAGACCGGATCAGTTTGATTACATCCTCGAAGATGGTCTGGTTGTCCAAGTCGTCTTCAGGTTGATCTATTATGATTACATCGTTATCCTGCTGGCTCAAAATGAAGAGGATCAGCGCCGAGGCCCTTTGCCCTAGCGAATGGTCGCGCAGGTCCTTTCCGTGATACTGGATCTGAAAGAGGTTCGGCACCTGCCAAGTGAGCAAAGATGCCTTAGCTTCATTGAAATACCTGCGGAACACATCACCCGAAACGCCGAGGCTGTTGCAGATCGTATCCAGCGATTCGTAGACCGAGATGAAGTCAGCGTGCGAATCCAGTATGCCCTTCAGTGTTGTCTCCCGGAGTTTGCTACCCCGGAAATGGTCCTGCAACTCTTTCAGGAAGGCAGCCTTGTCGCCCTTGTACTGCGGGATGATGCGCAAGGCGATTTGACTATCGTTCAGCTTCTTGATCTCGGCTTCGATCTCCTTGAATTCCTTGTGCCAAAGGTCTGCAAGCCGCTTCAACTCTTTCAGAAATTCGTCACGAAGAACATTCTTGCGAGTTCGGCTTTTCGCGATCTCAGCGAGCGCCAGTTTCGCCTTCTGCAATTCGGCATTCAGCTTGACGAAATCGTCAGGTCGAACACTGACGCTGCCGGTCTGCTGGAGTTGTTCGCTCAGTGTCCGCTCGATGGCCGCGAACTCATCCTTGAGCGACTCCCTGCGACGTTCCAGTTCGCCAAGCTTCTCGCGTAGCGCGCGGGCATCGTTGCGCGCCTCGCCCAGAACTTGCCGCGCTTTGTCAGGGGCCTTGCGTAGCCGATCAAGGATGCCGTTGATGTGCGCGATGACGTCAGCGTTTTCTTTGGACTCAAGTATTGACTGCGCAGCCAGTTCTGACTCTTGCTCCTTTAAGAACATATCGAAAGATCGGACAAAGGAATCTGCCACGTCAGCTACGCGACGAGCGTGCGTCACATCGGCGTTGAACTCCACCTGACGCCGGAGTTGCTGCTCGACACCGTACTTACGGAAAAGCTCGAGGCGAAACTCCGTGTCCTTTTTTTTGTTTTGATATTCCTGTTCGAGTGTATCCAGGTCTTTCAGCTTGTCGAAATTCGCGAGCGCCTCCACCACCCGCTGGCGTTGGGCAGCAATACTGTCACGGACAACATCGAGTTTCGAGCCCAACAAGCGTCCCACAAGTTCACGATCGGAACCCTCGCCTCTCTTAACCAATTCCTTTTGGCCGAAGAACAGAGGGTTCTTGAGAGGGATGCGTACGCCGGGCCGCAAATCCCCGTCAAAGTATATGTCCGCCCGCTCGTTGAGTATCCGGCGGATTTCGTAACGCCGTCCTTGTGCGTCTTCCACTTCGACTACGACCTTTCCGCCGCTTCCGAGGGCAAACCGGACTAGGTCCTGCTTATACTTGAGGTCCAACTCCTCGGCGGATTCAGGCAACGGCAATTCAAGCGCGAACCGCAAGCACTCGAGGACGGCCGACTTTCCGCTCCCCCGTATGCCGATAAGGCAACTCATCTCGTCGGAGAGATCAATCCGCTTCCCGTCCAGGATACCCCCCTCAAAGCGAAGCGAGCGTACCCAAGAGTGATCTTGCTTCTGGACTGCCTCGTCGGACAAGCGATCCGCCCCGGGTTTGAGCGTGAACTGGACAGCCTCAAAGGTAAATGCGCCGACCTTGATGAAGGTCCGCTTCTCACCGCGTCCGATTTCATCCATTGCCTTTGGGTCCGAGCCTTCAACTTCCGAAGGGTACCAAGAACCGAGCCAGCTCTTTACTTTCTGTCGCGTGTCTCGCGTCCGGACTTTCTGGAACGCCGCCGTGCGGGAGCGAAACGATTCATTCTGCCCGAGTTCCTCAATTCGGCCACCGGCAAGCCCGCCCCACAACCCGTTTTTCTCTTCTACATGTGCAAAAACAAGCATGTAATCCTTCTCGAACTTATCCAATTCGCGAATCGTGTCCAGGAGATCGTGATTCGATCGGGCATTGCTGTTGTCATAGCTCGTTTGGCCCGCGAAGGTCACGCTGATGAAGGTGTTAATGTGGTCTACGTTCCCGGGATTATCGATCCAATCTTCTTGGAAAACAACGAGCGTATGGATACCGTCACTACCATCCTTGACGGACAACTCAACTCCGGGCATCAGATAGATGCTCTCCTTCTTCGCTGCTCTCCGGAGGGCCTTGAATTCTTTCAGGTCAAACTTGTTGTGGTTCGTGATGACGCCTACGCGGATGTCCGCTTGCTTCAGCGCCTCGATGTACTGAGTCACGAAGTCTTGTTCGGCACCAGCATCCTTGAATTCCTTGTCCCGTCGTGTGTGAAGATGGAAGTCAGCCCGCACCCATCTACTTCCGTGAGCGAAATAACTTGTTCCTTCAGGCATTATATACCCCTTTCCGTTCCAGTAGTCGGTCAGGTGGCGATGTTCAAAAGTGCCTTAGCCAGCGAGACTTTGTCGTCTGGCACGATGGATATCAGGGCTTCTTCGAACTCCGGCGGCAAAACAAACCAGGTCGGCATCCCTCGCGATTGCGGGTTCCCGGCTGGCCGATCTTCCGTTCCGTTCCATCTGGCAGCTAGCCGTCGTTCGCCGTCCCATTCACCGACGGCGAGTGACCACTTCCCCTCACTGTCGTCGCTTTGGCCCTGATCGACCAGCACCTGAATCAGAGTCCAATGTTGGCGAGGCGACCTAGCCAGTTCGGGCTTGATGTATGGCATGATGTTCTCCTTGGTATAATGTAATCACACGATACACCAAAATCCGTTGGTATTCGAGCACTAAATCGCGTGCTTAGCACACCCGCGCGACCGAGTTGCTGTCACTTTCGGAATTATTTGGCGTGAAATTTTCTCCGCTATTTGGCGTATCAGGACTTAGTCTTCTGTGAGTTTCCGGGAACCCTAAGTGGATGGAAATATTTTTCTCCCTGAGCATTATTCCACCGACAAATGTGGATAAACATCGGTGGGGAAAGGAGACAGAAGTCAATGTTGGCTGCGAGATGCGGGGCATGGATTCATCAGGGGATCGGATCGATTTTGATGACCGGCGTCGGAGACAGGCCTCATGGCGGAGCACCCCAGCGAATCCTTACAATCAGAGACTCCAACGGTGACGGGAACTGAAAATGCCCGGACCCAGAAAGAGCCAGCCACACAGAACTCATTCATGATTTTGTCCGAGATTGCCGATGGGACTCCCAAAGGGAAGCATGAAATTGCGTAAGAAATGTCTTTTAGGTTGAACAAAGCGATGGAAATGGAGTCATGCCACTTCGAGGTCTCATAAATGAAAAGGATGTTATCGCCTCTTTTCTATCTGCTAATGAGTGGGCGGAGCTCCGAACGGCAGTGAGGAACCACCGAATTGAAGTTTTGTTACCCTGTTGTCAGAATACCGCCCACTTGCGTACAAGCAAACTCGGTACAAATCACTTTGTACATAACCGGAAGAATAACTGTAGCTGGGGACCAGAGACTATTGAACATCTAAAAGCCAAGATGGACATAGCCATTGCGTGCCGTGCTGCCGGATACGAAGTATCGACCGAAGCATTGGGACCTGATTGGAGAGCAGATGTACTCGCAATCAAAGGCTCCGTCAAAGTAGCCTTCGAGATACAGTGGAGCCGCCTGACATTGGAAGAAACCGAAAAACGACAGCACCAGTATCGCAGGGATGGCATTAGATGTTGCTGGTTTTTTCGATCTCCCCCGAAAGAATGGAATACGGCGGTAAAACATCTTCCCTTATTCACGCTCCAACCAAATCCAAACGAGGGCAGCCTAGCTTTGAGGGTGAGATTGCAGCACAAGACGATACCTTTTGATTCTCAACCCTCATATCCGTTGTACTATTTTGTCACCTTTTTGCTCAACCGACAGATAAAATTCTGCTCACACTATAAAACCCGTAGGCAACAAAGCCTTCGGATTACCTTTATGGACCTCGAATGTTTGCGTTGTAAAAAGATATCTCGTATTTACTTTGTTGGACGTCACCTAATCTCCTCATGCGGCAAGAGAATGTTTGAAAATGCTGATGATGATTGGAACTCTGAGGCGGCCTTGTTCGATGCGGTATTGAAACTCACAAAATCAATGGAAAACGTGAATGTCAAGCTCGGCCGGATTAAATCACAATACAGTAAGGCTACTGGCAAAAAGTATACATCATTCGGATGTTATTATTGCGGTACACTTTTCAATCACGACTTTATCCGAAAGGAGGCTTTAAAGGGCAGCAACTCTGTGGGGCCAGTTCCAGCAGCATTTGAAGGCATGATAGTATTGCCTGAGCCTCTTCCAACCGATTCAGGTGCCCATTGGTGCTTCTCAGAAAACCAAGTCTTCTGTGAATGATGATCAAGCTATACAGCCAGCCCTTAGTTTACATAACGTCACAACTCGGATCTTCTCGCCGCCTCCGCTCCCTACCTCGGCGACCTATGTAACGAATCGGTCATCCTTCCAGGCGGCGGCTTCTGCCTGCAGCTTCGTGGCGGCCTTACGATGCAGCGTCTCTTGATCTCGTTCACTGATATCGAATGCGCGGCGGAAGAAGTCCGCTCGCGCTATCGCCGGCCCAGCGAGCTTATCGTCTGCCGTCACGAGCACGCCGTGATCCTCAGGTACTGCGATACAGTTCAAACCGATGCGGGTTCCTGGGGGGATATTGGCTCCAGCGTGAACAATCGAACCAACGGCTAGACGTGATCCGCGCCCGATTCGCGCCCCTTGGAGGACGACCGCCCTGGTCGCAATGTAACAATGCTCCCCGACCTCGCAACCGGCCAGTGCGGCCTGAGGCCCAATGATGCTCTGAGCACCAATCCGCACGGAAGCCGGTTGCCGACCGCCTGGACCGCCAAGTGATCGCACGACGGCATTCGCCATAACGATCACACCTTCATCGAGTGTTACCGGTGGTCCACTGCTCTCGATTACGACTCCGTAGTCAATGTAGCATCCAGCAGCCAGCGTGACATCACCCACGATACTCGCCGACGCTGTGACGATGGCGTCGGGGTGGACCCGTGGTGCTACGCCATTGCGTGCAAACAACATCGTATAGCTCCTTCCGAGGACGTTAAGGGAAAAGTTTGGAGATAACCTCATGCGCCAACCGAAGCATTTCGATCGAACCAGACGGCAGTAGGTGCGGATTCCCGTGCATGAGGTCGTTTCTCGACATCACCATGATATCCAGTGCGGTGAGTTGTGCATTGAGCCTGAATTCGTCTTCCAAAAGCCATCCATGTTCTGTGGCGTGCTTGATGGCTTTTCGAAGGCCTGGATGATCTTTCAGCCCTGAGTTTTCGATCTTCGCTCGATGTTTTATGGCTGCTTCAACAACAGTCAATACATGTTGTTCCGCCATTGTTGCCCGGGACACTTCGCTGCCCGGTCATCGTTTGGAAGGCGGGGAGTATTGATGGGAGCAGGTTTTGTCAACCCCAGGATTCCGGGGCCAGCTGACCCTCTGCCTGACAAACATGGGGTCGAAGGATATCGAGATCCACCGGTCAGAAAACGTGCTTGTGCAGATGATCCTGCACGAAGTAAGGAACGGGAGCGATCAATATGCCGGGCAATACCAGGACAGTACGGGTGCGGTGGGAGCAAAAGAGGCATGATACGAACTGAACGCAGGTACATCGAGATCCTGCGCATCTTAAAGGAGCACCGTGATCCGGTCGGGGCAAAACGGCTCTCGGAACTGATGGCAGAACGGGGGTTTGTCTTAAGCAACGGGCCGTCCAGTACTACCTCAGACATAAATATTAGGCCATGTTGTTTGAACAAATGGCAGGTACACTTCGATGGATTCTTCGGAAGGGCGCGTCAGGTATCGAACGTCGCCGGCCACACCGACTATTTCCCGCTCGACGTCTATGGCGCCTTTGCCTGGCGTGGCGACGATCAGCTTGCGGCCGACGGCATTTTCGCCGGGGAAATAACGGCGAGCGAGCGAACTACTCACAATGGCAACGGGTGCGCTCGAGGCGCGATCGCGTTTGTCGAATTCCCTGCCCTGCAACAGAGGAATGCCAAGGGCGCGAAGGTAGCCGCTGTTGATTAGGTTGCAAGCCGCGGAGGGGCGCTGGGAAGGCGGTGGCGTTACTCCGGGCCGGCGAAAATACTCGCCGGTAAGCAGGAAGGTGTCCAACGGAAGATTGGTGTTGGCCGCGACGGAACGAACGCCGGGAAGCGTTTGGATGCGATCGAGCAGGGATTGATAATAAGTCCCCATTGAAGCGGCATCGGGAAAATCCGAACGCAGGAAAGAAGCGCGAAAGGTCAGGAGATGGCCTGAAACAAATCCTCGATTTTCGTTTTGGAGCCAAAGCAGGCTGCGCGCCATCATGGCGGCTCCAGCCAGAAGGATCAAGGAAAGAGCGATCTCTGATATCACCAGAATATTGCGTGAACCGCGCCCACGCCGGGGATTGACAGCGCCGCGGCCGGATTCCCGAATGGCCGATTCAGATCGCCACCAAGGAGCTGGCGCGAAGGAAGCAAGCCGAACAGCAAGCCGGTAAGGAGTGACCAAGGCCACCGTGAAAGCAAGCACGCGGCCGTTCAATCCGGCGTTTTCGAGCCCGGGCAAGTTGCACGGCGCGAAGCGCGATCAGCAGACGCAATCCGAGCGACGCCAGCGCCAGCTCCGGCCAGGCTTCCTGCGAACGCCAGAAGCGTGGTTTCGGTGAGCAACTGACGCAATAGCCGGGCGCGGCTGGCGCCCAGACGCGGCGCGAATGGCGGCTTCCTTGTGGCGAGCCTCCGAGCGCGCGAGCAGCAGATTCGCAACGTTGACGCAAGCAATCAGCAGGACCATCCCGACGCCAACCAGTAAAGCAGCCACCGTGGCTCGCAGTTTGCCGGTGCCATAGTCTTCGAGCGGCGTGACACTGGCGGACCAGCCGCGGTAAAGATCGGGATACTGCTCCTCGATACGTTTTGCGACGACCTGCATTTCGCGATTCGCTTCTGGAAGCGTAATGGCGGGCTTCAGGCGGCCGATGACGGCCATGTTGTTCGAGCGCAAGCCTGCGGTCTCGGCGAATGAAAAGGGGGTCCATACTTCAATGCCGCGCATGGCCAGCGATTCGTCGAAATTCGACGGAGCGACGCCGATTACGGTGTACGATTCGCCGTTTAAGTTGAACGATTGACCGATGAGCATGCCGGTCGGCGGCGAATTCGCGCTGCCAGAGATTGTAGCTCAAAACGGCGACATGATCGTGGTCGGATTCTTGTTCGCCGGGATGAAACTCGCGACCGAGCACGGGTAAAAGGCCGAGCGCGGAAAAGAATCCTCGGGAGACCTGCGCGCCGAGCAATTGATGAGACTCGCTGCCGCTTCGAAAATTGAAAAAAAGCGTTCGCATTCCGAGTAATGCGCTCGAAAGGATCGGGCCTGATTCGACCATTCCAGGAAGCTGAGGCGCCGAGACGGGATTCTCGGCGCGATTGGGGAGGATTTGCCAGACCAGGACCAGGCGGTGGGCATCGCGATAGGGCAGCGGATGCAGAATCACCGCATCAAACACGCTGAACATCGCGGTATTGACGCCGATGCCGAGCGCCAGCGTCAGGATGGCAGAGACGCAGAAGCCGGGTTGCTTGGAAAGCGAACGTAGAGCGTAGCGAAGTTCCGGCACTTATAGGAAATGCTAGCGCATTTGGTAGTTAGTTTATTCCTCTTCTTCTTCCTCGCCGGTCTTGGCGGCCTTGGCGGCGGCGATGATTTTGTCGGCCTGGAGCTGCGGCACGTAATCGTAATGATCGAACTCCATTTGATACGACGCGCGGCCCTGGGTCATGGAGATGAGGTCGTTCTGATAGGTGAGCATCTCGGACATGGGGACCTGGGCGCGAATGATTTGCGTGCCGCCCTTGGTGTCCATGCCCTGAATGCGGCCCCGGCGGCCGTTGAGATCGCCCATCAGATCGCCCGCGTATTCCACTGGGCGCCTGGATGTTGACGTTCATGACGGGTTCCAGAATGCGCGGGCTTGGCCTGCTTGCATCGCTGCTTTGAAGGCTTTGCGCGCGGCGAGTTTGAACGCCATTTCGGAAGAATCGACGTCGTGATAGGAACCGTCGTAGACGGTGCATTTGAAATCGACCACGGGATAACCGGCCAGAAAGCCGTTGGCGGCGGCTTCGACGATGCCCTTTTCGACGGCGGGAATGAAGTTGCGCGGAATGGCTCCGCCGAAAACTTCATTGGCGAATTCGAACTTGGCGCCGCGCGGGAGCGGTTCCATGCGAATCCAGCAATCGCCGAACTGGCCGTGACCGCCGGTTTGCTTCTTGTGCCGGCCCTGCACCTCGGCTCTGCCGCGAATGGTTTCGCGATAGGGAATTTTCGGCGCGTGCAGCTCCACATCGACGCCGTAGCGCTTCTTCAGACGGCTGACGATGACTTCGACGTGCTGCTGGCCGCTGCCGGCGAGCAGGAATTCCTTGGTCTGCGGATCGCGATAAAAACGCAGCGACTGATCTTCTTCGAGGATGCGCTGGACGGCGTTGCCTAGGCGGTCTTCATCCTGGCGGCTCTTGGCCGAAATCGCGAAAGCGATGGACGGCTCGGGCAGATGCACCGCGTGATAGGCAATGATCGACGGCTTGTCGCACAGCGTGTCGCCGGTGACGGTCTCCTTGAGCTTGGCGACGGCGCCGATGTCGCCGGCCTTGAGCTCGGTGACCGGCTCGATGGTCTTGCCTTCGATGCAGCCGACGTGCGCCAGACGTTCGGTTGCGCCGCTGCGGGCGTTGACGAGATTGGCGTCGTTCTTGATGACGCCGGAGATCACCTTGAAATAAGTGACGCGGCCGGCGAACGGATCGGCGACGGTTTTGAAGACGAAGGCCGAAGCCGGCTGCGTCGTTCTTGATCGCGCGCTGAACCTCGCCGCCGCCGTTCACGGTTCCGGAGATGGGCTCGTGCTCGGTGGGCGCCGGAAAATTCTCGATGATGAAGTTCATGAGCAGGTCCGAGCCGACGTTGTGGAGCGCGGAGCCGCACGAGCACGGGATAGATGCGGCGCTCGCGAATGGCCTGGCGCAGGCCGTCGATGATGTGCTCGACCGGGAGGGTTCCTTTTTCGAAGAACTCTTCCATCAGCGCGTCGTTGCCTTCGGCGACCATTTCGACCAGCGCTTCATGGGCTTTTTGCGCGGCTTCGGCGAGATCGTCCGGGATGGGGACTTCCTTGCCCTTGCCGTCGCCATCCATGGCGTAGGTGTAGGCCTTCATGCGGATCAGGTCGACCACGCCCTTGAAATCTTTTTCAGCGCCGATGGGAAGCTGAACGGGAACGGCGAGGCGGCCGAAGACGCTCTGAACGCTTTCGAGGGCGCGGTCAAAGGAAGAACGCTCGCGATCGAGCTTGTTAATGAAGATGGCGCGGGGCAGATTGAACTCGTCGGCAAAGCTCCAGACCTTTTCGGTTTGGACTTCGACGCCCGCGACGCCATCGACGATGACCAGCGCGGCGTCGGCTGCGATGAGCGAAGCTTTGGTGTCGTTGAGAAAAATATTGAAGCCGGGGGTGTCGATGAAGATTGATTTTCTTCTTGGCCCATTCGGCGAAGGCCACGCCGGTGGAGATGGTGATCTTGCGCTGGACCTCCTCGTCGTCGAAATCGGTGACGGCATTGCCTTCGTCGACGCGGGTGAGGCGGTTGGTGGCGCCGGCGGTGTAGAGGAATCCGGAGGTCAGCGTGGTTTTGCCGCTATGACCGTGACCGATGAGGGCGATGTTGCGGATGTCGGAACCTTCGTATACTTTCACTCGGTGTGTCGCTCCCAGTTTTCAGTATAAAAGCGCGCTTGGAGACCGCTGGATGAGGCCGTAACGCGAATGTCAAGATCGGAGTTTATCACAGACTGGCTGGGGCGATGTCCGCGGACATGGCCGCGATTGGGGATTGGGGGTTGGCGCTGTGGTAGACGGATTCGGGGTGGGATGTGTGTGTGAGTGCGGCGCATTTTTTTGCCATTTGGCGATGATGAGGCGAAGGCGCGCAGGTGGGCGCGCGACGGGCATTCGGTTTGAGAATGACACGGGCGCGAGGATGCACGATGGGCGAGGAGCGGGAAGTGGTTAGAGCCGAGGGGGAAAGGAATGCGATGGGCGAGTCACTGCGCCATCGTGACGATCTACTTATGGTTTGTGGGCGCAAAATCGATTAGGAAGAGATCGCGTACCATCAGTAGGGTGAAGACGCGGATCGGGGACTATGCCGATGAGCAGTATCGGAAGGGAGCGCTTCGGGCCCCACAGAAAGAGGAGCGGAAGTAAGGCTAATCACTTGCCGAGCCAGTGCAGGGGCGCGGTGGTGAGCCAGGGGAGGTAGGTGATCAGGAGCACGGTGCCGGCTAGGATTCCAAGAAATGGCAGCGTGGCCCAGATGATAGTGCCCATAGGTTTCTTGAAGCGGTAGGCGGAGAGAAACAGATTGATGCCGACGGGCGGGTGCAGGTAGCCGAGCTCGAGGTTGGCGATGAAGATGACGCCCATTTGCACCGGGTCGATCGAGTAGGCGGCGGCGAGTGGCTTGAGCAGCGGCACAACGACCAGGATGGCGGCGAAGATGTCCATCAGCGCGCCCACCACGAGCAGCGCGATGTTGAGCAGCAGCAGGAACAGGTACTTCGACTGCACGTGCGTCTGCACCCAATCGATCAGGCGCGAGGGGACTTCGGCGTCGACTAAGTAATTCGTGAAGCCGAGCGCTACGCCCAGGATCAGCAGAATGCCGCCGACGATGGTGGCGCATTCGACGAAGACTTCGCGATAATCGCGCGAGAGCTTGAGGTCGCGATAGATGAAGACTTCGACGAAGAAGGCGCAGAAGGCGGTGAGGGCCGCGGCTTCGGTCAGCGTTCCGAAACCACCGAAGAGGCCGACGATCATGATGACGGGCAGCGCGAGCTCCCACTTGGCGCTCCAGATGGCGGCGGATGGCTTCGCGCGGCGAAAATGGTTCGCGTACGGCGCCGCTTTTGATGCCCATGCGGACGCCGACGAAGGCGATGGCGGAAATCATCACTAATTCGGGAAGAATCGCGCCGGTGAACAGGCGATCGAGGGGCGTTTGCGAATAAACGCAATAAAGAATGGCGGGAATGCTGGTGGGGAACAGCAGGCCGAGCGAGCCGGAGGAGGTCAGCAGTCCGATGGAAAAGTTTTCGGGATAGCGCGTTTTGATGAGCATCGGGACGAGCAGGCCGCCGAGCGAAAGGATGGTCAGGCCGGAGCCGGCGAAGGTGAAGACGGTGCAGATGGCGACGGTGGCGATGGCGAGGCCGCCGGGAATCCAGCTAAAGAGCGCGGTGAAGACGCGGAGTAGTCGTTTGGTCGCGCCGCCTTGCACCATGAAGTAGCCGGCCAGGGTGAAGAGCGGGATGGACGGCAGAAAGCGGGGACGCAACCAGGCGATACATTTCGACCGGAACTGAGGCGACGGGGGTGCCACTGGACCAGAAGAGCAAGAGCGCGAGTCCGCCGAAGACGGCGAAGATCGGGAGGCCGAGGATGGTGGCGAGCGTGAGTAGGGCCAAGGAGAGCGGAAGAACGCCGGGTACTCCCATCGGAATCACGTAACCGAAGAGCGCGGGTATCAACAGGCCAAGGGCTGCGATGGCACGGCCTCTCCAACGTGCGCTGGCGTTCCAAACGGCGCGGAGCGCGATGACGGCGAAACCGACCAGCATGATGGCGAGCGCGGTCCATTTGGGAAGTCCGGGGAGAAGGTAGCTGCCGGATTCGCGTTCGCTCTGGACGAATACCCAACTGGCGTAGGCAAGGCAGGTGGCGACGGCGGCGAGCGCGGCGCTCCAGAAGATTCTCGCCGGGGCGATCCAGGATACGGGGAGGAAGCTGGAGGACGAGAGTCCGAGGAGGCGGCCGGATCGCGAGGCCAGCATGCCGCCGAGCATGCCGATCCAGAGCGTGAGTTGTTGGACGATGACGGCCGAGCCGGGGATGCCGGACCAGCGGAATTGGCGCGAGACCATTTCGATCACCGGGCAGCGCGGTCATGAGGGAGAGCGCGAGGATGGAGAACGAGTCTTCGAAGAGTTGGAAGGGCGTCGCGGGGGCGGTAGTTCTCGTGCGGAAGAGTGGCGCTCACTGGACGGAGGCCACGGTAGCGTGATGCGTCTTGCGATAGTCGTCGCGCAGGCGCTTCACTTCATCGAACAGGTCGGGCGGAACGACGCCACCGCGCAGCTTGGGCCAGATGCTTTCGGCGAGCTGACGCCATTCGGCGACGGCCTTGGGATCGGCATGAACGACGTTGAGCCCGAACTGCTGCATCAGCGGGATGGAGCCGGCTTCGGATTTGCGGATCTCGTCGCGCAGGGCGACGCCGGCGGTGCGCGCGGACTGCATCATTTCTTTTTGCACCGGCGCGGGGATTTTGTCCCAGACGTCTTTGGAGATGACGGTTGCGCCCACCAGTTGCGCGAACGGAATATCGAGCATGTTCTTCGCGCCGCCGAACCATTGGTTGCTCAGAGCCACCAGCGGAGGGGCTTGGAAGGCGTCGATCAGGCCGGTTTGCAGGCCGGTGAGGATGTCGGTGGCGGCGAGCGAAACGGGAAGAAAACCGTTGATTTTGTAAAGCTGGAAGGTCGAGGTGTCGCCTTGCAGAACGCAGAGCTTCATGCGGCGGATTTCGTCGGGACGGGAGGCGGGCTGCTTGGTGAAGAAGTGAATCCAGCCGGCGTCGCCCCAGTTCAGCACGATGAAGCCGCGCTGGGCGAGGCCTTTTTCGAGGCGATCGGCGATGCGGTCGCGAACGTAGTCGAGCTCTTCATAAGAGGAGAGCATCATGGGGACTTGGAGCGCGGCGACGTCGGGATCGATGCCGCTCAATCCCGCGCCCGAGAGCGCGACGGCCTGCAGCTTCTTGATGCGCAGCTTCTGGACCATTTCGGGCTCGTCGCCCTGTTCGCCGCCGGGATAAATCTTGAGCTCGATTTTTCCACCGGAAGCTTTTTTCCACTCGTCGCCCATGTTCTGCAGGATCTGGTCCCAGCGCGAGCCTTTAGGGACGAGGGTGCCGAGACGGATGATTGTTTGGGCGGAGGCGCAGGCGGAGAGGACAAGGCACAAAAAAACCGAGAGAAAACCAGCGCGGAGCATCACATGAATGGTACCGGCGTAGCACAAGCTAGTGGCTGCTGGGGTGCGTGGCGACGTGCATTTCGAAACTGACCGGCGGATTGTAGTACAGGATGCGGCCGCAGCTTTCGCAGAACATGAGTTGTTCGCTGAATGCCGGAGATCCTGGAAGAACTGCGGGCGCAGCTGGATCTGGCAGGCGGAGCATCGGCCATCGGTGACTTCGGCCACCGCCGAGCCACCGTGCCATTTTTTGCGGATGCGTTCGTAGGCGGAATACGCGGGCTTCTTAAGGGCGGCCACCAGTTGCTGGCGTTCGGCTTTCAGCTCGTCGAGCTGTTTTTGATCGACGGCGGTGCGCTCGCGGGCCTGCGCCTTTTCGGCTTCCACCTGCTGCTTTTCTTCCTTCAGCGCGGCTTCGGCCTTCTTGACGTTGGCGTCCAGGGGCTCGGATTCCGCCATCAGATCGAGCGTGCGATCCTCGGCCTTGCGGATGGCGGTTTCGCAGAAGCTGATCTCGTGCTGGAAGGCGCGGTACTGCTCGTTGGTCTTGGCGCCTAGCATCTGATCGCGAAGTTTGGAGATCTTTTGGTTCTCCACCTTCACGTCGTCTTCCAGCTGTTTGCGTTCCTTTTGGTTGGCGACGAGAGCGGCGCGGTCGGCCTCCAGCCGGCGGAGGTGCGAATCCAGAGCCTTTTCAATTTGTGCGATGTGCTTTGGTAAGGTAGCGACTTCCCGCTCCAGCTCGGCGATTCTCAGATCCAAGGACTGTAAGCGGGTGACCTGCTCTATTTCAACGGTCATCTCTGCCGTCCATGGTAACATCTCGGCGCAACCGCGCGCGGGCGAGCGCGTCGAACTTATGATGAGACCCGTGCAGGGATTGGCTGGTTGGGTGTTGGGGATTGGCTTGTTGGCCAGCGGCTTCGTTTGCGTCAAGAAGCACAGGTGGCGGCAGGGGGCGCAACGATCGAGGTGAGCTTTTGCGCCCGGGGAAGTTCGAGGTCGGCAGAGAAGCGGTGCTGAAGTGGGTGACGAACGCGGCGGATGCGGTGTCGGAATATTTCGGACGGTTTCCGGTGGAGCATGCGCGGTGATGGTGCGACCGGTGGCCGACGCGGCGGAGTGTTTCACGGGATGACGTTCGGCGGGCAACGCGGAGCGTTCACTCGAGATTTCGGTGGGAGAAACGACCACGGCGAAGCAGCTGGACGACGATTGGATGATGACGCACGAGTTCATCCACATGGCGTTTCCGGATGTGAGCGGCGAATCGGACGACACATCATTGGATGGAAGAGGGCATGGCGACGTATATCGAGCCGATCGCACGGGCGCAGATCGGGCGGATGACCGCAGAGCGAGTGTGGGGCGATTTTGCGCGCGACATGCCGCAGGGATTGCCGCAGGCGGGCGATCAGGGACTGGATCGAACGGCGCACCTGGGGGCGCACGTACTGGGGCGGCGCGATCTTCTGGCTGCTGGCGGACGTGGGGATTCGCGAGGCGACGCATAATCGAAAGGGACTGCAGGATGCGATGCGCGGGATTCTTGAAGCGGGCGGCAACATCACGGAGGACTGGACGGTGGAGCGCGTGGTCGAAGTGGGCGATCAAGCGACGGGGACGACGGTGCTCGCGGATTTGTACGCAGCAGATGAAGGCGACGGCGGTGCACACCGATCTGGACGATCTTATGGCGGCGGCTGGGCGTGGAGGTGAAGAACGGAGCGGTGACGTTCGACGATCGCGCGCCGTTAGCTGAAATCCGGAAGGCGATTACGGCGGCGGTATTACCGAGTGCGCACCCGGCGCGCGAGGGATCACAAAGCGCGGGCGGCAAGCTCCAGTTCACTGACGCGCAGGATGCGGCAGGCGGCGTAGAAAACCAGCAGGCCGAGCGGGATGGAGACGGCGAGATCCACTAGACGCGCCAGACGATCGACGCCCAGCCAGCCTTCGACGCAGTGGCTGGAAGCGAAAACGGCCACGCCCATGACGGCGGACGCCACGGCGATTTTCCAAACGCTCTCGATTAGATTGCGGCCGTAGATGCCGCCGATGCGATTGCGAAGAATCACAAACAGCGCCACGCCGCCGAACGTGGCGACCGCGGCCGTAGAGAGCGCGAGGCCCGCGTGTCCCAAGCCGGTGTGACGAAACAGCAGGCTCGCGGTGACGTAATTGACGGCGATGGAGAGCAGGCTGACGATCATGGGCGTGCGCGCGTCGTGCAGCGCGTAGAACGCCGGATTCAAGCACTTTGAGCGCGGAGTATCCGGCCAGGCCGAGGGCGTAACAGGAGAGCGCGAGCGCGGTTTGCTCGGTGTCGAAGGCGCTGAATTTGCCGCCCTGATAGATGGCGCCGATCATGGTGCGGCCCAGCACGATCAGGCCGACCGAGGAAGGCAGCGTCAACAGAAACACCATGCCCGAGCGATTTGGAGAGCGTGCGGCGGAATTCGTCGAAATCGCCCAGGCCCGCGCTGCGCGAAATGGAAGGCAGCGTGGCGGACGCGATGGCGACGCCGAACAGTCCGAGCGGAAGCTGCATGAAGCGGAACGCATAGCCCAGCCAGCTCACCGGACCGTTGCCGGGAATGCGCGACGCGAAATTGGTGATGACCAGCACGTTGATCTGGACGGCGGCGTTGCCCAGGATGGCCGGACCCATCAGGCGGAAGATCTTGCGCAGCAGGGGATGGTTCCAATCGAAGGCCGGACGGAAGCGGAATCCTTCGGCGCGCAGCGCCGGCAGTTGCCAGGCCAGCTGCAGAGCGCCGCCCAGCACGACGCCGATCGCCATGCCGGTGATCGGATCGATACCGAGGTGCGGACCGAGCAGGTAGCCCAGAATCAAACCGAAGGCGACCGATCCGATGTTGAAGAACGTGGACGCGAGCGCGGGAACGGCGAAACGGTTGCAGGCGTTGAGCACGCCCATGGCCTGCGCGGCCAGCGCCACCAGAAGCAGAAAGGCGAACATGATGCGCGTCAGCTTGACCGCGAGCTCGAATTTGCCGGGCACCTGGTGGAATCCGGAGGCCAGCAGATTCACCCAGGCGGGCGTGAAGACGATGCCGAGCGAGACAGAACAGACCGACGACGATGATGATGCGCCGTTGCCGACCAGATTCGAGAGCATGGCCGCTTCCTTGCGCCCTTTGTGCGCCAGCGTCTGAGTGAAGATGGGGACGAAGGCGGAAGAGAGCGCGCCTTCGGCGAACAGGTCGCGCGTCAGATTGGGAATGCGGAAGCCGAGCAGAAACGCGTCGTAGACGAAGCCCGCGCCGAACAGGCGCGCCATCACGATTTCGCGCAGCAGTCCGGTGACGCGCGACATGGCCATGGCCATCGAGACCATCCCGGCCGACCGGACCACGCTCTCAGCCGGCGCCGGATTGTCTATCTTTGTTGCCAAATGATCCGGCTCCTTACGGTCGCGGCTCGGTAGGTCGCGGCTCGGTAAGTCGCGGTTCAGAAAGACCCTGGTCGCCCAGCTTTTCGAAGAAATGCGCGATGGTCATGATGCCGGTGTAGTAATTGCCGAGCCGATATTTTTCGTTGGGCGAATGCAGGCCGTCGTCGGGAAGCCCGAAGCCCATCAGGATGGTCGGGATGCCCAGGTGCGTGGCGAAATCGCCGACCACGGGAATGGAGCCGCCGTTGCGCGTGAGCACGGTGGGCTTGCCGAGCATGTCGCTGAACGCTTGGGCGGCGATGCGAATGGCGGGATGATCGGGATCCACCATCACGGCGGGCGCGGCGCTCAAAACACGCAGCTGCGATTCGAATGCCCGGCGGGCGCGTTAAATTGCAGGAAGTCGCCGAACGATTTGAGGATCTTTTCAGGGTCCTGATTCGGCACCAGTCGAAAGCTGACTTTGGCGACGGCTTTCGATGGGATCACGGTCTTCGATCCGGCGCCGGTGAATCCGCCGGCGATGCCGTGGACTTCCATGGTGGGCCGCGCCCAGACGCGTTCCAGCACCGAGTAGCCCGCTTCGCCGGTCAGTTCGCTAGAGCCCACTTCGTTGGCGCAGAAACTCCGCTTCGTCGAACGGAAGCCGCTTCCAGCTTTCGCGCTCCACCGGGGCAGGCGGCGCGACATCGTCGTACATACCTGGAATTCGGATGGAACCGTCGGCGTCTTTACATCTGGACAGCAGCTCGATCAGGCCGTGGATCGGGTTGGGCGCGGCGCCGCCGTAGAGGCCGGAGTGCAGATCGCGCGCCGGACCGGTGGCTTCCACTTCCATGATAGACCAGGCCGCGCAGACCGATGCAAAGCGTGGGAAGGCCCTCGGCGTAGAGCTGTGTATCGGAGACGAGCGCGACATCGGCCTTGAGCTTGCCGGCATTTTCCGCGACGAACTTGCTGATAGACGCGCCGCCGATTTCTTCTTCGCCTTCGATCAGGAATTTGAGATTGACGGGCAGCCGGCCGTGGACGGCGCGCAGAGCTTCGGCGGCCTTGATGTGCATGTACATCTGGCCCTTGTCGTCGGAGGAGCCGCGCGCGTAGATGTTGCCGTCGCGGACGGCCGGCTCGAAGGGCGGCGAATGCCACAGCTCCAGCGGATCGGGCGGCTGGACGTCGTAGTGGCCGTAGCACAGCACGGTGGGCTTGCCGGGGGCGTGGAGCCAGTCGGCATAGACCAGCGGGTTGCCCGGCGGTGGGAATGATTTCGACGTTTTCCAGGCCCGCGCGGCGGAGGCTTTGGGCGACGAATTCGGCGGCGGCGGCGATGTCGGGCTTGTGCTCGGGCAGCGTGCTGACGCTGGGGATACGGAGAAAGTCCTTGAGCTCTTCGAGCAGGCGGTCCTGGTGTTGTTCGACAAAAACGTCGGTGGGGCGGTGCATGGGCGCGGGTAGGACTATTATCGCAGACGGACTAGCAAGACCTTAGACGGCCATCAGCGGTTTTGCGGAGCGGAGTTTTGCGCGTTTCAGCCGATAACGCTTATACAACACCATGTCAGCACCACTCGCGGGTAAGTTTCAGGATCACTATGCCGTTTTAGGCCTCGAACCCAAGTCGGACTCGGAGACAATCCAGCAGGCCTACGGAAAGCTGGCGCAGAAATATTATCCGAACAACCCCACCACGGGCAATGCCGAAATGTTCGAAGCCATCAACATGGCGTATGAGACGCTATCGGACCCGCAACTTCGCGCGGTGTTCGATAAGTTGAAAGGCGTTGGAGAGGAAACCGGTCCCAAGTTTAGCGGCGCCGAGTTTTTTGACGCGCTGGGGCGGGAGGCGGCGAGGCGGTCGGCCATTCTTTGCGTGTTGTACGATCGACGGCTCACGAATCCGTCGGCTCCGAGCTTGTCGATGCGGCACCTGGAAGTGATTGTGGACGCCACGCCAACGGAGCTGAGTTCTGCTATGTGGTATTTGAAGCAGCGCGGGTTGGCGGCCAGCGACGACAAGAGCAGCTTGCAGATCACAGTGGACGGCATGGATTTTCTCGAAAATAAGAAGCCGTCGGCCGACGAAGTGATGCCGTTCATCAAACAAGCGGCCGGGGCCGCGGCACCGACAACACCTGCGCCTGAACACGAATCGGTGCTCAACAAGCTGAATCGGGCGCTGGCGCGGACGCCGGTACAGGCGCAGGCGGAAGTGGTGGCCCACGCGTCTACTAATACGATTTTGCGATGACCACGCGGCGGTCGACCGGCTCGCCGGTGACGATGCACTTGCCGGGACCGTCGAATTCATCGACCAGCGGGATGCAACGGACCGTGGCTTTGAACTCCTTCAGGCGTGCGTCGCAGGCCGGATCGTCTTTCACATGCGCCATGACGAATTTTCCACCGCCTTTTTCGGCGGTCACTTCAGCCAGGATGGATTCGACTTCGTCGATCGAATTGGCGAGCACGGTGTTGGATTTCAGGCGCTGCTTCGCGGCGGCGTAGAGATCGGTCTGCATCTGGGCGAGCGTGGCGGGGATGCGCGCGGCGATTTCCGACTGCGGCAGCACTTCTTTCGCGCCGGTGTCGCGCCGCTTCAACACGATATTGTTCGAAGCGACATCGCGCGGGCCGAGCTCCAGAACCAGGGGTACACCGCGGCGCTCCCAGTGGAAGAACTTCGCGCCGGGGCTGGGGCCTTCGCGATCGTCCACTTTTCGCGCCGACATCCTTCGCGATACGGTGCGCGGTTTCGAGCACGCGCGATTTCTCGTCATCCTTGCGATAAATCGGCACGAGCACCGATTTCACCGGCGCGACTTTCGGAGGCAGCACCAGCCCTTTGTCGTCGGAATGGCTCATGATGAGGCCGCCGATCAGGCGCGTGCTGACGCCCCAACTGGTTTGCCAGACATAATCGAGCTGGCCCTCTTTGGTTTGGAATTTGACGTCGAAAGCGCGGCCGAAATTCTGGCCGAGATCGTGGCTGGTGCCCGACTGCAGCGCCAGTCCATTCTGCATCATGGCTTCGATGGCGAAGGTCCGCAGCGCGCCCGCGAATTTCTCGGCGCTGGTTTTCTGGCCCTTGATTACCGGCATGGCCATGACGTTTTCGGCCACGTCGGCGTAAACATCCAGCATGCGCAGCACTTCTTCCTGCGCCTCTTGGTGCGAGGAGTGCGCGGTGTGGCCCTCCTGCCAGAGGAACTCGGTGGTGCGAAGGAACATGCGGGTGCGCAGCTCCCAGCGGATGATGTTGGCCCATTGGTTGAGGAGCATGGGCAGGTCGCGATAGCTCTGGATCCACTTCGCGAAGAAGTGGCCGATGATGGTTTCAGACGTCGGGCGGATGACGTAGGGCTCTTCCAGCTCCTTGCCGCCCGCGATGGTGACGACGGCGAGCTCGGGCGAGAAACCTTCGACGTGTTCGGCTTCCTTTTGCAAAAAGCTCTGCGGGATCAGCAGCGGGAAATAGACGTTCTGATGGCCGGTGGCCTTGAAGCGCTCGTCGAGCTCGCGCTGCAGCACTTCCCAGACGGCATAGCCATTGGGCTTGATGACCATGCAGCCTTTGACGATTTCGGCCGGCTCGGCCATATCGCCGTGGAGCACGACGTCTTGGTACCAGGCAGCGAAGTCTTGGCTGCGTTGAGTGATGGGAGATTCGGCCATGACAGGGGGAAACTCTTATTGTAGGGCATGCGGAGCATCGGGGGTCATTGGAACGAGATAGCGCTGGGCGCATGGACGACGGTAAGCCAGATCTGCGATAATTCGGGTATGCGCGAAAAAAACAAAAGTTACTAATTTTGTTTCGCCTTAAAGATGCTTCGTTGGTACCCGAGCGCGCTTTCTCGTTCGAGCGGACGGAAAACGGCTTCCCAGGAGATGCGAATGTACAGTTCAAGCAGTTCGGCCACCAACCAAACCGCAACGCGATATCGAAGACTGCCATCAACGAAAGCACCTTTAAGGTATTGCTGCAGAACGTTTCGATTAACGGCTCCGACACCTTTGTGATCTCGGGATCACGGCTGACTAGCCTTAACGACGGAGCCCGCTGAGACCCGCCTCATTACTTCCGCACCGGATTTAATAGTGCGATTTACGTGCTCTGGATCGCGAGCGATGAGCGTCAAATACGCTCGCGTCGGCTGATCCGGCTCCGCACGGCCCTGCTCCCAATCGCGCAGCGTCCCGAGCGGGATGTGATAGCGTTCGGCGAATTCCTCTTGCGTCAAGTCCAGCGCACGGCGGATGATCTGTACGCGCGGCCTGCGCTTTCATGCGCTTGAGATCAGCCTCGAGTCAGCGGCTGCGCGTCGGGATCGGCTCGGGCGGCCTTTTCGATCGCCTCAGTGGACATCGGTCGAAGCATTTTGCTGGAAATAGAAATCTTGCTCATGTTTGGTTGCCCTTCGCGCCGAAATAATACGAATCACGTCCGTCACGCTCGGTATAAACTACGAACAATAAAGCCTGCCTCCCGCCATACCGATGATGACGAAGCGTTCCTCCCCATAGCCCTCCCGATCGTCAATGCGGTCGACAGCAAACGCGTCATCGAATACTGTTTTCGCCAGTTCAAAACTCACGCCGTGAGCTTTGAAATTCGACTTAGCCTTGGCGGCGTCCCACTCAAACTTCAATCCCATTGTACTACGGGAAACCCGTAGTTAGGACGACTCCTTCACGGTCGCGCCTCAGTTGCGACCGGTACTTGCGCCCTCGCTTCAACGCAGGCTTCAAATTCATGGTCCGGATCAGCTTGTGCAGGTAATTGGGATGCAGGCCCAGAATCTTCGCCGCCGGCCTCGTGATCGTGATTCACCTGCTCGAAGGCCTGCAGCACCACCTGGCGTTTGGCGGCTTCCACCGCTTCTTCGTACATGCTGGCGGAGACGGCGGCCGGCCGCGATTCGCGAATATGCTCGGGCAGATCCTCGGCCAGCAGCATGTCGGCCGAGCCCAGCACGACGGCGCGCTCGATGGCATTCTCGAGCTCGCGAACGTTGCCCGGCCAGGAGTAGCTTTGCAGATAGGCCCGCGCTTCCGGCGCCAAGCCGACAATCTTGCGGCCGCACTCGGCGGCGTACTTCTTGGCGAAGTGCTCGGCCAGCGGCAGCGTGTCCTCGGGACGCTCGCGCAGGGCCGGCGCCTTGAGCGACACCACGTTCAAGCGATAAAACAGATCGCGGCGGAAATCGCCTTTGCTGTACGGCCTGTTCCAGATCGCGATTGGTGGCGGCCAGCAGCCGAATGTTCAGTGGAATGGTCTTGGTTCCGCCCACGCGCTCCATCTCGCGCTCCTGCAGGACGCGCAGCAGCTTGGCTTGCAGCAGCGGCGATAACTCTCCGATTTCGTCCAGAAAGACCGTTCCGCCCTCGGCCACTTCGAGCTTGCCCTTCTTTTGCGTAATCGCGCCGGTGAAGGCACCCCGCTCGTGCCCGAACAGTTCGCTCTCGAGCAGCGTCTCGGTCAGCGCGGCGCAGTTAATGGCCACAAAGGGACCGGCGGCGCGCAGGCTGTTGCGATGCAGCGCGCGGGCGATCAGCTCCTTGCCGGTTCCGCTCTCGCCCAGAATGAGCACGTTGGAATTGGACGGCGCCACTTTCGCGATCTGACGCTTGCAGAGCGCGCAGCTTGTCGCTTATTCCCACCATGCCGTGTTCGATCTTCAGCTCCGACTGCAGGCGCTCGTTTTCCTCCTGCAACCAGCCGAGAATGGTGGCATTCTCCCAGGCCACGGCGGCCATACCGGCGACGGCGGTGAGCAGTTGAAGATGTCCTTCGTCGAAGGGATGCTCGTCGCCCAGCGATTCGACGTACACTACCGCCGCCACCTCGCTCCCGGACGATCAGCGGGGCGGCCAGGATAGACAGACCGTTGTTTTCGGCGCCCTCCTGCCAGATCACGACGCGCTCCTCGACGGTCCGCTCCAACACGGGCAGGGTGGACGCGCCTATATCGGATTGCGAGCCGGGAATGAAGATGGCCGCGTGGGAAGCCGGAATCAGATCGAGCAGCAGGGAGGTCAGGTGGCTGCGGAGAATCTCGGCCGCGGTGGCGGAAGTGGTGTCGTGCAGCCCGCGGAAGGAGTGGAGCATTGTGCTCACACGGAGCAGCGTCCGCAGATCGTGCAGCGCGCGGGCGGAAGGCGGCAGGATCGTGTATTCGTCCGAGGAAAGATACAGCGAATCTTCGAGGCGGATTTCGCGGGTGCTCGAAACCGAGGGGTTTTTTTCAGGGCTCAGGCCGGCGCCCGGGTCAACCATGTAACAGAAGACCGAGCCGCCGATGCGGATTTCGTCGCCCGGCTTCAACTCCTGTTCGGTGACCGGGGTGCCCGTCACAAAGGTCCCGTTGCGGCTTTCCAGATCCTTCAGAGTGCACCCGTCGCCCGCTCGGATAAAAAGGCAATGACGGCGCGAGACCGCGGTGTCCTCCAATTGCAGATCATTCGTGGATTGGCGGCCGACCCAATACTCGCCCTGGGGCAGTTCGATCATATGGCCTTTCAGAGGCCCTCGCACGGCTAACAATCTGGGCTCGATTCCCGACTTCGATTTCAGCAAATCCCTCTCCGTCTTAACACTCATCAAAAGATTCAAAAAGAGAATCAATTGATTCTGGCGCGCGGCATGGGCAAATCCTTAACTGGGGGTCTGACCATCCGGCAAGCGCACTAGAGCAACCACTTATCCTACAATCTTCGCACCCCGGACACCCGCTGGATGATGTGGCCGTAAGAGTGTTCTAGGCCCGGCGGACTTCCCAATGCTGAATAGAACCCTCCTCCGGCTGATGATCAGTGTCGGCGTTCCCATCTCCAGCGCTTTGGTGATGGAGCAATTGCCGAAAACCCGCGTCGCTCAAGTGCCCTTCGCGTTCCAGGTAGAGGACCAGACGCTTCCTCCTGGAACGTATTCGGTGGAAGAGGCTGGGCTGGGCCGTAACATCCGGATCCAAAACGAAAAGCTTGCGGGGGCGGGCACGAAGTTTGTGGCCGCGAAAGGCAAATTCGGCCGGACGGAACCTGCCAGATTGATATTCGACAGTTACGAGGGACAGTATCGGCTGTCGGAGATTTGGTTCGAAGCAGACGGCCGCGGGGTGATCCTGCGGGAAAACGACTTGCGACAATCCGGGGGAGAAGCAAAATGTATCTGGCTTCAGTAACGCGAGAATCATTTGATTCTCGAACGCCCGGGTGGAATCCCGTAGGTGATTGTGGGTTCTGGACCGCGCGCCATGGGGATGAAATTGCTCTCTCAGGTGTCATGCAACGAACGATTCGGACCAAAGTTAGCTACGCGTTCCTGATTATGGCATTTGGGCTGATGCTAACCGATGTTTGCCGTCTTGCATGGCGGCCTCCGAGCTCGGCAGTATCGGAAACCAATAGCGCGGGGCACGCGGGAAAGTTTTGAATTCGGAGGGGAGCAAAAAAGGAGCCCTGTACCGACCTACCGGACGATACAGGGCTTCTGGTGGCGCGGGAGTTGGAAGGCCGGGATTTCAATTCCCGAACCGAGTTAGACCCGCCGTGACATGTGGGTGATCAACGAGACGAGGAAAAGTACGATGAAAACGAAGAATAGAATCTTCGCGATCCCCGCCGATATGACGGCCACGCCACCGAATCCCAGCACCGCCGCCACGATCGCGACCAGCAGAAAGACCAAAGCGTAATAAAGCATTTTTGTTTCTCCTTCCATCCGGCCGCTTTCCAGGCGGCCTAAGTCGGTCTCGCCGCTACTAAGAGCAGCTTGATGCCCACTGCCGATGTGATTGAAAAGGAATGCCATTCCGCAGGCAAAGTTGGTTCGGCCAGGAAGAATTTGCAGCCCGTACCGGTACAACGCGCGTTGGGCGCGAGCAGGTGTTCAGTACATACGCGGGGTGCGCCCATTGCACGGGGTCTCGCTTTCGAGTGATAATGCGCGCAGGCCCCCCACGGCAGATCGAAGCAACGTCGGCTACTAGCAGCCCATGGAATCCATTGTCGGCCAAACCGTTTCCCACTATGCCTTCTTGGAAAAACTGGGCTCGGGCGGGATGGGCGAAATCTACAAGGCGCGCGATTCGCGGCTGAACCGGATTGTCGCAGTAAAGGTTCTGGCGCCCGGAAGGACGCGCGATCCGCAGCGGCGGCGCCGATTCATCCAGGAGGCGCAAGCGGCTTCAGCGCTCAACCACCCCAACATCGTCACCATTCACGACATCCTGCCGGAAGGCGATACGCAGTACATGGTGATGGAACACGTAGCCGGCAAGACCCTGCACCAGCTGATCGCGGCCGGACCAATTCCAGTACCGGAAGTGCTGCGGCTTGCGATCCAGATGGCCAACGCTCTGGCGGCGGCGCACGGCGCGGGAATTATTCATCGCGACTTCAAGCCAGCGAACGTAATGGTCACCGACTCCGGCCTGGTGAAGATTCTGGATTTCGGACTGGCGAAATTGTTGGACCCGGCGGGGCACACACGGCCGCCCGAAGGAGAGGGGGATCAGGCTACGCTGACGCAGGCGCCGCTCACGGTGGAAGGCGCCATCATGGGGACTGTGAACTACATGTCACCCGAGCAGGCCGAGGGATTGAAAGTTGACGCACGCTCGGACATCTTTTCGTTCGGCGCCGTGCTCTATGAGATGGTCACCGGACATCGCGCTTTCGACGGCGATTCGGGGATTTCCACGCTTTCGGCGGTTCTGCGCGACGAGGTGAAGCCGATCCACGAGCTGGCGCCGCAGGTTCCGGCCGAATTGGACAATCTGATCGTGCGATGCCTGCGGAAGAATTCCGCCGAACGCTGGCAATCGATGAGCGAGGTAGCGGAGGCGCTCGTAAAGTTGAGGGTTCGGCTGGAGCATGCGCCCACGCCGGTTCCTCAGCCATCCACCAAGGCACCAGCGGCGGTGGCGGCTCCGGTCGTGGCCGCAACCCGGGCGACCAAACCCAAACGGGCATTCTTATTCGTAACCGGCGCGGCCGTCCTGGCCGTGGCCGTCGCCGGAGCGTGGTGGCAGACGCATCGGCAGAGCACGGCATCATTGCCGCAACCGCCAGCCGCAAGCACGACCCCGATCCCGGCGATCCAGCAACCGGCAGCTCCGCAAGCCACGGCCGCACCGACGCCCGCGCCCGAAACCGCTCCCGATGCCAAGAACGACGACACATCCGGTGGGATCCCGGCGGCAGCGCCGCCTCCACCATCCAGCCCCGCGCTTGCGCTAGGCAACAAACCGCAACCAGTTGCGCCGCCCCCGGTGGTGATGACGAAACCGCCGGTGAAGCCTCAGGCCGCCGCAAGCAGCGCGGCGACGGTTCCGGTCTTGCCAATTCCGCGCACTCCGGCTCCGGCGCAAGCCATGCCTGTCACAGTACGCGACGGCGTGCCTTTCCGCATCGCGTTGCTTGAAGACGTGCCTCTCGACGCCGACGTTGGCCAGACTGTCCGCTTCCGCGTTTTGGACGGGTTGAAATCAGATGACGTGACCGTGATTGCCAAGGGGGCCATCGTCACCGGGACCGTGGCGGAACTGGGCGGAAAGAGGAACTTCTTCGGCGGGCGAAGCAAGGTGAAATTCCGATTGATCTCCGCGGTATCGGTGGATGACAGCAAGATCAGCGTACGCGCCACACCCGCCCCCAAGGCGGACGGCGTGTCGATGCGCCCGTTTGTGACGCCCAATGAGAGCGCTCAAGAGCTCAAAGAGAAAAACCTGATTGCCGCCGGTGGCACCGACTACGTGGCATACGTGGCCGGCGATCAGACCGTCAGCGTCCATAAATAGGCCCGTCATCGGCGAAACGCCGGAAATGTTGCAGATGGCGGTGGTCGGATCGAGGATCTAGTGCGCGAGGCGATTGTATTTGCCAAGCACCTTCACCAGCTGATCGCGGGGTAGACCAATTACCGTTCGGCTATCGATGCCCGTCATCGTGTCGGACGCCACCATCGCGTTCACGATCGCCTCTTCGGTGGCCTCGACGGTGGCTTCGAACAACGGGTCCATCGAATCGTTCGGGAGCATCTTGGCATCCCGGACCGAGGCGCCCGCAACCTGGCCGGCAGCAGTTTCGTTGGCGGTGGAGAAAGCCAGGAACAGGTCGCCCGAGCCGTTCCCGGAAATGGACCCGGTTCTCGCGAGTCCCATGGTGGCGCGATGCGCCAGGCGTTTTAACTGATGCGAGAGCAGCGGAGCATCCGTAGCGACAACAATAATGATGGATCCCAGCTCTTGGCCTGCGGGCGAGATGTTCGACGCGTAAGGAACTTGGCCGGGAATTTCCTTGCCCACCGGAACGCCGGCGATCAGGAGTTGCGGGCGTCGTCCGCAATTGCACTGGACCAGAACGCCCACCGTGTAGCCGCCGGACGCATCGGCCAGCTTGCGCGACGAAGTCCCGATGCCGCCCTTGAATCCGTAGCAGATCATTCCGGTTCCGCCGCCCACCGCGCCTTCCTGTACCGGGCCGGGTTTCGCGCCATTGAGCGCCGCGAAGACGTGCTGTTCCTGAACGTGAAAGCCGTTGATGTCGTTCAAGAAACCGTCCCAGGTTTCGGCGACGATGGGGAGCGACCACAGCGGCATGGTGCGGTGTCCCTTGTCCGCTTCGCCCAGCTGCCATTTGATGACGGTGTCCCGCACCAGCCCGACGCTGTGCGTGTTGGTGATGAGGATCGGGCTCTCGGCGAATCCCGATTCTTCCAGCCACGCCATGCCCGTCATTTCGCCGTTGCCGTTCTGCGAGAAGTATCCGGCGAACACGGGAGCTGGATTAGCGGCGCCACGCGGCAAGATCGCGGTAACTCCGGTGCGCACCGGTCCACGCCTCGCTGCAGTTTGCCTTCGCCCGAAATCAGCGTGGTGTGCCCCACCGCGACGCCGGGAACATCGGTGATGGCGTTGAACTGGCCGGGTGTGCCGTCGAACGGCACTTGAAGATCACGCGCGCGA